>DHHM01000017.1 GCA_002403305.1 Bacteroidales bacterium UBA4772
TTACACAAAATTATTTACACCCTCTACTGGCTGCTTTAACTTTCACGTTTATAGCCATTAATTCTATACTGGAACTTAGTGATATTATTGCAAGTTTAATTGGTCTATTGGCATTACTGGTATCAATTATTGCAATGGGAATATCGGATAAAAAGATTCCTGAAATAGATATTAAATTAGAAGTGTGGAAAAAAGAAAATAATAAGGTTGATGAATATTATAGGACTATGTTCAAGGTATATAATGTCTCATCCCAACCAATTAATGATGCTATAATTACAATAAAATTGCCAGATAATGTTTTTAAAATACCGGCTGAAAGTGGCGAAGATCAATTCAAAAAGATAACATATGGTAGGACAGACATTTTAAATACCGACTTTTTTAGATATTTCTCCACGGATCAGGATAACAATGCAATTTCTTTTGAAGCTTTAATAAAACTTGATGATCCCAAATGGACTAACGAAAAAAGAAAAATATATTTTACCGTATCCGGAATAAATATGAAAGCAAAGACTATTGTTATAAATAAAGAAGATTTCAAAGAAATTATATCTTCAAGCTTCAAGAATCCCGCTATGTTTTCCTAATGTAGACAGACAGTATTAATAAATAAAAAGACATCAGAAATTTGCAAATCTGCGTCAGTGCCCACTAATGTGTATAGATACAAATTTTATAAATAGCTAATTTAATACTTATAAATATCAAATATTTTTGTTTATTTTACTATATTTGAGTAATCTTTTACTTTTATGAATTTCAATATAACACAAAACTTCGCCAGGATCTACAGAACAATTGGCGATCAAGGAATTAAGCGCACTGCTTTTGCCAAAGCTATGGGTTACAGTTCTACGGCACAATTATCATCTACTCTTGATGGTGAGGCACTCATCAGCACAAAAGCAGTTATTGAACTGGTTAGAAATTTTAATGTCAACCCAACCTTCCTTTTCACCGGCCAGGGTCCAATGTTTATGTCGGAAAAGGATGAGATTGGCGAGTTGAAAGAACAAATCACCCAATTAGAGAAGGACAAGAATGAGATCCTGAATAAATCCCTTGAGCTGGCAGAGATGGTAAAAGTTCTTGAAAAGCGAAATGGTGATCTGATTGATATGACTTCCTTAGCATTGAAGAATTATAAAGAAGAGCAGGAGAAGAAAAAAGAAACAACTGAAAACAAATAAGTTCTTTGCATACGGAATAAAGTAATTGGTTACACTTAAGATAGGCAAGAATTTACCCATGTGTAAGTAATTACTCTCCCAAACTTGCCCCAAATGCCCCAAAATCTGCCCCACAACAAAAAAGACCCCGCATGAAATGCGAGGTCTGGAATGGATTGAGGTCGGTGGCGGATTCGAACCGCCGTACCCGGTTTTGCNNCGCCTAGCCACTCGGCCAACCGACCTTAATATTTTCAGAACAAAACTACACTCCAAATAACGTCAAATGTCGGTGGCGGATTGCTCGTCTCACTCAGTTCGCCTCGCGAGCTCCTTCGCTTCGTTGCTCTCCGCTCACTCGGTTCGAACCGCCGTACCCGGTTTTGCNNGCCTAGCCACTCGGCCAACCGACCGTAATATTTTCAGAATAAAACTACACTCCAAATAACGTCAAATGTCGGTGGCGGATTGCTCGTCTCACTCTGTTCGCTTCGCGAGCTCCTTCGGTTCGCTGCTCTCCGCTCACTCGGTTCAAACCGCCGTCACTGATCTCCGAAGCCTTGGCGAAGGAGATACCCGGTTTTGCAGACCGATGCCTGGCCACTCGGCCAACCGACCCTTTTATCCCGGCCGATGTCTGGCCGCCAAATGGCGGACAACCGACCGTTGCGGGTGCAAAGTTAATGAATTTTTTTCTTTCTCTCAATATTTGCTGAAGCTTCAGACAGCGACCCTTTTTCAATACGGAGTACAGATATACCCGTACGACTCCAGCTTGCTCTTCGACATTGAATTGCACACCGTCTGGTGATCAGAGCTGTCACGGGGATGCTCACAGACCCAGCAGTAACTGACAGTATCACATGATGCAAAACAGATCATATATAACAAAAGAATGACACCTGTCGCTCTAAGGATTACCTGTCTTGTCTTCAAGTCCTGCCGGTTAGTTTCTCTGCAAAGATGCAAATTTACACCAACAAGGTGCAAAAAACAAACTGCTGCATAACCTTACTTATTGTACCTGGTGGCAATCTCAAGACACATGCGGGTATTGTGATAGGGACACTTCCAGAAACCTGCCTTGTCATCGTCGCGGTTGACGGAGCCGTCGTCGCGGATGCTCCAGAACCATTCACCGTTAACCCTGTCAACCAGGTTGGCGGTGATATATTGCCAGGCGGCCGCTGCCAGCTCCAGCCAGCTGTGGTCGCCACTCATCTTCCATGCATTGACGAACCCCACCACCGCCTCCGACTGCACCCACCAGTGCCTGTCGCGGTCGAAATGACCCCTGGCGTCATCACGCTCATAGAAGAGGCTGCCGTCACCGGCCAGCCCTTCATGTGCCGCCGAGGCTATCCTGAGAGCGGTGCCCTTCACACTCTCTGCCTCGCCCAGCGCCTCTGCAGCCTCGCAGAGGAGCCACGAGGCCTCGATGTCGTGACCGTATGACACGGCAGTGGAGCGGCAGTTCCACTCCTCGTCAAAGAAGAGCCCGAGGTGCCCCGTCCCGGCATCAACAATCGTGTCAGTGAAGATGCGCACCAGGCTGCCGAGCTGTCTCTTCAGCCCCTCATCGGGCCATATGCGCAGCAGGCTGGTGTAAGCCTCCAGAACGTGCAGGTGAGTGTTCATCGTCTTCTTCTCGTTCTCATCCTTCTCGCTCAGGCGAAGATCGGCGATCTCTCCCCACTCCCTGGTGAAGGCCTCATAGTACCCGCCGTGAACACTATCAAAGCTGTGCTTCTCTATCAGTTCATAGAGAGCGACAGCCCTGTCCAGCGTTTCACTGTCGCCGGTAGCCATGTGATACCAGCTCAGGGCATAGATGAAAAAAGCTATTGAGTATACCTGTTTTTTTGTCTCCAGCGGCTCGCCGTCACTCTTCAGGCACCAGTATGTGCCGCCATACAGGTCGTCAAAGAAGTGGCTGAAGATGTAATCACGCGCCCGTGTGGCCATCGCCAGGTATGCCGGATCCCTGACAGTGATGTATGCCGCCGAGAAGCTCCAGAGGATACGTGCGTTAAGTATCGCCCCCTTTGGCGCATCGGCAACAACCCGGTCCCTGCCGTCGATCCTGCCGTAAAAGCCCCCCAGACTCATATCGGGCATCCTGCTGACCCAGTAGGGCAGGATATTGCGGGTCAGCTCCTCCAGTGCTTCCGCCTCCATCTTCTTCAGCATCCTGTCAGCATTCGTGCTCATCTCCATGGCAGGTATTTTTTGTTGCGGAACTCCCTCTTCATCTCCCTCCCTGATATTCCCTGTTGCGGGAAATGATCCGGTTCAGTCGCATTACCGAATCGGCAGAACGCAGGCCGTCAGGAGGGGTGTTGAGGCAGTAGTCGGTCAGCTTCTCAACAGTGGATAACGCCACGTGCATCCGGGTATCGGATGATGCATAGTAGATGTAAACGGTACCGTCATCATCGGCTATCCAACCGTTGGAAAAGAGCACGTTGGATACGTCGCCGATACGTTCTTCATCCACGGGAGCCATGAAGTAACCTGCCGGCTCGGCGATGAGATGTGCCGGGTCCTGCAGATCAGTCATATACAGATAGAGGACATAGCGCAATCCTGCCGCACACCCTCTCACTCCGTGTGCCAGGTGGAGCCATCCCGCGGATGTCTTTATCGGGTGCGGCCCCTCGCCGTTCTTCATCTCCTTGATGGTATGGTAGTGACGGAAGTTGATGATCTTCTCCTCTCCCGGTCTTATCTCCGCATGTGTTATGTCGTTCACCAGTGCCCATCCTATCCCTCCGCCGCTGCCGGCATCGATGAAGCCGTCCTGCGGGCGGGTGTAAAGTGCGTACTTACCGTCTACGAACTCGGGGTGCAGCACCACGTTGCGCTGCTGGCTTGCCGAGACAAGGTCAGGCAGACGCTCCCAGGTCACCAGGTCGTGGGTGCGCGCTATGCCGGTAGCGGCCACAGCCGAGGAGAGGTCGCCGGGCTGTGCCTTCGGGTCTCTCCTCTCCGTGCAGAACACCCCGTAGACCCATCCGTCCTCATGCCTCGTCAGCCTCATGTCATAGACGTTGATGTCAGGATCGGAGGTCTCGGGCATGGTAATGGGGTAGTCGCGGAAGCGGAAGTTATCGATGCCGTTGGGACTCTCGGCTATCGCGAAGAACGACTTGCGGTCGTAGCCCTCAACGCGGGCAGCAAGAAGATACTTGCCGTCGTGTTTCATGGCGCCGGCGTTGAATGCGGCATTGATGCCGAACCGCTCCATCAGGTGCGGGTTGGTAGCGGGATTGAGATCATAGCGCCACTCCAGCGGCGCATGGGCACCGGTGAGCACCGGGTATTCAAAGCGGTGAAAGATGCCGTTACCCGGCTCGATCTTCCTGTTTTTGCGTGTTATCAGGGCTTCGTGTTCCTCTCTGAGCATGGCGAGGCGTTGAGTGAAGTTATCCATCTTGTCCTGTGTGGTAATCAATATTATTCGTACAATTCATCCCCCTCTTTTTGATGGGACGGAGCCCGGCAGCAACTGAAAACAATTTTCCAATGAATGCTCACATTCATGCCGGCTCTATCTGAAAACACCCAGTTCCGTCACGTCAGCCTGGAAAAGAGTCTCCGGAAGGTTATAGAACCCGATAAAGTCGTCTGCACTGACATGACCCGGATGGGGTGCATAGAAGTGACCCGGCCTGTTGTGGGCATTGCGCCATACCAGCAGATAAGAGATCTTATAGTTCTTCACTGCAGGCCAGAGGGTTCCTGTCCACCATTCCGGGTCGGGGATACCCTCATATCCTGCTTCCGTCAGTGCCGCAAGCTTACCCCGTTCAGCGGCCACCTCCGTCACAATGCCCAGCACCCTGTCGACCGCTTCAGTGAAGCTGCCATCTGCAGCGCCGGCCATCTGGTAGTAGTCGAACCCCATCAGGTCAACATAGCCGTCTCCCGGGTAGCGTTCAAGATAGTAATCCCTGTCCTCTATGTCTCCGGAGCTTGAGTATGCGAAGAGCAGGTTATGCACTCCCTTCTCTTTGCAGAGGTAGTCGAAGGTAAACCTCCATAGCGCAATGAAATCCTCAGCCGTGCAGAGCTTTTCTCCCCACCAGAACCAGCTGCCGGTATGCTCATGGTAGGGGCGGAAGATGACGGGAATGGCGGTGCCGTCATCGTCAGTGAGAGAGGCCAGAAAACCGGCAAGGTTATCAAGCCACTGACGGTACCTGTCATGGTTCTCGCCACCAGGCAGCACCGATGCCACCACCATGTCGGACGAAATATCCCAGGTGCTGCCGCCGGTGAGCGGGTTATCGAGGTGCCAGCTGAAGGTCGTCACTCCTCCGCGTGCCCATATCTCACGGACGAAGCTCCTCATATGTTCAAACGGCACAGAGTCGAGATTGACAGCTGCACGGTGCTCTATCTTCCCCAGGTCCATGCCGTAAACGGCGGGATAGTCGCCTGCGACCCTTTTCACGTCTGACTCCCCTTCAGGGTAGACCCACCCGATGCCGTAGGCCAGGTCATCCTGGTGGCCGAACATAATGCCCTTTTCCGTGGCAGCCTTCAGTCCTGCCAGCATCTTAACTGTCGCAGCGGTAGCCTCCGGATCAGCGGCGGCAGCTCTCTCTTGCTGCCCACTCTTGCATGCAGTCATCATAAGGAAGGCAAGCCCTATAGCAATAATATTTCTCATGACGGTTCTATTTATTCATCAGCTTGTCAAGGTTCCGGTTGTACCCGGAGATAAGGTCGATGGTTGAGTCAGTGTCGAACACCGAATTAAGTCCCTGCTCCTCCTGCGGCGGGTCGCCCAGGTAATCGTCGCCCGGTTGCCAGAAGAGCCGGCCCTCTGCCGCTCTTCCCTCACCGGAGTATGCCCAGATGTTGCATCCTGCCAGTCGTCCGCGCACAGCGGCATGGTCCATCACCTGCATGAAGGCATTGTTGTAGTAACGGTCGCGGTATCTCGTTGTCTCATCCGGCGAGAAGCCGTGGTGATCACGCGGCAGGCCGAACTCCTCCAGCACGATCGGCTTCCCAAGCCGCTCTGCCACCTCAAAGTGGTCATTCATGTAGAGGTTGGTTTTGACAATGGCAGAATCAATGGTGCCGGCGATGTCGGTAATATCAAGCCATCCCCAGTTCTTTGGCCAGATATGCATGGTGAGGTAATCTATGTTGGGGTCGGCATGGATACGTTCAAAGAGCTCCATCGACTGTTCACAGCCGTGCCTCCCCTCGGTGCCGGTGGTGACAAGATGGTTTTCGTCGAGCTCCTGAAGCAGTGCCGCCATGCGCCCTATCATCGACTCAAAAGCCGGGATATTTTCATCCGAAAAGGCCCTGGGCTCGTTGGCTATCTCCCAGGTCATGATCACGGGGTCATCAATGTATCTGATGCCTGTATATCGATTGATCCGTCCGACGATAAACCTGATATGTTCCTCAAACATCCCGAGACACGGCTCGCACCCGTTGAACTGTCCCGAGAAACTCATGAACTGTGGCCATGTGTTTGGCGGCAGGTTGGGATTTGGTATCGGCCCGTACCCGTTCCAGTTCAGGTATTGGGAAAAGCCTCCGCTCCAGTCCCACGCATTGTTAAGGAAGAGGATGGCATGCTGTTCACGCTTCTTCATCTCCGCCAGCAGGAAGTCAAGACCGTCAAGCAGATCATCGTTGTATTCTCCCGGCGCAAGCAGCAGTGCGGGAGTCACTCGGAACGGCTCATTGTCAGGACCTTCGGCGCCCACCATCACTCGAAGGTTATCAATACCGATGCTCTTCATTTGGTCAAGCTCCCTGATGAGCCTCTCCCTGTCGCCATATTCTCCCTGGCTGCCAAGAATGGCCCCGTACCAGTAATTGGCTCCAATAAAGTATACAGGCTCACCGCCATTCACGAAGATGCCATCGGAAACCGTTATAAAATCACTTTGCGGTGTGCTTTTACACCCGGCGAGGAGAATAAATGCAACCAACCCGGCTATTACTCTGTTCATCATGCTTTTCTATTAGTTCTCTATCAAAATTAGGGAATCAGGGCTGCACTGCAATGATACCATTCTTTTAAATCATGATACTTTAATACCATGATGCGTAGTCGAATGAGAGTAATACGGCCACTCTTATGTATTTTTTTGACTGCAGAATTGGCTATTGCCGGTTACGGCAAGATCTCTCCAATATATCTATCAGGTTATCACTTATTTGTAACAGGCACGTATTGACCGGTATATTGTAGTTTTTTTACATAGATTCAGTATATTTGAAGTAATCATCAACATAGATCGTAACCATGCATGATGCTATCCTGAAGGAGATCACGCCGCTGACCCAGTCTGACTGTTTTACCTATTTCTACCGTGCGAAGTCGGACTTTGACTTTCCGCTTCACTACCATGATGAGATAGAGCTCAACTTCATCAGGAATGCCCGCGGGGCGAAGCGAATTATCGGCGATCATGTCGAGGAGATAGAAGATCTTGAACTGGCACTGGTAGGACCCGGACTGCCGCACGGATGGTTTGGTTCCGGCTTTGCAAAGAACCAGGTTGAGGAGATCACCATTCAGTTTCACAAGGACTTCTTTGATGAGAGGTTTCTCCAGAAGAACCAGCTGAACTTCATCCGCAGCATGCTACGCAGGTCACTGCGGGGCATCCTTTTCTCGCCCGAGACCACCAAAAGGCTCGAGCCCCGCATCATAGGGCTGGGCAAAAAGCAGGGCTTTGATTCCGTGCTCGAGCTGATGAGTATCCTCCATGATCTCTCCATCTCCAGGGAATACAGGGTGCTCTCCGACTCAGGGTTTCACGGCAGCGAGCTCTTCTCCTATAACAGCAGGCGTATTGAAAAGGTGATGGCATTCATTCACAGCTCCTTCGATAAGCAGATATCCCTTGTTGAGGCTGCCAGGCTGGCAAACATGACAGAGTCGGCCTTCAGCCGTTTCTTCAAGCTCAGGACAGGTATGACCTTCATCGACTGTTTGACGGAGGTGCGTCTGGGTCATGCCTCCCGGATGCTCATTTCCACCACCAAGACGATAGCCGAGATCGCATACTCATGCGGCTTCAACAACATCTCGAACTTCAACCGCATTTTTCGCAAAAAGAAGGGGTGTACCCCGCGCGAGCTCCGGGAGAGTTATTCCGAGGGCACCAGGGTCTTCATCTGACAGCTGGGTAACAGGGGACGAAATGCCTGATAATGGCACCAGGGTCTTCATCTGACACAGGGTCACAGGGGACGAAATGCCGGACGAGGGCACCAGGGTCTTCATCTGACCCCAGGGTCACCTTGGGCACAATGTCTTCCGAAAGCATCAGGTTCTCTATCTGACGCTCAGTTCCGTCACTGCAGGTGTCATTCCATCCGCAACAGCAGTGACCCTGACGCTGCCCTTCTCCTTCCCTGCCTTCACCACCAGCAGGCACTTACCATTGAAGGCCCTGCGGTAATCCGCTCTGAAGGGCTCCATGCTGGTCTGGCAGCCGTTGTCGACCCCGGCAATAGTGCCTGGCCCCTCAACAGTAAATTTTATCAGCTCATCGGAATGAGGCACGGTCACATTATCACTGTCGACCACCGTCACTGTTATGAATGAGAGGTCTGAGCCATCGGCTTTTATCTCTCTCCTGTCAGGCGTAAGCACTATGGCAGCTGGCTCACCGGCAGTCTTCACCTCCTGTCGCATCACCTCACTGCCGCCGCGGTAACCGACACCCAGCAGCGTCCCCTCCTCAAACGGCAGCCGCCACACCATGTTGAGGTCTTCATCACTCCTGGTCTTACTGCCCTGTGAGCTCCCGTTCAGGAACAGTTCAACCTCGTCACAGTTGGTGTAAGCCCACACATCCACCGTCTGTCCGGGATTCCAGTTCCAGTGCGGAAAGAGATGCAGCACCGTTTCGTCGGTCCACTCGCTCTGATACATGTAGTAGGCATCTTTGGGGAAGCCGGCAAGGTCTATGATGCCGAAGTATGAACTCCGTGCCGGCCACCAGTAGGGCGTAGGTTCACCCAGGTAGTCGAAGCCTGTCCATATGTACATTCCCGACAGGAAATCATGGTCGCGTATCAGCTTCCAGCTGTCGCGGTGTGTTGTGCCCCACGGTGCGGAGCAGTTGTCATAGGCTGAGCATGTAAGGTCAGCGTTGCCGTCCATGAAGGGCTGATCCCACCTCACCGGCCAGCGGCGGATGATATCTGACGGCATGTCATAGCTGCCTCTGGTGGCCAGTGCCGATGTGGTCTCCGTGCCTATGAACCTGCCACCCGGAAAGGCTTCCGGAAGACGGCCCCAGAGGGTGTCGCGGTAGTTAAATCCCACAAGGTCGAGGGCCCCGGATGCAATGACAGGGTTATGGGGGGCGGGGTCATTGCATGCTGCCGTCACCGGCCTGGTGTCATCGAGGGCTCTGACGATGGCTGCCATCTCCGTGCTGAGGACCTCACCGCTGCCGTCTCTCTCCCACTGTTCCATCACCTCGTTGCCGATGCTCCAGATGAAGACGGAGGGATGATTGCGGTCACGCAGCACCATATCCTCCAGATCCCTTCTATACCACTCGTCAAAGTCGAGATGATAGTCAAACTCCGTCTTGCTTACCTTCCATACATCAAAGGCCTCATCCATCACGATGAAGCCCATACGGTCACACAGATCGAGCAGCTCCGGCGCCGGAGGGTTGTGTGAAGTGCGTATGCCGTTGCATCCCATCGCCTTGAGTATCTCAAGCTGTCTCTCAATGGCACGGGTGTTCACCGCCGCCCCAAGGCATCCCAGGTCGTGATGGTTACAGACCCCCAGTATCTTCATCGGTTTGCCGTTGAGGATAAAGCCTTGCTCACTGTCAAAAACAAAAGAGCGTATTCCTGTTACTGTCTCGTACCTGTCTGTCACCTTACCTCCGCTCAGGACCTCGGTCACCACCCTGTAAAGCACAGGATTCTCCACCGACCATAGGCGCGGGTTACTGACAGTCATCTCCTGGGTCACCGCGGTGATGCTGCCGTTGACCACAACCGGGTCAGTGGCTGCGGATGCCACTCGCCTGCCGTCGTCATCGCGCACCGTTGTCCTGAGCATTATCTCAGCCGCAGCACCGGTGGAGTTCTTCACCTCCGTGATCACCCTCAGCATTGCCGATTCAGTGCTAACCTCCGGCGTGGTGACGTATGTACCCCAGTGATCAACAGCTATCTTCTCAGTGGTCACAAGCCACACGTTGCGGTAGATGCCGGAGCCGGAATACCATCTCGAGTTGGGCTGCTGTGAGTTGTCGACCTTCACTGCCAGGATGTTCTCCTCCTCGCCGTAGCGAAGGAAGGGGGTGAGTTCATACCTGAAGGAGCTGTAACCGTACGGCCTCTTGCCCAGGAAGTTGCCGTTGATCCACACCTCGCTGTTACGGTAGACACCGTCAAACTCGATGCAGATGATCTTCTCCTTTTTTTCGGGATCCACCGTAAAGGTTTTGCGGTACCAGCCGATGCCCCCGGGCAGTGCCCCTCCTCCCGGGGAAGCAGGGTGCAACTCACTGAATTCGCCCTCGATGCTCCAGTCGTGTGGCAGGTCAACAGCCCGCCAGCTGCTGTCGTCATAACCGGCCTGCCGGGCATCATCATCACTGCCCGCAAGGGTAAACTTCCATCCTTCGTTGAAACTGACCCGTTCGCGCACTTCCGTCTTTTCACAGGCGCACAGCATGACCGCGACAATAGCCGTCAGCATCAGCCTGCTGATAAATGTTGTTCTTCCCTTCATTTCTTTAAGATTTTTTACTGTTTCAGTCCGAATTTCTCACGTATCCATTCCATTTTTGCACGGTAGAAAGCCTCCGGAAGCCCGTGACCTGCCTGGGGATAGACTATGTATCTCTTCTCGCCGGTAACCTGGTTATAGGCTGCAAAGTTGATATGGGGCGGGCATACCTCATCCATAAGCCCCACGCCCATTATCAGCGGTGCCCTGATCTTCGGCGCCAGGTTTTTTATGTCGAAGTAGCTCAGCGTGTAGTATGCCTGATCCCAGCTAATCTGCCTTAGGCCCTCCGCAAGCTCCGTAAACTCATTGCCGGGCCAGACCGCCACCCGAAAGTAGTCGCGGAAGTCAGAGAGGAAGGGCACCTGCGGAGCACATACCGCTATCCTTTCGTTGTCCAGTGCCGCAGTGGCAAAGGTGAGGGCCCCGCCCTGACTTGCTCCCTCCACCGCTATCCTGGAAAAATCAACCTCCGGCCTCGAGCAGAGAAAGTCAATACCCCTGACACAATCCATGTATGCTCCCCGGTAGATGTACTTCTCCTTGTCCTCAAGGTTGGTGAGGATATAACCGGGAAAACCGGGATTCACGTCGTCGGTGCTGTTGCCGTGACCCCTGATGTTCAATCCGAATCCGATAACATCATCACCGTAATTGATATATGACGGTACCATTACCGAACTGTAACCCGGCACCTGCATGATGGCAGGATAGCGTCCGGGGTTGGTCGGAACCCTGTACCAGCCCCTGATCAGGGCATTGCCCAGCGAGCGCATCTCAACAAGGTAAACATTGTGCATTTCGGTGCAGAGGCTGTCGATGCGTATCAGTTTGTACAGCGGATCCACAGTTGCCAGCTCAGCCTTTGTCCTCTGCCAGAATGTGTCAAAATCGGGTTGCGCATCGGTGGGGGAGACGATCTTCTCCGGCTCATACCCGAAATTGAAGTGGTATTTCTTGTTGCCCATCTTGCTCGCAAGCGATAGGGTAGCCTTGTAGAACCCCGGCTTCAGATCCCTGATCCTGAAGGTGAACATGGCAGTGCTGTTTCGCCTGACAGCCACCTCCTGGTACTTCGAGGCAAACTTCTCACCAAAGTCAGTGACTATATCCAGTGTCAGTGCCCCCCGGTACTTTTTCCTGAATTCGCTTTTGAGCGTGACCGGTATGGTGACATCAGGTGATCCGAGGAAGATCATATCCTCCTCCGTGATTGCCGTGTTCAGGGTCAGAAGATCGGGATTGCCCCTGTTGGTCAGCTCTACGGGTCCTCCGTAGAGTCCTCCGCCACCGCCGGTGTCATATACTCTTACGGCGACGGTGTTCTTCTTACCCCACTGAACATAATCGGCAGGGATACGGTATGATCTGGGCACATCATAGGCGCCTGAGTAGTCAGGAGGCATCACTCCCGTCTTCCCGACCAGATGTCCGTTGAAATATGTCTCATCGGCATCGTCAATCTTCCCCAGGTTGAGCATCAGGCCGTCATACCTGTAGGCATTCTTCTTCATTGAGGCAGGGATGATCACCTTCACCCTGTACCATGCAAAGCCGTCATACCCCGGAAAGCCCTGCGACTCCCACAGCTCAAGGGGAGAGATATCCTTCCACCAGTAATCATTCAGTGCCGAGTCTATATATTCCGGCTTGTCACCCGTTATGAACTTCCACTCGGCAGGAACAATGCTCTGACCGCTGCCCGCAATGTATATGAGCTGCAGAGCGACCAAAGCTGTTAATAATCTCTTTATCATATTATTACTATTATTTAACATCTCCTTTATATCCGCTATACTTAGCCCTGTTACCTCTTCAGCGAAACTTTTATCTCCTGACCTGAATAGTTAACAGTTTTATCCGGTACCCTTTCAAAGTCGAGCCTCACCGGTTTTTTGCCTGATACCGCAACCACATTGAAGGTCCGGTTCTGAAGCATCCCTTCGAACCCGCCGCTCCTGGCACCTATTGTAAGCATGCCGTCAGCCGCGCGGTAGTTGAAAGGGATCAGGGAGTAAGCTCCATCTGCGTAGTTGTAGTTATTGCCTTCATCCTCATAGAGGGTAAAGCTGCCGTCGGCACCGGTATACACCCACAGTGTAATCGGGTCAGCAGGCTTCTCCGAGGTATGTTGTATCTCCGGTCCGAACGGTATAATGGATCCCTCCCTGGCAAACACCGGCATATAATCATAGGGTGCATCAGCCTCAATCACGCTCCCGCCATCATAGTGCCTGCCGGTGTGGAGGTCATACCAGCCGTATGTTGCAGGCAGGTAAACCTTGCGCGACCTGGCCAGGTATTCCGTGACGGGATTCACCATCAGTGCCGGTCCGAACATATACTGGTCGGTGATGTCAAACACCCCGGCATCAAGGCAAAAGTCCATCACCAGTCCTCTCATGATTGTGTAGTCATTCAGCCAGGCATGTCCGGCAAGTGAGTAAATATACGGCATAAGCCTGTATCTCAGCCTATTATATTCCACCATACTCTTATATGCAGGATGACCGGCAGGGGCGGTGTTGTATATCTCCCTGTAGGGGTACTCGCCGTGCGATCTGAAGAGCGGCACGAAGGTCCCGTACTGGTGCCAGCGTGTGATCAGCTCACGCCACTCGTCCAGGTCATCAGGGGCAGGGTTATGATAGCGGCTCTCCACCGAAAATCCTCCTATGTCCATGGTCCACCATGGTATCCCTGACATGCAGAAGTTGAGTCCGCACGGTATCTGGGCTGCCATGTCGTGCCAGCGTGCCGCGATGTCTCCGCTCCAGTTGGCTGCTGAGTAGCGCTGAAGGCCTGCGAAGGCCGAGCGGGTAAGGATGAAGACCCTGTTCGCCGGGTCACTGTCGCGTTGACCTTCATAGACACCCTGTGCCTGCACGAGGGAGTAGGCATTGAAGTACCTGTCTGCCGGGCCGAGTGCGGTAGGATCCATCAGGGCCTTACGTTCATCCATGGGAAGGTTGGAGCATATGTCAGGCTCCGTGGCATCAAGCCACCAGGCATCGATGCCCTTGCTGTAGAGCGAGCTGTCAATCTGTTCCCAGAAGGCTCTGCGGGCATCGGCATTAAAGGTGTCATAGAAGGTCGAGACATACCCGATCCAATCCTTCTGGCCCTTCTCTACATTGCGTTTATAAAGCCAGCCTCTGTTGTTCATTGCCTCATAGTTGACCGTTCCGACATAGTACTTGGGCCAGACGGAGATCATGATCCGTGCGTTGAGGTCGTCATGCAGGGTTTTGATCATCCCTTCAGGGTCGGGGAAACGGGTAGCATCAAACTGGTGGTCTCCCCATCTGTCTATAGGCCAGTACTGCCAGTCAAGCACAATATTGTCAAAGGGTATACCTCTCTCCCTGTACTCTTTCACCACACCCAGCACCTCTTCCTGTGTCGTATAGCGCTGACGGCTCTGCCAGAAGCCCATGGCCCACTTTGGCATCACCGGAGCCTTGCCGGTCAGGGTGCGGTAGCCGCTGATCACCTGGTCCATGCTCTCGCCGCTGATGAAATAGTAATCGACCTGATCAGCCACCTCCGACCAGAATGATATTCTCTGCTGCTCCTCATCGTCAAGTGGCGGCAGATATTGAAGCCCCAGGAACGACTCGCCCCCGTCAGGTATCCACTCTATCCTCAGCGGGTAGCGTTTACCCTCTTCAAGACTGAGGGAGAAGTAATTTGACGAGGCGTTCCAGCACTGGCGCCAGCGGTCAAACAGCAGCTTACCATCTATCCACAGCTTTGCATAACCGGCAGAGGTAAAGACGAACTTGTGAACGCCCGAGGTGTCAGGTTCAAACTCCCCCTCCCAGGTAACCCTGCCTTCTGCAAGGTTAAACCCCTCCGGGAATCTTGCCATGTCAGGCAGGTAGAGGTAATTTATCTCGTTCTCCCGGCGGATCAGGAAGGGTTCCTTACCCGTTTTACGGTCGGCATATATGGCAGTAAGGCCGCCTTCATTCCCGTAACTGCCGTAGAGCTTCATGCCTGAGAGGTCACTCCATTCCCGGATATCACCATATTTTGTCCTGGAGTTGTTATCCCACAGGATTCCGTAGTTGCGGTTTGAGATGAGGAAGGGCACAACGGCAAGAGTATTGTACTGAAAGAGGTCGGCATCCTTACCCTTCAGGTTCATGAATGAGGTCTGGTTTGCTCCCAGCCCGTAGAGCGCCTCATCGGGGGGCGACTCCCACTGCTGCCTCACGGCGAAGCAGCTCTCTCCCTTCACCGTCACCGGGGTGAAAGAGCGGCCTCCGCCCTGCCTTTCGGCAACGAACACCGTTCCGTCACTGTCAGTGAAGACTATCTCGCCGGTTTGATGTGATACCTCGGCACTGACCGATGATGTAGCGAGGGTGATCTGCCCCTCGCCCTTCTCCAGTGTAAACTCAGCCTCACGTTCCGGCTGAGGAACGACTATCAGGCTCTCCCTGTCCGGAAATTCGCCGGAAGGAACTGAAGTGACCCTTATGATCCGGTCAGTGATAACCTGCAGCCGGATGACCTGTCCCGGAAAGTCCGATTTTTCAGGCAGACGAATCTCAACACCCTCATCTGTTCTTTCATAGGGTGCAGTAGTGCATGAGTGACAGAACAGTGCCACAGTTACAGGCAGAGCTGTCAGTGCGCCAATTATTCGTTTCCTCCTCATATCATGCTCTTATTTAATGATTAATTTCCTGGTGACGACGTAGTCACCTGAATGGAAGCTGATGAGCCATACTCCTCTGTGTAATCCGGTATTTAGGGTTATCTCCCCGGCACCCGGTTCTGTCTCACGGCGGTACACCACTGTGCCGCGACTGTCGCTGATCTCGATCCGGCTTATATTGTCAGTCAGGTTGGCAGCAGTAAAGGATCCCGTTGACGGATTCGGGTAAACGACAATATTTTCTTCAGCCCGGGGAGCCTCCACCGCTGTCACCTCATTGTTTACGGGCAGTGTCTTTGTCCCGGGTTCAACAAGCAGGTAAACTGCCGAAAGAGGAGGCATTAAAATTCGTATCTCATCACCGATGAGTGTTGCCCTTGCCTCAATGCTCTCATACTCTTCCGGTCCTCCGGCCACCAGGATTCCTCCGGTGCCGTTTATGAATACCTTCCGTGAGAAATCCTCACCGTCAGTACCCGTCAGAGTGTAGGTATAGAATCTCTCCCCTACCCTGTAATCCGTGAGGTTAAGGCGCACCACCTTCTGCACTTTTGTGGTGTTAACCATCGAAGTACCCAGATGTCCCGAGCTGAATGCGGTTGGTATGACCACCACGCCGGGAGCACCCGTTACCGAGGAGTTAAGGAGCACGTCACCGGTATGCCTGCGCATGTAGTAGAGGTGGAAGAAGGCCGGATGAGGGGTATAATCAGGAACTTCCGGCTCGTTATAGGCGAACATGCCGTGATCATTGCCATTGTCCCATCCGTTGGCCAGATCCCAGCGGTTGGCAGCCCCGAAGCCTGACCTCATCAGCTCACCGGTGACCAGCACGGCATGCATGCCGTTGGCATGTGAAACAGCCTGATTGGAGCCTATGGCGAAGATGTTGTATTCTGTCAGTGCAACGGGCAGTCTTGGCTTTCCCGCACTTTCAACCGTGGTCCAGACATAATTGATATAGCCCTCCGTTTTTGTATGAGATGCCAGCACCGTTGCAACATCTGAATCTTCATGGTAGGGGGTATAATAGCTGTGTACCGACCAGAAATCGGCCATGTCACCCACCTCGGCAGCCACTGCGCCGTTCCAGGAGGCGTGGGTGCCGGACCCCTCAACCATCACGACTCCTATTTTGATATCGGCACCTGTCTCCAGTGCCGCCGCCCTCATCGAGTCGATAAAGACCCTGCAGTGCTGTCCGTAAAGTGACGGAGTGATATATTCCGGCTGTCCGTCCTTGTTGAGAGACCTGTCAATGCGGTAGCCTGCCTCCCAACTGCCGAACACCTCGTTGCCTATCTCCCAGAATTTTGTCCTGCCTTTGTCATAGCGCACCCAGTCGGCTGCCATGTGGGCAGCCTGTGCCACGGGGTCGTCACTGGTGCCATACCGTGCATAGCCGTAGTTAACGGTTATCATGCCCGTGGAATTGGTCTTGCCCAGGATAGTATAGAAGGAGTCAACATCCATAGTCCAGTTTTCCCACTGGTGGGGTCTGTGGCCGTACCAGGGCCAGCTGGTGTTTGAAGGATCGGTTGCAAGCGCGGCAGGCACATCCTGCGGCGGGTGGTCAACATCGAGGTTCCAGAAGAAGACATCCGATATGCTTCCCCCGGGGCCGCGCAGCACCCCCATCTCGCGGTTGGCCATGTTCTTCATAAGTGTTACATTGTCAGACATAGTACCGGTCCAGAGGTTTGCATTGTCACCGAAGAGGTACTGCGAAACCTTTGTGACGGTGTCACCGAGATCTACAGTAACGGCCACCGTCACCGGATCAGTCACCGGCTGCACCTCACTGTAATCCGGTACGGTTGCCGTCCGCGGCTGCCAGTCGGCCATGAAGAATCCCTGCGGGTATATGCTGTAGTCAGTCTCATCACTGAGTGGATAACTCTTCAGATCAGGCATCTCGTCGAGGGTGACTACGTATTCATGGGTCATCACCTTCTGCCAGTGCGACAGCGGGTTCTTTATGCCATCGCGGATGAATGATCCGTACCAGGGCATGAACCACGACCAGTGTGCCCGGTCGGCAACAAGCAGATCAGGGTCCGGAACCGGACCGTTCTCGCTGAGGGTCATCAGCTTACGGCCTCCGAACTTCTCCCTGATGGCGTTGTAGGTAAGCACCTGCGAGCTGAAGTCGCCGTCAGCAGCGTAAATGTCAGCTCCCAGTATATCAACGTACTCATCACCGGGATACCATTCAAGATTATTGGCCGCAGCGTCAGTGGTCCAGACCCAGATCAGGTTCTTAAGTCCGTGGTGATTAACCAAACGGTCAAACATCAGTCTCCAGAGTATTTTACAGGGCTCGGGGCCCTTTGCTCCCCACCAGAACCACCCTCCGGAAGCTTCGTGCAGTGGTCTGAACAGGACGGGAATATTTTCATTGTTGAGCTGCTTCAGGTATCCGGCGATGATGTCTATATCGCTCACCATGGCCTGGTACTCAGGTGAGGTGGTCTCTGTAATCTTTGAGACATCGAAACCGGTATCGGCGGTATAGAATGCGTCAGTAGTGCGCAACGGATCACGCCAGTGCCAGCAGATGGCCACCAGGCCGTTGCTGTTGTACCAGTTCTTCGTTTCATTAACAAGTACCGACTTGTCAAACCAGCTGTAGTTGCGGGTGTGGTCCATAAAGTCTAGTCCGATGAGCGCAGGGTACCGGCCGGTCTGTGCAAGCAGCCAGTCAGCCTCTTCCTTTGCATTCAGGCTCATGGCACCTGCATGTATCTTGTGAGTGAAACTGTCCATGAGGTAGCTCCACAGTCTCCGTGTCTCAGTGTGAGGCGACGGGGTGGAGAGGTTATACGGCAGCTGAACCTTAACTTCATCTGTCAGGGTACCGTTTTCGGCTTCGTATTTCGTGCCCTGCGCAGCAGAAGTGACACATCCGGCCAGGAGAAATATTATAACTCTCAGTATCCTGTAGGAAAAACTCATATGTAATAGTCGTTTACTCCAGTTTTAAATACAAAGGGTATCTCAATTTAGTGATAAAATCCGAGATACCCTTTGTTTCAGATTAAATGGCTTGCCTAATCAACCACCATTATTTATGTTCAAACCGAATATTGTCTACGTAGAGGCCGGTGAGATCCATATCCACACCTGTCCAGAGTGTCATGCCCCAGTCGCCGCTCGACGGAATGACATCAGGAAGTGCCGGGTATGTAGCCAGGTCAAAGGTGATGGTTATCCATCCGGGAGTCGACCAGCTGCCGTCATCATTCTGTATTCCGAGGTGACCTATATCGATGTCCGTGCCGGCAAGCTTCATGGTGAATGCGCCTGTTCCCGGTGCGAACGGTGTCGTGATATAGACATCCATCTTGAGGTAATGATCGGCCTTGGTTACCGATGGTTTGGGCAATTGGTCATGGTTGCATCCCCATATCCATGTCCAGCCGTTCAGTGCGGGCAGCACTCCGTGCATGTAGTTACCGGATATTGCTATAGCCGGGTCGCTTCCCAGTTCAACTGCGCCACCCCAGTTATCCCAGCCAAGATCGTGACCATCAGCTCCCACCTCGAAGTCGTTGATCATGAGAGAAGGATCAACAACCGGATCGGTACCGCCGAAGAATATCTCAGGGAAGATTCCCTCCTCGCCCTCATATGTGAGGAGGCTTATGGTGCCGTAACCGCGTGTCACATCCACGGGCACATAGACTTCAATCTTTGTATCTGTCTTGACGCCATAGGCTGTTGCCGGAATATTTCCCGGGAAGACCAGTTCCTTCACCAGAAGCATATTGGTGCCGTTGATTGTCAGAATATTTCCGGGTTCACCGCGGAACTCAGTATAGGAACCGAACACCGGCAGATTGGCAAGAATGGAGAATTCTATTGCCGACTGAACCTCCGTTTTATTCTTTGCAACCAGTGTTATTATGCCTGTCCTGGCTCCCACCGGAACCGTAACCGTCAGCGAGGTCCCCGTTCTGGCACCGATTGTCCCTTTCATATCACCGGTGAAGACCACATCGGTGACAAGGTCAAGGTCTGTACCTGAGATGATAATATCGCTGTTTGCCTTCGCTGATGTTGGGCTGAAGGATGTGAATACCGGATCTATCATTGTCAGGTTGGGCCCGTCGATCTGCTTGTCAGCCCTGGTGAAGAAGCTCACGATCCCGGTAACGGCGTCGTCAGGCACTGTTACAAGAATCTGTGTGGCGGTGCCGCCGTCCCTGATGGTCCCCTGCGTGCCGCCTCCAAAGGTGACATGATCAACCAGGTCGAGATTGGTACCGGTGACGGTGATATCCTGTCCGTTCTTGAGTGTCACCGGAGTGACGCTCAGCGTCGGGATCACCATCAGCAGGTCATCGGCAGTTGCAACCTCAACACCCGAGGCAGGTATCATGACCACCTTCCCGTCTTTGGTGTCATCCGGCACATTGATCACTATCTCAGTGGCGGTGTGGCTTACAAAGTCTGCTGCGGCAATCACCTTGTTGCCTCCGAGGGTGACGGTCTCAACCAGGTCGAGGTCGGTGCCGGCTATAGTGAGCGCGGTGCCTGCCTTAACAGGGTTCGGTGTTACCGAGGTAAAGGCCGGCAGTGTCACCGTGAGGTCGCTGGCAGAAAATACAATGATGGGTTCCTCTTCAGCGTTCGAGACGGCTATCTTGCCGGTCTGGGCCTCAGCGGGAACAATCAGCTTTATCTCCGTGCGGCTGTGACTTGTAAAATCGTCTTCAACCACACTTATACGGTCTGTCAGTATCACCTCGCCCACCAGGTTGAGATAGTCGCCCGCGATTGTCAGCTCATCGCCCGCCTTGACAGTGGCTGGTGTGAAGCTGGCTATTGATATGGGCTCTGAAAAACCTATCTCAGTCTTTGTGGTGATATCACCGTCGGGGGTCTTAAGCACAACATAACCCGGCATGGCCTCCTGAGGGACAGTCAGCGTAAGCAGTGTTGGCGTCTTCTTGGTAAACGAGGTGACAGTGATATTGTTGGGCAGTATCACAGCCGTCACCTTGTCAAGGTTCACCCCTATGAATTTCAGTTCTGCCCCCCTGGCTATGGGCATGGGCCCGAAGCTGTAGAGGGCTGCCTTGGTGTCAACCTCTTCCTTTCCCTCGCAGGAGTTGAAGAGGAAACCGGTGCTGACCACGCAGAGTGTCGCGAACAGCAGCGTCCGGTTGCGGAATTTTATTTGAATCTTTTGCATCGCAAATCGTTTTTCGGTTGATTACTTCGGTACCACACGTATATTGTCTATGCAGATGTGCGGATTGCAGTCCGTACCGGCCACACCGCCGTGCCATACATAGAAGGTCAGGCCGCTTATCATGTCAGCCGTGAGCTTGTTGGCGCTTTCAGCCCCGTCGAACGTGTAGTTGAAATCTGACAGGGGGAATGAAACCGTTATCCAGCCGTCAGTCTGATAGGAGCCTGTCTCCTTCCACGGATTCCACAGTCCTCTGGGGTAAGTGCCATCAGCGATGTAACTGTTATTATCCCTGACAGAGTAAGCCGTAAAGATCATCTGCAATGCAGATGATGCCCATGGTTCAACAACGTTTACCTCAAACTTGATCTGCCCGTCCTTGAGTTCACCGGTATATACCGGCACATCAGGACGCCCGTTGGCTGCAGGCCAGAGGTTGAAGCTGAAGCCATCCTCGTTCCAGGTTGAACCTGCACCGCCGGCCATGGCTCCGGAGAACCTGACATAATTGCCGTCCACAGGTTCGGGATTGGAGCTTCCGATGACACCCGAGCGCCAGCCGCCGGCAGCGGTGAGGTCATCAAAGTTCAGGATAATGCCCCTGTCGTCGCGGAAGAAGAAGCGTGACCGGGTTGTTCCGTAGAGCGACCTTACCTGTATCTGGCCCGGGCCGGTGCCGGCAGGCACCGTCACACGTATCTCATTGATCGTGGAGCTCTCAATGGTTCCCGCAATATTACCGGGGAAGAGCACCGTCAGGGGTGAGGCGGGGTCATCAACAAAGTAGTTGCCCTTGATGACAGCAGTCTCCCCGTCAGCAACATATTCACACACCAGCCTGTCAACAAGGGGAGCGGGAACATCCACTCCGAAGTCATAGGTTAGCTTGTTTACCTTATCACTGTTCATCAGGGTCATCTTGTTGGTCACCTCAGCAGGAATCACCTCGGGCACCTGGACGATGATAGATGTTTCAGTAACAAGGTTGGGGTTCAGCGCTGCCCTCTGGTCGTTGAACCAGATCTCATCCACGTTGCCCAGGTTCTTGCCTATGATCGCAATATTATCACCCATGAAGGCATGGGCAACCAGCGAATCGGACTTGGCAGGGTCTGTCTTGCGGATATACATTATCTCCGGCGCCGGCTGCTCGTCATTATCTTCGCACGACTGGAAGAAGAGGCCGGTAAAGATGGTCACCAGCACCAGCATGGATGCTGAGAACCTTTTATAATTTATCTTTTTCATCCGTTATTAATTATTTATCTTATTGGTCGAATGGAACTTGCATGAATTGAATAATCATATTCCTTTACTGACTTATGCTCATGCAAGTTTCATATCTGGCATGGCTATTTGGTGTAATAGTGTTCAGGCTCATCATCCAGCTTCGGGTCCTGAAGCACCTCGGAGGCCGGTATCGGAAGGAACATCTTGTCAGGTGTGAAGTTCGTTACATAGAACGGATTACCGGGTATGGTACCCCTGTTCTGGGCTTCGATTATCTCCCTGGCCTTGTCGTAGCCCTGGCGGGTGATATCGAACCAGTAATCACCTTCAAAGGCGAACTCAACACGCCGCTCCTGCATGATGTCATCAAGGGTAAGCACATCCCTGGTTGGCAGTCCGGCACGCAGGCGAACCCTGTTGAAAGCCTCAAGGGCTGATGCATCTGTTGTGGATTCGCTGGCACCCAGTGTGGCTTCGGCATAGATGAGAAGGATATCGGCAAACCTCAGCATCATGAAGTTGATGCCTGTATTCATGCCGATGACCTGCTCGCCGCCATACTTTGAGCCCGGGCCTACGACATACTTGGCGATGGTTGACCTGGTGCCGTTGAGTGAGCCTCCCTGGTTGGTCGCCTGAACGGTGTCATACCTGAAACCGTCTTTCATGAATTCATTGTATGCTGCATCGTTGACCGTGAAAGAGCCGTCGCTCTGCGGCAGCTTCTGAGGCTTCCATGAGGGCATCGTCCAGCCGTGCTCCATGACTGACCCTGCACGCCTTTTGTCATTGGGTTCGTAGGCAGCGATGATGTCAAGCGAGGGCCTGAAGAGCTCCCACATCTGGGCCTCGTCGGTCTGCAGGCTGGAAGGACCGCGGTCGGGGTTCAGCTGGTTGCCCGAACCCCACGGGTTCATGGTGCACTGATGCTGTACCGCAAAGAGTGTCTCAATGTTGTTGTTGTTGGCACTTGAGTTGAACATGGCACGGTAGTCCGGGAAGAGGTCATACAGTTTTGAGTCAATCACCTCCCCTGCCATCAGCTTCGCATTGGCATAATCCTTCTGATAGAGATAGAGCTTTGCCATCATCCCCCTGGCCGAGTATTTGGTAGCCCTGCCGGGAACATCGGTCTCGGGCAGCCCTGCCTCGGCAAGCTGCAGTTCCTCGAGCGCAAACCTGAGCACATCCTCCTGGTAGTAACGCGGAATCTGAAAGTCGCCTGTCAGGGCTATGGCTCCGGGATCGGTAACGATGGGAGCATGGCCGAAGATGCGGGCAATATAGAAATAGACTGTTCCCCTGAGGAAATGGCATTCAGCTATCGCCGGATCGAGTATGGCCGGGTCGCCACCCTCAGCCTTCTTCTGTTCAAGGGTGGCCATCAGTGAGCTGGTCCAGCCGTTTACCTTGTAAAAGGCCTTCCATGAGTCAGAGAGACGTACCGAGGTGGCTGACACCGTCATCTCCTGGAAGGGGGTGTCATCACCGTTCCATGTGTGTTCATTCCCCGAAAGAATCTCACCGATACAGTCGAGGGCGCGGGCTTCATAGCCTGACCAGGCCAACCCTGAATAGATCGTACTGGTTGCAGCCCTGACCTCATCGGCAGTGTTGTAATAGTTGCTCACCGTCAGACCCGAAAGGGAGGGACGCTCGATGAACGACTCGCTGCATGATGCAAGTGTTGCTGCCAGTATCAAAATCACGTATATAAATCTGTTTTTCATGATCATTTTTTTTAGTCATTAAAACTCAACACTCACACCGCCCATGATCGTGCGCGGGTTGGGATAGTGACCGGCATCGACGTTCATAAGCCTGATACTGTTGTTGTAGGAGCCAACCTCCGGATCATAACCCGTATAGTTGGTAAAGGTGTAAAGGTTCTGAACCGTGACATAGAGTCTGAGGTTGTTCATCTTCACCTTGCTTACGAGAGACTTTGGCAACCTGTAGCCGAGAGTGATGTTCTGAACACGCAGGTAGGAGCCGTCTTCAACATAACGGTCTGACATGGCCGTGTTGTTGGTGTTGGTGTTGGAGAAACGCGGCAGTTCACCGTCCTTGTTGGTTGCGGTATAGCGATCCATGACTGCGGTCGACTGGTTGTAGTAGACGTTGTTCATTCTCTCCAGCTGCCACTTCATGAAGTTGAATATCTCGGCACCGTAGCTTCCCTGCAGGAAGACGGAGAGATCAATATCCTTATACCGGAAGTTGTTGGTGATACCGAAGGTGAAGTCAGGGATCGGGCTGCCGATGAAGGTGAGGTCCTTTGAGTCAATTATCTTGTCACCGTTCTGGTCTGCAAACCTCACGTCGCCAAGCCAGGTCTCGTTCTCTGCAATAGCTGATCCGAACTGGGGATATGAGTTGGTGAGCTCTGCCTCGGTACGGAAGAGACCGTCAGTCACCAGGCCCCAGAATGTTCCCACTGCATAACCCGGTACCGTATGGGTGATCAGGTAGTTGTCATAATAGATCTTCCCGTCGATGGAGGAGGATTCGTTAATGAGCTTGTCAAGCACGTTCTTGTAGTGCGAGAAGATAATTGTTGTGTTCCAGGCGAAATCGGGCCTGACAATGTTGCGGGTAAGAAGGCTGACATCGATACCGGTGTTGGTCATCTGTCCCACATTGCCGATAGGCGCTTTCAGGTCGTTCCATGCATCGCCGACACCCAGCAGGGCAGGGCCGGTGCTGAAGAGCAGCATGTTGGAGGTGATCTTTTTATACAGGTCTACAGTCAGATCAATTCTTCCGTTCAGAAACCCGAAGTCAACACCTCCGTTGTAGGTGATCACCGATTCCCACCCCAGCTCGGGGTTGGCTATCCCGGCTATGAAGTTGGTAGAAGCGGTACCTACCTGTCCGAACCCTACCGGTCCGGGCCAGAAGTTCACATTGGAGGTATATGGCGGGCTGGGTGCGCCGCCGGGCAGGTTCTGGTTACCCACTGAACCGGCACCGAGTCTGATCTTCATGTAGTTCATAACATTGTCCCATCCAGCGGCAAACTTCTCGTTGGTGACCGTCCATCCGACTGATGCACCCGGGAAGTAACCCCATTTGTTGTTGGGACCGAAGTTGGCCGAGCCATCTGCCCTGTAGCTGAGGGAGAGGGAGTAGCGATCGTCAAAGGTGCAGTTGCCTCTCACGAAGTATGACTCCATGGCCCAGTCGCCCTTGCCGCCGGTGAGATCCCATGTGGTCTTGTCGGTACCGCCGGCATTCATGTCAAGGATATTGTTCTGCAGGTCGACCTTTTTGCCGCCCATTTGCTCCCAGTATGAGTACTGTGCCTCATGACCGCCGGTGAAGGCGACTTTATGCTTGCCAAAAGTCCTGTTGAAGTTCAGGTAGTTCCTGACAGCATAATAATAGGAGTTGTTACGGTTGTCATAGAGCTGTGCCTGAAGTGACCTCGTTCCGATATTGGCCTCATACTGGAATGCAATGTTGTTCCGCATCCCGAGCTGGTATGAGAATTCGTTACGGAGCGACAGTCCCTCCATGAAGATAATATCAGCGTAGATATTACCGAATATCTGGCTCTGGGTCGTCTTGTTGCCCCTGCTGCTGCTTGTGGCAACGGGGTTGTCGGCTGTATAGCTGTAACCGCCCACAGTATAGTTTCCTGCCCATGTGCCGTCGAGGTTTCTCACCGGTATGAGCGGGTTCTGCAGCGTTGACCACCAGATGGTACTCTCGGCGGCATCGGCCAGGGTTACATTCTGGATACTCCTGGTTATGTTGGAGCTCACACCTGCCTTGAGCCAGCTTTTAACCTGGCTGTCGAGGTTGAAGCGTGTTGAATAGCGCTTGAAGTCGGACCCTATCAGGATACCCTGCTGGTCGAAATAACCGGCAGAGAAGTAATAGTTGGTTTTCTCATTCCCTCCTGAAATGCCAAGCTGATGGTCGGTGGTGTAGCCCTGCCGGAAGATGGCATCCTGCCAGTCGGTTCCCTCTCCGAGGAGGGAGGGATCAGCGAACTCCTCCGTCGGGGTGTAGCCTGTCCCCAGTTCGGCGATGACGCTGTTCTGGTATTCGGCGAACTGGCGGAGGTTCATGACATCCAGCTTCCTGGTCACCTGCTGAAGTCCGTAGGAGGCGTCATAGGTTATCTTGCCCTCACCGGCCTTGCCCTTCTTCGTGGTTATGAGCAGAACACCGTTGGCGGCCTGTGACCCATAGATGGCCTGCGCCGAGGCGTCCTTAAGAACGTCTATCGACTCGATGTCATTGGGGTTCAGCGTGGCCAGAAAGCTGTTCTGCGTCTGTCCGTCAGAGCCGCCGAGGCCGTCATAGCCTGTGTTCTCAACGTTGTTGGATGTGAAGGGTACACCGTCAATGACTATCAGCGGGTCATTGCTGTTAATCGAGGTGATACCCCTTACCCTGACGGAGACGCCGCCGCCGGGCTGGCCGCTGTTATTCATCACATGCAGTCCTGCAACCTTGCCCTGCAGGGCCTGGTCAACACCGGCAACAACAAGGTCCTGAATATCCTCCGTCTTGACGGAGGCAATGGCAGATGTCACCTCTGACCTTCTGATGGTACCGTATCCAATCACCACTACGGCGTCAACCTCCTCGGCTGACATATTCATAACAATTGTCATGGCCCCCCCGATAATCGGTACCTCCTGTGTGTCCATCCCTATGAATGAGACAACCAGCGTGGTGGCATCCGCAGGCACCTGAAAGGAGAAATTTCCGTTCAGGTCAGAGGCAGTTCCTATTGTCGTCCCCTTCACCACTATCGAGGCTCCGGGCAAGGCAGCATTGGTCTCATCCAACACCCTCCCGGTGACAGTCCTCTGCTGTCCGAAAAGAGCTGATGATGACATGACAGCTGCCAGACAAATAAGAAAAGTTAGTCTAAAGAGTTTGTTTTGCATAGCTGTACAGTTTTAGGTTTTTAAAGTTAACCCTTCTTCTCAGCGTAATACTGATACTTTTTTGTCTCTTTGTTATAGTAATTTGATTACTACTATGTCATTTCCATAAGAATCTGACAAGGTTCGTGTACTTAATACACAAAGTTAATAAATATATCATTCCAACATCTGTCCTGCACAGGAACCGCAAATGGAAACATCCTTACCATCGGATCTATTTATATAATAGTGTATCGGTTAAATATCCGGGCTGCATAAGATTCCTGATGCCTTTTTTGATTACACTGTTGATTCTGACATTTATTTACAATATCTTTGAAATCCTACATTGTACACTAAGTCATTTTATCACTTACCAGGTATAATAAAATGATATCCCACAAGATAGTTCCCAACATCTCGGTCGACTGTGTAGTGTTCGGCTTCGACTTCGAAAAGCTGAATGTACTGCTGGTTGAAAGAGAGCTGAAAGATGAAAAAAACGGGGAAATTCTCATCAGCGACCATACTCTTGCAGGATATCACATCTTCGAGGATGAGGACCTTGACAGCGCAGCCAGCCGCATACTTAAAGGGCTCACGGGTCTCGACAACATCTTCCTGGAACAGTTTGGCGCATACGGACAGCTCGACCGTGTCTCCGCACCCAGGGACAAGCTTTGGTTTGAACATATCAACAAGGGATTTGCCGATCGCATTATCACTGTGGGCTACCTGGCCCTGATTGACAACACCAAGGTGACCCTGAGGCTGAAAGACAGGAACGTCTCCTGGTTCCCGGTGTCAATGGTCAGCGAGATGGAGCTGGCCTTCGACCACAAATTCCTCTTTTATGAGGCTCTGCAGGCCCTGCAGAGGAAGGTCAAGGTTGAACCGATAGCCTTCGAGCTTCTGCCCGACTATTTCACTCTTTCACAGCTACAGAAGCTTTATGAAGCGCTGCTGGGAACATCGTTTGACAAGCGCAACTTCAGGAAAAAAGTGGCACAGATGCACTATGTCATCCCGCTGAAGAAGAAGCAGCAGGGTGTGGCCCATAAGCCCGCACAGTATTATCTCTTCAGCCGTGAGGTGTACGAAAAGACAAGAAAAGGTCGTATCTCATTCATTATCTGAACTCCATAATTTACCTGCAAAACCATGAATCTACACATCGTTGACCTTGGCATAGTAGTTCTGTACCTGGTGACAACCATATTCATAGGCAACTGGGTCTCAAAGCGAGCTTCAAAAAACATACAGTCATACTTCCTCGGCGGCAACAGCCTGCCGTGGTATTTCCTGGGGGTCTCCAACGCCTCCGGAATGTTTGACATAGCCGGCACCATGCTGCTGGTATACTGGCTCTCGGTTTACGGGCTCAAAAGCCTCTGGATACCCTGGCTCTGGCCTGTCTTCAACCAGGTATTCCTGATGGTCTACCTATCCTCCTGGCTGAGACGGTCTAACGTCATGACGGGCGCCGAATGGATAAAGACCCGCTTTGGAGACGGCCGCGCCTCAAACCTCTCTCATATCATTGTGGTGATCTTTGCCATTGTCAGCGTCATCGGATTCCTCTCCTACGGCTTCAAGGGCATCGGCAAGTTCGTTGCCGCCTTCCTGCCACCCATCGTTTCCAACCCGGAGTACCTCCTGGCACACCCGCAGATCAACGTTAACCTCTACGCCCTGATACTGATGGCTATCACCACCTTTTACGTGGTCAAGGGAGGGATGTTCAGCGTGGTCATCACTGAGGTGATACAGTACGGGATCCTCACCATAGCCTCCATCGCCGTGGGCATCATCGCCATCAACCAGATTGCACCTGATGCCCTCAATGCAGTGATTCCCGAAGGATGGAAGAGCCTCTGGTTCGGGAGGACCACGGGACTCGACTGGCATACCATCTCCTCCGTGGCGTCGCCCAAGCTTCATACGTTCAACGACTGGATAAAGACCGACGGGTATGAGCTCTTCGGCCTCTTCTTTGTCATGATGCTCTTCAAGGGCATCCTCGTCTCGGCTGCCGGTCCTGCCCCCAACTATGACATGCAGCGTATCCTTGCAACAAAAAACCCCAAGGAAGCATCGAAGATGAGCTCCCTGGTGAGCGTTGTGCTCAACCCCACACGCTACTTCATGGTAGCCGGACTGACGATACTTGCACTGGTGAACTTCGACAAGCTATATACAGGCTCGCTCACTGAGCCCGACTTCGAGAGCATCCTGCCCGAGGTGCTGGCCACCTACGTGCCTGTCGGGCTGCTGGGGTTCCTGCTGGCAGGACTCATTGCAGCGTTCATGAGCAACTTCGCAGCCACGGTGAACGCGGCACCGGCATACCTGGTCAACGACATCTACAAAAAATACATCAACCCCCACGCCAGTGAAAAAACATACGTGAGGATGAGCTACGCCGCATCACTGCTGATAGTTGTGATCGGAATCATTGTAGGCTTCATGGTGACATCGATAAATGACGTAGTGCTATGGATCACCGCAGCACTCTGGGGAGGATACACCGCCCCCAACTTTCTTAAATGGTACTGGTGGCGCTTCAACGGCTACGGCTATTTCTGGGGCATGCTCTCCGGAGTGCTTGCAGCACTTTTCCTGCCGATGCTTAATCTTGAAATACTCCAGAACTGGCCGCTGACGGAGAACTTCAGCATGAATGCCTTCCCGGTTATCTTCCTGATCTCTCTCATCGGCAGCGTGCTCGGATCACTGCTGACAAAAAAGGAAGACGACGAGACACTGAAGAAGTTCTACAGGCAGGTGAAACCCTGGGGATTCTGGAAGCCCGTTGAAAGAATGGTGCTGGCTGAAGAGCCCTCCTTCAGGGCAAACCGCGACTTCTGGAGAGACATGTTCAACATCGTCGTGGGAATCGTGTGGCAGATCTCGCTGATGGCCTTCCCTGTCTTCCTGGTTCTTCGTGAATGGACCCAGTTCTACGTGGCAACGGCAGTCATGATAGTCACTACCGTTATACTGAAATTTACCTGGTGGAATAAACTAAAAGACTAAGCCTGACATGAGATTCGGCCATTTTGATGATAACAATAGGGAATATGTAATTACCAGCTACAGGACCCCCTACCCGTGGATTAACTATCTCGGCAACAGAGATTTCTTCTCCATAATCTCAAACACAGCCGGCGGTTACAGTTTCTACCGCGATGCCCGTCTCCGCAGGCTGACACGCTACAGGTACAACAATGTACCGCTGGATGATGGTGGCAAATACTTCTATATCAATGACAACGGTAGCGTGTGGTCGCCCGGCTGGAAGCCGGTGAAGGCCGATGTTGACGACTACTCATGCCGCCACGGCATGGGTTACACCGCCATTGGTGCGGAGAAGGACGGTCTGCGGGCCGATCTGCTCTGTTTCGTGCCGCTGGATGACACCTGCGAGGTGCAGCGCGTCACCCTCCGTAACAACAGTGGCAGGGCAAGGCGGATACGACTCTTCTCTTTCCTCGAGTGGTGCCTCTGGAATGCGCACGACGACCAGACCAACTTCCAGCGTAACCTCTCCACCGGCGAGGTGGAGGTTGAGGAGGGAGTGATCTACCACAAGACCGAGTATCGCGAACGCCGCAACCACTATGCCTTCTACTCTGTCAATGCACCTGTTGCCGGGTTCGACACAGACAGGGAAAGCTTCCTGGGAATCTATAACGGATTTGACCGTCCCGATACGGTCTTTGCAGGCAAACCGCGCAACAGCATCGCACACGGATGGTCACCGGTAGCATCACACTGCCTTGAGATTGACCTCGAACCGGGTGAGAAAAAGGAACTGGTGTTTCTGCTTGGTTATGTGGAGAATCCCGAAAGTGAGAAGTTCATCGCTCCAAAGGTGATCAACAAGACCAGGGCAAAGGCTATGATCGGCAGGTATGACACTGTGGAGAAGGTTGACGTCGCCTTCAGTGAGCTGGCAGATTACTGGGAGCGGCAGCTTTCGGTGATCTCGCTTGACCACCCCGACCCGCGCCTGTCGCGCATGGTCAACATCTGGAACCCCTACCAGTGCATGGTAACCTACAACATGTCACGCAGTGCTTCCTATTTTGAGTCGGGCATCGGCCGCGGTATGGGCTTTCGCGACTCCAACCAGGATCTTGCCGGATATGTTCATATGACACCGCAGCTGGCCAGGGAGAGGATCATAGACATAGCCTCCACCCAGTTCGATGACGGGAGCGCATACCATCAGTACCAGCCGCTGACAAAGAGAGGCAACGCCGAGATAGGAGGCAACTTCAACGACGACCCCCTCTGGCTTATCTTCGGGGTGGCAACATACCTTAAGGAGACAGGCGACTGGTCGATACTCGATGAGACAGTGCCCTTCAACAACGACCCCGCCAACACCGCCAGCCTCTTTGAGCACCTGAACCGGTCGTTCCGGCACGTTGTGAATCACCTCGGACCCCACCGCCTGCCGCTGATAGGACGGGCCGACTGGAACGACTGCCTGAACCTTAACTGCTTCTCCACCAATCCTGATGAGAGCTTCCAGACCACTGAAAACCAGAAGGGAGGCAAGGCGGAGTCGCTCTTCATAGCCGCCATGTTTGTGCTCTACGGTAATGACTTCGTCGCCATTGCCCGGAAAAGAGGCGAAGACCGGCTCGCCGACGAAGCAGAGCAGCATATCAGGAGCATGGCTGAAGCCATCGACGCACACGGCTGGGACGGCGAATGGTTCCTGCGGGCCTATGATTTCTACGGCAACAAGGTGGGCAGCAAGGAGAACGAGGAGGGTAAGATCTTCATCGAGACCCAGGGCATGTGCATCATGGCAGGCATCGGACTGGAAGACGGCAGGGCCCTGCAGGCACTCTCCTCCGTCAATCAACACCTGGCATGCGAATACGGCATAGTGCTTAACAACCCGGCTTTCACAAAATACTACCTGCAACTGGGTGAGATATCGAGCTATCCCGAGGGTTACAAGGAAAATGCCGGCATCTTCTGCCACAACAACCCCTGGGTTATCATCTCCGAGACCCTTACTGGCAACGGCAACAGGGCCTTCGACTACTACAGCAGGATCACACCTTCATACCTTGAGGAGATAAGTGACCTGCACAGGACGGAGCCCTATGTCTATTCACAGATGATAGCGGGTAAAGATGCCTTCCTTCCCGGCGAGGCGAAGAACAGCTGGCTGACAGGCACCGCCGCATGGTGCCTCTACGCGGTCACCAACTACATCCTGGGTATAAGGCCCGATTATGACGGGCTGATCATCGAACCGTGCATCCCGGCCGACTGGGACGGCTTCACCGTCAGGCGCAAATTCCGGGGAGCAATCTATAACATCGAGGTGCTGAACCCGGAGCACAGGATGAAGGGTGCCTGGGAGATAACCGTCGACGGCAAAAAACACGGCTCATCCCTGCTGCCACTCTTTACGGAAGGAACCGAACACAATGTAAGAGTGATAATGTAATCATATGAGACTTACCGGAGCAACAGCCCGAATAAGTATTTATTTACTACCTTACATTTGTGTTTCATTCGACCAATGAGATAAATAATCTTTAATGGGGTTTCCGATCTTTACCCGTGAAATGTGTAATATGCTAATTATCAACAAATTAAAAAACAAAGGATCTTTTCATAAGTAACTGATTATCAATTTTATCAAAAAAACTACGGGAGATGATAAGATACCCCATTTAATCCTTATACAAATGAAAACTTTGCTGACCATCCTCACTCCGGCGCTCCTGGTGCTCCTTGCAGCATCAGGCTGCGGCAACCCATCCCTGAAGAAAGCCAGGATTGCATCACCGGCTGACACCGGATCACTCTTGGTAAACCAGGTAGGGTACCTTCCCGAAGCACCAAAGGTGGCTCTCATAAGAGATGAGGCTGCCGAATTTGAGATCATCGATGCGGTGAGCGGCAAGAAAGTCTTTGCGGGCACCGCCGGCGAAGCTGGCTACTGGGAGCTCTCGGGCGATACTGTGCGCGCGGCCGACTTTTCAGAGCTGACGCAACCGGGAACATACAGGCTCTGCCTGGAGGGTACGGAGCGCTGCTCGGCACCCTTCAGCATCGGTGTTGATGTCTACAGGGAGATCACAAAAGCCTCGGTGAAATCGTTTTACTTTAACCGCTCAGGACAGGAGATCACTGAAGGATACGGAACCAATTGGGCTCGTCCCGCAGGCCATCCCGACACCGCTGTCATCGTTCACCCGTCGGCCGCCTCGGCAAAAAGACCGGCCGGCACTGTCATATCCAGTCCCGGCGGATGGTATGACGCCGGCGACTATAACAAGTATGTCGTCAATAGCAGCATCACCAACTGGACCCTTTTGCTCTTCTACCAGCTTTTCCCTGACTACTGCGGCGCCCTCGACCTCAACATCCCTGAGAGCAGCAATGATATCGCCGACCTGGTGGATGAACTGCTCTACAACCTCAGGTGGTACCTCACCATGCAGGACCCGTATGACGGAGGAGTATATCACAAGCTTACAACAAAGGCCTTCAGCGGATTCGTCATGCCCCATGAGGCTACGGAGACACGCTATGTGGTTCAGAAGAGCACTGCTGCCGCGCTCGATTTCGCTGCCGTGACGGCGATGGCATACCGCGTCTTTGCCGATGATCCGTCTGAAGAACTGCGTACCCTGGCAGCCGGGTGCCTCGAAGCATCGGACAGAGCCATGAGCTGGGCAGAGGCCCATCCTACCATGATATACATGCAGCCGCCGGATATCTCTACAGGAGCATATGGCGATAACAACCTCTATGACGAGCTTTTCTGGGCCCGGGCAGAGAGGGCACTGGCACATGAGACTATCCCCGAACCCGGATTTCTCAAAGGCATAAAGGCTGTCGATCCCTCCTGGAACCAGTCGGCCACACTGGGACTGATCTCCCTGGCGCTGTCGGAAAGTGCTGCATTCACAGAGCTGCGGGAGGCATCAAAAACCCTCATCATAGACTATGCTAACGAGCTGGTTGAAAAGTCGGCATCCTCTCCCTATCTCATCAGCCTCGACCAGTTTGCCTGGGGAAGCAACTCCGGTGTGGCAAACCAGGCCCTGATCAAGATAATCGCCATGAAGCTGACGAACAATACCAAATACATGCCTTCGCTCCAGGCCGATGTCAACTGGCTGCTTGGCACCAATCCTGCAGGATACTGCTTTGTGACGGGATTCGGGACACTCTCCCCAATGAATATTCATCACCGTCCGTCCGGCGCTGACGGTGTGCCGGAACCGGTGCCCGGCTTCCTGGCGGGAGGGCCCAACACGGTGGTGATGAACGACTGCCAGCCGCCGGTACCGCGTTCATCGTTCCCGGCAAAGTCATACACCGACAGCGAGTGCAGCTACTCCACGAATGAGATAGCCATCAACTGGAATGCACCGCTGGTCTTCGTTCTCGGAGCGATGGAGAACATGATTCCATAACATAGATCAGGAAAGTAAATGCCTCCCGGGACTGATCGATCCGCAGAAAAGAGTAAATTTAAGCACGCAGATCAAATCAGTTAAGCAATGAGTACCAGGAGAGCTTTTATAAAAAAGAGCGGGTTAACCGCAGGCGGACTGGCAACAGCAACCGTTCTGGGCGGCAGCATGCTGCCGGGTGGTGAGGGCAATGCAGTCAGGCAGCAGGGCGTGAAGGGCCTGAAGATCACGAAGATGTTTGCTGATCCCCTCACCTATGAGATGGAACCCTTTCCGATCGCCCTGGGCGTGATGACAAACCTTGACAATGCCTTTGTCAGAATTGTACTTGAGAACGGTATTGAAGGTTACGGGGAAGCCGCACCCATAATGACCATCAACGGTGAGAACCAGCAAACCATCCTTGGTACCCTGAACAGCTGCCGTGAGTTCATTGTCGGTCAGGATATAAATAACTACAGGTCAATTGCCTACACTCTGAAGAGTGCTTTCTGGGCCCAGTCGGCCGCCAGGTGCGCCATCGAGATGGCCCTGCTCGATGCCTACACAAAAACGCTGGGGATTCCCTTTTACCGCTTCCTGGGAGGAACTGAAACCAAAATAGAGACTGATTATACAATCGCGATAGTCCCTGGTGAAGAGGCAAAGAGACAGGCCATCAAGCTTGCATCCGAGGGTTTCAGGGTCATAAAGACAAAAGTGGGGGTTAACCTGAAGGAGGACATTGACAGAGTACTTGCAATAAAAGACGGTGCCCCTGAATGCGGACTGCTTATTGATGCCAACCAGGGCTATAACCCAAAAACTGCACTGCGCTTCATCAATGAGGTGGTGAAACATGACATCTACCCGGTGATGTTTGAGCAACCGGTTCTGAAATCTGACCTTGCCGGGATGAAATATGTGCGCGACAATACCGAGATCCTGGTTGGCGCCGACGAGTCGGTTTTCACCCGGGCGGATGCCATCAATGTTGTACGTACGGGCTGCGCCGATGCCATCAACATCAAGTTAATGAAATCGTGCATAATAGAGGCACTGGATATCGCCGCCGTGGCACGCAGCGCCAATCTGAAACTGATGATCGGCTGCATGGTTGAGACAAACCTTGCCCTGGCATGTGCAATTCATTTTGCTGCCGGTGTGGGAGGTTTCGACTTTATTGACCTCGACCCCTCCTTTGATGCCACAAAGTGCCCGGTCAGGGGAGGACCTGTTTACTCACCCCCGTACTGGACAATAGGCTCAGGAGCAGGCCTGGGGTTCAGTGGCAGGCAGTAGGTCAGTCGGCAGTCGGCAGTCGGCAGTCGGCAGTCGGCAGTCGGCAGTAGCACAAGACATTCCCCTAAAATCATATGCCGTAGGCATTACAGTATTGTAGCACAATGCGTTAATCCCAAAAACATATGCCGTAGAGCCAGAATTGCTATCGGAAATCCCCGCTATTATATCTTCAGATAATCTCCCAGCGCCGCCACATACTCCGCAAATTTCTTCCGTCCCAGGTCGGTGATGCTGCACATCGTCTGGGGATAACTCTCGCCGAAGCTCTTGCTCACCGATATGTAACCCGCATCCTTCAGCTTCCCTATCTGCACGCTGAGATTTCCCGCTGTCGCCTCGGTCTTCTCACGCAGGTAACTGAAGCCGGCGCTGTCGACGCTTATCAGCACCGACATTATCGCCAGCCTGAGCTGCGAATGCAGCAACGGATCAAGCTCCCTGAAAGGTGTCATGGCTGCCCCTTTTTCTGAGTAAATAACCGGGTATAAGATACCCTACAATCATTGCCACCGGCATCGCCAGCCCCGAGACGGTCTCACCGCCGAAATGTGCCACCAGCGCCAGGAACCAGAAGGCGCCGGCACCCCACATAAGCGGCCTGAACTTGAGTATCACCCCTGAAATAAACAACGGAATGGCGGCCATTAACAGCATATACTTCGCCACACTGCCTGTCTCAAGCGGGTATACAATGAAAAAAACTATTGAAGCAAATAAAAATGCTATCCATGTCCATACGTAGATACTCGTTCCGTAAGTAAAGACCTTCTCCTTCTTGCCTCTGGTGAATCCGTAGATAAGCGATACCACCGTCCCGGGAATGACAAAGAACCAGACATACCAGGAGTTTGTCCATCCGACAAACTTCCAGAGAATGAACTCGGAGAGGCTGCATACAAAGATCAGCCAGCCCCAGAACAGAAGGTGAAAGCTCGACTGAGTGACACTCACTCTGGTCTTGTTGATCATCTCAGTGATGACGCTCAGGCTCTCCTCTCCGGTCATCATTTTTTCTTCATTTTCCATGGCTTTTGTTACTTTTACATTATATGTTGAAATAAATTCTTGCGACAAATATAAACTAGTTTATGTTATAAACCTAATTATTTTATAGATTATTTTTGAGATCAGACGGGGTTTTGACTTATTAAGTTGTATTATAGATATTTAACAATATAATAACATATTTATGGGAGTGATCAGGATTGAGGATATGGAGTTTTATGCCTTTCACGGGCATTACCGCGAGGAGCAGATAGTGGGCAATCACTTCATGGTTGATGTGACAATTGAGACTGACACTGACAGGGCAGGGAAGAGTGATGAGCTCAGTGACACCCTCAATTACCAGGCGGCATATCTCGTGGTGAAGAAGGAGATGGAGACCACATCAAACCTCCTGGAACATATTGCCACAAGGATACTTGATGCTCTTTACAGGGAGATGGCCGGCATCATCAAGGCGACGGTAAAGGTGTCGAAGCTCAACCCGGTCATGGGCGGCAGGATAGGCAGGGTCAGCGTTGAACTGGAGAGGTAGCCCTCTCCTCCCGTCCTGCCAGTTTCGATCATGTGCCTCCGGTGCAGGATTTATCTCAAATACACCTATTTTTGTACTCTCAATTTACTAAACTACATGAAAGAACCTGAATCAATATTAAAACCCGAGTCACAGCACTTTATTGAACAAGCGATAGAGAAGGACCTGAGTGAGGGCAAGAACGGCGGGCGTGTGCACACCCGCTTCCCGCCAGAGCCGAACGGCTATCTTCATATAGGACATGCCAAGGCCATCTGTCTCGACTTCGGTATGGCAGAGCAGTACGGCGGCAAGTGCAACCTCCGGTTTGATGACACCAATCCCACAAAGGAAGACGTTGAATATGTTGATTCGATAAAAGAAGATATCCGGTGGCTCGGCTTCACCTGGGAAGACCGCGAGTTCTACGCTTCTGACTACTTCGGAAAATTGTGGGACTTTGCAGTGTCGCTTATAAAGCGCGGTCTGGCATATGTCGACGACCAGAGTGCGGAGGCGATCTCCGGGCAGAAGGGAACGGTAACCCGTCCGGGGGAAGAGAGTCGTTTCCGCAACCAGGATGTCCGGAGCATTGAGGAGAACCTTGATCTCTTTTACCGCATGAACGAGGGTGAGTTTGAAGAGGGCAGCCGAGTCCTCAGGGCAAAGATTGACATGGCCTCGCCCAACATGCACATGCGTGATCCGATCATATATCGAATTCTCAAGACACCGCATCACCGTACCGGCAGCAAGTGGAAGGTCTATCCCATGTACGACTTCGCCCACGGGCAGTGCGATTACTTTGAAGGGATCACCCATTCACTCTGTACCCTTGAGTTCGAGGTACACCGGCCTCTCTACGACTGGTTCATCGATCAGCTCAAGACTGACGACTACCGTCCGCGACAGATAGAATTCAATCGTCTCAACCTAACCTATACAGTCATGAGTAAGCGCAAGCTGCTTGAGCTGGTGAAGGACAAAGTTGTAAGAGGCTGGGATGACCCCCGCATGCCAACACTGTGCGGGCTGCGCCGCAGGGGTTACACCCCGGAGTCTGTCAGGCGCTTCGTTGACCTGATAGGTTACACCAAGGTGGAGGCCATCAATGATGTTTCTCTATTGGAATATGCCATACGGGAGGACCTGAATAAGCGCGCCCCAAGGGTCTTCGGTGTGCTCAAACCCCTGAAGGTGATCATCATCAACTACTCCGGGAATATCACCGAGGAGATGGATATAGAAAACAATCCCGGGGATGAAAGCCACGGCAGGCGCCTGGTGCCGTTCAGCAGGGAGCTCTTCATTGAACAGGATGATTTTATGGAGAATCCTCCTCACAAGTTCTTCCGTCTTGCCCCCGGCCAGGAGGTCAGGCTCAAGGGAGCTTATATCATTAAATGCACCGGAGTCGTGAAGAATGATGCCGGGGAGGTCACCGAGGTACACTGCAGCTATGACCCGGAGACGCGCAGCGGCGGACCGCAGGCCGGCCGCAAGGTAAAGGGCACCCTCCACTGGGTGTCGGCCTTACACGCCCTCGATGCCGAGGTCAGGCTCTACGACAGGCTCTTCAGCGATGAGGATCCATCAGGGCACAGGGATGTTGACCCGAGGGAATTCCTCAATCCCGATTCGCTGACCATACTCTCCGGCTGCAAGGTGGAGCCCTCACTTGCTGAAGCAAAGCCGCTCGACAAGTTCCAGTTCCAGAGGGTGGGTTACTTCTGTGTCGATTATGACAGCAGGCCCGGCAGGCTCGTCTTCAACCGCACCGTCGGGCTGAAGGACACCTGGGCCAGGATGAACAGATAGCCGGGAGTGCAGCGCAAAGAGCATATTGTTTGCGCAAAAACTGCGTTATAACAATATTCCGCGGAAAATACTTTATATTTGCAGCCGCATAACAATGCTCCGTGGTGTAATTGGCAACACGCCTGACTCTGGATCAGGAAAGTCTAGGTTCGAGCCCTAGCGGAGCAACTCAATTCCACCCATAAAGCTCTGATATATAAAACGATCAGAACTTTTTCCTTTTATATCACTGAAACTATACTGAAACAAATTAACTGTTATGTCTTTTTGTTACCTCTCTGTTTGGTTTAAAAGAACGTCTATAATATTCTAAAATGCATTTTCAAAAATTTGACAAATTTTTTATAACAATGGAAATGATATCTTAACTTGCTAGTATTATTTTCAGAAATGTAAGATTAATGTTAACTAAACTTAACACTGATGAAAAAGGCATTATCATTTATCGTGTTTCTTTTGCTTGCTATTGCATGCCAAAAGAATGAAGTTGAACTCACTGTCTCATCTGAATTAAAAAGTTATCAGGAGGAAACAAAATCAATCTCATTTTGTGATTCCATGTATATAATTAAAGATACTCTTTCATGGAGGAAATTATCCGGTGATGAGAAATTAAAAGCCTGCCAGTTAACTGATTTAACATTGGACACAATTTCTACTTCCGATTTGGTAAAAACATGCTTTAATTATCCGCTTTACTTCGAATTCTCATTGACAAATGACGAAGAAAAGTCGATTTCTTACATGATTGATTCTTATAATGGATTGACAGAGCTATCGAAAAGATCTGATGGTGCTAAAGAATTAATGGAATTATATTCATAGATTCCTGTTATGAGTGAGAATAATAAATACAATTCTGATGAGCCAGGCATGCCATTCCGACTTAGATATTTAGAGTTATTACTGACAAATAGCACATTTATGAGGCAATTGGATGAAGCAGGCAAAGAATCATTAATTACTCTATTCGAGAAAAAACGAAAGGAAAAACTGAATAATCCAGAAATTTATGGTAATTACAGTACAGAAAATATCAGTGGTTATATAAAGAAAATATTAATAATTCAGGAAGCTGTAAAATATTATTTTCTTGGTACTATATATGTTTATACTCCATTCAGGAAAAGCGTAACAGGAGATACTTATACAGACTTTACATCCACTGAAAAATATTACGCCACAAAAAATGTTCTTGATAATTACAATGTTGTTTTATTGGACAGTGCCACACCAAAATACAATTGCCACAGTTATGCCTGGAATCTATCAAACGGTGGAGATACGTGTTGGATAGAAGCTACCATTCAGACCTTAAATGATAATCTTTCAAAGTATTGGACCAATGATTTATATTCTACACCCAAGCCAAACAATTCTTATGGCTATACAAGAGTTTTTTACTACAATGGGGACCATTCGGCATTGTCGCCATACGCTTCATATCAGTACACATCGAAATGGGGCTCTGGTCCATTAGTGAGACATTCTCCTACAGAAGTCCCTTCAGAATATGACCCGTCTCACAGAACCTATTATGGCAACCCGGGCATTAACGGGGAGGAGTATATAATATTGGGTAACACGTATGCTTATATGGTTCTTCCAAACATGAATTATGCAACATATTCCTGGAGAATAGAAGAAGATGATGACAGATACAGTATAGTATCACAAAGTGGAAATACCGCTTATATTCTATTTACCAGGGGAGGAACATTTCCTATTTATTGCGACATTTATAATTCTTATAGTCTTAATGGTGGTTACTAGAAAGATATGAAGTCTTCATATTTAAGGGTATTTGCCTTAATCTTTTTACTCGGCTTCTACGGTTCAATGACGGGGCAGAAACGTGTAACAGTAAGCGGGAAAATATCCGGCTATGCAGGAGAAGCCCTTACGGGAGCAACTATCATTGATGCACAGAATAAAAACAAAGGAACCTACTCAAACGCTAACGGATATTATTCTTTTTCCCTGACACCGGGAGAAGTGAGGCTTCTTTTTAGCTATGTGGGATATAAGGCTAAAGAGTTCATACTGATGCTGAAAAGTGATACTACGGTCAATGTCTCACTTACAGAAGATAACAGTATTGAGGCAGTCACTGTTTATGCAAGGGAAAAATACAATAATGCCATGAACTCAAGAATGAGCGTCATAGAGCTGCCGGTAACACAGATCAAAACAACACCGGCCCTGTTCGGCGAAACGGATGTGCTTAAATACATCCAGCTTCTGCCCGGCATTCAAAGCGGAGGAGATGGAAATGTGGGACTATATATCAGGGGAGGTAACTATGACCAGAATATGATCACTCTTGACGGGGCAACAATTTATAACCCTGAACACATGAAGGGATTTGTTTCAGTGTTCAATGCCGATATTCTTGACAGGGTTACAGTATATAGAGGCTGTTTCCCGGCAATGTACGGATCACGCCTGTCAGGGGTGGTTGACATAGGGATAAAGGAAGGTGATCTTAAAACTTATCACGGCTCAGCTACAATAGGGCTCCTCTCTGCCAAATTCAATCTTGAAGGACCTGTTGACAGCAGTAAAACTTCTTTTATAGTATCCGGACGGAGATCTTTTTACAACCTTATAACAAGTGCTTTCCTGAATGCTGTTTATGATAATACCGATGCTTTGACACAGTTCACTAACATGTATTATTATGACATTAACGCCAAACTAAGCTGTAACTTTTCAGATAGTGATAAACTCTCATATAATTTCTATTTAGGACGTGATGAGATTGATTCCGATGGTAATAAAACTGAGTTGCAGAATACAGAGGATGATAAGGTATACTCTATCAGCAGTAAATATGACAATAAGAATATTTGGGGAAACATTGTATCTGGTCTAAAATGGAGCCATCTGTTCAGTGACAAACTATCATCAGGCACAATGTTGAACTATAGCAGATACCGGTACAATTTTACTGTAGCGTCCGACCAATCATATTCTGAAACCTATGTTGATGAAACCGGGGTTGATTCTTCAAATACTACAATATCTTCCGTGGGCTATCTGTCTGAAATTGATGATATTTCTTTAAATTATGATATCATATATGCCCCTTCCGACAGGCATACTATCATGGCCGGCATCTCAAATTCACTTCAGCTCTTTAATCCCACGGTCTCTGCTTATCGTTATTCGGAAACAGTGGTAAACGGTATTAAGACGGAAGATGTGACAGATAATCCACAAGGAAATTCCCTGTTTATGAACAACCTGGCCTTATATGCGGAAGATGATATTGATGTTTCCAGGTTTCTCAGGGTAAATGCCGGGCTGAGGTTTAACCTGTATTTCATAACGGGGAGATCATACGCTTTCCCGGAGCCGCGCCTTAGTATGCGGATCTTATTGTCTGAAGGACTATCAATAAAAGGTTCTTATTCATTTCTTAGCCAGGGAATTCACCTACTCAGCAGTTCAAACCTTATAATGCCGTCAGATATATGGGTACCGGTCACCGGTCCAATAGAACCTATGACCTCAGCTCTTTATTCAACAGGTATTTTCTTTGATCTGAAAAAAAAGGTCCATTTTTCTGTAGAGGGTTATTACAAGACTATGAACAATGTCCTTGAGTATAAAGAGGGCGTTTCTTATATCAATAATTCTGATGGATGGGAGAACATGGTTTCTGTTGGATACGGATGGGCATACGGCCTGGAATTTTTAGTTCAGAAAAACACAGGACGTATTACGGGAAGCATTGCATATACCTGGAGCAAATCATTAAAAAAATTCGACAGCGCAGACAACATAGTTTATAACGGTAAAACATTTTATGCACGCAACGATTGCAGGAATAATTTCAGCGCAAACCTCACCTGGAAAATTAGCATGAAGTTTGATATTTCCGGCACTTTTATATATAAAACCGGCAGCAGGGGAACTCTGGCCGAGACTATCTTAATTGCCAGAAATTTCATTATTTATACAAACGAAACTCCTAAAGGCGGAATTTATTCAAACAGTATGCCCTCTGGCACTTCTGTCACCAATCCTTCCGGTGCCGCCACATTTAACACGTATTATAAGTTATCATCATATTCTGTAAAGAATGGGTATAGGTTACCCGATTATCACCGGCTTGATATAGGAATGAACTATCATTTGTACCATAAGAAGGGTCTGAGTACCATTAATTTCAGTATCTGTAATTTATATAATCACTTTAATGTTTATTCAGTCTATCCTGCAAGTGAAGGATGTAATTATGTATTGAAAGGCTTGTCCCTGTTTCCGTTTATGCCGTCATTCAGTTATACATATAGTTTTTAGTATGATGAAAAGAGAGATTTTCATAATTCCGGTTTTTGTCCTGCTGCTTTCAGCCTGTGAAAAGACACTTGAATTCAGCGGCGGGATCACTGATCCGAAACTGACGGTCTGTGCGCTGGCCAGTCCAGATACAACCTTTAAGGTTTATCTGTATCAATCACTCTTTTTTCTTGATATTCATACATATTCCTCTCAATTTTACCTGGACTCTGATGCTGCCGTTCAATTGTTAGTTAACGAAACTGATTTATACAGCACCTCTTCTGATACAATCGAAAGTATAGATCTTTCCGGTTATAAGCCGTTAATAAACGATGAACTGTCATTAACAGTTTCATGCGAAGGATATGAGACTGTTACAGCTCAGACAACCGTTTTGGAGAGACCTTCTTTTAAGATAACAGACCATTACTCTTTATACAGTAAAAATCCGGTAGAGGTAATGAGTGATGGAATGATACATCCGATTGATTTTTGGGGGACAGACACTGTTATGAATATCTCATGCATGATTAATGATCCGGGAAATGTAAGCAATTATTACAGGTTGAGTGTAAAAAGCATAGGGAGCACAAAGGAAGGCCCATTAGGGGTGGATGATTGGGCAACGGTCAAAGATATCTTCTCTTCAGATGATATACTTTTTGTTGATAACAATATATCTGTCTCAATTAACGGGTGGCCAGAGCACTTTTCAAATGTATTTGATGACTCTCTGTTTGACGGAAAAGAATATACCTTTGCTGTAGAGTCAAGGCAAAGATCTGCTGCGTATTCATGGGTTGAGATTGAGCTTCAGCATATCTCGGAAGATTTATATAAATACCTGAAGAGTGTTGAACTGGCACAATGCTCAACAAATGACATTTATGCCGAGCCAGTAAATATTTTCTCTAATGTTGGAAACGGCTATGGAATATTGGGTAGTCTTTCAGGCAGAAAGTTTTATTTACAGTTTTAACTATTTCAATTAGTGTTCCAGTAATTACAGGCGTGCTCACCAAATAACAGATTCTATCCCTTTTGCAGGCAAATGTCATGAATGTATTCGATACAATCAACAGCAAGATGGACCAGAGACCTTTCATAATTCTGTGCGATATACCAGTTTATCATCTCCGGAACCGTAGAACTCACGCAGGGTGGCTTCGAGCTCATAGCCGTTCTTCAGGTAGAATTGCCTCGTCGGTTCATACAGCGGCCTGCCGGAGGTTTCCCAATGTGGGCTATAGCTCAATGTCCGGTCATTTACGGCAATTTGCTGATCCTAGCTTCCCTGGCCCCTGACGCGGGAGTCATTGCCTATAACAAACTTACCGGAGCAGTATCATGGAAAACACCTTCGCTTGGAAATGTGGGATATGTCAGTCCATCAATTGTCAAAGTAGACGGCAAAGACCAGGTTGTTATGATTACGGCATCCGGCGGTGGTTTTGGAAATGCTGCCCGCACCCCGAGTAATGTCGTGGGTATTGATCCTCAAAACGGAGCTGTACTGTGGACCTATTCAAACTGGAGTTCCTGGATCCCCACACCAAATGCTTTTGATGCCGGCCAGAACAAGATCCTGATCGTTGGTGCTTACAATGCAGGTGCTGCGATGAACCAAATTGAAAAAAGCGGTGACAAATACAATGTGAAGGAGCTATATAGAACTGCGGATTTTGGGGAGCACACAAAACTATAATACTCCCCTGAATTGAGACCACTGGTTAAGGTTAAATTTGATAACTTTAAACCAGTGCATTATGAAATCGAAAAGACAAAAACATTCAGCAGCCTTTAAGGCGAAAGTAGCAATTGAAGCATTACAGGAGCGGGAGTCTCTCATTGAGCTTTCCAAGAAGTATGGTATCCATCCGAACATGATATCACGCTGGAAGAAGGAGTTTTTGGACCGTGCGCCGGAGCTTTTTGACAAGCCGGGCCAGGATAAGAAGTAGGATGCTGATCTCGAGAAATTATATACCAAGATAGGTCAGTTAGAGATGGAGCGTGAGTTTTTAAAAAAAAACTTGAAGAAGCTGGGTCTGTAACTGAACGTCTTGGTATGGTTAACCGTGAAGAGCCGTTGAGTATCCGCTGCCAGTGCAACCTGGTAAGTGTCAGCCGGGGTAGTTTTTATTACAAGCCCCTGGGAGAGAGCGAGGATAATCTGAAGCTTATGAGACTGATGGATGAGCATTATCTTGAACACCCTACGGAGGGAGTAAAAAGGATGCGTGACTTTTTGCTTACCCTTGGTCTACTTGCCAATCATAAAAGAGTACGCAGGTTACTGGGGTTAATGGGCCTGATGGCAATCTATCCCAAGAAGAACCTGAGCCGGCTTGGACAGGCGAAGTACATCAGACCCTATCTTCTGCGGGATCTGAAGATAGTTCGTCCGAACCAGGTATGGGCAATCGATATCACGTACATTCCTATGCCAAGAGGTTTTCTCTATCTGACGGCAATAATAGATGTTTACAGCCGCTATGTTGTCGGCTGGGGCATATCCAACACTCTTGACGCTAGCTGTAGCCTGAATGTCACAAAAGAGGCTATTGCCAGGCACGGGAAGCCGGAGATCATCAACTCGGATCAGGGAAGTCAGTTTACCTGTCATGACTGGATTGAGTACCTGGAGAGTGAAAAGATCAAGATCAGTATGGATGGAAAGGGTCGGGCTATCGATAACATCTTTATTGAAAGGCTATGGAGATCTGTCAAACACGATTATGTTTACATTAAAGTACCCTCTGACGGTCTGGAGCTATACCAGGGACTCAAGGGATATTTTGATTACTACAACAACCGGCTATGCCATCAGGGAATTGGTCGAAAGATCCCGGCAAGCCTGTACAAGTCTGTGGCATGATATTAACAGAAATTGGAGATGTTAACAAAAGAAAAAAGTAATCAAAAAAGAAAATGTGTTAATAACCAGAATAACTCTGCGAGTTATTTCCGGTTATGTAACACTGGATTACATCATCATCATAAGAAAACTTATATTTGTTAACCTGTGGTCTGACAGAAGGGAGTACTTTATATAACCGGCTTGAGGTGGTCAATTATCTTTGGCTTGAAGTGGTCATGGGGACAGGTTTTTCAAGCTTAATCAAAAGCGTATATGAATGCTTACCAACCCCGGTTTTTCAAAATATTGCTAATGGTCGATCCCCATGTGAAAACTTGCTAGGTTTCTTGCTAGGTTTTGGGGATAAATGGTATGAAAAGGTAGAAATATAAAGATTTTGTCATTACACATTAGTGTTGACATTCAATGTGTTAAGGTTATTTCTTTATAATTTGATTTAATTCTGGATCAGAAGAGTCTAGGTTCGAGCCCTAGCGGAGCAACAAGAAAATCCCGTGTATGCGGGATTTTTTTTGCGACGTTGGGGCGAGAAGCTGCGATCCCGATTTATCGGGAGAGTAGTCCCAATAGCGAAGCGTATCGGGAAGCCCTACCGTGCCCCGGGAATCCCGATTTATCGGGAGAATCGGGGGCGGAGCAACTGCTGCCGGCCACCACCACCTTCTCCGGCGAACACGATTACCGGTCAGCGGGTTACTAATTTTTGCCCCTTCCTTGCAGATTGTCCTGAATTTGCTTTAATTTTGGTATGGCTTTGTTGTTTAAAATGTCTGTATAGTCTCAACTTTCCCTTAACATGAAAAGGATTCTGCTCCTGGCACTTATCCTGACGGGTACTGTTTTCCCTGTATTCCCGCAGGATCAGATCATCACCCGCAACAATGATACCATTGAATGTAAGATCACAAGGGTGAACCGCAATGATCTCCTGTTTGAGATTGACACTAAAGGAGTCATCTCTTCGGGAAGAATCCCCTTCACCGAAGTAGTGAGCTACTCGGTTACTACAACACCATCCGACAGCAGGAGACCTGCCAGCCTACCCGGGGCACAGAGACCTGCCAGCCCCGTTGCCGGTCCCTCTCCGCGGCTGCGGCTGAGCCTGAACGGAGGAGCAGGGTATATATTCAGCAGCTCGGAGAAGGCCGAAGAGAGCATGGCGGCCTGGGGGATAGCAGACGACGATGCCGGAGCATATTATAATGATCTTAAACTCGGCATCTGCGGTAGCGGCGACATTACGTTTATGGTGACACCAAGGATCGGCACAGGACTACGCTACAAATTCTTCTACACAGATGCAGGCGTCGAAGGCTTCTTCGACCCTAACGACGGGATATACCTGATGTATGGGACTTACAGTGAGCATATCTATGTCAATTTTGCAGGTGTTTCCCTGTTTTACACTGAACCGCTGGGCAGAAGTCAGAAATTCAGTGTCTACGCTTCATGGGCGGCAGGATTGACTCTCTACAGAAACGAAGCCGAAACCTTCCAGGGAAATCTCCTGATCACCGGTAACGCTTTAGGGATGGATGGGTCACTGGGTCTTGAATACCGCCTTACCCCCTCCATGGCTCTGGGTGCCGAACTGTCAGCCTTCAACTCCCTGCTCAGGAAGATTGAAATGACAGACGGAACAAACACCGAGACCCTTGAACTTGAAAAGGAAAACATTGAAAATCTCTCAAGGTTCGAACTTTCTTTGGGAATCAGATTTTACCTGTGGAACAGATGAAAAGAGCAGCATTATACATAGTATCCGGGATCATCCTACTTGCAGGCATCTCCTGCAGTAACAAATTCCTGGAAGAAAATGAGGTCGATCTTTTTGGTATCGCGGATACCCTCTTCCTGACCAGCTATGATGAAACGGTACAGGTCACCCTTCAAACCTCACTGGCTGATCACGATTTCACGATCTACATGCAGCCAAAGTTCTTGTCATTCAATTCAATGCACGGAGAAATACGCAACGGATCCATCTCCCTCGATCTCACTGTACTTCATGAAAACATTGATGCCTGGCAGCCGTTTTTCTACACAATGGTAGTACTCGATGTGGAGAATGTGGGCCTTGTCGGTTTCAACGTAGTTTATACCGATTACAGAAACGTCTCTTTGTACTGTTCCCCGACATCTCTTACCTTTACCTCTCCGGACTCCCTGGAATTCATCCTGTCTAATAACGGCTACGGCTTGCTGGCCTGGCAGATAACCGCAATTCCTGAGTGGCTTACTGTCTCCCCGGGTGAAGGAACGATCCTTCCCGGCAACTACCAGCCTGTTACAGTCAGGATCCTGCCCCAAATGGTGACCTCCGGGCAGGCCTACAGCGGTTCAATAAAGATCGGCAACAATTCCGGTTCCGGCTATTACACGCTGCCGGTCTATATAACAGAGTCAGCCATCCCTCCTGCTGATGCTGATCAGATAACCAGCCTGCTTACCGACGCCGAATATCACCACAATTCGGGGATAATGGCCATCTGTACAAAATCGCCCAACCAACTCATCCTGTTGAACACTGCCACTCAGCACTCAGACACGATACCTCTTCAGAAGACTCCAAATTGCATCAGTTTCTCCGAGGACGGGCAGAAAGCAGTCATCGGGTATTCGGTGGCATCGGTAGGTTATTTTGATGTCGGCAGTCGGGTTATTACTGAAGAATACAATATAGACTGTATCCCGTATGATATTGTACTCGGGGATAATGAATGGTGCTATATAACACCCACGGAAGATCAATGGGAGCAGCTCCGGAGTCTCAATCTCAGCACCGGGGAACTGTTCGTAAATTCACCGGCATCACAGATCTATGAAAAGACCATCATTAAAAAGATCCCCGGCAAACCACTTATGGCCGGGACACAGACAGGATTGAGTCCTTCCGGACTGCTGCTGTTTGATCTGTCTGCCGGGAAGGCTTCTGATCTCTTTACCCGTTACCATGAATCAATAGACCGTTTCTGGATTTCAAAAGACACGACCCGACTCTATGCAGCATACGGTAATGTGTACCTTATACCCGAATATGACGGCGAGTTCCATTCCAGTGCTCCTCCTGTGTATGGAAACATAGGCGCTGAACTGTTTTCCATCAGTGCCCTGGATGATTGCCCGGTCATCAACAGTGTCTTTGCCGGCACTGCCAACATTCATTATCAGACCGGCAGCTCTGCCCAGATATATCAGTTCAACGCGACAAACCTCAATAAAACAGCTGCATACACCGTGAAGCCTGTATGGCTGAATATATCGGGCAGCACATCACTATATTACACCTTCCCCCGCTTCCTTTTCGTCAACAACGAGGGGACTAAAATGTATGTGCTCAAGAGCCCGAGGAACGACTACGGTATTGAAGGATGGTTCATGGAGACCATAGATCTCTAAATATCAATGTGATAAATGAAGGGGAGAATCCGGGGCCCCTATGCTGCCGGCTTGTTCTTCTGTGTGTGGAAATAGGTCAGACCGTTCAGTTCTGTCATGCTGACAAGCTCCAGCCCGACCTCCTTCAGCAGGCTTGCAACAGCTCGCTTGGTCAGGTACCTGTTGGTCTTTGCATCAATAAAGTTGTACATGCGGTTTACGAAGGGTATCCTCGACTCAATGCCGTTTTCATAAACCTCAGCCTTCTCCCTCTCCAGCTTCTCCAGGTAGTTCTCCTTGTCGGAATAGCCGTTCTGCGACCTGTTGTCTACAAAACAGCCTATGAAGTTGCTCCTGGAGGGTAGCAGACCGGTGATCTGCTTCAGGAAATCACGGACCTCCCTGATGTGATTCAGCTGCTTGAGGGTAATGACGGTCTTTATACCCTTCATATCCTCGGCATCATAGAAGTAATGACGTGAGGAGGGTATTACCAGGACTCCCGATTCCGAGATGAGGCCCCTACGGTCAAGGTAATCTATCAGATGCTGACGAACCTCAACGTCCAGCTCCTCAAAAAGGTGCATCAGCCCGCTGTCCTGCAGGGACAGTTGTTTCGGGCTTACCTTCCTGATAGCCTTGTCGTTAAAAACGTCCGGATTTGTTCCGATAGTTCCTTTATCCATAGGTTGCTTAAATACGCTAAGAAGTGCAATTATTATGCCACTCTCCAATCCGGATCCTCGTTACCGGCATTTACAGGGTCAAATTTATGACCTATTATTTATAACACCTAATCAATTTTGATGTTCACCAGCCCCCGTTTGACCAACGCACCAAAAATGAAGATATTCCGGTTTTCGGCGTTGACACTCCCTGTCAGGTCAGTTTTCAATCCGAAATTCAGCATAGCCGACCGGAGCCGATTCGCTCACGTCGGCATTGTCAACATATCCAATGCCGTGGCCCTTCCTGCACCAGGCAGCAAATGAGGCCAGTTGTTCCCTGTCGCCCTCAGCCTCGATATATACACTGCCATCGGCCATGTTTTTTACATAGCCGGTAATACCCCTCCTCCATGCCTCCCGGGCGGCACTCCATCGGAAGCCCACACCCTGCACCATCCCGGTGATATGAATCCTGTAAAGCAGTCTATCTTCCATTGTCAGAATAATCCGTCAGGTTTGACAGGCCGGAATCACTGTTTCAGTTTTCCATACAATTTAAGCTAAATTTACGCAATGTTCCATATAAAAACCAATACTTATTCCGGTTGATGAAGAGAGGGCATAAAATAACATTGACTGTCGTCTGCATCATTATTCTTATTCCGGTGGTTTTCATCCTCACCGTCCAGGCAGGATTTTTCGGGCGACTGCCGGGGAAGAGGCAACTGCTCAACTACAAGAATGCGACGGCTTCCGTTGTGCTGTCGGCTGAAGGGGAGATGATCGGTAAGTTTTACTCCGAAAACAGGACGGCCATAGAGTACGACAGGATCCCCGCTCACGTGACGGAGGCGCTGGTGGCGACTGAAGATGTGCGTTTCCATGAACACTCCGGCATTGACACCAGGAGCCTCTTCAGGGTCATCTTCAAGACCATCCTCTTTCGCGACCGCAGTGCGGGTGGCGGCAGCACCATCACACAGCAGCTGGCCAAGAACATGTATGGCAGGAAGGACTATGCGCTCTTACCGCTGTTCCTGAACAAGACCAGGGAGGCACTGCTGGCCCGTCGCATTGAGAAGGTATTCAGCAAGAAGGAGATACTGACTCTTTACCTCAATACTGTCTCCTTCGGGGAGAACCTATACGGCATCGAGGCAGCCTCGCAGAGGTACTTCAGCAAGAGCACCCCCGAGCTGCAAAGAGAGGAAGCTGCGGTGCTGATAGGCATGCTCAAGGCAAACACCCTTTACAATCCCCGTCTCCACCCCGACAATGCTCTCAGGCGCAGGAACGTGGTGCTGCACCAGATGGAGAGGTATTCTTACCTGGATAAGCGCAAGGCTGATTCCCTCTGTGCACTGCCGCTGGAGCTTGATTACAGCAAGATGGATCTTGCAGGTCCGGCCGACTATTTTATGGTCAGGGTCAGGAATGAGGCCGGGCGCATCCTGAGCGATCTCACTCCCTTCCGGGGCAGGGAGTGGGATATTGAAAGAGAGGGCCTGGTTATCACCACCACTCTCAGCCTTCCGTTGCAGCAGGCGGCCAATGAAGCCATCGCGGTGCATATGCCTCGCATGCAGAAGAGGCTCGACGAGCAGTACGGCACATCATCGGGCAGGAGAGCCCTGCGGGATATCCCTGACAGCCTCAGAAAAATGATGACCACCCTGCATGCCGGGCTGCTCGCCCTCGATCCGTCAACGGGTGCCGTCAGGGCATGGGTCGGCGGCATCGATCACCGGACGCAGCCCTATGACCAGATACTGGTGCGGCGGCAGCTGGCCTCAGTCTTCAAGCCTGTTATCTTCGCCGCTGCCCTCGAAGACGGGATGGAGCCGTGTCGCTATCTCGAGAATGACTCGGTCACCCTCTCAGACTTTAAGGACTGGAGTCCTGAAAACTATAACCACTCCTTCGGTGGCAAATACTCCCTCGCCGGTGCCCTGGCACAGTCGATGAACATACCTGCCTTCAGCCTCTTCATGCTCATAGGGTTCGACAAGGTGGAAGATCAATGGAAGAAGATGGGCTTTACCTTCCCTCTGGTCAACACCCCCTCACTGGCCATGGGAACAGCCGAGGCAAGCGTGCTGGAGGTTGCCCTCGGCTATGCATCTTTTGCCACCGGAGGGATGACGGTGAAACCCCACTTCATAAAATCCATCAGCGACTCGGAGGGCAATGTCCTGTGGCAGAATGATTTCCATCAGCCCGACGAGAGAGCCCTCTCTGAGAGGTCGAGCCTGCTCATGGGAGCCATGCTTCAGAAAGCCATCAGGGAGGGCACCGGCGCCTCCGTTCACAGCGTCTACGGTGTCAGATTACCGCTGGCAGGCAAGACCGGAACCTCACAGAACTATGCCGACGCTTGGTTTGCAGCCTTCAATCCAGGTCTGGTTATAGTGAGCCGCGTGGGGGCCTCCACCCCCGCGGTACACTTCAACAGTGGCAGGTATGGCTCTGGCAGCGCCCTGGCACTGCCGCTGGTGGCTATGACACTGAAGAAGGCAGAGCGCGACCCGGAGCTCATGAAAGAGATCAATGTGCCATTCCCCGAACTGCCACCGGAGCTGGAAGCAGCACTGCTCTGCCCCGACTTCAGGGAGAAGACATTCTTTGACAGACTGATAGACCTCTTTGACGATGACGAGATCCTCTACGAAGAGGCCGGAAAACGCCGGCGCTCAATCCTTGAAAGGATTTTTCGGAGATGAATTTCATCAAATCTTCATACTCGACTCTTTACTTGCATCCCCGTTAAATAAACCATACAGTTATGAAGAAGACATTGATTTTACTTACGGCAGCAGCATTCCTTCTCATCACCGGCGCTTGCAGTGAGATGAAGGACAATGCCGGTGACGGGAGGCTGGTGATCAAAATGACTGATGATCCGTTTTATATAAGCGGTGTAGAATCTGCCACAGTAACTATTACAAAAGTTGAAATAAAAAAGGTGGGCGACGGAATCAGCGACGGCACTCCGTGGATGGTCCTCTCAGAAGAAACAGTGACGCTTGACCTGATTGACCTCAGGAACGGTGTCACGGAAACATTGCTCGACCTTGAGGTCCCGGCAGGTGAATATGACCAGGTCAGGCTTTACGTGGATGAGGCAGGACTGAAGCTGAAGGATAATGATGATCCCTACAGCGTTAAGGTTCCCAGCGGCAGCCAGACCGGTATAAAGATACATATCACTCCATCCCTGGAAGTGTCTGACGGTCTCACGGCAGAACTGCTTCTCGACATGGATCTTTCAAGATCCTTCATCCTCCGGGGCAATATGCGAAACAATAACGGTTTCATCTTCAAACCGATCATCAGGGCCGCCAATATGACCTCGGCAGGAAGGATTCAGGGCATCGTAACAGACACCCTTGATGCAGCCATCCGCGATGCCATGGTATGGCTGGAACAGGATACCGTTGTCGCCACGGCGTTCGCCGACTCACTGGGTTACTATGCCATAATTGGCGTACCGGCCGGCACATACTCCGTCACGGCAGCCAGAGAGGGTTATGACACCCTGAGCTACCGGGGAATTGTTATCAGGCCCGGTAACAAAACCGTACAAAATTTCAAGCTGAAGAACAGGTAACCGGTTGACCCGGAAACCGACGGCACAGTGAAGGCCGCTCCGAAGACGGGGCGGCTTTTGTTTTTGACAGGATTTTTTGCTAAATTTGAAAGTTATCCGCTGTTTTAGGCAACGGAATACCGATGCCGGTCGTATCAGAATTAATATAACAAGGTAATGAGACGAAACAAAATCCTGTCAGGTATGGTACTGCTCGCTGCAGCAATGCTGCTTGCAGTATCCTGCGCTGTTAATCCTGTTACCGGGAAGAAGCAGATCATGCTCATGTCAGAAGCCCAGGAAGTTGCCCTCGGCATCTCCTATGATCCACAGGTACTGGCCACATTCGGGGTATATGATGATCCCAGCCTTCAGGCATTCGTACAGTCGAAAGGCACGGTGATGGGCAAGATCTCCCACAGACCCAACCTTGAATACCATGTAAAGGTTGTTGACTCGCCTGTGGTGAATGCCTTTGCTGTGCCCGGTGGCTTCATATACCTTACCCGCGGCATCCTGGCACAGTTTAATAACGAAGCTGAACTCATGGGAGTGCTTGGGCACGAGATGGGGCACGTTGCCGCCCGCCATTCCGTCAGCCAGCAGACCAAACAACAGCTTGGCACACTGCTGCTGATAGGCGGAATGATCGCCTCCGAGAAGTTTGCCAACTATGCTCAGTATGCCATGCAGGGTATGGAGCTGCTGTTCCTGAGCTACAGCCGTGACGATGAGCGAATGGCCGATGCTCTTGGCTGTGAATACTCTTCGAAGATGGGTTTTGACGCAACAAAGATGGCCGATTTCTTCAATGTGCTTAACAAGATGAACATGGCTCAATCACAGGGCGGTGTTCCCACCTTCCTGTCTACCCACCCCGATCCGGGCGACCGCTACAACTCTGTCATACAGCTCAGCAAGACCTGGCAGGACAGTCTGAAGCTGCCGTCATACAAGGTCAATTCAGATTCATACCTGCAACTGATTGACGGTATTATTTACGGTGAAGACCCCAGGCAGGGCTACACCGATGACAACACCTTCTATCACCCGGAGCTGAGATTCAAATTCTCATATCCCCCCGGATGGGAGCTTACCAACGCACCCACGCAGGTTATCGTACAGCCTCAGGACGGCCGGGCACTGTTACTGTTCACCCTCGCAAACCAGAAGACACTCCAGTCAGCTGTCGACAGCACACTGGCTGCCTACGGTCTTCAGCTTCAGCGGGCGGAAAGGAGAACCGTCAACGGCCTACAGGCAATAATCACCCTATCCATGCAGCAGGCCAAGGACCAGTCGACCGGTGCGGTGAGCACAAACACGGTCCTCTCATACTTTATAGAATACGGCTCAATGATCTACGTCTTCCACGGTGTGTCAACCGAAGCCGATTTCAACAATTATGTAAGTACTATGGAGTCTTCAATGAAGACATTCGCTAAACTAACCGACCCCTACAGGATCAATGTTAAGCCGCAGAAAATAGCCGTCAGGAGGGTCCAGCGTACTGGCACCCTCGCCAGTGCTTTCAGCTACTACGGCATGAAACAGGATATGTGGGAGGAGCTTGCGCTGCTTAACAACCTGGAACTTAACGACCAGATCGCAGCAGGAAAAATGATTAAGATTGTAACTCAGTAAAAACCGACAGATTGACAACACAGACATTTAACAGACCGGGAGCATATAACTCCTGGATGGGTAAGAACGGGCTTTATGTCCGTTACTCTGCCATCGCCCTCATCGCATTCATCCTGCTGGTAAGCTCACTCTTCACCATCGGTCCCGAGGAGGTGGGTGTCATTACACGCTTCGGCAAATATGTGAGGCAGGTTGAGCCGGGACTGAATGTTAAGGTACCCGTTATTGAACGGCTCTATAAGGTGGCTGTCGAGAGGCAGCAGAAGGAGGAGTTCGGTTTCCGTACTGTTGAGGCAGGCATAAAATCCGAATATACCAAGAAGGGTACTGTTGATGAATCCCTGATGCTCACGGGTGATCTGAACCTGGCTGATGTTGAATGGATAGTACAGTACCGCATAGTAGATCCTTACATGTTTCTCTTCAAGGTGAGGGAAGCGGTCTCAACCCTGCGTGATATCTCCGAGGCCTCCATGCGCGAGATAGTAGGTGACCGTACGGTCAACGAGGTGCTTACCGTCGGGAGGTCTGAGATAGCCTCCAGCGTACACCAGAAGATGCAGGAGCTGTGCAGCGAATATTCACTGGGCATCAGGATAGAACAGGTGGTGCTGCAGGATGTCAACCCTCCTGACCCTGTAAAGGACGCCTTTAACGACGTCAACCAGGCACAGCAGGAGAGGGAGACACTGATAAACCAGGCCAGGTCTGATTATAACAAGGTGATACCAAAGGCTAAAGGCCAGGCGGAAGAGACAATACAGCGCGCCGAAGGCTATGCCACCGAACGGGTAAATAATGCTCTGGGCGAATCTTCAAGGTTCAACGCACTCTACCTCGAGTATATCAAGGCCCCGGAAGTGACCAAGAGAAGGATATACCTTGAGACCATGGCAGAGGTCATACCAAAGCTCGGGCACAAGATCATTACCGACGAGAGCGGCAACAACGTGCTGCCACTTCTTCAGATGCAACTCACCTCAAACAACTGACCCATGCCGGCAAAAAACACAAAACTCATAGTATATATAGCCCTGTTCGCAGTGGCTCTCTTTCTCATCCTGGAATGCGTCTTCATGGTCAAGGAGACGGAACAGGTTGTCATAACCCAGTTCGGGAAACCTGTAGGAGAACCGAAGACAACCCCGGGCCTGAAGCTGAAGATGCCTTTCATCCAGAAGGTAAACTACTTCGAAAAGCGTTATATGGAGTGGGACGGCGACCCCAACCAGCTACCCACCAAGGATAAAAAATTCATTTTCGTCGATGCCTATGCCAGATGGCAGATCACCGATCCCCTTCAGTTTTTCAAGCGACTGACCGATGAGAGAGGTGCACAGTCGAGGCTGGCTGACATTCTCGACGGAGAGACACGTGATTATATCGCCGGTCACAACCTCGAGGAGATCGTTCGTTCCACCAACAGAACCCCTATCTCCTCCGGACTGATAGGAGAGGAGACGGGAGACACTCTCTCTGACATCGAGACCGGAAGACTCAAAATAGAGGAGATGATTCTCAAATCCTCCAATAAGAAGGTGAGCGACCTTGGTATTGTGATCCTCGATGTACGCATCAAGCGGCTCAACTATGTCGAGGAGGTCCGGACGCAGATCTACGAGAGGATGAAGAGTGAACGGTACCGTATCGCCGAGAGGTTCAGATCGGAGGGCCAGGGTGAAGCCTCCAAGATCAACGGTGAAAAGGAGCGTGACCTCAAGACCATTCAGTCCGAGGCATTCCGTAAGGCTGAAGAGATCCGGGGCCGTGCTGACGCCAAAGCAGCAGCTATATATGCCGATGCCTATGACCAGACATCCTCATCCAGAAACCTCTACGCTTTTGTGAAGTCGATGGAGGCCTTCCGCATGACCTTTGACACTACCACAACAATAATACTATCAACGGACGGAGAGCTCTACAAATACCTGAAGGACTTCCGGTAGCCGGCCAGACCGGCCTCAACACAAATCCGCGTTCTCCTGCCTGCACAATGTGTAAGGTAAACCGCTGTTTATCAACAGCCGGGACCTGTATATCAAAATGAGCATTGCCGGCGGCTCCTGCTGTTGTAAATTAGCATTGAGTTTTGACAGTTTAATTTACCTTCCAAAACTCTGCAGGAAGAGACAAAATGAAACTTGCATGAGCAATATCTCACATAAGGATCTGAATATAAAATTTCATGCAAGTTCCATTCGACCAATGAAATAAATGTTTTATATACGAATGAAAACCTATTATCAGATAACAGCGGAAGGAATAGGAATAGTCCTGCTCCGGAAAAGAAAGATCGCCAAAGCACTTCGCAGGTGGTTGCGTGAAAATGGTTTGTCCTACGAGTACAGTTTTTACATCCAATGATCTTTCTGAAACAGGTTCTTTTGGCACTATCCGGAGTAAGAGAGCCGGCCCCTGACGGCCGGCTCTTCTTTTGCTCACTGACAGACAGAAAAGGCCGCAGTTATCCACCGCAGCCTCTGTTCTGAATGTATTGCACAGTGCCGTGATTCAGCCCCTGTCGGGGAAGAACCTGCGCCACCAGTAATATTTCCGTATTCTTGCCATAATCAAATCGTTTGCAAATATGCAAACAATTTTTCTTGCCTGTTATTGTATGACGGACTATTTTTTCAGAAGATCACGTATCTCCTTGAGAAGCTCAATATCCTCAGGGGGTGGCGGTGGTGCTGCCGGAGCTGCTTCCTCTTTCTTCTTGAGATTGTTCATGGCCTTGATCACAAAGAAGATACAGAGTGCAACAATCACAAAGTCGAGAACGGTCTGTATGAAGACACCGTAATTGATAGCCACTTCCGATACAGCAGGCTGAACCACTGCTTCTCCTTCAGTTATGGCCTCCTGTCCCTTCTGGAGAATCGCCCTGAGATTGCTGAAGTCGACCTTCCCCAGGAGAAGACCCAGAGGCGGCATAAGCACGTCATTTACCAGTGAGGTGATGATCTTGCCAAAGGCGCCGCCGATGATTATACCAACGGCCATGTCAAGCATGTTACCCTTAACGGCAAATTCCCTGAATTCTTTCACAATTCCCATAATCAAGTTTTTTAATGGTTTTTTAGATCAGGTTAACACTGATTCAAATATACAAAAGGCATTGAATATCCGACAGTCAGGCCAGCTAAATTATGAGCCGGGAAATTAGTAAATCACGATTTTTTATACTATCTTACAGGTTCATTGCATTGTGGCAGGCTATTCCAAAATATTAATTATTAACCAATAAAACAGAAGATCATGGCAGTACTGAAAGTAATCGAGATTCTTGCCTCTTCCCCTGTAAGCTGGGAAGAAGCAACAGCTTCCGCAGTTAACGTGGCAGCCAAAACCGTAAAGGAAATACGCTCCGTATACGTTAAGGAGCAGAGTGCGGTGGTAGTGAAAAACAAAATTACCGAATACCGGGTAAACGTGAAAATAACCTTTGAAGTAGTGTAATCAAACAATTATGGGACTGATTTCATTCATCAAAAACGCCGGCACGAAAATCTTCAAGTCGGAAGAAAAACGGGAAGAGGAAAAAGCGGAGCTGATCGCTGAACATATCAAAAAGTTCGGGTTTGACGTCAGCAAGGTAAAGGTTGCCGTTGACGACGAAAAGGTGATTCTGACGGGGCAGGTTGACACCCGGGCCAACAAGAACAAAATCATCGTCACCGCAGGCAACGTTGACGGCATCTCTGCCGTTGAGGACCATCTGCTGGTAATGACCCCGGAGCCGGTTGCGCCTCCTGAGCCCGAAAAACAGTTCTACACTGTCAAGAAGGGTGATTACCTCTCAAAGATCGCCAAGCAGGTTTATGGCGATGCCCGTAAATACCCGGTCATCTTTGAAGCCAACAAGCCTATGCTCAAAGATCCCGATCTCATCTATCCGGGACAGGTGCTCGTTATTCCACCCCTGCAGTAAAGACACCACTAAACTTCTAAACCAGGCGGAAAGCCTCAGTAATGCCCGCCAGCTCCCTGATGACCACCGAGGCGCAGGCAATGCCGAAGGCGGCGGGCATATAGGACATTGTTCCCACGCTGGAGGCTTTGTTGCTCTCTTCAGAGCCGCGGACAATAAGCTCCTTGTCAACCGCCTCCGGACTGTATACGGCGAGGAAACCCTCATGTACCCCCAGCTTGTGAAGCTTTTTGCGAAGCATGCGTGCCAGGTTACAGAAATTTGTCTCCGAGATATCAGCCACCCTGATGGCTGTGGGGTCGTACTTCCCCCCTGCGCCCATGGAACTGACCAACCGCATATTAAGCCGCAGCGAGTGATATACCAGGAAGACCTTCGGCGACAGGGTGTCGATGGCATCCACCACAAAATCATATCTCTCCTCTTCAAGAATGTCAATCATCCTCTGGTCACGGATGAACTCAGGGATTATTCTCAGGCGGAGCTCAGGATTGATATCGGTCAGCCTCTCTCCCATCACCTCCGCCTTTTTCCGTCCTGTGGTTGATGTCAGCGCCGGCAGTTGCCTGTTCCTGTTTGCAGCAGTGATTATATCGCCGTCGATGATGGTCATGGCCCCCACCCCGGCCCTGCATATCATCTCCGCAGCCCAGGAGCCTACCCCTCCCAATCCGGCCACAAGTACATGTGACCGCTTCATCTTCTCCAGCGCCTCAGGGCCCAGGAGCATCTCCGTGCGTGAAAGCCATCCCTCCGTCACAGGCTGTAGTTTAAAAGTGTATTGAAATTTCTGCGCATCAGCCTTTCTGCCGCTTCTGCATCATAGCCTGCCTTTGACGCGAAGAGACGGTATACCTCTGCAATCTGCTCTCCGGAGTCGTCGGTCTCAAGCAGTATCCTCTCAGGACTCAAAGCCTCCAGCACGGCAGGTTTCAATCCACCGGTTCCCAGCGAGAACCAGAACCCCTCGTCGGCCAGCGATGCAGCCAGTATGCCGTTGCCACTGAAGCCGTGAATGACCCAGGGCCGGGCCGGCTTCATCTCCTTCCGTGCCCTTCTCAGCTCATCCCACCCCTTCACGCAGTGAATCACCATGGGTTTATCCATTTCCATGGCCAGCTCCGCCTGTAAGATGAACGCCCTGTACTGAACCTCCTGTGGCCCACCTTTGAGGCGGTCAAAACCCGCCTCTCCTATCACTGCCACATGCGGATGTGCCACGGTAAGCAGAAGCTCTGTCTTCAGATGCGCCAAGTTGTCATCCGTAAGCTGCCACGGATGTATGCCGGCGGAAAAGAGGGTGTTGGGAGGGAAGTCACGAGGCACCTCGTCACCGGCCATCAGGTTCATGACAGTGATGGTATCACCACTTCCGGTGGCATTGTGAGTGTGAAAGTCGATGAATTTTATGCCCCTGCCGGGATTCATGACAGTGCCGGTGCCAGTCTGCGGATACCGTTGTCAAGACGGCGAAGGGTCTCATCCCTGCCTGTCAGCCCGACGATATCAAACAGGTGCGGACCCCTTGACGCCCCCACCATGAGGAGCCTGAACAGGTTGAGAATGGTCCCGGTATTATAGGGACTTCCGGCAATCCACTCTTTGACTCTCTTTTCAAGAGTCTCCGAGGTAAATGGCTCCACAACTGAAACAACTTCACGGAGCTCTCTCATCTGCAGGGGCGAATCGGCATTCCATCTCTTCCTTACAACATCCGGGTCATAGCTATCCGGAGCGACGAAGAAGAAGTCAGCCTCGTTCCACAGCTCCTTCACAAATCCCACACGCTCCTTTACCAGTGAGACAATCCTCACGAGGGTGTCATGACCGGGACTGAATCCCTTTTCCTCTACTATTGGCATGAAGAGCTCCGCCAGCTCCTCATTGCTCTTCATCTGAAAATATCGGCTATTAAACCACTTCGCCTTCTCGGGATCAAACCTCGAACCTGACTTGCCCACCCGCTCTATGGAGAAACCGGCGATCAGCTCCTCCATTGAGAATATCTCCTGTTCGGTCCCGGGGTTCCAGCCCAGCAGGGCGAGCATATTCACGAATGCTTCCGGGAAATAGCCCTCCTCACGGTATCCCGCGGCCGTCTCACCGTAAGGCCAAAAGAGGGGAAAAACCGGGAAACCCATCTTATCGCCATCGCGTTTACTAAGCTTACCCTTGCCCGTGGGCTTGAGCAGCAGCGGCAGGTGCGCGAAGAGCGGAGCCTCCCATCCGAAGCTTCGGTAGAGCATGACATGCAGCGGCAGCGACGGCAGCCACTCCTCACCCCTGATTACGTGCGAGATCTCCATAAGATGATCGTCAACGATGTTGGCCAGGTGGTAGGTGGGCATACCGTCCGACTTGAACAGCACCTTGTCATCAAGGGTGGAGCTGTTGACAACGATATCGCCCCTGATAAGGTCGGAAAAATGAATATCCTCGTTCTCAGGCATGCGGTACCTTATAACATAATGCTCTCCGGCAGCCATCCTGATCTTCACTTCCTCATCACTGAGGGTTAGTGTGTTGCACATCTGCATGCGGGTGGCACCGCCGTAGTTGAAGGTCTCCCCGCGGGACTCATACTCCTTTCTGATCCTCTCAAGCTCCTCCGGCTGGTCGAAGGCATAATAGGCGTCACCCGATGCAAGAAGCTGCAGGGCAAACTGCTGATAGATGCCTTTCCTCTGGCTCTGCCGGTAGGGGGCAAAGGCACCTCCTTCCCTTACCCCTTCATCCGGTTTGATGCCGGCCCACTCCAGAGCATCCATGATATACTCTTCGGCACCCTCCACATAGCGTGTCTGATCTGTATCCTCGATGCGCAGTATGAATTCCCCGCCGTGATGTTTGGCAAAGAGATAGTTATAAAGAGCCGTTCGCACACCGCCTATATGCAGCGGACCTGTGGGACTGGGAGCAAAGCGCACGCGTATTTTCCTGTCTGTCATAATTGATAAATTATTCATCCCGGGCAGATGGCGCCCGCACTATGCCAGGACTATCTGCCTATATGTGACAAAGATATAACAAATGGTGCAGGCACGGGTAAAGTATAAATCCCAACGCTGCAAAAATCATTTTATATGATTTGTATTTATCGTACATTTACGAGACAACTGTTTATTGTTCACCATTATGAAAAAGATGAAGGCTCTCGTTAAGGCTCAGGCTACCAAAGGATTATGGATGCAGGAAGTGCCTGTGCCGGAGCCCGGATACAATGATGTAATCATAAAAGTCAAAAAGTCGGCCATATGCGGTACGGACCTGCATATCTATGAGTGGAATGAGTGGGCTCAGAAGACCATCGGGGTCCCCATGACCATAGGCCATGAGTATATGGGTTATATCGACAAAGCCGGCCCCGGCGTGACGAATGTAAAGGTGGGCGACAGGGTCACCGGTGAAGGTCATCTCTTCTGCGGCACCTGCCGTAACTGCCGCCGGGGCAGAGAGCATGTATGCGAAAACACGGTTGGGATAGGAGTACATATCGACGGATCGTTTGCAGAGTATGTAAAAGTGCCGGCACGTAACGTGGTTCTGCTTGATCACCGCATCCCCGATGACTGGGCAGCCATTATGGACCCGTTTGGCAATGCCACCCATACTGCGCTGGCATTCCCCCTTCTGGGTGAGGATGTGCTGATCACCGGATCAGGACTGATAGGCAGCATGGCTGTTGCCATCGCCAGGTTCGCCGGCGCCCGTAATGTGGTAGCCACTGACCTGAGCGATTACCGCCTTGAACTGGCAAAAAAAATGGGCGCAACAAGGGTCCTCAATCCCGGAAGGGGAGAAAAAATACACGATGTCCTTGAACCCCTCCACATGAAGGGATTCGATGTCGGGCTTGAGATGTCAGGCTCACCTGCCGCCTTCCGCGAAATGATTGAAAACATGTATAATGGATCCAACATTGCCTTACTGGGAATCCTCCCCTCTGACTTCGAGGTCCCATGGAGCGATATCATCTTCAAGGCGCTGACCCTTAAGGGAATATATGGACGTGAGCTCTGGGAGACCTGGTATAAGATGCAGATGATGATCATCGGCGGAATCAATCTTGACCCTATCATTACACACCGTTTCCATATTGACGATTTCCAGAAGGGATTTGACATCATGGAAGAGGGCAACTGCGGTAAGGTGATCTTAAACTGGGAGTGAGCAAAATTCTCTCTCCACAATTGCTGTTTTATAAAATAGTCCTATCTTGATGTCATTGTGTATAAATATACCTGACATCTATGTTGTCTGAACATCCGTCGTATGAAGAACTGACCAGGGACTTCAGCTGGTCCATTGCCGAAAAAGAGCTTGAATACACTCCCGGAGACATTATAAACATAGGTTGGCATTGCTCCGACAGGATATGCCATAAGGGCAAGGCAGACAAGATTGCCCTTTACTATGAGGGGTTCGGTGGCACCCGGAAGCAGTATACCTTCAATGATATCAGGCTGGCGGGAAATACTATCGGTGCTTTCCTCCTCAGCCAGGGAATCGCTGAAAGTGACCGGGTCTGTCTTTTTATGGACAGGATTCCCGAATTGTACCTCTCATTCCTGGGGATACTGAAGATCGGCGCCATCGTTCAGCCTCTTTTTTCCGCTTTCGGGGATGAATCTCTCTTTGTGCGCCTCGACAATGCAGAGACAAGGGCTGTCATAACGCAGAAGAAGCACCTGTCCAAGGTGAGGAAGATCCGCTCATCACTGCCCAAACTGGAATTTGTTATCATAGTTGACAACGTAAAGCCCTCCGAGCTCGAACCCGGAGAGATCCTCTTCAGCCTTGAAAACGCTGAGCCTGTCGAGAAATTTGAGATAGCACCAACCCGGGCAGAAACCCATTCGCTGCTTCATTACACCTCCGGCACAACCGGTCAGCCCAAGGGGGTAAAGCACGTCCATTATTCCATCATGTCACAGTACCTCACCACAAAATGGGTTCTTGACCTGCGTGATGATGACATCTACTGGTGCACTGCTGACCCGGGTTGGGTGACCGGCACCTCGTACGGAATAATCGGACCGTGGAGCCTGGGTGTGACGCAGTGTGTCCTGGATACCGGATTTTCCGCCCAGGCATGGTACCGGTTTATTGAGAATTATAAAATAACGGTATGGTACTCGGCTCCCACCGCCATCAGGTCACTGATGAAAGCCGGAGACGAGCTGGTGAAGGAGTTTGATCTCTCCTCCCTGCGTCACCTGGCAAGCGTCGGCGAACCCCTCAATTCAGAAGCCGTTATATGGTCAGGAAGGGTGTTCGGAAAACAATTTCACGATACATTCTGGCAGACGGAGACAGGGTCTATAATGATCACCAACTTCCCCGGGATGAAGATTAAACCCGGCTCCATGGGAAAGACCTTCCCGGGAATAACGGGAGCAGTACTTGATCCGGTCACTTTCACACCTATCGGGGAGCCCGGCAAAGCCGGTCTTATAGCCTTCCGGCCCGGATGGCCCGCCATGATGAGAACATACTGGAGGAATGAGGAGAAATACAGGGAAAAATTCGTCAACGGATGGTATCTCTCCGGCGACAGGTCGAGCATCGACAATGAAGGCTACTACTGGTTCATGGGACGTGATGACGACGTAATTAATACCGGCGGGCACCTGGTGAGCCCGTTCGAGGTCGAATCAGCGCTGCTCGAACATCCTGCCGTCGGTGAATCAGGGGTGACCTCCAAACCTGACGAGATAAACATGGAGGTGGTTAAAGCATTCATCACCCTCAAACCCGGTTTTACTGCCGGCCCTGACCTTGAACTTGAGATAATGAACTTCATCCGCAAAAAGCTCTCCCCACTGGCAATGCCACAGGCTATTGAGTTCATGGATACCCTGCCCAAGACACGCAGCGGAAAGATCATGAGAAGAGTGCTTCATGCCAGGGAATGGGGTGAGGAGATAGGCGACATTTCAACTCTCGAAAATGACTGAATATCACGAGCTTGCAGATATAACCCTCAAACGAAATCGGCTTCCCGGAGCTGTGAAAATTAATCGTCATGATAAGTGAGATTTATGGCAACTTGCAATTATAACCCTTAAAACGAATATGTTATGGAAGAGAATAATCTTAATGAGATGAAGGAGCTGATCCGGAACTATGTCATCAAAGAGTACATCGATGATGATGACACTACGATAACAGATGATACACCTCTTATTTCCAGCGGTTACGTTGATTCGTTCTCGATGGTGTCACTGCTCGTCTTCCTCGAGAACAAATTCAAGATCAAGATCCCTCCAAGCAAGGCTACCCCTGAGGCATTTGACAGCGTAAACAATATTGTGGCACTGGTAAACCAGTATTTGAATAAATAAATCACAGACATCATGAGTTACTCTGAAAAAACAAAGGACCTTTATCTGTCACAGCTGGCAGATATCAAAAACGCCGGGATATTCAAGGAGGAGCGCTTCATCCACAGTTCCCAGGCCGCCGATATTGAGGTTGAGTTTCCTTCAGGCTCAGACCTTAAGAAGGTCATCAACATGTGCTCAAACAATTATCTGGGCCTCTCAAGCCACCCTGAGGTTATTAAGGCTGCTCATGACGGTCTTGAGTCAAGAGGTTACGGCATGTCATCCGTACGTTTTATCTGCGGTACTCAGGATATACACCGTGAGCTTGAAAAAAGGGTGACTGAATTCCTGGGCACAGAAGACACAATACTGTTCCCATCCTGCATGGATGCCAACGCGGGTGTTTTTGAGGCTATACTCACCAGTGAGGACATCATGATCTCCGACAGGCTGGTGCATGCCTCAATCATTGACGGCATGAGGCTATGCAGCGCCCAGCACGACACCTTCAAGCACTCCAGCATGGAGCACCTCGAAGAGAAACTACTGCTCCACTCAAACAAAAGGCTAAAACTGGTGATCACTGACGGGGTCTTCTCAATGGACGGGGACACGGCAAAGCTTGATGAGATGGTCCGGCTATGCGAAAAATACGATGCCCTGCTGCTGGTGGATGACTCCCACGCCACCGGATTCATAGGTAAAACAGGCCGCGGGACACATGAGCTCTGCAATGTCATGGGCAAAATTGACATCATCACCACCACCTTCGGCAAGGCCCTGGGCGGAGCATCAGGAGGTTGTGTCTCGGGAAGAAGGGAGATAGTGGAGATGTGCAGGCAGAAGGCACGCCCCTACCTCTTCTCAAATACCATCGCTCCCGTAATAGTGTCAGGTGTCCTGAAGGTGTTCGATATCCTTTCGGCCAGCACTGAAAGACGCGACAAGCTGGAGAAGAATGCGGCATTCTGGAGGAAAGGACTGACAGAGGCAGGCTTTATTCTCAAGGAGGGTAATACCCCTATCGTTCCTGTTATGCTCTTCAATGCTAAGCTGTCACAGGATTTCTCAAAGGAACTCTTTAACGAGGGTATCTATGCCATAGGTTTCTTCTTCCCGGTGGTTCCAAACGGCCAGGCCAGGATCAGAACCCAGATATCCGCCGGCCATGAGAGACACCACCTCGGGGCAGCCCTTGAAAAATTCATTAAAGTGGGTAAAAAACTGGGCGTACCGGGCCTTACCAAAGAACAGATAATCGAAAAGTTCGGACTGTAAGAGCCCGGAAATATTGTGGCGGATACCCTGACGCACGATAATAAATGCGTGCCATTTTAATCTTCTGGAGATGATTATCGTCATTGAATAATCACTGTAAAACGCGATCTTTGCATCCAATTAAGTGATTCTTCTCTCAGATGTACAATCAATACCGGGATTATCTCAGGACGCAGATCCACGAGATAAAGGAAGCAGGGCTTTACAAGAAAGAACGTGTCATTGTCTCACCGCAGGGTGCGGAGATTACTCTTGACACCGGTCAGCGGGTGCTTAACTTCTGTGCCAACAACTACCTGGGACTGTCGGCCAATGCAAAGCTGGTTGAAGCGGCAAGAAATGCACTTGATACTCACGGCTACGGTATGTCATCGGTACGCTTCATATGCGGTACAGGAGACCTGCATAAGGAACTGGAGCACAAACTTGCTGAGTTCTTCGGCACTGAGGATACCATACTCTATGCTGCCTGCTTCGATGCCAACGGCGGTGTGTTCGAGCCTCTTCTGACAAGCGAAGACGCCATAATCTCCGATGCTCTTAACCACGCTTCCATAATTGATGGGGTGCGCCTCTGCAAGGCACAGCGTTACCGCTATGAGAATGCCGACATGGAAGACCTGGAGAGCCAGCTGCAGCAGGCACAGGAACAGCGCTTCAGGCTGGTGGTCACTGACGGTGTCTTCTCCATGGACGGCAACGTGGCTCCGCTTGACAGGATCTATGAGCTGGCAAACAAATACGACGCCATGGTCATGGTCGACGAGTCTCATTCAGCAGGCGTGGTGGGTGATACAGGCCGCGGTGTCACCGAGCTTTACAACCTGAAGGGTAAGATAGAGATCATCACCGGCACGCTGGGCAAAGCATTCGGAGGAGCCATCGGTGGATTCACCACCGGCAAGAAGGAGATCATCGAGATGCTGCGCCAGCGCTCGCGGCCATATCTCTTCAGCAACTCCATCCCGCCGCTGGTCGCTGCTGCAGGCATAAAGATGGTTGAGATGATGACAGAGACCAATGAGCTGCAGGACAAGCTCCATTTCAACACTAAATATTTCATGGACAGGATGCTGGATGCCGGCTTTGACATCAAGCCCACCCAGTCAGCAATCTGTGCCGTGATGCTCTATGACGCCAAACTGTCACAGGAAATGGCGGCAAAGCTTCTCGATGAAGGCATCTACGTCACCGGTTTCTACTACCCGGTAGTCCCCAAGGGCCAGGCCCGCATCAGGGTACAGCTCTCTGCAGCACACGGGCAGGAACATCTTGACAAGGCAATCGCTGCCTTCACCAGGGTAGGAAAAGAGCTGGGCATCTTAATGTATTGAATCTTTTTGCGTCATTCATTATTAAATATATATTAACAGAGGATAAAAATTAAATATTTTAATCCTTTTTGTTTGGCCATTAAAAAATGTTTTTACTTTTGTCACTTCAATTTGAGTTTATGAACCACATTTCACTGTTTATTATTGCCCTCACACTTATTATCGCTTCGAGCGCATAATCGGGGAGTAATATATAGTTAAGAATAATAGTATACGAAAGCTTCCCGGAAAACCGGGAAGCTTTTTTTTAAACAGTTCATCAATGAAAAGAGAACTCAGGAGCCTGAGAACAATGACCGGCAGGACCATGGCCGGGGCAAGGAGCCTCTGGAGGGCAAACGGCATGAAGGAGGAACAGTTCGGGAAACCGGTGATAGCAATTGTCAATTCATTCTCACAGTTCGTTCCGGGTCATATGCACCTGCACCAGGTCGGGCAGGCTGTAAAGAAGGAGATTGAGAGTCTTGGCATGTTCGCCGCAGAGTTCAACACCATAGCCATCGATGACGGCATAGCCATGGGCCACGGGGGTATGCTCTATTCACTCCCCTCGCGTGAACTTATTGCCGACAGTGTCGAGTATGTCTGCAATGCCCACTGTGCTGACGCCATGATATGCATAAGCAACTGCGACAAAATCACCCCCGGGATGCTCATGGCTGCCATGCGCCTCAACATACCTGCGGTATTCGTCTCCGGAGGTCCTATGGAGGCCGGCAGGGCAGGAGGAAAAGCTGTTGATCTGATCACTGCCATGGTGGCTGCAGCTGACGACAGCGTCACTGACGAAAACCTGCTTGAGATAGAACGATCGGCCTGCCCCACCTGCGGATCCTGCTCGGGCATGTTCACCGCCAACTCAATGAACTGCCTGTCAGAGGCTCTCGGACTGGCACTGCCAGGCAACGGCACCGTGGTGGCCACCCACACCAACAGGAGTCAGCTCTTTACCCGGGCCGCCAGGCTGATAACAGAACTGGCACAGAAATATTACGAACAAGGGGATGAATCCGTACTGCCACGTTCCATTGCCACACGAGCTGCCTTCATCAATGCCATGTCGCTTGACATGGCGATGGGGGGATCCACCAACACTGTCCTCCACCTACTTGCCATTGCCCGTGCTGCCGGAGTTGATTTTACCATGAAAGACATTGATGAACTCTCACGCACAGTTCCCAACATATGCAGGGTCTCCCCCTCCTCATCTTTTCACATTGAAGATATCAACCGTGCCGGAGGGGTCTTTGCCATACTCGGAGAACTGGAACGAGCCGGACTGCTCGACACCTCAGTGAGAAGAGTCGACTACCCTACACTGGGGGAAGCGATTGATGAATGGGATATTATCAGCCCTACCGCCTTGCCGCAGGCTCATCATCTCTTCCTGAGCGCCCCCGGTGGTGTGAGGAGCACACTGGGCGGCACTGTAACAGAACTGTATACCTCACCAGATAAGGACAGGATCAGCGGGGCCATAAGAGATGTCAGCCATCCATATAATGCTGACGGAGGACTGGCAGTGCTTTACGGCAACCTGGCACCGGACGGATGCATAGTGAAGAGTGCCGGCATCGACAGTTCGATGCTCAGCTTCAGCGGCACGGCAGTGACCTTTGACTCCCAGGAAGAAGCTGTCACAGGAATACTGAACGGGAAGGTGAAAGAGGGCGACGCAGTTGTGATACGCTACGAAGGTCCGCGTGGCGGTCCGGGCATGCAGGAGATGCTATACCCCACCTCTTACCTCAAATCCAAAGGGCTGGATAAAAAATGTGCACTCATAACAGACGGTCGCTTCTCCGGAGGCACGGCAGGACTCTCAGTGGGACATGTCTCACCCGAGGCCGCAGCCGGTGGAACCATCGCCCTGGTCAATGACGGCGATATTATTGAGCTCGACATACCGGGAAGACTCATCAGACTGGCAGTCACTGAAACAAATCTGGAAGAGAGGCGTCGCAAAGAAATGCAAAAAGGAGCCCGGGCGTTCACCCCGGCAGGCAGAAAACGGGTCATACCGTCGTCGCTGCAGGTATACGCTGCCCACGTGAGCTCGGCAGACCAGGGAGCAGTGAGACTATTATGACAATAAAACAGGCATAATGAAAGAGAAAACTAAAACTGCCGGAGGACAGGATATGAATAACTATGAAGCAGAGGTCACGGGAGCCGAAGCACTCCTTAAATGTCTCATTGAAGAGGGCGTTGATACAATATTCGGTTATCCCGGGGGAGCAATTATGCCTGTCTACGACAAACTGCTTGATTACAGCGACAGGCTCCGGCACATACTGACACGTCATGAACAGGGGGCTGCTCACGCCGCACAGGCATACGCCATGGTAACCGGAAGACCGGGAGTATGCTTCGCCACATCAGGACCGGGGGCAACAAACCTCGTGACAGGGATAGCCAATGCGTTCCTCGACTCCGTGCCGGTGGTATTCATCACGGCACAGGTAACATCAGGACTTATCGGTACCGACGCTTTTCAGGAGACTGATATACTCGGCATCTCGACGCCGGTGACCAAGTGGAATGCCCAGGTCAAAAAGGCGGCCGATATTCCTGACACCATTGCGCGCGCATTTTACATCGCCAGGTCGGGCCGTCCGGGCCCCGTACTGGTAGATATCTCGAAGGATGCACAATTTGAAAATCTCAGCTATAGCTACCGGAAATGCACATACATAAGAAGTTATAACCCGGTCATCCCTCTTCATATCAGGGATATTGAATCAGCGGCCGTAATGATCAATCATGCGGATAAACCCCTTATCCTGGCAGGCCACGGCGTTATCCTCTCCGGTGCCGCAGATGAACTGAAAGCCTTAGCTGAAAAGGGAGGTATCCCCGTTGCAGCAACGCTTCTCGGACTGCCGGCTTTCCCGCAGAGGCACAGGCTTTTCGCAGGAATGCTGGGCATGCATGGCAACTATGCACCCAATGTCCTAACCAACCAGGCAGACCTCATCATCGCAATAGGCATGCGCTTCGATGACAGGGTTACCGGTAACCTTAAAAAGTATGCACCTGAAGCCAGGATAATTCATATTGAGATTGATAAGGCGGAAATCAATAAAAATGTAAGGGTCGACCTTGAGATCAACAATGATGCACGGGAAGTCCTTACGGCTCTCCTTCCACTTCTGCGTGAGAAGAGCCGTGAGAAATGGATAAGGGAGTTCAGAATCCTCGACCGGGTGGAGTATGAAAAGGTTATCAGACCGGAGACAGAGCCCGGCGAGGGTGAAATCCGAATGGGGGAAGTTGTGAATACAGTCTCGGACATTACGGAAGGTGATGCGGTCATCGTCACTGACGTGGGGCAGCATCAGATGGCAGTGGCACGCTATTACCGTTTCAGTGAGAAGAGCATTCTGGTGACATCAGGCGGGATGGGCACCATGGGATTCGGCCTCCCGGCATCGCTGGGAGCAGCATCAGGAAATCCCGGCAAACCTGTTATTGCCTTTATCGGGGACGGCGGCTTCCAGATGACGCTTCAGGAGCTGGGAACCATAATGCAGTATCAGATCCCCGTCAAAATAATTCTCCTCAACAACAGCTTCCTGGGCATGGTACGCCAATGGCAGGAGATGTTCTTCAACGGAAGGTACGCCTCTACTGAAATGGTAAACCCCGACTTTGTGGCCCTGGCCGGAGCCTACGGCATCCAGGCCCGCAGCGTGACACGCCGTGAGGAGCTAAGCCAGGCAGTGGGGACAATGCTTGCTGCCGAAGGCCCATTCCTGGTTGAGGTAGCCATAGGCAGGGAGGCTAATATCCTTCCTATGGTCGAACCCGGGGCATCAGTCTCAGAAGTCACACTAACATACAGATAATCATTATGAAGCAGGAATATACAATATCGCTCTTTACTGAGGATCATATAGGAATCCTCAGCAGGATAACCCTTATCCTTACCCGGAGACAGATAAACATAGAAAGCATTACTGCCTCGGAATCTGCAGTCAAAGGTGTTCAGATGCTTACCATGGTGGTCACCACTACGCCTGACATGGTGAATAAGGTTGCCACACAGATTGAAAAACTGGTCGATGTCATCAAGGTATTCGTGCACACCTCCCCTGAGATAATATGCCAGGAGATAGCACTGTATAAAGTCACCTCCAGGGGGCTGATGTCAGGCAGTATGATTGGCGATCTCGTACGGAAACATCATGCCCGCATACTTGAAGTGACACCTGAATATATCGTCGTGGAGAAGAGTGGCAACAGGGCTGAGATAACTGATCTCCTGGCTGTTCTTGAACCATGCGGCGTGCTTCAGTTCGTCAGGTCGGGCAGGATAGCTGTAACAAGACAGGTCAAGGAGCTGAATGCATACCTGAAAGAGATGGAGGAAGCCGAACGGGGAGGACCTGAAAAACTTGAAGTATATAATTAACTGAATTACACTAATCTAACAATAGACAATTATGGCACAGATCGATTTTGGAGGAGTAACAGAGAGTGTTGTGACAAGGGAAGAGTTTCCGCTCTCAAAAGCACGTGAAGTATTGAAGAATGAAGTTGTGGCCGTCATCGGGTACGGGGTCCAGGGGCCGGCACAGGCTATGAACATGAGAGACAACGGCATCAACGTGATTATAGGACAGGCACCCGAATTCAAAAATGACTGGGAGAGGGCTGTGGCTGACGGGTTCGTTCCCGGGAAAACTCTCTTCGGTATTGAGGAGGCTGCAGAGAGAGGCACCATCATTCAGTACCTTGTCTCCGATGCAGCTCAGAGGACCCTCTGGCCCCGGATAAAACCCTGTCTTACGACAGGCAAGGCGCTATACTTCTCTCACGGCTTCTCCGTCACATATAAGGAACATACCGGTGTGGTCCCTCCTCCGGATATAGACGTCATCCTCTGTGCTCCGAAAGGTTCAGGAACCAGTGTAAGACGCAACTTCCTCGCCGGCGCCGGCATCAACTCAAGCTACTCCGTCTTTCATGATCATACAGGCAGGGCTGAAGAGCGTACCATTGCCCTCGGCATCGCCATTGGCTCAGGTTACCTCTTCCCCACCACATTCGAGAAGGAGGTGTTCAGTGATCTTACAGGTGAGCGTGGTGTGCTCATGGGCGCCCTCGAGGGTATCATGGAGGCACAGTACCAGGTGCTGCGCGATAACGGCCATTCACCGTCGGAAGCCTTTAACGAGACAGTGGAGGAGCTGACGCAGAGCCTGATACGGCTTGTTGACGAGAAGGGGATGGACTGGATGTATGCCAACTGCAGCGCCACGGCGCAGCGCGGCGCTCTCGACTGGAAACCGAAGTTCAGGGAGGCCACACTGCCGGTCTTCAGGGATCTGTATGACAAAGTCAGCTCAGGAGAAGAGTGTGTCAGGGTACTCACTTCAACCGGGTCAGCCGACTACCGCGAAAAGCTCGATGCGGAGCTAAAGGAGATGGGCAGATCAGAGCTCTGGAGAACAGGTGCGGCAGTGAGAAAACTGAGACCTCAGAAATAACATTCACCAAACAGATATTATGGAAAACAACAGGGTAATAATATTCGATACGACCCTCCGTGACGGTGAGCAGGTACCAGGCTGCCAGCTCAACACGGTTGAGAAGATTGAAGTTGCGAGGGCACTGGAGGCACTGGGAGTGGATGTGATCGAGGCAGGGTTCCCCGTATCGAGTCCGGGCGACTTCAGGTCGGTGGTAGAAATATCAAAGGCAGTCCGTAACCCGGTCATCTGTGCCCTGACAAGAGCCGTGAAAAAGGACATAGAGGTGGCAGCCGAGTCCCTCAGGTATGCTGAGAGAAAGCGGATTCACACAGGAATAGGTACATCCCCTTACCATATTCAGCACAAGATCAAAACGACGCCGGAAGAGATAATCAAAAGAGCCGTCGATGCCGTTAAATACGCCAGGAAATTTGTTGACGACGTGGAATTCTACGCCGAAGATGCCGGCAGAAGCGACAACGCCTATCTCGCCAGGGTGATCGAAGCTGTCATAAAAGCAGGGGCCACAGTGGTAAACATACCTGATACAACAGGTTATTGCCTCCCGGAGGAATACGGCGTCAAGATCAGATACCTCGTCGAGAATGTCCCGAACATTGACCAGGCAGTCATCTCAACACACTGTCACAATGACCTCGGGATGGCCACCGCAAACACAATGATGGGCATCATCAACGGAGCCCGCCAGGCGGAGGTGACAATCAACGGCATTGGCGAGAGGGCAGGTAACACATCGCTTGAAGAGGTGGCAATGATCATAAAGAGCCATCATGACCTGAAGCTCTCCACCGGCATCAACCCGAAGCTGATATTCAGCACCAGCAGGTTGGTCTCCACACTGATGAGCATGCCCGTACAGGCCAACAAGGCTATTGTCGGGAGAAATGCCTTTGCCCACTCGTCAGGAATACACCAGGACGGTGTTCTCAAGAACCGTGAAAACTACGAGATAATTGATCCTAAGGAGGTGGGCATAAGGGAATCTTCAATCATCCTTACGGCCCGCAGCGGCAGGGCGGCTCTCAATCACAGGCTCGACCTGCTGGGCATTAAACTGGGGAAGGAGGAGCTTGATGAGATCTATCACCGTTTCCTCATCCTTGCCGACAAGAAAAAGGAGATCAATGACGAGGATATTAAGATCCTGTCAGGAGAGGTCTTCAGGGGTGAGAAGAGGCTTAAGCTGGAGACATTGCAGGTCCTGTGCGGCAACTCGGTCACCCCGGTGGCAACAGTAGGCGTGAGGATCAACGGCGAGGTGCATACTTCCACCGCCCCGGGGAACGGTCCTATCGACGCCGCCCTGACAGCCGTCAAACACCTGATCCATGACAATGTACACCTCGAGGAGTTCCTGATACAGGCAATAACGCGGGGAAGCGACGATATCGGCAAGGTGCATATCCAGGTTGAGCATGAAGGAAAGATCTTTTATGGCTTCTCAGCAAACACGGATATAATTACTGCCTCCGTTGAGGCATTCATTGATGCTGTTTCAAGGATTGACAATGGAGCCACGGACACTGTTTGACAAGATCTGGGATCCACATGTCGTGAAGTCTGTTGAGGACGGTCCGGATGTGCTATATATCGACCGCCACTATATCCATGAGGTCACCAGCCCCCAGGCGTTTCCGGGCCTTCGGCAACGGCGCATCGGGGTCTTCAGGCCTGAAAAGACCACAGCGGTGGCAGACCACAACATACCCACCACAGATCAACATCTTCCGATAAGGGATGCCGTCTCACGGGCACAGGTGGAAGCCCTGGCAGACAACTGCAGGGTAGCCGGGATCGAGTACTTCGGCATAGGTCATCACAATAACGGTATTGTCCATGTCACAGGCCCTGAACTGGGGAAAACCCTGCCCGGGATGACTATAGTATGCGGCGACAGTCACACATCAACCCACGGAGCTTTTGGTACCATTGCTTTCGGCATAGGTACCAGCGAAGTGGAGATGGTGCTGGCGTCACAGTGCATCCTTCAGACCAGGCCGGCAAGGATGAGGATAACCGTCAACGGAGAACTCAGTAAAGGGGTGACGCCCAAAGATCTGATCCTATATATTATCTCTTCCATCTCCACCAGCGGTGCCGCCGGTTATTTCGTCGAATATGCAGGAGAGGCTATAAAAAGCCTGGGTATGGAGGCCAGAATGACCATTTGCAACATGAGCATTGAAATGGGAGCCCGCGGTGGCCTGATAGCACCTGATGAGATCACCATTGATTATCTCTCGCGAATCCCTTCATTCAACAGAAACCCTGAAGCCGAAAGCCTTACTGAGAATTGGCTCTCACTGCGGACTGACCCCGGGGCGGTATTTGACAGGGAACTGGAGTTTGATGCCTCATCCGTACCGCCAATGATAACCTGGGGGACAAACCCGGGAATGGGTATGGCTGTCGATGGAAAAATACCTGAAGCAGACCAGCCCGGACCTGGCGGCAACGACTCCTTTCTGAAGGCACTTGAGTATATGGGCTTTAAACCGGGAATGAAGCTCCTGGGCCATCCTGTGGACTATGTCTTCCTGGGTAGTTGCACCAACGGCCGCATAGAAGATCTCAGGGCTTTTGCCTCTATGGTGGAGGGAAGGCAAAAAGCCCCGGGAGTAACGGTACTTATAGTGCCCGGATCACAGCAAGTTGCACGGCAGGCAGAAGAGGAAGGGCTTACAGAAATATTTAAAAGGGCAGGCTTTGCTATGAGACAGCCCGGATGCTCATCATGCCTTGCAATGAATGATGATAAGATACCTCCAGGGAAATATTCTGTCTCAACCTCGAACCGTAATTTCGAGGGGAGACAGGGTCCCGGGGCAAGGACAATCCTTGCGGGGCCGCTTGCCGCTGCTGCCGCTGCAGTTACTGGAAGGATAACAGACCCGAGGGAACTGATACGGGTTTGTGATTGATAAAACCGACAGGCAATGAACAGAAGAAAATTTACCATACTGGAGTCAACATGTGTCCCCCTGCCCCTCGGAAATGTTGATACCGATCAGATCATACCTGCGAGGTTCCTGAGCGCTACTTCAAGAGAAGGGTTTGGTAAAAACCTCTTCCGCGACTGGCGGTATGACAAGAATGGCAATGAAATAAAGGATTTCGTTCTCAACCGGCCGGAATACGGAGGATCCATACTTGTCGCCGGTAGTAACTTCGGATGTGGCTCCAGCCGCGAACATGCGGTATGGGCTATCGCCGACTACGGCTTCAGGGCGGTTGTCTCTGACTCCTTCGCCGATATCTTCCGGAACAACGCACTTAATAACGGATTGCTGCCGGTGGAGATACCCTCCGGCATGCTCAGTGACCTGACTGAACAGATAGGAGCGAATCCTGGTATAATAGTGAAAATTGACCTTGAACGGCAGATTATCTCGGCTGATGAGACCGGTATGTCTGTCCCCTTTGCAATAAATTCCTTCAGGAAGCAATGCCTGCTCAATGGTCTTGACAACGTCGGTTTCCTGGTAAATATGAGAAGCAGGATTATTGAATATGAAAAGAGCAGAGGAGGCCCGGGATGAGGATTGAGATAATGGATACAACTCTTCGCGACGGCGAACAGACACAGGGCCTCTCCTGTTCGCCGCTGAAGACTTCAGTATTTAACGGAAAATCAGTTTCAGATGGAATTTAAGATAGCAGTTCTGCCTGGTGACGGGATAGGTCCTGAGATCATTGAACAGGCCGTTAAGACAATGAATGCGGTTGGCAAGAAATTCAACCATTCATTTAATTACGAATATGCTCCCGTTGGTGCAGCAGCCATTGACAAGACGGGTTCACCCCTTCCTGATGAGACCCTGATAAAATGCAAAGCCTCTGATGCGGTTTTGTTCGGTGCCATCGGTGACCCGAAATATGATAATGATCCTTCAGCCAGGGTAAGACCGGAACAGGGACTCCTTGCCATGCGCAGGGAGCTGGGGCTGTATGCAAATGTGAGACCGGTAACAACATTCCCTCCATTACTTGACAGATCACCTCTGAAAAGGGAGATTCTTGACGGAGTTGATATTTTAACGGTGAGAGAACTGACAGGCGGTATCTACTTCGGAAAACCTCAGGGCAGGTCTGAAGACGGGAAAACAGCGTATGACTCATGTGTCTACAGTGAATATGAGATTGAACGTGTTGTCAGGCTTGCCTGTGAATATGCCCTTAAGCGAAAGGGGAAGGTCACCGTGGTCGACAAGGCGAATGTACTGGCAACATCAAGATTGTGGCGTGAAACATCAAAAGAGATCGTTCATGATTACCCTGGAATAGAAATGGACTTTCTGTTCGTCGACAATGCTGCCATGCAGTTAATCCAGAATCCGCTGCGGTTTGATGTTATTGTTACCGAGAATATGTTTGGTGATATCCTGTCCGATGAGGCAAGCGTGATCACAGGCTCCCTGGGCCTTCTGCCGTCAGCCTCAATCGGATCCTCAACATCTGTCTTTGAACCTGTACACGGATCCTATCCCCAGGCAGCAGGTAAGAATATCGCCAATCCCCTCGGCACAATCCTGTCGGCAGCAATGCTCCTCGAAACAGGACTAAACCTCACCAGGGAATCAGATGCCCTGAAAAAAGCAGTTGAAAAATCTCTTGAAGCCGGGATGGTAACAGAAGATCTGGACAGAAGTAACCCCTGCTCAACCAATATGGTTGGCGACTGGATATCAGAATATATTTTGCACAATTGAACCCACGGAGCACATAAGATAATGGATCGTCAGATGTATGTAGCCATTCAGGGCGAAAAGGGCAGCTTCCACGAGGTGGCGGCAAATGACTTTTTTGGAGATGAAAGAATTATTCTGGTGCCATGCCCAACATTCGATGAAACTGTTAATGCGGTGCTCCGGGGCAGAGCTGAATATGCTGTTATGGCAATAGAGAATGCCCGCGCAGGAAGCATACTTTACAATTACAACCTTATCAGGGAGTCGCGTCTTAAGATACTTGGCGAGATAAGACTCAGGATCAGGCAAAATCTCATGGCACTTCCCGGAACAACAATTGACTCGTTAAGTGAGATCAGATCTCATCCAATCGCTCTCGCCCAGTGTATGGAATTTCTTAATACTCTGAAAGGAGTGACATTGATCGAGACCGATGACACTGCCGGTTCTGCCAGGATTATAAGTGAACAGGAACTTGCCGGGACAGCCACTATCGCATCAGCCAGTGCAGCTGATATATACGGTCTTGAAATTCTTGCCGGGGGCATAGAAACATATAAAAAGAACTATACGAAGTTTCACATTATAGGTAATGAATCTGTAATGCCAACTGTGGGAGATAAAGCATCGGTTTGTTTTGCCACGGGCCACAAACCCGGATCACTTGCCAGGGTTCTGATGATACTTGCCGACATGGATATCAATCTTTCAAAGATACAGTCTGTCCCCCGGCTGAACGGGACCTGGGAGTATATGTTCTATGTCGATCTTGAACTGAGCACTGTTTCAAAAATGGAACATATAGTCAAAGCACTTGAAGAACATACAATGAACCTGGAGATACTTGGGATCTACAATAAGGATAACAATCTGTACGAAAGTTAAAAAGTCAGAGAAACAGATAAATTAATATTACTGTCATGCCTTTGCCGTGATCAAATAATTACTATTTTTGTGCCGAAGAAATAAAAAATGTTTTTGAACAAACTACATCATCATCATTCTCATACTTGCTCTCAGGCGAGATGAAATTGGTGTGTGGTGAACACTGAATATCATAAACCCGTCTGAGCAGATCAGACGGGTTTTTTTTGTCGCACGGTCTGCTCAGTCAAACAGAAAAATTAAGATGAGCATACTGAAAATTGCAATCCAGAAGAGCGGAAGACTGAGTGAGAGCTCCCGCAAATTGTTTGAAGAGTGCGGCATAAAGATCACCAACGGGTCAGGCAGCCTGAAGGTCATCGCAGGCAACTTCCCCGTTGAGATACTCCTTCTCCGTGATGATGATATCCCCCAGTACGTTGAGCAGCAGGTTGCCGACATAGGGATAGTGGGTGAGAACACAGTCTATGAAAAGAAGAAGGATGTGGATCTCCTTGATCAATTGGGGTTTGCCGGCTGCCGCCTCAGCCTGGCCATCCCGAAGGACGAGGCATACACTGGCCCGGAATTCTTCATGAACAAAAAGGTGGCCACGAGTTATCCTGTGCTTCTCGGTGAGTATTTCGCCTCAGGAAATATCAATGCCGAGATCGAGGAGCTGAGCGGCAGCGTTGAGATAGCTCCAGGCATTGGCCTTGCCGATGCTATCTGCGACATCGTCAGCTCCGGCAGCACCCTGATTACCAATGGCCTCCGCGAGGTGGAGACGATCATGAAAAGCCAGGCAGTCATGATAGCTAACCGGAATATCAGCGGCGATAAGAAAAAGATACTCCAGAAGCTGCTCTTCCGTATGAGGGCTGTCAGGAACGCCAGGGAAAATAAGTACATACTGCTAAATGCACCCGAAGCGGCCGTTACGGATATCTGCAGGATCCTTCCGGGGATGAAGAGTCCGACCATATTGCCGCTGGCAGAAAAGGGATGGTGCAGCCTCCACTCCGTGGTAAAGGAAGATGAGTTCTGGGAGAGGATAGACCAGCTCAGGGAGGCAGGAGCTGAGGGGATCCTGGTAATACCCATAGAAAAAATGATACTGTGATGAAGAGACTTATTTACCCGGGTCAGGAAAAGATCAGTGCAGCCCTGGGCAGGCCGTCGGCAGGTAACGAAGATATTGACGGAACCGTCAGGGAGGTACTCGACAGGGTCAGGGCACAGGGTGATGTCGCCCTGCGGGAATTCTCACAAAAGTTTGATGGTTATGCCCCTGCTTCCTTAAAGGTGGATGAGGTCACTATACAGGAGGCTGAAAATGATGTGCCACCGGAGCTCAGGGAAGCCATGCGACGGGCCTATGCAAACATCTCCTCCTTTCATTCAGCGCAGTTGCAGAGGTCGGCGCCGGTGATCACGGCCGATGGCGTAAAATGCTGGAGTCGCGATGTGCCCGTTGAGAAGGTGGGGCTTTATATTCCCGGAGGCACAGCACCGCTCTTCTCCACCCTGCTGATGCTGGCCATACCTGCACGGCTTGCAGGATGCCGCGATATCATCATCTGCACCCCGCCCGGAAGAGAGGGCAGGGTCAATCCGCTCATCCTTTATGCAGCCTCACTGGCCGGTGTCACTGACATCTTTACTGTAGGCGGGGCACAGGCTATAGCTGCCATGGCATACGGTACTGAATCGATCCCCGCAGTTTATAAGATTTTCGGCCCCGGAAACAGCTTCGTTACCAGGGCCAAGGAACTCGTGCAGCTCGAGGGAACGGCAATAGACATGCCTGCCGGTCCCAGTGAACTGCTGGTCATAGCCGATGAGAGCGCCAACGCTCCCTTTGTGGCTGCAGACCTTCTCTCACAGGCGGAGCATGGCACCGACAGCCAGGTTATCATGCTCACCGACAGCAAGATCATGATGGACAGGGTAGAAGCGGAAATTGAAAAACAGGCAGCACTGCTGGAGAGAAACAGTATCGCCATGCAGTCGCTGGAGAACAGCTCCCTGATACTGCTTGAAACAATTGATGAATGCCTGGAGGTCAGTAACAGGTATGCCCCCGAACACCTGATCCTGGCAACTGCCGACGCACATCGCCATGCCGCAGCAGTGATAAACGCCGGGTCAGTTTTCCTCGGTCCTTACAGCAGCGAGAGTACGGGCGACTATATGACCGGACCCAATCATACCCTTCCTACCGGTGGTTATGCCCGAAGCTACAGCGGCCTGTCTACCGGCAGCTTCATGAAGAGGATCTTCTTCCAGGAGGTGACAGCTGAAGGCATAATGAAGATAGGCCCGGCAACTGAGCTGATGGCCGGTGCTGAGATGCTCGGAGGACACAGGAACGCCGTCTCTGTAAGACTAAAATATCTTGAAGATGAACAGAACAGATCAACTGGTAAGGCCTAACGTGAGGGCCCTGGTGCCATATTCATCGGCCAGGGATGAATATGAGGGAAGAGAGGGCATCTTCCTCGATGCAAATGAAAGTCCCTTCGGTCCGCTCAACAGGTACCCCGACCCACGCCAGCGGGCACTCCGGGCGGCCGTAGCCAACCTGAAGGGTATCCCTGAAGAGAACATATTTCTCGGTAACGGAAGCGATGAGGTTATTGATCTCTGCTACAGGATTTTCTGTAATCCTGGTGCCGACAAAGTGGTGATTTTTCCCCCTACATACGGGATGTACCGGGTATCAGCAGCAGTCAATGACGTTGAGGTGATCAACGTGCTACTCGATGAAAACTTCGATATTGATATCCCGGCAGTAACACCTCTTCTCGAAGATGACCGCATAAAGATGATCTTCATCTGCTCTCCCAACAACCCGACCGGCAACAGCATGGACCCTGGCAGGATCGAGTTCATCATCAGGAATTTCCGGGGAATAGTCGTGCTTGACGAAGCTTATGCCGATTTCAGCGATAAACCCTCATTCATTGAAAAGATTGGTCTCCATGACAACCTGATCGTCATGCAGACCTTCAGCAAGGCCATGGGTATGGCGGCGGCAAGGATAGGGATGGCATTTGCCTCACCGGACATCCTGAAATACCTCTTCCGGATAAAAGCTCCCTACAACATAAGTACCCTGAACCAGGAGGCTGCACTTCAGAGAATCGGAGACATCAGACCAGTAAAAGTACAGACCGGGACCCTGATAGATGAGCGCAGGAGACTTGCCGGGAAACTGGAGACCGTTCCGGTAGTTGAAAAGGTCTGGCCTTCCGATGCAAACTTCCTCCTTGTAAAGGTCAGGGACGCTGACACTGTCTACGACAAACTGACAGGCAGGAATATCATAGTCAGGAACAGAAGCCGCGAAATAGCCGGATGCCTGCGCATTACGGCAGGCACCAGGAGCGAGAACGACAGGCTTCTGGATGAACTGGGCAAAATAAATATATAAAGATCAGGCGATTACAATCACAAACAGAATCAAAAGATTTTGAATATAAACCCTGAATGATTGATCCAAATCACAAACAAGTATGAAAATATATCGCATATGAAAAAAGTGTTGTTTATAGACAGGGACGGCACCATTTTAAAAGAGCCGTCCGACCAGCAGACCGACAGCCTGGAGAAGCTGGAATTCATGCCGGGGGTAATATGTGCCCTTTCAGCTATCTCCAGGGAGACAGATTTTGAGCTTGTGATGGTGTCAAACCAGGACGGGCTGGGGACACCGGCATTTCCCGAAGAAGCTTTCCTTGCTCCTCATAATAAGATGCTCTCCATCCTCGAGGGTGAAGGAGTGAAATTCGCGGCACAGTTCATTGACCGCTCCTTCGAGGAAGAGAACTCTCCCTTCCGAAAGCCGGGAACGGCAATGCTGACACAGTATCTTGCACAGGGTGTCGATCTCGCATCATCATATGTCATCGGCGACCGTCTGACTGATATCGCACTGGCCCGTAACCTGGGGTGCAGGTCGATCTGGATCAGCAGGGAGAAAAACAGTGAGGCCGCACTCTGCACCACCAACTGGGATGAGATCCGACGGTTCCTGAAAAAGATACCGAGGAGAGCATCCGTAACAAGAAAGACCGGTGAAACCGACATTGAGGCCGAAATAAATCTGGACGGAACGGGGAGAAGCAGCATATCCACAGGCCTTGGTTTCCTTGATCATATGCTGGAACAGCTGGCACGCCACGGGGGCATCGACATCACCATTAAGGCAACCGGAGACCTCAGGGTCGATGAGCACCATCTGGTTGAAGACGTGGGGATAGTACTCGGGGAGGCTTTTAATAAAGCCCTTGGAAGCAAAAAGGGTATCGGACGCTATGGCTTCACCCTGCCCATGGACGACTCGCTGGCACAGGTGACCCTTGACTTCGGAGGGAGACCCTGGCTAACCTGGGACGCGATATACAGGTCGGAAAGGGTGGGCAGCATACCGTCAGAGATGTTCTCACACTTCTTCCGGTCATTCAGTGACACCGCAAAATGCAATATACACGTGCATGCTGCCGGAGAGAATGAGCACCATAAGACCGAGGCCATCTTCAAGGCTTTTGCCAGAGCCATGAGGATGGCAGTCAGCAGGACGGATGACGGCCTCCTGCCATCAACAAAGGGACAGCTTTGATAGCAATACTAAAATACAATTCCGGAAACATCATGTCAGTCAGGGTGGCACTGAAGAGACTCGGACATGATGCAGTTATCTCTGACAACCCTGAGCTAATCAGCAGGGCAGAGAAAATCATTATTCCGGGTGTGGGCGAAGCTGCCTCAGCCATGAAGCATCTCAGGGAGAAAGGCCTTGACAGGGTCATAGTCTCACTCAGGCAACCCGTGCTGGGCATCTGTCTGGGACTGCAGCTCATGTGCACCTCTTCGGAGGAGGGTGAAACTGAAGGCCTGGGCATCTTTGATACACAGGTCAGAAGATTTCCTGCCGGGGCCAGGGTCCCCCATATGGGATGGAATGATTTTGTCAGCCTGGGTGACGACCCTCTGCTAAAGGGAATTGATCCGGGCGATTATGTCTATTATGTCCACAGCTACTATGCCGGGGTCAACGGTTATACCATAGCCGTTTGCGATTACGGATTGCCCTTCTCCGCGGCGATGCGCAAAGACAACTTTTTTGCTACCCAGTTCCATCCTGAGAAATCAGCAGAAACAGGGTCCCTCTTACTTGAAAACTTCCTCAGGCTATGAGAATAATTGCAGCCATGGATATAATGGATGGCGCCTGTGTCAGGCTGGCCCAGGGCGACTACTCAAGGAAAACCGTCTATGACAGTGACCCTCTTGATGTGGCAAAGGAGATGGAAGAACACGGAATAAAATACCTCCATATGGTTGACCTCGACGGTGCCAGGGAAGGGAAGATCCGGAATCACACGGTGCTGGATGCCATAGTCAGCAATACAGGACTGAAGGTCGACTTCAGCGGGGGAATAAGGTCTGACAATGATCTGCGCACTGTATTCAGTTGCGGAGCCTCACAGGTAACCTGCGGGAGCATAGCTGTGACAAAACCTGCCCTCTTCCTTCAATGGCTGCAGGAATACGGCCCCGAAAGGATCATCCTGGGCGCCGACTTCCGGCAGAGGAAGGTGGCAACCGGAGGATGGCTCGCCGAATCTGACAGTGACATCATCAGCTTCCTGCAGGGCTACAGGAAGGAAGGCGTCATCTACGCCATGTGCACTGACATTGAAAAAGACGGGATGCTGGACGGCCCCTCGTTCGACATCTACAGGGAGATAGTCGCTATCGAAGGTCTCTCACTTATTGCCAGCGGCGGCATAACCTCCGCAGCAGACATCATGACCCTCCGTGATGCAGGATGTGAAGGCGCCATCATCGGCAAGGCAATTTATGAGGGTAAGATATCACTGAAAGAACTGGCCGCATTATGCTGAAGAAGAGAATTATACCATGCCTTGACATAAAGGATGGGCGTACCGTTAAAGGGGTGAGCTTTGTCAACCTCCGGGATGCCGGTGACCCTGTAGAGCTGGCCGGAGCATATGCTGACCAGGCTGCGGATGAGATTGTCTTCCTCGACATAACGGCAACACATGAGAAGAGAAAGACGCTGGCACCCCTGGTGGAGAAGATCGCCAATGCCATAAACATCCCCTTTACTGTCGGCGGAGGCATCAGCACCAGGGAGGATGTGTCAGTTCTCATCAGCTCCGGGGCTGACAAGGTGAGCGTCAACACCGCTGCCGTTCTTGATCCCGCTCTTATAACCAGGCTGGCCGACAGCTTTGGCAGCCAGTGCATCGTGGTGGCAATTGACGCACAACTCATTGACGGTGACTGGCGGGTCTGTATCAACAGCGGCAGGAAGGTCACCGCGGTCAGGGCACTGCAATGGGCTGAAGAGGCAATGCTGCGTGGTGCCGGTGAAATACTCCTCACCTCCGTCAACAGCGACGGTACAAAAGAGGGTTTCTCAACAGAAATTACTGCTGCCGTAAGCGACAGGGTGAACATACCCGTCATTGCCTCAGGCGGCGCAGGCACCATGGAACACTTCAAAAAGGTCTTTGAAGAGACATCGTGCACGGCTGCACTGGCTGCCTCAGTATTTCACTTCGGCGAGATACTGATACCTGACCTCAAAAGATACCTTCAGAAAAACAAAATAAACGTAAGAGTATGAAACCTCCATGTATTTGCATACATAAACATAATAATATAATAATCAACTACATGGAGGTTCTCCCGATAAATCGGGACAGGCTATCATACCATTAAAAATAAATTATCATATGATGAATATCAATTTTAACAAGGGAGACGGCCTGATCCCGGCCGTGATACAGGACAGCACCACGATGCAGGTACTGATGGTGGGTTACATGAATGAAGAGGCCTACAGTAAAACCGTCAGCGAAGGGAGGGTCACATTCTTCAGCCGGAGCAGGCAGAGGCTCTGGACCAAGGGAGAGACCTCCGGTAACTTTCTGACCGTGGTTGAGATGCTAGCCGACTGTGATCAGGATGCCCTGCTGGTCAGGGTGGTTCCGGCAGATGAAAAAAATATTTTTCTGCAGCAGCTGCGGTATTGAATTTTCACTATGTTTGCATCGATGCAACAATTCACATTATATATCTGGCGCTGGTGCAGCTCAAAAGATGAGTCTGTGAATCACGTCGTTATATAACCTGTATAGTATAATTATGCTAAGGGGCGCGCTGATCACAGCGCGCCCTTTTTTTTTACTAACCTCAAAAACTTCAAGAAATGGAAAAGATCACAAAGATTCTGCTGACGGAAAACGAAATGCCCCGCAAATGGTATAATATCATGGCTGACATGCCCAACAAGCCGTTGCCTCCCCTGAACCCTGCCACCGGCAAACCGGTGGGTCCCGACGATCTTTCGGTCATCTTCCCGATGGAGCTGATAAAACAGGAGGTGTCAACAGAGAGATATATTGAGATCCCTGATGAGGTGCTCGATCTTTACCGCACCTTTCGTCCTTCTCCCCTCTTCCGGGCTCATAACCTCGAGAAGGCTCTCGGCACAAAGAGCAAGATCTACTACAAGTACGAGGGTGGCAACTATTCCGGGTCACACAAGGCTAACACCGCCATACCGCAGGCCTACTACAACAAGATGGAGGGTGTGAGGCGCATAACCACGGAGACCGGGGCAGGCCAGTGGGGCAGTGCCATGAGCTACGCCTGCAACCACTTCGGGCTGGAGCTGCTGGTATTCATGGTCAGGGTAAGCTATGAGCAGAAGCCCGGACGCAAGCTTATGATGAACGCCTATAATGCCAGGGTGGTACCCTCTCCCAGCACCATGACAGTTGCCGGAAGAAAGGTGCTTGAGCTCGATCCCGAATCACCGGGCAGCCTGGGGATCGCTATCTCAGAAGCTATGGAAATCGCCGCCCAGGACCCCTACACCAAATACTCACTGGGGAGCGTGCTCAATCACGTCATCCTCCACCAGACGATAATAGGTGAGGAGGCGCTGATACAGTTTGACAAGGCCGGTGACTACCCCGACGTGGTGATAGGCTGCTTTGGCGGAGGCTCCAACTTCTCCGGCATCTCCTTCCCCTTCCTGCGCGAGAACCTGACGAACGGCAGGCAGACAAGGCTGGTGGCTGTGGAGCCTGCCTCCTGCCCGAAGCTGACCAGGGGTAAGTTCACTTACGACTTCGGAGACCAGTCGGGCATGACCCCTCTTCTGCCGATGTATACGCTGGGCCATAATTTCATCCCCGACAAGATACACGCCGGGGGACTGCGTTATCACGGTGCCGGGGTGCTTGTAAGCCAGCTGCGCAAGGACGGATTTGTTGAGGCGAAAGCCAAGATGCAGCGCGAGTGCTTTGAGGGGGCCATACTCTTTGCCAGGACTGAAGGCATTCTTCCTGCGCCGGAGTCGTCTTATGCCATCGCGGGTGCTCTTGATGAGGCACGCCGGGCTGATCTCGAGGGCGTCTCAAAGACCATCCTCTTCAACCTGAGCGGCCACGGTCACTTTGACATCACCGCCTACGAGAAGTATTTTGAAGGTTACCTGCCCGATCATGAGGCCACCGCAGAGGAGATAGACCTGTCACTGGTAAACTCGGCAGTACCAACCTTTTAAATAATGACTGCCGACTGTGAACTGCCGACTGCCGACTGCCGACTGTGAACTGCTTCCAGCCACCGGAGCTTTCTTCGACATCCGTAGTTTTAACGTAGGATGTAGCGAAGGTGGCCGACTGAATCAGCTGCACTTCGATGCCCCGCAGTCGGTGCAACGCAGGCATCCCTCCTGGTAAACGAGGTTCGTGGAGCCGCAGTTCTCGCATTTGCCCTTGGCCTTTGTGCCATTGGGGATATACCGCTTGAGCGAGCGCTCCACCCCGTTTTTCCAGGTGTTGATAGACTCACTGTCGAGCTTCATCGATGAGACCAGCTCAACAACATCCTTGGCCGGCATTCCGTAACGGAGGACGCCGGAGATGAGGCGCGCGTAGTTCCAGAACTCTGGCTTGAACATGTGCGACAGCCCGCCGAGGGTGTTCTTGTAACCGTACTTGTCGGTATACTGGAAGTCGTACCGGGTGTTACCCGCATCATCCTTGTTCTTGATGATGCGTCCCTTGACAATGCTCTTGGGTATGGGGAACATCTCGTCATCCTGGAGGCCGGTGAAGATCTCATACGGGACTCCCTCCTTCAGTCCTACGAAGGCGATCCACTTCTCCTCGTTGTTCTGGAAGCGGATCACGTCTGCCTCAAGAACCTTGGGCCTCAACGGCGACCATTCGTTTTTCTTTTCGCTTTTGCTGTTGGAGACGAGAACCCCGGCCCTTGATCCGTCACGGTATACCGTTGCCCCCTTGCATCCCTCCTTCCAGGCGGTGAGGTAGAGCTCGGAGACAAGCTCCTCCTTTGCCTCGGCCGGGAGGTTGATGGTGACACTGATAGAGTGATCCACCCACTTCTGAATGGCCCCTTGCATGCGAACCTTGGCAACCCAGTCGACATCGTTGGCGGTGGCCTTGTAGTAGGGTGACTTGGCTACGATGGCATTTATGTCTCCTTCCGACATGTTTTTCACCTCCTCATAGTTGTATCCGTTGACCTTCATCCAGTCGATGAACTTGTGATGGAACACCACAAACTCCTCCCAGTGGTCTCCCACCTCGTCAACGAAGTTTACCTTCACATCCTTGTCGTTTGGATTGACCTTGCGACGTCGCTTGTAGAAGGGCATGAAGACCGGTTCAATGCCTGAGGTGGTCTGGCTCATGAGGCTGGTGGAACCGGTTGGTGCTATGGTCAGCAGCGCTATATTGCGCCTGCCGTTCTTCTCCATCCCGGCCACCATCTCAGGGTCGGCCTCGCGCAGGCGGGTGATAAAGGGATTGTTTTTCTCCCTCTCACTGTCGTATATCGGGAAGGCTCCCCTCTCTGTAGCCATAATCGTTGATGCCCTGTAGGCCTCCACGGCCAGGGTACGGTGAACGTTCACGGAGAATTCAGTAGCCTCATCGGTGCCGTAACGCAGTCCGAGAGCGGCAAGCATGTCGCCCTTGCCGGTGATGCCTATGCCTGTGCGCCTTCCCTCGCTTGTCTTGTGCCGTATGTTTTCCCACATGTTGCACTCCACCCTCTTCAGCTCCGGGTCTTCAGGGTCGGCTTCGATCTTGGCGATGATGGCATCGATCTTCTCCTGCTCGAGGTCGATGATGTCATCCATGATACGCTGTGACAGGTGAACATGCTGTTTGAACAGGTCGAAATCAAACGAGGCCTCCGGGGTAAACGGGTTCCTGACATAGCTGTATAGGTTGATGGCTATGAGCCTGCAGCTGTCATAGGGACAGAGGGGTATCTCACCGCACGGGTTGGTCGATACCGTCTCATAGCCGAGGTCGGCATAACAGTCTGCCACGCTCTCCTTCCTGATGGTATCCCAGAAGAGAACGCCGGGCTCAGCCGATTTCCACGCGTTGTGTACAATCTTGTTCCACAGCTTGCGGGCATCGATATCCTTTACAAACTTCGGGTTGTCGGACTTGATGGGGTACTGCTGACGGAAGCTCTTACCGTTCACCACGGCATCCATGAACTCGTCGGTGATCTTCACCGAGACGTTGGCCCCCGTTACTTTACCCGCCTCCAGCTTGGCGTCGATGAAGCTCTCTGCATCAGGGTGCTTGATTGAGATGGAGAGCATCAGCGCCCCGCGGCGGCCGTCCTGTGCCACCTCACGGGTGGAGTTGGAATAGCGCTCCATGAAGGGCACGACACCCGTGGAAGTCAGTGCGCTGTTGAGCACCGGGGAACCCTTCGGGCGTATGTGGGAGAGGTCATGGCCTACGCCGCCGCGGCGCTTCATGAGCTGTACCTGCTCCTGGTCTATCTTCATGATGCCGCCGTATGAGTCAGATTCACCCTTGTTGCCAATGACAAAGCAGTTGGAAAGAGATGCAATCTGGTAGTCATTGCCTATGCCGGTCATCGGCCCGCCCTGGGGAATGATATATCTGAAATCCCTGAAGGCCTCATAGATGGTCTCCTCCGGAAGCGGGTTCGGGTATATTTTCTCAATACGGTGAATCTCCGAAGCAAGACGGCGGTGCATGTCGTCAGGACTCTTCTCGTAGAGGTTGCCGTAAGAGTCCTTGAGCGCATATTTGCTTGCCCATACCTTTGCAGCAAGGTCATCGCCGCCGAAGTACCCGCGCGTCGCTATCAGAGCCTCGTCGTACGTATATGTCTTTTTTGTACTACGGGCTGATGACCTGCTCTTTTTCTCCCCCACTGTCTCCTCTTTTTGCACTTTCTTCTCCTCCTTGTTTGACATCTCCTTTTCGTTAAGGGCGACAGGAACTGTATGGACAAATGAATCTTCCATGGATCTCAAAAAAATATTAAAGTTTGATAATAAGTTACTTAATCTACCTTCCGTAAGAATGAACCGGTTTTGCTAAAATAGACAAGCCGGTCAGAGGAGACAAGAAGAAAATACCTCTTTTATCAACATATATATCAACTTTTATGAACTTTGTGGATGCCATCTGTCCATGTCTCGCAAACTGCTCTTCATGCCCGCCAACCTGACCTCCGGCCATTTATCACGCCCGGCACGCTGATAAAAAAGAAAGCTGCCTCGCTTTGAGACAGCCTCTTTTATTATCTCTCACGCAACTTATGCTGCGTGTCACATACTTATGGTATAAAGTATCGTATTACTTACTTCGAACTTACGTGGCTGAAATAAATACTATTTGAAAGCTGCGGTGATCCGCCATAAGAGCCCTTCGGTGCAATAACCGTCAGTTGGTCTCCCACTTTAATGCCTTTGTCAGCTATCAGGTATTTTCTATCGTCACCAGTTGCACCATAACCCGGATAACAGCCATACACGTAGATTTCACTGTCGCCGTCTTTCAAATAAAGATTACCATATGTATCACTGGTAATCGATGTAATTTCACCGGTTACCATAAAGTAGGTACTGGCATCGTCAGGTTTAGTCAGCACCTCTGCAATGGTTGCCGTTGTTACAGGAATAGAGCTTTCCAATACAGCAGAGCTTACTTGTGGATTTCCATTATATGCGGCACGTTTTCCGACAATAGTGATGATGTCACCCACTTTTAAACCTTTGGTACTGAAATCCTGAATACCATATACATAGACCTCACCTGAGAAATCTCTCAGGTATAAATTGCCATATGTGGGATTGGTAATACTGGTTATCACACCTGCCAGGCGATACTGAGTGTCACCAACTTCAGCCGCAAGAAACTCGGCAATAGATGCCTCCACAATCGCTCCTGTCTGGCTAAGTGATGTTTGTGAAGAATAGTCTTTAGTCCCGTCAGTGGTATGGAATGTGATTGTGGTTCCGCGGTCTCCGCCTGTATTGGCAGAGGCTTTGAATTTCACAACAGCATACGTTCCTTCCGATTGAATGGAGGAAATTGACAACCAGGATTCGGCATCTTCAGGAATTTCTACCGATACGCCTTGTCCTTTGCAGGTAAGGTATGCAATAAATTCACCACCTTCGATAGGAAGTACTGCGTTTTCAACAGAATCAACTTTAATCAGTGATTTGTTGATTGTGATAACCGTTACATTTACCAATTCCACCGTTGATCCGTAGGTAGTTTTTGGTCCCTGAACAGTTACTTCATCGCCCACCTCAAGTCCTAAACTCAAAAAGTTTTTCGTACCACCCTTCGCATCAAGAGTACCATAGATATAAATAGAACCTGTTGCATCCTCCAAGTACCAGTTACCGTAAGTTGTGTTGGTAATTGCTGTACAAACCCCGGTTACCTGATAGGTCTTGCTGTCTGGTCCGGCAATTACATCCGCACAGGTGGCAGTTTCAATTGTTGCCAGACCCTGGATGACGTTTACTCTCTGAGTTTTGTCTCCACATTGAATTTTTACCTCTCCGGTGCGACCATCCAGGGTAGATTCAGCTGAAAACGTAAGCGTTGATTCACCGGCACTGCCAGAGGTTGAAGAGATAGTCAGCCATTGTAAACTGTTCTCTACTGTCCAGCTATCATTGGCTGTTACGGTAATGGATGTAGAACCACCCGCTACCGGGATAGACACGTATGACGACGATACCTGAATTTCATCAAGCAACGTCACAGAGAATTCATCGTCACAGCTTATCATCAGGGCAACTGACGCGATGAATAATGGGAAAAAGTATTTTAATTTCATATTGCCTGTACTTTTTATTAGTTGAAAATATATTTGATGCCGATTAAAGCATACCAGCACTGACCCAATGTGTAGCTTGGTGTGAAGGTTTTGGTATCACCATTGATTGAAGAGGGTGTGGAGAATGTAGCCACACCATCAGCATCCACACCTTCATATTTGAGAATACGAGCTTCCGAACCGATTGCCGGATTCAGATATTTGCCGACGCCCCATTCAGAATTAAACAGGTTCAACATATTTTTGAGATCGAGGCTAAGTTGCAGCCTGTGTTTGTCTTTGCCTGCAATAAAAACAAAATCGTGTTTGTAGCCAAAGTCAATGCGATGAACCCAGGGAGAGTAAACGCTATAGGGCTCTGCATATTCCCCCTGGTGATTTTTCAAATAACTATTGGCATGAACATAGTCCATAAAGCGGGTTTTGTCGTCTGCCGAAACAAATCGGAATTGATTGCTTTCCACATCAGCGTCGGTAGGAACATAGATTGCATCGTAGTTGTAACCGTCACTGTTGATATCGTTAATCATCATGTATGAGTATTTTGCTCCACCATGCCATGCTTCATAGATAAAGCTATAGTGATTACCGCTCTTATCGTGGGTAGTAAGTGAAGCCACCAGACGATCGGGTGTGGTGTATTGGGAATTATGCAATCTGATGAAGTTGGGGCCTTCCACCGTGGGCACGTATGTAAATGCAGATTCTGCATTAGATCCCGGCATACCTGTTACATCTTTGGAAACTATGTGTGTATAGGCAGCTAACACGCTGATCCATTCTGCCGGTTGAGCATCGAAGGTAATGTTGCCTGACCAGCCATAACCGAGGCTTGTGTTTTCCAGCATAAAGGCTTTTGTGGTGGTACGATAACCGGCAGGATAAATCGGACGATTGTCAGCACCGTTGAAACGGGCGAAACCACCTACATTTGGAATACTCCAGTCAGAAATAGTAACACCGTTGATTGTTTTGTTGTAAATTCCTTCTACCGTTACAGAGAATGGGAAAGATGTTTTAAGTGCGTAGTCAACAGCAAGTGACGTTTTCCATACTTGCGGCATTTTGAAATTTGGATCTACAGCCGCAATAGCAGAAGGAACTGTCCCATCTTCAGGAGAAATCGTTGAAGGATATCCCAATGATGTTAACTTATCATAAAGTGCAGCAATATTGGCATTTCCGTTAGCATCAGTTACAAGACCGCCGGCAAATTCATCCATTGTGAAACCATTTGTTGCTGCGTTCGCTGCATTTATCTGTGCCTGATACTGTACCATTCCACCGTTGGTAGGCATATTGGTGAAGAATACAAGCGGTAAATTACCGGCGAAAAGACCGGTACCTCCACGAACTTTCAGGCTCTTATCGCCAAATGTATCCCACGCAAAACCTATGCGGGGAGAGATTATGAGATTTGCTGCAGGCCATTTTCCTGTATTGATATGACGACCTGAATAATCAAGGTCAAGAATAGCTTTGTTTGTTATCAAATCATTATTGTCGAAGAAAAGCCCATCGATACGAAGTCCATACGAAAGTTTGAAATTTGCAGCTACGCTCCAATCATCTTGCCCGTAAACTCCAATTTTGTTTGTTCTTATGCGGGCTGCAGGATTGCTCTCTCCACCATAACCATAAGTTAAGTTTACAATTTCAGGTGTTCCTTCGTTTAAGAAGTCGTCAAGACTTGTATAGCGATAGTATCCTGTACCGTTACGCATATAAGCATTATCTGCCATTTTATATTCGTAGGCTACTCCACCTACAATTTTATGACTGCCAAAATAGTATGTGAGTTCGTCTTTGATATTCCAAACGTTGTTGTGAACAGCATTGTTCCAGGTGAAAAGCTCATAACCTAAAGAGAGGTAGGCTTGTCCATCTTTCAAAATATCAATAAATGGGAATTCATCGGAAGTAGATCCGCGCAAATCGTCAAGTTTTGAGAATGTTGCCAATAACTGGTTAGATAAGTTATCGGACAAACGGCTGTTTAAGTCAAAAGAGAATGAATTGACAAGATTGTTCATCGAATACATCGAATTTGCATACGACATTGAGGCCTGCGACATTCTTGCCTCGGACATACGGGTACCTCCGTCCATAGATGAAGCGTTTGGCGGGTTATAGTAGAGGTTTTTCGTGTAGTTATAACGCAAGGCCAGACGATGTTTGTCTGTGATATTCCAATCCAGGCGAGCAAGAAGCTTGTAGTTGTTTTCATCTGCAGGGAAATTTGTAAACGATCCCGTTTCATACCCATACTTACTATCAACATAATCAGAAACTGCCTGAAGATCGCTTACTGTTGTGCGTGAAATAAAATTGTCCGGATCAGCAACACCATCCGTTGAAGCTCTCCAACGAGTGACAACGGTTGGTGTTTTAGCCATTTCACCGTTTACAAATAAGAACAATTTGTTTTTGATGATAGGTCCACCAAAAGTAAAACCATAAGTTGTATTGCGGTCAACCTCACGCGCACCTGGGATTTGCACGCCATTAACAGCATCACCGCGCATGTTTTCATTTCTGTGATAAGAATAGGCACTGGCTTTGAAGGTATTTGTACCGGATTTTGTGATAGCGTTTACACCACCACCAATAAAGTTAGTCTGACGAACATCATACGGAGCGATTACAACCTGTAATTCCTGGATAGCTTCAATAGAAATAGGGTTGCCTCCACCGGGAAGAGCAGAACTCAAACCGAAGTTGTTGTTGAAATTAGCTCCATCCACTGTAAAGTTAGCCGTACGACCATCTGAGCCGACAAAGGTCATCCCATTCCCTCCGTAAGGTGAAAGGCGGGTAACATCGATAATACTGCGGCTTACTGTAGGCATATCAGCTATCTGGGTATTTGAGATATTCGTCACTGCACCGGTTTGCGTGGTATTGAATCTTGATGTCGCGTAACCAATCACGGTAACCTCTGTCATCTCGGTCGTGGTTGGTACCATGGTCGAGTTCAGGGTTGTGTTTTCTCCGAGCGACAGGGTAATCTCAGTGTAGCTCTGGGTTTGGTAGCCGATGAAAGTTACATTAACCGTATATGGTCCTCCGGGACGCATACCCTGGATTGAATACAGACCCTGGCTGTTTGACGCAGCACCATACAGGGTTCCGGAAGGCACGTGGGTTGCAACAATAGTGGCACCCGGCAGCGGCTGACCGCCGGCCTCCGTAATCTTGCCAGTGAGAGTTGATGTTGTCACCTGGGCCATCATGGTGGCTGTTCCAATGAACAGTAACAAGGGCATGAAGATGAATCTTAGTTTTCGCATGATTGGAAAAGTTAGAAGGTTTATGGTTGTTGTTCGTTGTAAATTATTTATGATTAGATAATTGCGATAGATGAGTCTTGCCCCGGAGGCAGATCGTTAAATTACTGTTACGCAAAGAATAAGTTAGAATTGACATTTCGTAATTATTAACAACTTTTTAACGCGTTTTGAATAGGTTATGAGTCTTTTCGTTTTTTGGCGCCCCGTAGCGGGCCTGATAATCGAGTAGGAGGAAAATGAAATAGGTTTCCTCCTATTTCATTTTCCGACCTCTCACACCACCGTACGTACGGGTCTCGTATACGGCGGTTCCCTAAGATACAACTTGCACCTGAATGATGATTGTTGCTGGTGAGGTTGTTTT
>DHHM01000004.1 GCA_002403305.1 Bacteroidales bacterium UBA4772
ACCTTGTGGTCCGATCTAAGCAGGTGCTCACACAGATGTGATCCAATAAATCCTGCCCCGCCCGTGACGAGTATGCAGCTTTTATCCTTTTTTGTCATTGCCTCTCCGGTCATTATTTTACCGGCCTATTCAAAACCATTATATGAAAGCTGAAAAGTTAAACAAAATTTGTTCTTACCCGGGATATTTTTTTACCTTGCGCCATTCTTCATGATTTTGGAAAAAGTACCATGGATCTCTGACCGGTCACAAAGGTGAGAAAAGAACACCTGGTTATGTTAGGTTCACTCTATAAGCTGAATTATATAAGATACAGCCTTATTGTACTGGCAGTATTACCGCTTTGTATTTTCCGTGATTTTACGATTGCCAACGAACTGCGATATCTGAGTATTGCCGACGAGGCACTGAGGACTGGTTCAATCTTCACTTTCACAAATCACGGGATTGATTATGCCGACAAACCTCCGCTTTACTTCTGGATAATCATGTCAGGTAAACTGATCTTCGGAAAGCACAGTATGCTCTTCCTGTCAATATTTTCCATCGTACCTGCCCTGGTTATTCTGCATATAATGGACAGCTGGGTGAGGAACCTCCTGACACAAAACGAGCGGCTGGTTGCACAACTGATGCTTATAACAAGCGCATACTTCTTAGGCACTTCTGTCTTTCTGCGCATGGATATGCTGATGTCAATGTTCATCGTTCTTTCGATGCATTCATTTTACAAAATGTACAGCGGCAGCACTAAAAAGCGTTATACCTTTCTCTTCCCCGTTTTTGTTTTCCTTGCCCTGTTCACAAAAGGCCCGGTGGGAATAATTGTCCCGCTGGTATCTACCCTGGTGTTCTTAATCAGTAAACGGGCATTGAAATCATTCGGCCGTTACTGGGGATGGAAGACCCTGGCAATAATTTTAGCTCTCTGCGGTATATGGTTTGCAGGCGTCTACAGGGAAGGCGGGAGCCAGTATCTTGAGAACCTGCTGTTCCACCAGACTGTCGATCGTGCAGTAAATTCATTCCATCACGCCGAGCCATTTTATTATTATTTTATATCATCCCTCTATACTCTTGCCCCATGGTCACTGCTGATTGCAGGGGTTATAATTTCTGGTTTGATAAATAAATTCACGGTTACTGATATTGAACGGTTATTCCTGGTTACTTCCCTTTCTACGTTTACAGTGTTATCACTTTTCAGTTCCAAGCTTGAAATCTACCTGCTTCCGGCTTTCCCGTTTTTCGTATATATCACCGTATTGTGGCTGGCAAAAAGTGAACATAAATTCTGGGTTTATCTGCTTGCACTGATACCTGCCTTCATTCTCCTGATGATGCTTCCCGGAGTCATTGTTGCTGCTGCATTTGTCCTGCCTGAAGAAATCAACATAACTGTTCCGGTCTTTCTGGCTGGATTGATATTATCCGTTTCAGGATTCCTGGCGGTGAGGTTTCTGTTTAAACACAGCCTGAACAACGGGATTATAACTATGTGCATTGGTATCCTGCTCTTCATTTTTACAGTCTCATTCTCAGTTCCGAAATACAACTATTTGATTGGACTGGGGGATCTGTGCAATAAGGCTTTGGAAAGAGCAGGCAGTAACAGCAACCTTAATTTTTATTATTGTAAAGTGCTCCGGGGAGCTAATATGGATGTTTATTTGGGAAAAGAGGTCCGGAAGCTTGAAATAAAAGACCTGTATGCCCCGGCCGGTAAAATTGAAACACCGGCTATCATTTTCCTCGGTAATAAGGCTGTCGAACGGAATGATTCCCTGCAGCTCTATATAAAAGGAAAATATGTCTTTAAGTCCGGCAATTACAGTTTTGTTGAAATTGAGTGAAAAAACTGGAAAATAATATACGGTTAAACCATTCGGGAATATTGAAAATGGATTTTGAACTGACAATCATCGTTCCTGTCTATAATGAGGAAGGTAACATTGAAAGACTGCATAAAGAACTCTGCCGGTTTCTTGATGGTTCCGCCATAAAAGCCAAAGTACTGTTTATTAATGATGGATCAAAGGATAGCAGCCTGCAAAAACTCAGGGAAATTTGTAAAAATTCAGACAACTTCACATATTGCTCGTTTGACCGCAACCATGGTTTAAGCGCAGCAATCAAAGCCGGATTCGATTGTTCAGACACTCCATGGACGGGTTACATGGATGCTGACCTTCAAACCACTCCCATGGATTTCAATGTTCTACTTGAATTCACCGGTGAGTATGACCTTATTACGGGAGTCCGGCTGGACAGAAGGGATTCTGCAGTGAAAAGTCTCTCTTCACTGATTGCAAACAAAATCAGGAGGGCATTCACCCATGACGGGATGGATGACACAGGTTGTCCGCTGAAAATTATCCGGACAGACGTTGCCAAACGAATTCCAATGTTTAACGGATTGCACAGGTTCCTGCCTGCAATGGTGTTGCTTCAGAACGGGAAAATAAAACAGGTGCCGGTCCGTCATTTTCCAAGAACAGACGGCAAATCAAATTTCTATCTTTGGAACCGCTTGATGGGACCTTTGATGGACTGTTTTGCGTATTTATGGATGAAGAAAAAATACATAAACTATAAAGTTGAGGAATCCAGTCAAAATCCCTGATCATTACTATGAGTAACTGGATTATTTATGGGATTGGATTTCTGGCACAAATGCTGTTTTCCAGCCGGATCCTCTTGCAGTGGATTGTTTCTGAAAGACACAAAAAAGTCATTGCTCCTCATCTTTTCTGGGAGATAAGTCTTGTGGCTTCGGTCCTTCTGTTTGTTTACGGATACCTGCGTGATGACTTTGCAATTATGTTAGGGCAGGTCATCACTTATTATGTCTATATCAGGAATATTCAGCTTGAGAACCAGTGGAAAAAAATCCCGGCAGTGCTGAGGATCTTTTTATATTTCTTCCCCACCATTATCCTGATATACGGTTACAATAACAATATTATAGACAAAGCAAACCTTTTTAATAAAGAACATATTGCACCTTTGCTGATGGCCCTGGGGATTGTCTCTCAGGTATTGTTCACCTTAAGGTTTGTGTACCAGTGGGTATATTCGGAAAGAAAAAAGGAATCAATGCTGCCCATGGGTTTCTGGCTTTTGAGTTTCATAGGCTCCTTCCTGATTTTCATTTACGCAATATTCAGAAAGGACCCTGTGCTTTTTTTAGCGCATCTTTCAGGTATGGTGGCTTATTCAAGGAATATTTTCATCCTGAAGAAGTACGGTTCATAAACTGCTCATTCAAAACCGAAAACAAAAATGACAGGCTGGAATATACCTTTCATATCGGGGAAACAGGATCGGCAACGCTGAAGGTCAACAGCACCAACAGGCAGCAAATATCATACTATGGTGACCTGGTAGAAATAGAGAGGGGGAGGTAGGCTTTATGACCTGTTCATACCTTCCCTGGAGGAGAGGAGAGTAGTGCATGAATGATGAAGGAACTCCCGACAATGAAAAACGGTGAGATGACAATCAGTGAAGCACTGTTCCCGGCGAAGGATTTGAAGAAGACAGCCATTATAATAAATGCCAGCAGGAACAACACTCCCCCGGCAATCTCCTGTCTCCATGCAATAATAAGGGCGATAATAAGTAGTAAGGCAGGAATGTTATGAATAAGAAAACCTGCCAGTTTCTTGCCAAAGGGCTCATTACCTGAGAATACCTCCAGTGAGAAGATGACCAGAAACAGTATGGCTGCTATAGCCAGAATCCTGGCAAGCCATTTCAGTATTGACAGATTCATGATCTTTTTATTTCAAATTTACTCTTTTGTCTCCGGTATCTGCATAGCAGGCAGGGTTATTGGCACCGGAGATGTCAATGGCTCGTCACTACGGGTTTGATGTCGAGCACCGGGGTGTTGTTCAATGCATCGAGACCGGTGACCGTGAGAGTATTCTCTTCAACACCCAGCAGCCTGACGGCGGTCATTCCTATCATGCTCGGCCTGCGGGGAGTGCAGCATGCAAAGACACCCCTCACCTCCCCCGACCGGGTGACGGTACGAAGCTCATAATCGTCGGACCGGTCAAAGTAAAAAAGGATGTTAAGCTCACTGTGCTTTTCGATCCGGTACAGCGCATCGGCAAACTGTTCCTTCACCTCGATGGTTGAGATGCTCTCCTTCATCCTGTCGGCATCACCCGGTTCGGCACTCTCCCACTCGTTGTGCACGTATCCTATGATCTCTATCTTCAGATCCATTTTTTGTCCTGCTTAGGTTTGTTAAAGCGGCTCTGTTGGCAGGATGAACATCTCTCCCTCATGCCGTATTATCTTTGTCCTTACCCCGTATATATCCTCTATCAGTTCCTCACTGAAGATCTCACTCCCACCCTCGGCCCTCACCTGCCCGTCGTCGAGTATGATAAACTCACTGCAATACTTCAGCGCAAGGTTGAGATCGTGTATGGCCGCCAGCACGGTGATGCCACCAGTGGCAAGCTCTCCGAGCAGGAGCAGAATCTCATGCTGATGCCTGAGGTCGAGGTTGGCTGTCGGCTCGTCGAGGAGTATCACCGACGGTTGCTGTGCCAGCGCCCTGGCGATGAAGACCTGCTGCCGTTGCCCTCCGCTGAGTTTGTTGAGATCCTTGAGCGCAATATCATCGAGGCCGAATCTTACCAGTATCTCTGCCGTGATCCTGCGGTCGTCCTTGCCGGGCGACCAGCTGATATACGGATTACGGCCCAGCAGGACAGTGTCAAACACCGTGGCCGGGAAGGTATTGTACTGCATCTGCGGGACATATGCCATCTCCCTGGCCATCTCCCTGGCGCTGATGCTGCCGGCACTGCGTCCCTTCACCTCCACCGTTCCGGCCTGCGGCGTTAGTATGCCGTTGATAAGCCTTAAGAGAGTGCTCTTTCCCGAACCATTAGGACCGAGGAGGGCGGTGAAAGAGCCCTTTGCAAAGCTGTGTGTTATGCCTTTGATGACCGGGAAGCCGTTATAGGCAAACTGCACGCCGGAGAGGGTTATCATTTCCACTGTGCCCCTCCTTTCCCTTTGACAAGCAGCAATATAAACAACGGGGCGCCTATTACCGATGTAAGAATGCCCACCGGCAGCACCATGGGTGAGATGAGCGTCCGTGCAACGATGTCGCAGCCAACCATGAAGGCGGCGCCGGCAAGTGCTGCTCCGGGTATCAGAAACCGCTCATCGCTGCCGATGACCCTTCTGACCATGTGGGGCACCACCAGACCCACGAAGGCAATGATACCGTAGAACGAGACCACCGTCGCCGTGGCCAGCGAGGCCAGGATCATGGCGGTGAGCCTCAGCCTGCCGATATTGACCCCCAGACTTCGTGCGGTCTCGTCGCCCGCATCCAGAGCGTTATAGTTCCACCGGTTGCGATAGAAATATATCATCACGGGCAGCAGGATGATCACCTGTATCATCAGCTCGCGCCATCCACCCTTGCTCAGGTCGCCGAAGGTCCAGAAGACTATGGCAGCCAGCTGCACATCGTCGGCCAGGTACTGAATGGCAGCGGTCAGCGCCGTGAAGAGCGAACTGGCAATGATGCCTGTGAGGATCATATTCTCAGGTGTGGCCCCCCTGTGCCTGGCCACCAGCAGTATCAGGAAGCAGGCTATGAGCGACCAGAAGAATGCCGAGAGAGTTACAACATAGGGGTTTGCAATGAGGACGGCGTCATTGCTGCTGCTGTTCATACTTCCTGCCCCGAAGATTATCACTGCAAAGGCAGCGCCGAAGGCGGCAGCATTGCTTATACCGAGGGTGAAGGGCGACCCCAGGGGGTTGCGCAGCACGCTCTGCATCACCACACCGCTGACCGACAGGGCTATGCCGCTCACTATGCCCGCCAGCACGCGTGGCAGCCTGATCTGCATCACGATACCGCGATGCAGCTCCTCGCCCCCGCTGCCAAACAGTGAGAACAGGTCTCTGAGGCTGATGCTGCTCGGTCCGAGGGCAAGTCCCAGAACAGCAAGCAGCAGTGTCGCCAGCGCCGCCAGCCAGAGGTACCTCCCCTTGCGCTCCGTAAACCGGGCATATTGCTTTTCTATCTCATTCTCCCTGCTCATTCCCGTGCCGTTTCGCCAAGCCGCTCGAAGGGCCGGTAATAATCGTAAACCTGATCATATATGTCGGTGCCGTAAAAAAAACGGTAAATCTCCCGGCATTTTTCGGTAACGTCAACGTCGCCGAATGATGAGGGCAGCAGTACTGAGCCTATATACCATACATTACAGAGAATATTCTCATAGTTGGTGGTGTTCCAGTTGTATGGCAAAACAGTATAGGTCTCGCCTGCGCGGAATGCCGAGAGGGAATTGCTAACCACTCCGGGAGTTATCTCCTCCTGCCATATCTGCCGCCCGGCGGCATCGAGAAAGATGACATCCGGATCCCACTCTATCAGTTGTTCCTGATCGACGAAGATGACTACGTGACCAGGTTCGCTCCGGTCGTTTCTCAGTTGTGGCTCATCGGTTACATTCTTTACAGAGAGAATATTGAAGGGAGGGTAGTCGGGTTCAGTCGATGTGAGCCCGTGTGCGCCGTTGTATGCCACGCCTCCCACATAGGCTGTCCGTTGAGGCTCCGACGCCCTGGAGGCCCGGGAGACACACTCATCAATTGTTGTTTCAAAGTAACTGACAATGCTGTCGGCCCGCGCTGGCAAGCCGAATATCTCTCCCAAAATGGTCAGCGTACTATAAAGGGCATCACTCTTCTCCCCCAGGTCACCGTAATCGAGCAGGATGACCGGCTTTCCGGTCAGCCGCTGCAGCCTGTCGGCTTCCTGTGTCGACATGAAGGTCGCAATGATGAGGTCGCTCCCGGCATCAGCCAGCAACTCGGTGTCATAGTTATTGCCGGCCCCGATTACCGGCAGTCCTCTGAGGTAAGGGTTGGCAAAGAGGTAGGGTACGTTGCGCCTCTGCTCGCTCCCTTCGATGTGACTTACCCTGTCAGTGACACCCATGTATGCCAGCAGCCTCATCGTCCCCGACTTGAGTGCTATGACCGAGAGCACCGTATCAGGTATCATAACGTTTCGGCCGGTGTAATCGGTTATTAGTCGCCCCGCACGGCCTGTGCGGCTGCCCGAGGAGCATGCTGCAAGAGCCAGCATGATCATAATCAATATCAGGGCCGGCACTCTACGTTTCATCATGATGCTCCGCGCCCGTTAAACGTGCCATGGTCAGCCTTGCATACCTGACGCCCTTTACGCTCCGCAATTTGTCGGCCATCGCGGTCAGCTCCGCCGCCCGGCCCCTGACAGCCAGCAGTTCCATACACTGTCCGCGATCAAGGTGCAGATGAACAGACGACAGTATCAGGTTGTTCCTTTCATGCTGCAGGCGGGTTAGCTGTGCTACCAGCCCCCTGCGGTGATGATCGTATATCATCGTCAGCGACCCTGCCACCTCATTGTTGCACTGCCATTTGCTTTCGGCCAAACCGTTGCTGATGAGATGCCTTATGGCCTGGGAGCGATTGACAAAGAGATTCTCCTCAACAAAACCGTCGAGGGCATCAAGCAACTCCTTCTCGAGTGAAACGCCAAATCGAATTACCGGCATCGTGTTACTTTTTTAAATATTCGTAATATCCACAGTAAATATAGTCAACAAGATTTTATTATGTGTAACAAAAATGTAACAGTGCTATTTCTTTGTACTTTTTGGTATTTGAGTTAATTTCGGCATGTCAAAATGTATTTGTTTTTATAAATACCTTATATTTAAAGCAATATTGATGATCCTAACAGAGTGTCACGGGAAGATCCGCGCATCATGCAGGGAAATCTCATTAATATTTTAACAGGTGGATGTATATCTGATCATCGTAGTTGTCCTGTTTATTCTGGCAGTCTCTGACCTGATCGTCGGGATCTCGAATGATGCTGCCAACTTCACCAACTCTTCCGTAGGCTCAAAGGCTGCATCCCTCAAGGTTATTCTTGCGATAGCAGGACTGGGTGTCATGCTCGGTGCCACCTTTTCCAGCGGGATGATGGAGATAGCACGATCAGGCATCTTTCATCCCGATCAGTTCTATTTTTCCGAGATAATGATCATATTCCTGGCTGTCATGATAACGGATGTCATCCTTCTTGACACCTTCAACACATTCGGCTTTCCGACATCCACCACCGTCTCCATCGTTTTCGAGCTGCTGGGTGCGGCCGTTGCCATTTCGATCATCAAGATCATGAATTCGACCGAGAGCTTTGCAGATATCGGTAACTATATAAATACGGCCAAAGCCCTGGCCATTATTTTCGGTATTCTATTCTCGGTGGTGATCGCCTTTGCATTCGGAACGATAATACAGTTCATTACGCGACTTATATTTACCTTCGATTTCCAGAAATACATGAAATATTTCGGGGCGCTCTGGGGCGGCGTGGCAATCACTGCCATCGTCTATTTCATACTGGTGAAGGGAGCCAAGGGAGCTTCATTCATGACCCCCGAAGCTCTGGAATGGCTCAGTAGCAATACCATGAAGGTCCTGCTTCTGTCCTTTGTGTCATTCACCGTTTTCCTGCAGCTGCTCTACTCACTGTTCAAGGTGAACATCCTGAAGATTATTGTGCTGGTCGGTACCTTCTCACTGGCTATGGCCTTTGCCGGCAACGACCTCGTCAACTTTATAGGGGTGCCACTGGCCGGTTTTGAATCATACCGGGAATATGCCAGTGATCCCTCGTTTAACCCTGACACCATGCTGATGGGAGCTCTCAATGAGCCTGTAAAGACCCCGACAGTTTTCCTTTTGGGTGCCGGGCTGATTATGGTGGTGACTCTCTTCTTGTCGAAAAAGGCAAGGACCGTTACACAGACTGAGATCAATCTTTCAAGGCAGGGCTCCGGATCGGAAAGATTTGAGTCATCGCGCATTTCCAGGTCAGTTGTCAGACATACAGTCGGAGTATCAAAGTTTATCGGCAGGATCATGCCTGAAAAAGTGACCAGGTTCATCGACAAAAGATTCGATTTCCAATCCTACAGGAAAAAGCTCCAGAATCCTGCCGATGCCTCATCATTTGATCTCCTGAGGGGATCAGTCAATATATTCGTGGCCAGTAGCCTGGTAGCTTTCGGCACATCCCTGAAACTTCCGCTTTCCACCACGTATGTCACCTTCATGGTGGCCATGGGTACCTCGCTGGCTGACAGGGCATGGGGCAGGGAGAGTGCTGTGTACCGTATCACCGGGGTGGTGACAGTCATCAGTGGATGGTTCTTTACTGCCCTCACTGCCTTTACCGTGGCGTTCCTGGTAGCCCTTGTGCTTCACTGGGGAGGTGTCATTGCAGCAGTGACAGGACTGGCCGTTGCACTGTTCATAGTGATAAGGTCAGCGTTGAGACACAATAGAAAATTGGCAAAATCTTCAAAAAAGGACGAATTTGATGATAAACTGACACTTACAGGTGAAAACATCCTTCACAAATGCAACACTTCCATTACCGAGGTGGTGGCATCGGTACGTAAGCTATATTCATCATGCCTTGTCAGCCTCACCGTTGAAGACTGGAAGAAGATGAAAAAGGTTAAGAAGAATGTGGATGATCTCAACCAGCGGACCAAGGATCTGAAATACAATCTTTACCCCACATTGAGAAAGCTTGAGGAGGATTTCATCGAAACCGGACCTTATTATGTCCAGATTCTCGACTACCTGAGGGAAATAGCCCACTGCCTCAAATATATTGCCGACCCGGTATATGAGCACCTCGACAACAATCATCCATCGCTCATCCCGGAGCAGATAAAGGACCTGAATATGCTGAGTGCTGCAATCACCAGGTTCTATGACCGTATCGAGATCATCATCAGGGATCAGGACCACAGTAACATGAACATTCTGTTGGCTGAACAGCAGACGATTCTTGACCTTATTGCGAAGATTAAGAAAAAGCAGATCAAATACATCAAATCGGAATCTATCGGAACCAGGAACACCCTGATGTTTTTGAATCTCCTTACTGAAAGCAAAAATCTGCTTCTTTACACCGTCAACATGGTTAAATCGCACCGCGACTTCCTGATGAGCGATGCTCTGAACAACGGATCCTGAGCTGAACGACTCTGGTTAGTCAACTCTGCGTGCAAAATTTCATTAAATTCATCCTCAAAATATTTATATCATGAGAAAGGCATTCACAAATTTGTCTTCGCTGCTGATTGTTGTACTGATAATCTCACCCGTTATGCTTGATGCACAGGATCTTTCTCTGCCGACACCAATGAAAGCCGGCGGTAAGCCACTCATGGATGCTTTGAGTGAGAGGCAGTCATCCAGATCATTTTCAGACAGTGAACTCTCTCTGCAGCAACTTTCCGACCTGCTATGGGCCGCATGGGGAATAAACCGGTCTGCCGACGGGAAGAGGACAGCCCCGTCATCGCATAACCGCCAGGAGATGGATGTTTATGTGACACTGAAGAGCGGGCTATACCTCTACGATGCCAATGTCAACATGCTGAAACAGATCCATGACAGGGACATACGTGCCCTGACAGGAACACAGGAGTTCCCCGCGACCGCGCCAGTCAATCTTGTTTATGTGGCAGATCTTACGAAGAGAGGCCTGAAGGAAGGCCAGACCATAACCGACGCTGATCTGCTTTCGTCATGGGCCAACACAGGCTTCATGGCTCAGAACGTGTATCTCTACTGTGCATCAGCGGGACTGTCAACCGTAATCAGAGCAATGGTACCCCGTGACAAGCTGGCGCCGGAAATGCAGCTGAAGCCCATGCAGGTTATTATACTTGCCCAGACAATTGGTTATGGAGTTAAATAACGTTTACCTCACGTTCAATCATGATCCCGAATTTATTGAATACCGAACTCTTTATCTTTTCTGAAAGAGCCAGTATCTCTTCACCTGTAGCCCTGCCGTAGTTGACCAGTATCAGGGCCTGCCTGTCATAACACCCTGCATCATCGAGCCGGTAGCCCTTCCAGCCTGCATGCTCAATAAGCCACCCGGCAGGTATCTTGTAAAGCTCCCCCTGCCTGTAATACCTGATATCAGGGAAAGCCTTCAGGAGGTTCTCAAACTCCCCTTTACCAACCGTCGGGTTTTTAAAGAAACTGCCGGCATTGCCAATGTCAGAAGGGTCTGGCAGTTTGGCCCTCCTTATTTGTAAAACAATATCCGAGATATCCCGGATGGAAGGATTTGTGATATCTCTTTTTGCCAGCTCCTCCTTTATGCCACCATAGTCCGGCTTTGGCCGAAAGACCTTTGAGAGCCTCAGAACAACTGAAGTGATAAGTACTTTATTCCTGAGTTCACGCTTGAATATGCTATCCCTGTATCCGAACCCGCATTCTTTGTTCCCGAGCATAAGCCATTCTCTCTTCTCCAGGTGAAAACCATTGATCCTGACAATCACATCGCCGGCCTCAACTCCATAGGCGCCGATATTCTGTATCGGAGCCGCACCGACAGTCCCGGGAATAAGTGTCAGGTTCTCAATCCCTGCCAGGCCATGGCTGACCGTGTATTCAACCAGCTCCTGCCAGATCACCCCTGCCCCCGCCTCCAGAAAAAGGCTCTCTTCACTCTCATCAAGAACACGGACACCTGTGATCTCATTCCTGATGACTGTTCCTCTGAAGTCGTTCGTAAACAGTATATTACTACCCTGACCTAATACAAGCACACTGTTCATTCCGGCTGACGCCCCGGTAAAAACACGGTGAGCGAGAATCTCAGAAATCTCTTCCCGGCGCCTGAGATGAAACAGATGGTCTGCCTTCACGTCGATACCAAAAGTATTGAATGGTCGAAGGCTGATATTTTTCCCGTATTCAATCATGCAGACAATAGTAAAAAAATAAATCCTTATAATAAAGATCTTCTTAGTTTTGTGGATGCTAATTGCTGTTTCCCCAAAAAACTGAACAGTGAAATCGTTTGAAGTCACCGGCGGTAATAAGCTTCATGGGGATATCACCCCACAGGGAGCAAAGAATGAGGCGCTCCAGGTATTGTGCGCCGTTTTGCTCACTTCCGAAGAAGTTATCATTTCAAATATTCCTGATATCATTGATGTAAAACTGCTGATTGAGATACTTGGAGACCTGGGAGTGGAGGTGAGACGCATTGATGAGGATACCTATGCTTTCCGGACACAATACATAAACAGTGATATCCTGTTCGAGCCTGGTTTCCTGATGAAGGCAAACATGCTGAGGGGATCGGTGATGATTGCCGGGCCCCTGCTGGCCAGATTCGGGACCTCCGTCATCCCGCGACCCGGGGGAGACAAGATAGGAAGGAGAAGGATGGATACTCATATTGCCGGGTTTGAACAGATGGGAGGAAAAGCAGAATATGACAGCGAGCATGGCTTCTTCAGGCTGAGCGCCAAATCTCTGAAAGGAACTGACATCCTTCTTGATGAACCCTCTGTTACAGGTACGGCCAACATGCTGTTTGCGGCTGTGATGGCAGAGGGCGAGACCACCATCTATAATGCGGCCTGCGAACCATATATCCAGCAGCTCTCTCTTATGCTCAACAACATGGGAGCAGATATCAGCGGTATTAAATCCAACTATCTGAAGATAAGGGGAGTAAAATCTCTCTGCGGATGCCGGCACCGGATACTGCCTGACATGATTGAGGTGGGCTCATTCATAGGACTGGCTGCAATAACCGGATCATCATTAAGGATAAAAAATGCAGGCATCCCATACCTGGGAGTTATCCCGCAGAAGTTCATGCAGCTGGGGGTGGACTTTCATACTGAGGGAGACGATATTGTGATCTCTGAACAGGATATATACGAAATTCAGAATAACCTTGACGGTTCCATCCTTACAATATATGATCACCCCTGGCCGGGACTCACTCCTGACCTGATAAGTGTCCTTCTGGTTGTTGCCATTCAGGCCAGGGGAAGTGTTCTTATACACCAGAAGATGTTTGAAAGCCGGCTCTTTTTTGTTGACAAGCTGATAGACATGGGTGCACGGATCATATTATGTGATCCGCACCGGGCAACCGTTATAGGCCTTGAGCGTCGTCAACGGCTGAGGGGTATAACGATGAACAGTCCTGACATCAGGGCAGGCGTTGCCCTGCTTATTGCCGCACTAAGTGCAGAAGGCAAGAGTCTGATTCACAACATCGAGCAGATAGACCGAGGTTATCAGTACCTTGACAGGAGACTTAATAGCCTGGGGGCAGAGATATGCAGGATAGATTCCTGATTCTGCCCTCTTACCTCTTTATCCCATCCAGGTAGTCAATTATCCCCTGGCAAATCTTCTCCGCCTCCAGCTGCCGGAAGTCGGAGTCAGCGAGTTTCTCCTCGTCTTCGGCATGTGACATGAAGGCCTGCTCAACCAGGACGGCGGGCAGCTGCGATGCCCTGGTCACGGTGTAGTTGAATGAGCCTACAACACCGAACTCGATCAGACCGGTCTCCAACAGCCTGTCATAGATGGTCTGCGCCAGCGGAGCCCAGAAGGGATTGTGCCAGTAGGTGCTGGTGCCTGCCACCGAGAGATAACCTCTTCCCCCGGCATTGGCATGTATGCTTATCAGCATGTCAGCACCCGACTCGATGGCAATATTGCGTTTCTCAATGAGGGTCATGTCCCTGTCGGAATCACGCACCTGCACTACCTCGGCACCCATGGCTTCACATAGATCCCCCAGCCTGAAGGAGAGGTCAAGATTGATATCCTTCTCCAGCAACCCCGACAGCCCCACGGCGCCGGTGTTGGAGCCCCCGTGCCCCGCCTCGATGGCGATCTTCAGTCCTGCCAGGGGCTTCTTCCCCGCCAGATCAAACACGGGCGGGTACTTGACCCGCAGCGACAGGCTCCGGCCAGAGGGCCTGATATCATACCCCCAGATAGTCTCACTGTTCAGGTTGACATAGACGCGGAAGGTCTCAGGTGTGACCTGCTCCCATGTCAGCTTGTCGATCATCCTGCATCCCTTTCTGTGGGTGACCCATGTCGAGGCTGACTCCGCACCGAACAGTGTTATCACCAGTCTCTTCTGGTCAGGGTCGGGATAAACCTCATAGGGAACAGGTTCGAGCCAGGGTATTGAGACGATGTCGGCGCCGTCACCCGGAACACATGTCATACTTGTCACAATGTACGAGGGCTGTAATTTGCTGCCGCTCATAATCTCAACGTCATCCTTGTTAATAATACCGGTCTCCACATTGCTGAGCCTTACCCTGTAGTTATCACCTATTCTGCCGCTGGCCTTTAGGACCACACCCGGTCCCAGCTCCGACCGTATCGGGCCGCCAAGCCTCGGTGCGCCAAGGTTGTAAACAAGCCTGGCATTGTCGTTGCTGACCCTCAGCAGAGGGAAGTCTTCAGGCTGCCTGACGGTCACCCTCCTCTGCAGATCAGGCTCATAGGCACCCTTCACGGGCGCACCGGCGACGGGCGACAGCCTGACGCCCAGCGTGTATGACCTTCCCGCGATAAGGCTGCGCAGGGGCAGCTCCGCCGTATAGATACTGTAGTCGTCATAGTCGGTGCGCAGGCATGCCAGAGTGACCCTGCCGGGCTGTACATCTACAAAGCCGTTCTGCCCCTTCGATCCCCGGAAGCTCACTTTTACAACCTCATCAGGCAGCAGCTCCACGTCAGCGGCAGGCTCAACCGACCGGCGGTCGACCCACAGCGGGTAGACAGGCCTGGTCATGTCTTTCTTTTCATAGATCAGAACATGTTCGCAGAGAGCTGTCCGGCCGTCGGGATACACTGCTTCAGCCGTTATTTTGTTCACTCCCTCAATGAATGGTACGGTTGCAAAGAATATTCCTGTTTTATATTGTTTCACTGCCTCTCCGTTAATACTTACGGCAGCAGGGTATTCACTTTTACAGAGAACATCAAACTGGGGCAGGTAGGTAACCTGCTCCGGCAGTCTCAGGAACTTGACCCACGGCGAACTGTGAACTGCGCTGTCGCACCTGCAGGGTATGGCTGCCAGGGTTTCTGCAGCGGCAGCCGCCGGATCAGCAACGACAGTCTGCTGTGCTTTCCTGGCTGTATTGCAACCGGCAAGCATTGCGGTTGCCACGAGAAATATTACAGTAAGCTTTTTCATCCGTTATAACATATTTATTTTATCTGTACAGCAGGTATTTCTGTCTCATTTCCATAAATTCAGCCACATCATCCTGGCAGGCTTTCACCACCTCCTCCACGGTGACACCGGGCTCGTTGAGCTGCCGCATCAGCAGCGGCGGCGACCACACCAGTGAGTCAGGGCTTGTCTTCCTGTAGGCATCGATGATATGCAGTGAAGCTTCAACCGAACGGAAGGCTGCGGGGTCTGTCAGCATTATCTCCACGCCGCCGCACATCTCGTTCCATGGTTTGCTGCTGCGGTTATAGCCTGTCCCCGCAGACCGCGGAACAAAGTATACCGGCCTGAAGTAAGCCCCGCGTATGCCTCTTGAGTTGAGGTCGTCTGCCGCCTTGCCGGCATCCACCCAGGGTGCGCCGGTCAGGAGGAACGGTTTGGTGGTGCCCCTTCCCTCCGAGATATTCGTCCTCTCAAAGAGGCACTGCCCCGGATAAACCACCGCCGTCTCCCAGTTGTCTATGTTTGGCGAAGGCATCACCCACATCAATCCTGTCTCATCCCACATCATGCTGCGGCGCCATCCCCTCATCTTTATTACCGTCAGGTCAGCGCCATATCCCTCGGTCTCATTCCACATGGTTGCCAGCTCGCCGTAGGTCATGCCGTGGCGCAGCGGGATGCGGTGCCGGTACATTCTGATGGTGTCGTGCATCGGTCCTTCCACCACGCGTCCGCCCAGCGGGTTGGGCCTGTCGAGTACAATAAAGGGTATGCCGGCCTTAGCGCATGCCTCCATGGCATGAGACATGGAGAACTTGAAGGTATACCATGCCGAGCCCACACCCTGTATGTCGAACAGCATCACATCAATGCTGTCGAGCCACTCCTGTTTAGGTGCCCAGGAGTCGCCGTAGAGGCTGTAGACAGGTATGCCCGTCACCGGGTCAGGCTCACCGCTGGCCTGTATCCTGCCGTGCAGCGCTCCCCTGATGCCGTGTTCGGCACCGAAGAGAGCCACCAGGTTCACCCCCGGCGTACCGGCGAGAATGTCAACCGTGCTGCGCATATCTGCACCCACGGCTGACGGGTTGGTTATCAGTCCTACTCTCTTGCCGGCGATCATATCAAGATGCTCCTCAACAAGAACGTCGACACCGGGAGTCACTGCCGGCGCCGGCACCGGTGGCCTCAGCCTCGCGGCATAGAAGGAGGTCAGCACCCCCTCAAGGGCGGGGGCATCGGCGAAGGTGAACTCCGTCACGGCCATCTTCACCGGCGGGCTTTCGTTGCCGTAACGGTCCACGGCTGACACTGCGATGCTGTCAAGAAGGATCAGCGCCTGTTCCACACCTGTCACCTTCTCCGGCTCTGTCCGCGCCAGGAAAGCGCTGTTGACGGTGAAGGCAGGGATGAGATCAGTCGTAGCTCCGGGTCCGTGAATATTCTGGTTCCACTGTGAACCGTACCTGTAATATACAACCCACCGGCTGACATCGGAGGGATCACTGTGGGTCCATGATATGTTCAGTGCATCTCCCTCCCGCCTCTTTGTCACCGACGGCGCTGCCGGTGCCTTACTGTCGAGCCACGGTGAGGGCGGCACCAGGGCCTTCCTTTTATAGGGTCCCTCCGCCACAGTCTTTGCAAGCCCGGGGGTCCTGACCAGCGGGCCTATGCTCCAGTGCACCACACCGGGGCTCTCCGGGAGAAGACCCCTGGTGATCATGATCTGGTTGACAGTCTCGTCAGCTGCCCTGGTGGCAGGCTGCAACCCTATATTAATTCCGGGCCAGAGATGCCTGCCTTTCAGGTTCTGCTCTTTCCACCATCCCAGCAGCACGGGGTAGCTCTGAGCTATCTGGTTGACGGGCCAGTAGAGCTGTGGTGAGTAATAGTCGATCCATCCTTTGTTGAGCCACAGCTTTGCATCAGCATAGAGTGTCTCATGCTGGTTAAAGCCACCGCCGATGGCAGGCGGATTGTAGGGCTGCCAGATGCCGAAGGGGCTAAGCCCGAACTTGACCCATGGCTTCTCCGCCTTGATACCCTTATATAATCTTTCAATGAAAACATTGACAGCCTCCCTTCTCCAGTCGGAACGCGACAGCTTGCCTCCGCCGGTCTGGTATGCCTGCCAGCTCTCGTCATCGGGAAAATCCTTGAAGTTGTTGTAGTCAGGATAGGGATAAAAGTAGTCGTCGAAGTGTATCCCGTCAAGGTCATACCTGCGCACGAGATCCATGACAACATTGTAGGAGTGATCCTGCGTGCCCTTCAGGGCAGGGTCCATCCACCAGTAATTCTCCACCTCGAGCTTCAGTACCAGCTCCGGGCGTTTTCGCACTATCGAGGCATCGGTCACCTCCCCGCCGGCAGGATGATGTGCACGGTATGGATTGAGCCAGGCATGCAGTTCTATCCCCCGGGTATGTGCCTCATCGATCCAGAACTGCAGCGGGTCATAATACGGGTCCGGAGCTTTGCCCTGCTCTCCGGTAAGGTAGTAAGACCATGGCTCGAGCTCACTCCTGTACATGGCATCACAGTGCGGCCTGACCTGAAAGACCACTGCGTTGAAATTATTCTTATGGAGGAGATCAAGGAGGGCGATAGCCTCACTCTTCTGCTCCTCAACGGAGAGGCCCGGCTTGCTGGGCCAGTTGATGTTGGCAACGGTGGCTACCCAGGCTGCACGGAACTCACGCTCGGCTGCGGGAGTGCGGCCCGACGGGTCGCCGGTGACGGCAACCTTTGAGGTTGAGCATCCGGCAAAAGCAGCGAGCAGCAGGGCTGCCACAAATGTCAGTAATGATTTTCCTGGCATAATTATCTGTTTTTGGTGGTTGACGAATACAAATATAAACAACCCCTGTGGCCCGGATGGCTTCAGGAGACTGAATCATTTCGGCTATACAACATATTCTCAGACAAGAGTGACCTTTATTCCCTCATCACGAATTATCTGTATGATGTTGCCCGGTGCATTCCTGTCGGTGATGATGTGATGCACCTTGTTCAGCTTGCAGATCCTGCCAAAGCCCCTCTTGCCGAACTTGGTAGAATCGGCAAGCACAATCACCTCCTGTGCTGCATTGATCATGTACTGGTTCAGGTGAGCCTCGGCTATGTTGCTTGTCGTCAGCCCTATGTCAAGGGCGAGACCATCAATGCCTATAAAGAGCTTGCTGCACATCATCTCCGTGAGGAGGGTTTCGGCATAGGGACCGATGACCGAGGCGGAGCTCCTGCGAAGCGCTCCTCCCAGCTGAATTATGTCGATGTTAGGCTTATAACTCAGTATCAGGGATACTTTCACAGAAGGTGTGATGACGGTGATGGGATCGGTTATCATGATATGCTGGGCAAAGGTGAGCACCGTGGTCCCGGAAGCGATTATGATCCTGTCGTTCTTCTCCAGCAGCCGGTTCGCAGCCTCGGCAATCCTGATCTTCTCATTCACCTGAACCTTCTCCTTCTCGTCGATGTGGCGGTCGATGGTGAGTGAACTGACCGGGCTGGCGCTGCCGTGGTTGCGGATGAGGAGCCTCCTCTGCTCCAGTTCTTTCAGATCCTTACGGATCGTAACCTCAGAAACCCCAAGACGTTCACTCAGGTCGTGAACCCATACATAACCCTCCTTTTCAAGTTCAGCCAGTATTATCTTATGGCGCTGCGCAATGTTTCTCATGATTCTCGGACCGGCAGCCGGATTTATTAATGTCAGTTCAAACTTACATAAAAACACCCTATTTTTCACGTGCAGGTAAAAATCAAGGTCCTGCCCTGATTCATGCAGGAAAGATAATTGTAAAAGTAATAATTGCAAAGCAATACGAAATATTAAAAAAGTTAATAATATTACGATTTATTATTTTTTCTTTCTTTTTTGTTTTGATTTGAGAAAATGTTGTAATAATTTTACTCTGTTTTTCTGACATAAATCATAATTAAGCTTCTGATAAATTGGAAAGAGAAGAATTCATAAATCAGCTGAAGCGCCAGGGCAAGCCGTGGGACTTCATCGTTATCGGCGGAGGGGCAACCGGACTTGGTGTTGCCATCGATGCAGCTGCAAGGGGCTACAGTACCCTTTTATTGGAACAGTCAGATTTTGCCAAGGCCACCTCGGCGCGCAGCACGAAGCTGGTGCACGGCGGGGTGAGGTACCTGCAGAAGGGTGATGTGGCCCTGGTGCGTGAGGCGCTGCACGAGAGAGGTTATCTCAGGAAGAATGCGCCTCACCTGGTGAAGAACCAGCGTTTCATCATTGCCAACTACAGGTGGTGGGAGAAGCCCTTTTACACACTGGGGCTCACCTTTTATGATCTACTGTCGGGAGGCATGAGCCTCGGACGTTCGCTTCCGATGAAGAAAAGGGATGTGATAAAGGCTATACCACAGATTGTCCGTGAGAAGCTGAAGGGAGGCGTGATATACCATGACGGCCAGTTTGACGACTCGCGTCTGGCGGTGAACATGATGCAGACGGCCATAGAGCAGGGAGCCACGGTGGTCAACTATGTAAGGGTGAAGGAGCTTCTCAAAAATGCTGAGGGCAGGGTCAGCGGCGTGGTAGCCGTTGATGAGCTCGACGGCACCGGATTCACGGCTGAAGGCAGGTGCATCATAAATGCCACCGGCATCTTCGTTGACGATATAATAAGGATGGACAATCCGAAACAGCAGCCCCTCGTCAGGCCCAGCCAGGGTGTCCACCTGGTGGTCGACAAAAGTTTCCTGGGAGGCGATGATGCCATCATGATACCCAAGACCAGCGACGGCAGGGTGATGTTCGGGGTGCCATGGCATGACCGGGTCATCCTCGGCACCACTGACGTGCCGGTGAAGGAGTTTGTGCTGGAGCCCAGGGCTCTCGACGAGGAGGTCGACTTCATCCTTGAGACTGCCGGTCGCTACCTCACAAAAAAACCGCAGCGCAGCGACGTGCTCTGCGTCTTCGCCGGGCTGAGGCCGCTGGCAGCACCCAAACACGGTGCCGACGGTGCCAAAACGAAAGAGATATCCCGCAGCCATAAGATGCTGGTGTCGCCGTCAGGACTGGTGACTATCACCGGAGGCAAGTGGACCACCTACAGGAAGATGGCGGAAGACACCGTGAACCTGGCCGTGAAGACAGGGAAACTGCCCTACAGGGAGTGCACCACAAAGACGCTGAAGATACACGGGTACTTTGAGAATCCCGACAGGAGTGATATAAGATACATATACGGCAGCGACCGTGAGGAGATACGGAAGATGCAGCAGGAGGACCCCGCCTTTGCGGAGAAGCTCAACGGCTGCGCTGACTTCACCGTTGCCGAAGTGGTATGGGCAGTGAGAAAGGAGATGGCCCGCACCGTCGATGATGTGCTGGCACGCCGGGTACGGGTCCTCTATCTCGATGCCAGGGCCGCCATAGAGCTGGCACCCGGGGTGGCAGCGATCATGGCCGCCGAGCTGGGCAGGGACAAAGCATGGGAAGAGCAGCAGGTGAAGGATTTTTCTGAGATGGCCAGGGGTTATGTGATGGAATGGAAGGAAAAGCGTAGTTAACCCCTGTAGGTGTTAGGGAGATTTAACATTATCTTAATCATAAACTGACTGAAAAAAACGAAAGATTGACAATATTGGGGCCCCACCACAAACAAAGGGAGAAACTCAAACTGACACGCCTATGATCAACTTTCTGAAACCACCGCCATACAAGGATCCGCTGCCGGCCGATAAGATTGATCCGACATACAAGCGACTTCGAATGCAGGTCTTCCTCGGCGCTTTTTTGGGTTATGCAGCCTATTATCTTGTGAGGAAGAACCTCGCCCTGGCCATTCCGGGAATGATACAGCCCCTGGAGAACGGCGGCCTGGGATACACCAAGCTGCAGCTGGGCATAGCCCTCTCAGCCATCTCCATTGCCTACGCCTTCAGCAAGTTCCTCATGGGAGCCCTCTCTGACAGGTCTGACGCCCGGAAGTTCCTGGTGATAGGACTGGTGTTGTCGGCATCACTGATGATGTCTGTGGGGCTCTTCCCCTTTGCCACCAGCTCTGTAGCCATAATCTTTGCCTTCATGCTGGTCATAGGATGGCTGGCAGGCATGGGCTGGCCTCCCTGCGGAAGAATAATGGTGCACTGGTTCTCGCACAATGAGCGCAGCTTCAAGATGGGCATCTGGAACACCTCCCACACCGTGGGCAGCGGACTAATGGGCAACCTCGCCGCCTGGGGCACCGTGCTGCTTGGCGGACTCTTCGTTGCCGATATCGGAGGCGGCATAATGGTGGAACAGAGCTGGAGAGCAGTGTTTGTGCTGCCAAGCGCGGTTGCCCTCATAATAGCCATCTTCTGCTGGTGGGCCCTGAGAGATACCCCACAGTCGTGCGGACTGCCAGCCATAGACAAATACCGGAATGACACTCCGGCACAGAAGGAGATGAGCTCCGACAAGAAAATTCCCGTTAAGGAACTATTTGTAAAATATATCTTCAGGAACAAGATCCTCTGGCTGATAGCCCTGGCCAATATATTCGTATATCTTATAAGGTACGGCATCGGCGACTGGGCTCCGACATACTGCGAGGAGGCAGGGCTGCTCACCAGTGAACAGAGCAAGATGGCATTCTCACTACATAACTATGCAGGCGTACCGGGCATGGTGCTCATCGGATGGATCTCCTCCAAACTTTTCAAGGGCAGATGTGCACCCGCAAACGTGATCTTCATGGTGCTGGTGCTGCTCAGCATCATCCTCTACTGGAAGGCAGTGCCTGTGGCATCATTTCTCTCCGGGACATTCTCCTCAGACCCTGACACCACCAGGGTCGCCGTGGTCTACTCAGCCCTGATAGCCATAGGATTCTTCATCTACGGGCCGGTGGCGCTGATCGGAGTGCAGGCCATCAACCTGGTGCCCAAGAACGCCGCCGGAACGGCGGCAGGATTTGTGGGACTCTTCGGCTACCTGCTGGGTGATGCCCTCCTGTCAAAGGTGATGATCGGCGCAGTCGCTGACAACGTCAACCTGGGCTGGGAAGCCACCTTCAAGATATTTATTGTAGCCAGCGTACTGGCGGCACTCTTCTCTGCCACAACCTGGAAGAAGGAGAGAGCAACATATAATGGACACTAAAAAAACAGATTTATGAAGCGACTGTTATCAATCTTTCTACTGACCGCCATAGGCCTCCTCACGGCACTTAATGCGCAGACCTACAGGCATATCTCCGGCTGGTCACAGGAGATCAACGACCAGATCGAGGGTTTTCTCAACACCACAGTCACCATGAACATCCGAAAGGTAGCAGTCTTTGACAGTGACGGTACCACCTTCGGCCAGGTGCCTCATTACCTGGCCGATGAAGCGCTTTACCGCTATGCTGACAATGTACTTAAGGAGAGAAAGGACAGGGAGGCTAAAGAGAGGCTGAAGATCCTTGACCGTATGGTGAAGGACGGCAATAATGTAGGCAAGGCATATGTCGAAGACAGGGTCCACTTCCTTGCCGGCCTCTCGCCTGAAGAGATAGAGACCATTGGCTACGATTGCTACCGGGAGTCGTACCAGAACAAGACTTATCCCGAGATGAAACAGCTGGTGGCCAACCTGAAGGAGTACGGCTTCGAGGTATACATACTGACGGCCTCGCCGGAGTTCCTCTATCAGAAGTTCGTCTCCGAGGAGTACGGTATCCCGGTCACCAATGTTGTAGGTGCCAAGTGCGTGGTTAAGGAGGGTGTCACCACCGGGGAGATCATCCCTCCCATCCCCCAGGATGACGGCAAAGCCCACACCATTGAGACCTTCATCAAGGCACGTCCGCTGATCGTCGGTGGCAACAGCCGCGGCGATATGGACATGCTTAACGAGTCGGCAGGACTGAAGATAGTTGTCAATCCTGATGACGTCACCGTCCGCGGTCCCGGGGACGGCCCCATGGCCGGTCACACGGTTAAATCGTACTGGGAGAAGGAGGGCGCACTGATAGTAAGATGCAACGATGTGCGGGACCCGAAGGTGAGATACCACACCGGTGAGTGGAAGATAAGAGAAAACAGGGCAAATCCGAAATAATGAATAACACCTATGAAGAGACAGTTATTACTGCTGATGCTTATCACGGCACTTATGACCGGGTGTGGACAAAAAAAAGTGACGGGTGAGATGACGGTACAAAGCTATATGCCTGACAATGCTGTCATTGCTCACCGGGGAACAATCTACTGGGCTCCTGAACTTACCGAGGCCGCCTTTCGGTGGGCGCGCAACACCGGTGCCGACTACATGGAACTGGATGTACACAGGACGAAAGATAGTGTCCTGGTCATAATGCACGACAAGAGTTTCAAACGAACCACTGACGTTGCTGAGAAGTTTCCCGGCAGGGAGAGTGATCCCGTCAGCAGCTTCACCTGGGAAGAGATCATGCAGCTCGATGCCGGCAGCGCCTTCAACGTGAAAAACCCCGACCGGGCACGCGAGAGCTTCAGAGGCCTCGATGTCCTGGTCTTTGAAGATGTCTTCCGCATAGCAGAAGGGAAGAAGATAAAGCGTGACGAAGAGGGCAACCGCATAGTAAGCAGGGACGAGGCTGGCATATATCATTTTGAATATGAGCCTGATCCGGCAGACAACGGCCACAGGCCCGGCATCTATATTGAGGTGAAGATCTCCGAACAGTATCCCGGCATCGAGGAGCAGATTTATGACGAGCTGACACGCATGGGATGGAACCCGCTCGAGGGTGAGGAGCTCAGCGCCGACGTGCCCTTCTGGTCGGAAGACAGGGTGAATGTGGGGAACACACGGGGCAAGATTCTCCTTCAGACCTTCTCGCGTGAGGGAATGATGAACATCAAACGGGTCTTTGGCGAAAAGGTGCTTGCCAGCTTCCTGGTGAGCAATCCCAAAACCGACAAATTTGCAAACGAGGAGGTCACCAATGAAATAATAGCCTTCGCGAAGGAGTGCGGTGCTCAGTTCATTGGCACCAACCTGGGTGAGGAGAACGACGGCCTCTCACCTGCGTTCGCCGGTAAGATACATGAGGCAGGACTGAAGGCTAACATCTATTCCATCAACACTGTTGAGCAGATGGAGAAATATTTCGGTCCGGGCCAGGGTAGGAAAGCCTTTCCCCTGGCTGACGGCATGATCACCAACAGGACAGATCTCACGGTCGATTTCTACCATGAGCGTAAAGTACGCGACTACGGAACAGAGGCTACACCGCAGGAGATACTCACCGATCTTGGATATAACGAGTAAACGGTAAAAACGGAATGACATACCACGGGAAAATATTTTTTGTTCTTCTGGCGACGCTGATAGCCGCCTGCACTTCATGCACGAAAGACCCGCCGCCTGAAGAGGAAGAGGGACTTAAGATCACCGGCATATCCATTCCCTCATCCCTCAGTGTGGCTCCGGGAGGTGAGATCACCATTACCGGACAGGGCTTTGCAGTTAATGACATTATAGAGTTTGTGCTCGTCTCAAACGCGGGCAGCAACTGGACCGCCACCGTTTCTTTCGTCACCGCTCAGACGGCCACCTTCAGCCTTCCGGCAGGCATCTCCTCCGGCTCCTACAGGCTGACGGTGAAACGAGGAACGGAGAGTATGGTCATCGGCACCCTGACGATAAATGTCATTGCCGGGACAACTATACCGGATAAGCCCGGGATGACGGTAAAGGGTATCGTCTTCTGTGACGGCGAGGGTGTTCCGGGCGTGGTGGTATCAGACGGCTACGAGGTCACCGTCACTGACGGCGACGGGATCTACTACCTCCCCTCGGCCAAGCAGAACAAATTCGTCTTCATATCCATACCCGGCAACTACGAGGTTGCCACCAGTGACAACATACCTCAGTTTTTCAAAAGGCTGGCCGGGGGCACCACCGTGGAACAGCATGATTTCTCCCTGGTACAATCCGACAACAGCAAGCATGTCGTCATCCCCATGGCCGACTGGCATCTGGCAAACCGCAATGATGACCTGACACAGTTCAGCACGGGGTTTCTTCCTGACGTTAATGCCACCATTGCCGGCTACACCTCTGCAGGCACCAAAGTATACGGAGTGCCGCTGGGAGACATGACCTGGGATCTCTACTGGTATGCCAATAACTTCTCCATCCCGCAATACCTGGCTGAGATGAAAAAAGTCAACTGCCCCATGTTCAACGTGATGGGTAACCATGACAATGATCCATACATCGCAGGCGACATTGAAGCAGAGGCTCCTTTCAGGGAGATCATAGGCCCGACATACTACTCATTTAACCTGGGGAGTGTCCATTACGTGGTTCTTGACAACGTACAGTACATCAATTCAGGGGCCTCACATGGTGTAGTAGGGGAACGCAATTACTACGACATAGTCTCATATGCCCAGACCACCTGGCTTACCAGAGACCTGGCAGCCATAACAGACAAAAACACCCCGGTGGTGATATTCATGCATACCCCGCTCTACGGAAACCCGTCGCTTGACGCCGGCGGCAACCCGGTGAGCAATGTCGTTCTCAACAACGGCAGTACACTTCTCTCAATCGTTGACGACTTCAGTGAAGTCCATTTTGTCAGCGGCCACACTCATATCAACTACACCGTTGAGTCGGAGGCCGTGACGGAGCACAACACTGCAGCCGTATGCGCCACATGGTGGTGGACAGGCAAGACCGGCTATGCCGGCAACCAGATCTGCAAGGATGGCAGTCCCGGCGGATACGGTGTCTGGGAGGTCGACGGCAGTGACATCAGATGGTCTTACAAGAGTATCGGTTACGCGCAGGACTACCAGTTCCGGAGCTATGACCTCAACACTGTCTACATTACAGCGGCTGCCTTTGCACCCAACTCCACCGATGAGGCCCTTGCGGAATATGCCGGGGTCTATGCCAGTCCCAACCAGGTAAATGACGTTATGATAAACATCTGGGGGTATGACTCACAGTGGACCGTCGAAGTGACAGAGGAGGGTACACCGCTTGCGGTTGAGAGGATAACGGCAAAGGACCCGCTGCATATCATCTCATATGAAGCAAAGCGGCTAAATGTGGGGGCTGTCCCCACAAGCTCGTTTGTGACGGGCAACACCTCACACATGTTCCTGGTCAGGGCCTCTTCGCCCACCTCAACACTGGAAATAACTGTAACTGACCGTTTCGGCAATGCATATACCGAGACGATGACACGCCCAAAAGAATTTACATGGTCAATGCACTAATCTATATACCTATAACTTAAAACCACCAATCTATGAAAATCAAACCAGATATTAAGATCGTTCTTGCCATTCTGTTGCTGGCACTGGTAATCTTTCCGGTGATGGCGCAGGAGAGGCAGGTGACAGGCACTGTGTATGAGCCTGACGGTGTCACTCCCGTATTCGGGGCCACCGTGGTTATCAAGGGTACTGCAACGGGTACCAGCACTGATGCCAGGGGAGCCTATTCCATAAGGGTTACAGGTGATAACCCTGTGCTGGAGATACAGTTCCTGGGATATGTGAAGCAGGAAGTCGCTGTGGGCAACCGGAGCGTGATCAATGTAGTCCTGGAGGAGGAAGCGATCGAGGTATCGGCAGTTATCGTGACAGCCCTGGGACTTACACGCGAGGAGAAGTCTCTCGGATATGCAGTAACAAAGGTTGATAACGAGGATTTAACCAAGGCTATCAACTCCAACTGGCTCAACGGGATGTCAGGCAAGGTTGCAGGCCTCACCGCGGTGGGTGCGGGCACAGGACCCATCAGCTCAATGCGTGTTACGCTGCGCGGCGACCAGTCGCTCAACTACGGGGCCAACGAAGCTCTCTTCATCGTTGACGGCGTGCCTGTAAGGTCAGGCGCCACAGCCACTTCATCAAGCAGTCCCTATACAAACTCGGGTGGAGACTTCCCCGTTGACTTCGGTAACGGTGCCAGTGACCTTAACCCGGAGGATATCGAGTCGGTGTCGGTGCTTAAAGGACCTGCAGCGACTGCCCTTTACGGATCACGCGCCGCCAACGGTGCCATAGTAATCACAACCAAGTCAGGCCGACGCGATAAGGGAATCGGCGTAACTGTAAACTCATCATTCGTTGTCGAGAGAGCAGGTTACTGGCCCGATTTCCAGACACAATTCGGTTCAGGATCAGATTTGGGACTTAATGAGTTCTGCTTCTGGACCCTCAATCCCAGCCTGACAGGCACCACCGACTATCCATCAAGAAACCTCTCACGCTATGCCTGGGGAGAAGAGTTCAGTGAGGATAAGCTGCGCTACCAGTATGCGGGGAAGGACTGGGAAACGGGGCTCATCTCACCTACCCCGTTTGTTTACCAGGATGACTGGTTTACAGGCATTTTCCAGGACGGCATCACACTGAACAACTCGGTGGCCATCAGTGGCAGCAACGGTGAAGGACAAAATGTCCGTTTCTCGGCTACCGACACAAGGAACAAATGGATACTTCCAAACACCGGGTACAACAAGCAGGCTTACTCTTTCTCGTTTGAGACACCGGTAAACAGGTATATTGATTTCAGGACCAAGGTCAATTATTACCGCACCGACAGTGACAACATGCCGATGGCCGGTTATCACCAGACCACCGTTATGTACAACCTGATGTGGGGTTACAACAGCAACTCTATATCAAACTGGAGGGATGAGTATTTTGAGGGCAGGTTCAATGCCATCAACAGGGCCTCCAACATTTCGCAGGACGGCAACAGCCTTGTCGTTGCCGGAACCGGATCTTATAATCCATACAGGGTCCTCTATGAAGAGCTTAACACAACCGATAAGGACAGGGTCTTCGGCAACATGGGATTCACATTTCACCTGCTGGAAGGACTCACTCTCGACATCAGGTCAGGAATTGACCTGGGCGTTGAGTTCCGTACCCAGAGAAAACCCAAGCTTACCTATGTATGGAATAACGGATTCTACAGGGAGCAGTCGCTGACCAATTTCGAAATAAACTCCGATTTCCTCTTGAGATATCGGAAGGATTTCCTGGACGGAAGACTCACATCGACAACCGCCTTCGGGGGCAACAACATGGTTTACCACTACAGGAGAAACACCGTCCAGCTTGACGAGCTCGATATCGACGGCGTATACCATATCAACAACGTCCCGTTCGGAATTATTCCCGATCCTTCAAACTACAGAAGCTACAAGACCATTAACAGCCTCTACGGGTTTGTCTCACTCGGTTTTGATGACACTTTTTATCTTGACATTACGGGCCGCAATGACTGGTCGAGCACCCTGTCGAGAGACAACTGGTCATACTTCTATCCCTCGGTTGCCGCAAGCGTGCTGCTTGACCAGGCCTTTGACTTCCGCACAAATCTGCCGGTAGTCTCTTTTGCGAAGCTGCGCCTCTCATGGGCAAACGTGGGTAACGACACCAGTCCGTACTCTCTTGACCAGTACTACTCGGCATCGTCGATAAGCGGAGGTTATGCACTTCCTTCTACCATCCCCGACCCGATGATCAAGCCCGAGAACGTTGAGAGCTGGGAGCTGGGTCTGGATGCCAAATTCTTCAGGAACCGTCTCGGTTTTGACCTGGCACTGTACAGCTCATCTACAACCAACCAGATCGTCCCCGTGGATATAGATCCGATAGTGGGAGCCTCAGGCATGAAGATCAATGCCGGGGAGATCACCAACAAGGGTATCGAGGTGGCACTGTATGCCACACCGGTCAGGAGCCGCGACTTCACCTGGGATATCAACCTCAACTGGGCAAAGAACAAGAATACTCTTGTCAGCCTGCAGGAGGGATGGGATCCTGAACGGCCATACGAAACAGACATGGGAACAACCATCGGCGGAAGGCTGCATGTCTACTCCTATATCGGAGAGGAGATGCACCAGATATACGGTTTTGCACTCAGAAGGGCACCGGAAGGTTCCTACTATATCGACGATAATGGAAAGCAGGTTGACTGCTCCGGATAGGTTATCCTTGATACCAACACCGGTCTTCCATCAGTAGAGACAACCGCAGACCACTTCCTCGGTAAAGTCAACCCCTACTGGAGGGGCGGTTTCAGCACCTCACTCAGGTACAAGAGCCTGACACTAAGCGGTGTCTTCTCATACCAGTGGGGTGGCCACAGGTACTCGGTAACTGATGGCATCCTCTCCTACCAGGGTAAGCTCACCAACTCGCTGGAGGGGCGCTACGACGGGATAGTTGCCGAGGGGGTTAACATTGTCTCCACCAATGAGGACGGCTCAGCTGTCTGCCAGGTGAACAACACCGTCACGAGCAGCATCTACACCTACTACCAGGCCAGGGTGCTCGACCGCTACAACGGTGAGAGCCACACCTTCGAGACCTCCTTCCTTAAGTTCAAGGAGGTAAGGCTTGAATATGCACTTCCTGCACCACTGATCCAGAAGACAAAAGTTCTTCAGGGTGCCAGCATTGCACTCTTTGCAACGAACATCTTCAGCTGGGACAAGTGGCCGCAGTATGATCCTGAGGGCGGTATTATGACCGGCACCAATGTGTTCAGCGGCGTTGAAGCCGGGGCTTTCCCAATGACCCGCACCCTGGGCATGAACCTGAGACTCTCATTCTAATCCTTAAAGCGAAACGAGATGAAAAAACTTAAAATATTAGCAATCTGTCTGTTTGTGCTCGTATCTCTTTACTCCTGCACAAAAAACTTTGAGGAGATCAACACGAACCCGAACACCACGCTGGTGGGTATGATACAGCCCTCGGGCATGTTTGAACCCATCCTCTATAACTCCGCCAACCAGTGGCTGAACCGGACATGGTACTACAACAACGAGCTGATGCAGTTCACCGCCCATACCGGAGGTGTGACCCGCAGGGAGCATCTCTACTTTCTCGAGGACTCAAGAGACTGGTACGGTTTCTGGAATCACTATGCAACATACGGCAAGAATATTGACCACATGTATGAGCTGGCACAGGAAAAGAGTGATCCTTCTCTCGAGGCCATTGCCTTGACATTCAAGGTGCTCTTCTTCTCGAACATGGCTGACATGTTTGGCAGTGTTCCTTATGAGGAGGCCTTTACCGGCCGCAAGCTAGGAGGAACACTGACACCGAAATTCAACACACAGAAGGAGGTCTACCAGTTCCTGTTTGAAGAGCTGGAGAAGGCCAATGACATATATGCAACCAGCCCGATCTTCCTTAACCCGGCGATGGACGGCATGTACGGAGGCGACATGGAAGCCTGGAGAAAATTCAACAACTCGCTCTATCTGAGGCTTCTCTGCAGGGTTAGCGGCCGCAGTGAGATGAATGTCGGCGCCAAAATGACCGAGATTATAAACAACCCGGCCAAATACCCGGTATTCACCGACAACGCTGACAATGCCATGGTGAAGTTTTCAGGCAATGACCCGTACATAAGCAACTTCGGTACCACCACCGAGAGCGATTTCACATCCAGCGGCAGGAAGCTCACCCGGCAGCTTATAGGCCTCACAGTTCAGACAGACATCAACGGCAACCAGGTCTATGTTGACCCCCGCCTGCCAATCATCGGGAAGAAGAATCCCATCATTGAGGTCAATCCCGACAACATCTGGAAAGGAACTGTGTCAGGTTGCACCGAGATGGAGAGAAGCGAGGTCGACAGGGGAACCTCGTGGCTCAACTACAAGGTCTTCTGCAGGAGGGATGCTCCCTCAACCTATATGGATTATGCCGAGGTGCAGTTCATCCTGGCCGAGGCTGCTCTCAAGAACCATATCACAGGCGGTGCGGCAGCGGCAAAGAGCTATTATGAGGAAGGCGTAAGAGCCTCAATGGCAAAATGGTCAGAGCAGGGCGCCTACTCAGACCCGGCTGTGACAATAACCACGGATGATGTTGATACATACCTTGCATCACCGCTTGGTTCCTGGGATCTGGCAACCAACAAGGAGGAGTTCCTCGGCAATCAGAAATGGCTGGCACTCTTCTGGGTAGGCATGGAGTCTTATCATGAATACCGCCGCACCGGTTACCCGGTACTCACCATCGGCGAAGGGACGGTATACAATGATAACATCCTCCCCACGAGGTTCGGCTATCCCAACGTGACCGTATCAACAAATAATGCCAATGCTACCGCCGCACTGGAAGAGATGGGAGGCCCGAATGACATGAAGACACCGGTATGGTGGAGCAAACAGGCAATTTCCGGAGGTAAATAACATGCAAAAAAGCAATAAAATGAAACTTGCATATTTGAGAGCTGACAACAGGATTTCATAATCAGATCTCATGCAAGTTCCATTCGACCAATTAAATAAAAAATATAAACGAATGAAAAGAGATATTTTATTCAGAATGAAGAACAGCCTGCTGATTGTACTGCCGCTGTTGCTTCTTTCCATCTTCCTTCTCACCTCCTGTGAGAAGAAGATCGAACCGGAGGATCCCTTCTTCAGCATAGAGGGTAACCCGACAGGGCTGACAGTCACCAAGGCAGCCAGGACAGAGAGCTATGTGGTACGTGCCAACAGGCCCTGGCAGATAGTCAACAAGGAGTCAGCCGACTGGGTGAGAGCCTTTCCCGAAAAGGGTGAGGATGACGGCATCTTCAAGATCATCGTCAGTGCCAATGAGACATTTGATCTGCGTACTTCAAACTTTGCCTTCGTGGTTGACGGTGAGGAGCAGCCTGTGTTGTTCCGCGTTGAGCAGGCCGGTAACGTGCCTTATATCACGCTGCCTGACGCCGTGAGCATACCGGCAGCCGGAGGAGAATTCTTTGTTGATGTTGCTTCGAACGTAGACTGGAGTTATTCGCTGAGCGACGACACCTGGCTTACAGAGCAGTCAGTTACTACCCAAAAGATCACCTTCGTGGCAGAAGAGAACACCAGCATTGACCCGCGCGAGGTGACTCTGACGGTTACTGCCACCAACTATCCCACCGTTGTTGAGACTGTTACCCTGTCACAGTCGCCCGGCACCGTGGTACTTGAGGAGGACTTCAACTGGCTGGAATACGGCAACGCCATCTTCTACACCACATCCGGTGAGACCCGGATTGACAACTGGACCCAGGAGCAGAAGGACAGGGGATGGACCAGCACAATCAATACTGTTGACGGCAGCGGATCCACCCCGCTGGTCTATGCACGCCAGGGATTTGTCAAACTGGGTAAGACCAGTTACGGTGGCGACCTAATATCCCCTGCCCTATCCAAGATTGACGGCACCATGGATGTGCAGGTCACCTTCAAGGCTATACCATACCAGACAGCAGCCGGGACAAGGGATGACAATATCCTTAAGGTCAGCGTGATAGGCCCGGGAACTGTAAGCCAGGAACAGTTCATCATTGACAACTGGCCTGTCTATCCCGCCGAGGGTGTGACCGAGTACTGCATCGGCATGTGGAGCGCACCTGAAGCCACCCGTACCTTCACCATTACGGGAGCAACATCAGAGACGCAGATAAAATTCCTTGGGAATGATTACGATCTGCGGATAGGTGTCGTAACTATCAACAAGAACCGCATCTTCCTTGATGACATCAAGGTTGAGATCATACTTTAAGTACAGATTTGGGTAGTTCATTTGATGTTAGGGGCGTTCACCGCAGAGGTGAGCGCCCCTTTTTCTTTGCTGAGCACTGTATGGGCTGAAAATAGCCTGCACCGGAAAGGGCCACCGCAACCTAATAGAACAGTGTCTCCGGTGGCACTGTCTGCCTTGCCGTTTCCGGTCCCTCCCAGCTTACTCCCAGGCTCTGCCTGTAAAGTCTCTGAAAATAACGGACGGTTATGGGGTGCAATCCGGCCCTGAGTGCTGCCCGGCCTTCGTTGGTGATGCCGTGATGAACCTTATCACCGTCAACAATCAGCTCACCATCAATAGAGACCCTGACCCCGTCATCTGACCCCGTATAAAAAGTGTATACGCCATCGGCGGGTACCATGATATAGCCGTCCATTACCAGCCCGAAATTTGCGGCAGGTGCTCCTGCCGGAATCATGACAGTACTGACGCTTCCTGCTGAGTCAGCCTTTTCTCCCATCTCCTCCACCGAGTTAAATTCGCCCTTATAAAGGCTGAACCTTAACCCCCGATCCAGCTTTGACGTATCAATCTGAAGAGCCTCCTTCAGTTCTGCCTGCCTGAAAATGCCAGTCATCACTGCGCTCTTTCTGCCTCCGGGCATTACCGTAACCGATTTGAGAATTATCTCCTTATCCGGTTCAAGGGTCATAGACCCTTTGTACAGTTTCGATTTTTCGTCCGGTTCACTGCCGTCAGTGTTATAGTAGATTTCCGAACCGGTGATGCCGTTTGACAGTTCCACGGTGACACCTCCATCCGTAACCAGGTTGATGGCTTCATATCCCGACGGGTATGGAACCCTGTAGTTGATATTCATGGCATTATACCTTGCATAATGGGCAGACATACGCTGCACAAAACCATCATAGTCAAGCCTTTCGCGAGGAGTCCAGAGCGCTTCGGCCAGGGCCGCAAGGCGCGGAAAGACCATATATTCAACGTGTTTTTCCTCAGCTACATACTCCGTCCAGAGATTAGCCTGGGCGCCAATTATATGCTTCCTCCTCTCCTCCTCGATCTCAGGTGGCATGATATTGATAGAGTATACCTTTCCCATCGGGAGCATCCCCCCTATCGCCAGCGGTTCGTTGTACTCCGACTGGTAGTAGTCGAGATAGACGAATGAATGCGGTGTCATGACCACATCATGACCCATGTTTGCTGCCTGGATGCCTCCCGCATGCCCGCGCCATGACATGACGGCTGCATTCTCGGCGATGCCGCCTTCAAGGATCTCATCCCAGCCGATGACCTTCTTTCCCCTGGACGTGAGGAATGATTCTATTCGTTTTACGAAGTAGCTCTGAAGTTCATGCTCGTCCTTAAGGTTATTGTCAGCAATCCTCTTCTGGCAGAGCGGGCACGACTCCCATCTCACCTTGGGGCATTCATCTCCGCCTATATGGATGTATTCGTAGGGAAAGAGCGCAGCAACCTCTTCGAGCACACCTGTAAGAAGCTCAAATGTCTCCTCCTTACCGGCACAGAAGACATCTTCAGACACTCCCCACCTGTTGAACTGAGGTACTGGCTGCCCGCTGCATGAAAGCCCGGGATAGGCCTGCAGCGCCGCCACTGCGTGGCCGGGCATCTCAATCTCCGGTAGTACGTTGATATGGAGCCTGCCTGCATACTCCACCACCTCGCGGATATCTTCCTGGGTATAGTACCCTCCGTACCTCGTACCGTCATAGACCCACGGCGTCTCGCTGCCGTGGCCGATGAGCGTTTCGTCCCGCCATCCTCCCACGGCGGTGAGTTCCGGGTACTTCTTTATCTCGATCCTCCACCCCTGGTCATCGGTCAGATGCCAGTGGAAGGTGTTGAGCTTATGCATCGCCATTGCGTCAAGCATCTTAAAAATGAATTCCTTCGGGAAGAAATGCCTTGAGACGTCGAGATGCATTCCCCGCCATGAGTACTGCGGGGCGTCGGTGATATCCGCGCACGGTACGGCTATCTCTCCTCCGGACTCCTTCTGCGAGGGCCATATGAGTTGCATGAGTGTCTGAAAGGCATAAAATAGGCCGGCATCGTCACCGGCACTGATGGTGACTGCATTACCTGTCACAGCTATACTGTAGGCCTCAGGAGAGGCGACCAGGCTGTCATGCCTGATATTTATAATGTTACTCTCTCTGCTCTGCTGCAACTCACCTACCCTGACATTCCTGTAATGCGTCTCCAGAAAACTGTTGAACATTTCCAATACGGCACCTGCCGATTCGAATGACGGGTCCATATATATGCCGGTCTCTGAGCCGAGAAGGAACTCCCCTTCCGCAGGTTCTATCACTTCCGGATTCGGGATCACTGACAGGGGCTCATAAGAGATTTGAGCTCTGCGCTCAGCGCATGAATTCAGGAGTGACAGCAATGCCAGGAGGCAGGCTGCGACAGCATATCCTTTAAGTGTTTGAGTTTTCATGGCAGTTCAGACTTTGAGAAATATCCTGTGACGGTAAAGAAACCATAAAAAGAGCCATACCACAGCTATGTAGCCCAGCGAACTCATGAACGGCTGGATGACATCTGGTGAGAGATCATGCAACCCTTTCAGGAAAAAGTCCCTGATGATATCGAACCTGATTATCCTGTGTTGCAGTACGTAGATGGTGATGGAGTTCATCCCGATGACGACAAAGAAAAAGGCCCATTTTCTGACTCTCCACACATCGGTCACAAGGTAAAACACTCCCAGGAGCATCAGGCTCCAGCCGCCTGCATAGAGTACAAAGGAGCTGGTCCAGAGGCTTTTATTTATCGGGAAGAAGGTACCCCAAAGCAATCCCAGGAGCAGGCTGACGATTCCCGCACCGATAAGTATCATGGCCTTCCCTGGCCCGTTCAGTCCGTTCCTTTCAAGTCGGAGCAGGTGTCCGGCAAAGACGCCAAGGAGGGCTGTAGAAATGGCAGGGATGGTGCTCAGGATACCCTCCGGCTCATTGAATTCCGTATACATTGTTCCCGGAAGCAGCAGCCTGTCGATATAGCCGGCCAGGTTCCCTTCAGGGGTCAGCACGCCAGCGCCAAAACCCGGGACCGGTATCAAAAGCATCAGCAGGCAGTAGATTATCAGCAATCCCCATAACCATGCGACCTGCCATCTCATTTTTGCGTTGAGGACAATCAACGCGGCCAGGAACCATGCAACACCAATCCTTCCCAGTACACTGGCAAAACGCATGTTGTCAGGGTTTAGCTCCAGTATCCTGTTGACGAGCATCCCAAGTAAAACCAGGACAAGCATCCTCTTCAGTGCATGCAGGTAAATCTTTTCCCGGGTGTCACCCCGTTTCTTCCTCGCCGCAAAGGAGTATGGCATGGACACCCCGGCCAGGAAGAGGAAGAGAGGAAAGATCATATCATAGAAGGCGAAGCCGTTCCATCCCACATGATGCATCTGGGCATTCATCCATTCAAATAGAGGCCATCCTGTAACGGTTGCCAGTGCCCAAACCAGCTTCTGTCCGCCGGTGATCCAGAACATGTCAAAACCACGGAGCGCATCCAGACTGTAAAGCCTTCCGGGGTTGCCGTCAGCTGCTGACTGACCTTTTATCTTCTGACGTGACCCGTTCATGGCTCATCTTATTTCAAAACGGTCAATTACAACTTCAGTCTCCGCACCGTTGAGGGGAGGCGTACCCCTGAAAAGCCAGAGGTTCATCTTCAGCTTCTCGTCGCTGTCAGGTGGATTATCATCACCATAATAACGCCAGCGGGCAATGATCCGGGTTTCATTGACCGGATTGAGGATGTGGCCTTGGTAACTGGCAAAATCGATCCACTTTTTTGTCCAGTCGAAGATATGAGTTGAATAGCTTCCCTTCAGGTTCATCCTGAAGCGCGCCTTGTTGCCGGGTATGTAGGATGGCTGGATAGCATACTGTGCCTCGTGATTATTCTCGATTCCCCATCTCGAAAACTCGATGTCTATCTCCTCCTCATCGTTCATGTAGGTATAGAGGCCCCATACTACCTGTGGATCAAGGCTGTCAGGCCTCGACGATACATAAAAGACATATTTGCCGTAACCGGTGTGCCTGGCAAGCTCGACCCTGGCGCAGTTCCACCTGCCATCTCTGTAAGTGATCTTAAGGTGCAGCCTCCCCTTGTTGTCAACCCATACATTCTCCTCCGAGTCGGAGAAGTAATTCGGCCCCGGGCCCGTTTTCTGATCAGCTGAGGTGGATACCACCCACTCATAACCGGAGAAGCTTATGACCCGTGCTCCCTCAGGTATTTCAAATTCCCGCTCCCTGCCGGAGCATCCTGCCGTGGCAAGGAGCAGCAAAACAGCTGATACCCGGAGTATAACTAATTCTGGCTTGCTATGCATATCACATTGCCGTTCTGAAAACCGTAATACCTGACTTTATCGTTCTGACAACCTTCAAACCGCTACTATCCTCCCTCAGCAGTACCAGGTCAGCCACACCGCCCCTGACCGGCAGGCAGTCGCCCGGCAGGCCCGCAAACCTGTGAGGTATCCTGCCGGCCATATCCAGTGCTTCGGCCAGTGTGGCCAATCCTTTCGCAGCAAGTGTTTCAACGCAGTGCAGCAGCGACTTCCCCGATCCGGCAAGCATATCAGGGTTTCCCTTCACATGAAGCTTTCCGGCTTCGGTGAGGGTCACCTCGCCTCCTATATGTGTGTTGTATCCTCCCGGCGGCATACCGGTAAGACCGGTGGCATCGCTGACAAGGATAATCTTTCCCGGTTTCATTCTCAGGAAGATCTTCATCATCGCATCCGGGAGATGAAACCCGTCAGAGATCATGGAAGCGTAAAGTTCATCTGATGCCAGCTGTTCCCATATGTAGTTCCGGTGCCTCGGCAGCATCTGGTGCGAGCCGTTGCCCAGATGTGTTGATAGCGTTGCACCTGCCGCCACGGCCTCCCTTATCTGTTCGGGTGTGGCTGAGGTATGGCCTATGGCAACTGTCACGCCGCTCTCCGCTGCGCGACTGATAAAATCAGCAGCACCGGGCCATTCGGGAGAGAGGGTGATAATGCGGATCATTCTGCCGCACGCCTCCTGCCATTGGCAGAAAAGATCCCAGTAGGGGGGCCTCACATGATCGGCGGGGTGTGCTCCCCTCGCGCCAGCCTCCGGTGAGATGAAAGGCCCCTCAAGGTGAATGCCTCCCACCGCCGCTGAAGCCTCCGGAAAACGCCTGCAGGCATCGGCTATCGCACTGACGTGATTGATTATGTTCTCACTGCTGTTGGTGATAATGGTTGGGAAAAAGGTGGTCACACCTTCGCTCCATAGCTTTACAGAGATATCCCTGACCGTTTCGGGAAGAAGCGGATAGGTGTTGAGGTCATCTCCTGCATAGCCGTTGACCTGCAGATCGGTCAGTCCCGGTGCGATGATCAGCCCCGGATCACTCTCCGCCCCACCCTTATCAACATTTGTAATCAATCCGTCCTCCAGGGTTAGTCTTACTGACTCCCCTGTCAGGTAAAGACGGCCGGCAATGATATTGTCATCCTCCTGCATAAACACTCCTTCCGGTTAATTACGGATTGAATTCAGCAGGGTGTCGACCCTTTCGGGCACTCTCCTCCTGCTCAGCAATCCGACTGCAATATACAATATTAAGGAGGTAAACAGAGGCACACCCACCTCCAGGGCGAGTGAGGCACCGGGGATGAGCTTGACTATAATAAAGCCGGCAATACCCGTAACAATTGAGAGGATGGCAACCCTGCTGTCGCACCTTCGGAAGGCGGGCAGAAGACCCAGGATCATCGGTATGGCTATCGGTCCCAGGAGGGCTGCAAACCATGAGACAATAAGTCCGAATACACCCCCGAAGCTCTCGGCATTGATGGCGATAAGTATTGTAAGTACGGTGAACGAGAAGGTAGATATTCTGGCAATCAGCAATGTCTTCTTCCGGCTGTAGCCGGCAAATCCCTTGATGAAGCGGGGCATAATATCGCGCGTGATGACGGCTGATATGGTATTGGCATCAGAGGAGGTCATTGAGAGCGTGTTTGTGAATAGCGACGCCATCACCAGCCCGACCAGCCCGGCAGGCAGGAATTTTATGGCCAGCAGCCCGTACGACTGTGTCGGATCCTCCAGGCCCGGAAGAAATATCGGCGCTGCGAACATGGGAAAGAAGAGCACTATCGGCCAGAAGAGGTAAAGCACGGATGAGAGCGTAGCTGCCTTCTTCGCCACCTGTCCCGATGATGATGCGATGAAGCGTGTGGCAAGATGCCATGTACCGCCGCTGTAACTGAAGAAATCGATTATCACCATGGCAACAAGAAACTGCCAAGTGTAGGGATCGCTGAAGAGTGCCGAGTGTCCTTCAGGGAGCCTCTCCCACACTGTGAAAAAGCCTGCTGCTCCGTCACCAAGGTTAACCAGGACTATTACGAACATGGTTATGCCTGCCACCAGCTGCACCAGGAACTGGGCAAAGTCGTTCACGACATCAGCCCAGAGACCTCCCAGGGTACTGTAGATAAGCGAGACCGACCCGGCCAGCAGTATCCCGGTGATAAAGGAGGTACCTGCAAAGATGTTGAGCAGAATAGCTATTGCCGCCCATTTGGCACCCACGTCAAAGATCTTTATGATAACGCCTGACCATGCAATAAGCTGCTGGGTATTTAGATTGTAACGTGTCAGCAGGTATTCTGTGGGCGACTGTATCCCGGTTGCTATTCTGAGCCTTGCCCAACGAGGGGCAATGAGGTGGGCTCCAAGGAATGTTGCTGCGGCAACTGCACATGCCCACCATACATAAATTGTCAGTCCGTGGGTATAGGCTATGCCTGCATAGGCGACGAAGACCGCCCCGCTGTAACCTGAGACGTGATGAGAAACGCCAGAGAGCCACCACGGCAGTTTCCCTCCGGCAGTGAAGAAGTCGGCCGAGTTCTTCACCCTCATATAGGCCCAGAATCCTATCGAGATAAGTAAGATGAAATATAGTGTCAGGACGATCCAGTCAATAAGCTGCATATCTGATTCGTTTATTTGTTTTTGCTTTGCACCAGCGAGAGCCAGGCCAGTGCATATCTTTTGCCCATGGCTCTCTGTGAGGGTCCGTCAAAGTGTACGTTGTCTGCCCTGGGTGTCGTACCGAAAGAGCGTACAAGAATTGTATTGGGATCTCCCTCAGCGATGGCTGAAAGGATGTCATTGATCTGCAGGTATTCCAGCCTGTTCTTTTCAACCCCGGGGAATATACCAAGCTCACCTGCAACTATAGGCAGTTCCGGGTCGCCCGCCAGGCTGCGGAAATATTCAAAAAGAGCCTCCGTGTTTACCCTGTAAAGCGAAAGTTTTTCTGCCGTGGCATCCGACTCGCCCTGATGCCAGATTATACCCTTCACGGTGCCGTAATTCATCGCCCACTTCAGCTTATCGGCAAGGTTGCTTTTCAGCCGCACACCGTTATAGACCGAATCGCTAAGCCAGTCAGCCGTTGAGCTGCCGCCTATGGCGCAGGGTATCAGCCCGATACAGATCTTGTCATCAAGCCGTTCAATAAGCGTTCTGGCAAACGCCATGCCGGGACCCAGTCCCGTCAGCGCCGGCTGGTAGAGCTGCAGGGGTTCCTTTGCCACTGCCCATCTTTTATCGGGGATAACTGTAAAGATACGTGGGTGGGGTACCGTATCGTCAGGTTCCACCAATCCCCTGCCTGCCATGTTTGACTGTCCTGCCAGCACGAAGAGCCATACCCTGTCAGTAGGGGGCATCCGGTCAACATATTCCGTGCTGTGCGGAAAATAGAGGGTCCGGTCATCCTGCGCCGCCAAACCGGGAGCAACAGCGAGCACCGGCAGCAGTAATAATAACCTGGTCAGCACTCTCATATTACAGTGTCCTGTTACCCGTAAGCCTCCTGTGAAGGAGCATCAGCTTCCGGTTCCTGATCATATTCTGCTGCTCAATCTCCGTCTCATGAAGGAAGCCTTTATTCAGTTTCGCGAAGCGTCTGTCGAGATCCTTCGTCTCCGCTATCAGTGATTCCAGATCAGCAACAATGCTCTCCTTATCATCAATAGAGAAGCCGGGTGAGTTGAAACATGCCTCTGCCTCCTTGAACTTAAGATAATGAAGCCTTATATCAAGCATCAGCCTGAAGTGTTCAAATTCATCCCTGTTACTCAGAGGCTTCAGGGTCTTCATCTTTGCAACAGCCTCCTCCACCGTCTCCCGCATCACGGCTATTGATGGTGATGTTGCAGGTTTGCCGTTGACAATGAGCTCCGGCGAGATGGTCAGTGTCTCCCAGAAGAGCTCAGCCTCAGCCTCAGTCAGGCCAAACCGTTCAACAGCGTACCTGGTTACAAAAGCATGAGGATCAATAGGTTCGAGGCTGTTGAGCGCCTCGGCATAGGAGGCCAGCAATATCCTGAATCCCGAAAGAGGCCAGGTGTTCCTAATCTGCTCCATGTCGGTCACCTCGTAATTCACATCCCATGTGAAGCCATAGGCACCGGAGGTTGACCAGGAAGTCATCACTATACCGGTATACCCTGCCTCCCTGGAGTAGGGGATGAAGTCGCGCTGGTTGTTGAAGTGCTTCTCCCAGCAGGTGACATAGGAGTTATCAGGGTGGCTCCTGATAGAGGGTGAACCCCAGAACTCGAGGCCCTGAGCCTGCAGGGCGGCAATGTTGCCGAAATAGTTGGTTTTCCACCCATAGTTCCAGTCTATAAAAATCGTCTCTTCGGGCATCTCCGAAGCCGCCTCCGGGTACTTGAGAAGGATATCGGCCCACATGACCGGCCTCTTACCGAGGCTTATGACGATGTCACACATCATCTTCATGTAATCGACAAAGAGCTTCGATTTGCCCTCTGTAGCGGCCTTTAGCGAGCAGGCGGGGCAGTGCCCCAGGAGGTAAGTCTCATCGCCACCGATATGAATGTAATCAGACCGGTGCATCGAGGCCATATCGGCAAACAGGTCAGTAAACAAAAGACTGTCAGCCTCTTCCTTTAACGGGCAGAGCTGTGATATCTCCTTACGGTCCTCCTTCAGCTCACTGTACCTGTCATGCCGCAGGATATACTCCACATGCCCGAAGCACTGCTGCAGAGGAATCACATCTATGCCCAGGGCCTCACAGTAATCAACGAACGATCTAACCTCCTCGCGAGAATATGCCAGTTCATTGGAGATGGTTGCATTGTTCTGATACGGGTATGATGCCTCCCACTCCATCACCAGTGTGTTCATACCGAAGGCGGCCAGGTCATCTGCCAGGGCCTTCAGGGCATCCATTGTCATCACCTGTATCCTGAGATCAACGTGGAACCCCCTGGCCGTAAACTGGTTATTCTCCATCAGGGTAAACCTGTTGCCCTGCTTCTCCTGCGGAGTGTCATGACGACATCCTGAAAGAATTGTCAGTGCGACGACAGTCACAAAAAGTGATATTCTCATTGTTTTCCTCATTAGGGTGGTTTTCATGCTGCAGGATTTTTTGAATTACATTAGTCTCACCCCGTCATCTGAAAGCACAATGCGGGTTTTCACCCCATCGGTTTCCCTGACAGTGACAGAGGTGCAGCCCTTTCTTCTTTTCATGCTCACCCTTGCCTGGCTCTCCTCTCCCGGGGATGGAATGACCAGAAGGTATGACTGCACATTGCCCGTTCCCCGGAGGTTCAGTGATGCCATAGGTGCCTCTGTTGAACGGCCCATAATGCTCACCATTCCCTTGCCTGTGACAAAGCGGCCCTCTCCTGCAGGGTCAGCGGCATGAATCTGAGTAACCTTGTCTGTTATAACTGTCATGGACCTCCCTGAGGTGCCGGACGTCACCTCCGAGGGCGGGAAATGTAGCAGTATCTCATAGCTGTGATTGCCTTCGGCCCGGAAGTTGTCACTGATCACTGCAAACCGGCCTTTAACGAGTGCGATGGTCCGGGTCCAGCGGACAGAGGAGTTGGTCGCCTCCTCCTGCGGCGATACCATTGTGAGGGATGAAACCTCTTCTCCGGGTTTCCACTCCGTTATCCTGTTGGGGGTCTCTCTCCCTGGCACCCACAGCAGAGATGATGAGGTTGCCTCCTCGGTCACCCCGTCAATTACCACGGTATTGTGTGCCCTGGTGGTTCTGTACCATGATACCAGCTCAGGCTCATCATAGTTGCAGCATCCGCTGTCAATGATCAAAGGTGAGCCGCCGTTCCAGAGTTCAAAGCTCAGCCTGCCGGCATGGGCATGGGCACCTATCACCGAGGCTGGGTTGGCAAGCAGGTACCAGCCGTCTCGCTCACCTTCCCTGATGACCGCTACCTGGGTGTCAGGAAAACAGGCTGATGCCTGGCTTCCGGCGACTGCCATTGTCCCAAGGATCTCATTGATTGTGTCAAGCATGGGTTGAACCGGCATCTCGTATGAATCATTAACCTGGGGCACTGTGCCGTCAGGTCTCTCCACTGCTGCAAGGTAGAGTGCAAGCTTTCGCAGCATGGGAAGTGAATTCACCGGCGGTTCAATACCATTAGCGGTGCAGAGCAGGAACGCATCCCTGAAGAGATGCGACTGGAACGGGTAATAACCGAACATCTGTTCCACGTTTCCCCCGTCAGCATAAAATGCATTTGCGAGATGATGATTGAGTATGATCATTGCCTTGCGGCGAAGCTCGGCTGCCCCTTCCAGCTCCGGGAAGAGCACTCCGAGGTAGAGCATTGCGAGCCCCCCGTGCGACTGGTGGTTGAACTCATTCAGTTTCGCCTGCCCGAACCCTGTAAGAAGGATGTGGGCATGCTCCCTGAGTGTATCGGTGATCAGTCTCTTCTCCTCCTCCGTCAGTCCTTTTTCACCAAGATAGTAACACCAGGAGTAATGAATTGAGCGCCATGCGACCTGCATGTCGCGCCAGTTAAATGTAGTGCGGTGCGAGTCATACAGACGGGGATTATCCGTGATCCACTGCCTGATAATGCGCATCATGTCATCGAGGTATGACCTGTCGCCCGAGAGGTGGTACATCCTTGCAAATGAGGGAAGGAAATAAAACCTGTTCAGCCATACGCTCTTTTCGAGTTCACTTCTCTCATACTTCTGCCAGTTGACAGGATCGCCGTAGATCACTGACAGCACTCCTCCCCTGATGGCCTCCACAATCTTCGCATCCTCCTCCGAGCCGAGAACAGCCATCTGAATAAATTTGCCACCCTGGTCTTTCGGAATATAGTCGCCGATGTTGTACACCGGAACATATTTCATAAACGGGAACCGTGGTGAGTCACCCGTAAGGGGACCAAAAAAGAGACCTCTGAAGACATCTGCCGGTGCCGCGTTTACAGTCAATCCCCCCAATGCGATACCGGCAGTGCCTGCAAAAATGTTTCTTATGAATCTTCTTCTTCCTCCGCTCATCCGATAAACTTAGTTATTTTACTGCTCTCCGAAAGAATCCCTGTCGAAATAAAAGCTGCAGTCGGGATGCTTCTGCAACACCGAAGCAGGGCAAGCAGGAGTGACAGGTCCATTGATGGTATTGTAAACAGCCTCCCTCTTGCTGCTGCCCGGCACCACACAGAAGAGGTGCGATGCACCAAAGATGACAGGTATGGTCAGAGTGAGGGCCTTTTCCGGCACCTCCTCCAGGTTTGCGAAACATCCCTCGTTGACCTGCTGCATACGGCATGACCGGTCAAGGGCAACCTCTTTAACAATGAGCGGATCATTGAAGTCGGCCACCGGCGGATCATTGAAAGCGATGTGGCCGTTCTCCCCTATCCCGAGGCAGATGACATCCAGCGGCGATTCACTGATCAGGGCTGCGTACCTTACTGACTCATATGCAGTATCGGCACTGCCATTCAATATATGGACATTCTTCATCCTTACCCTGTCAAACAACCTGCTCTGCAGGTATTTTGAGAATAGCTGTGCCGCCCCGCCGTTGAGGCCGATATACTCATCCATGTGAAACGCGGTCACCCTGCCCCAGTCAATGATTTCTGATAGTGCCAGATAATCGAGCATTTCATTCTGTGATGGCGCTGCAGCGAAGACCATCCTTACCTCATCCTTGACCTTCAGCAACCCGGCAACCCGGGCCTCAATATCTCTCCCTGCAGCAAGGCCCATCTCGCCCCTTGTGGGGAAAACATTGACATTAAGGTGTTTATATCTGTTAATCTTCATTGCGATCATACATTGATTCACGGCCCTGAATGTCATACCGGGGTCCGGGAAATTATTAAATGCGGTCTCCGGAGGCTTTTGAAGAAGCAGACGGGCGAACTGCTCAGAAATCCAATCACCGTGGATCGCCCATCCGTTCTTCAACCTTAAAACTAACCTCCATGAGAACAAAAACGAATCAGATCGACAAATAGACTATATCCGCCGTGATATGAATTGCACCGTTCGTAGGTTCCAGGTTCGAGGTAATGATCGTCCAGCTCTTCTTCGTTCCCTGGTTGATAACCCCCTGGTAACTTGTATTGTGCGAAAGATACATTACCGAACCGCTCTCGGTCGGATATGAAATCGGGTTGTTGCTCTGCAGCAGCGCCGGATCTGTGAAAATCACCTTCTCGTTGACGATGTGGTATTTGAGTACTGCCTCCAGATCATCAACTGGTATATCTGCTATGTTTGCAAATCCGTTCGTCTTCATGTATGTCCTGAAGGCGCTGTTCCTGGGAACGATGAATGTCCGGACATTAGTCCCGGAGTAGAAGCTCTGAAGCCCGGTGGCTGCAATTGCTTCTTCCATGAGCGAGAGGGAGTCGGTGCTCTGGATAAACTCCAGGGCAGTCATATTAAGCTTTCCACCTGGGTTGCCGTACTCATATTCGTAATCAGGCTGGATCTCGCACGACGCAAGCATGGCGGAGATGATGAGCGGTACGAACAGCATCTTCAGCAGCCGCATCTTCCGTGAATTTATATTATTCTTTTCCATAGTAAATTTCTTTGATTATTCGTGGCAGCATTACTAATTGTAAAAAGGATTCTGTGCCAGGCTCGGGTTCTTGTTGAGAGAGTTCTGATGAACCGGCCATTCCAGGTTGGCCTCATCGCTCAGTCCGTTGATGGGTCCCATGGTTGAGATGGCTTTGCCTGTTCTCACCAGATCAAACCAGCGGTGGCCTTCAAAGCAAAGCTCGACTGACCTTTCATGCAATATTGCCGACTCAAGATCACCGTACATTGCAATGGCATCAGCCTCAGTGTCAAAAGGAACCAGTCCGGCGCGTGTTCTGATGGTGTTCAGCAGTGTCAGCGCCTCTGTTTTATTTGCCTCTCCTCCTATCTTATTCAGTGCCTCGGCCCTGAGAAGCATAATATCAGCGAGCCTGGTAAGAATGATGTTCTGTTTTGCCGGTGTCGATACCTCATCACTCTCTCCCCTGCCCAGATACTTCCAGATTGCCTTCGGGTCAGCGGGAACCATGTCGTAGACAAAATCTTCCCTCAGGTCGCCCTCCTCAATCGATTCCTTCCATTTAACTGAAGGAGTGTAGATTGCATATGATCCGATAGCATAGAGCACCCTCAGTCCGTTGGTTTCGGTGTCGTTGTAGCCGACCTCGAAGATGCTCTCCTTGGAATAGCTTGCCGAGAACATTTTACCCCAGTCTGCGATGGCAACAAGGCTGTATAGCGGGTTAGACATCACAAGTGCCGAACTGGCGACCGCCTCAGAGTATTTATGCCTCCACATGTATACCTGTGTGAGCAGTGCGTTGGCGCTACCCTTGGTGAACATGATGCGGTCATTATTGCTGTTGAACTTGTCCACGCAGTTGGCAGCAGCATATTTCAGGTCCTCTTCAACCTGGTCTAGAATTATCTCCTTGTCTGTCTTGGAAATGAAGATATCCTGGTCACCGGAAGTATAGGGCTCGGTAATGAAGGGTGCGTCACCCCATACCCTTGCCACGTAGAAATAGGCCAGGGCCCTCAGAGCACGTGCCTGCCCTAGAAGCTGCCTGCCGGTTGCATTATCTTCCTCGTAGACGTCGGGGATGTACCTGATGGTATAATTTGCCCTGCTTATCATACGGTAGAGTGCCGACCAGTCAGCTGACGAGGCGGTGGCGGAAAGGTTGTTTGAAAGGAGAGTAAGCGACTCCCCCGTCTGTGCAGTCTGCACATTGTCAGCCCTGCCTTCGCCCCAGTAGCAGAAGTTGTAGGTGAAGACTGACTGTGCGGCGTCATAGATGCCATACACACCGGCCTGGGCGTCGGCAGTGGTCTTGTAAAAGCCTGAGGCTGAGAAGCTGCTGACCGGATCCTTGTCAAGGATATCGGTACATGCTGTCACCTGAAGCAGTACGATGGCGATTATTGCTGTCTTGATATACTTTAGTTTCATAGCCGTCTGTTTTAAAATTCCATGTTGATACCGAAGATTACCGTGCGGCTCATCGGGTATGCACCCTCATCGACACCAATACGAAGTCCGTCATATGAGTTAACTTCGGGGTCATAAGCAGTATAATGTGTAAAGGTCAGGAGATTCTGTCCCGTGACATAGGCCCTCAGCCTGCTTACACCCACACGGGAGGTGAGATCCGACGGGACAGTGTAGGAGAGAGTGAGGTTTTTCAGGCGCATGTAAGATCCGTCTTCCACCCAGCGGTCTGATACCCTCAGGTATTCGTTTCTGAGCGGGTCATTGCGGGTCGGTGCAGGGTAATTTGTAACATCACCCTGTTCCCTCCACCTGTTGAGTGCGTCGGTAGAGACGTTGTTGTAAGCGAAGACCCAGTTGCGCATGTTGTTGAGATGGCTGTAGATGTCATTCCCGTAGCAGAACTGAAGGAAAACATTCAGTGAGAAGTTCCTGTACGAGAAATCGTTGTTGAGTCCGCCTGCAAAAAGGGGCTGTGCATTACCTATTACCTGCTTGTCATCGTCGTTGATGACGTTGTCATTGTTCAGGTCATCCCAGATCGGGTCTCCGCCCTTGAACGGCTTGCCGGTAGTGGATCCGAAGCGGACATCGTTGACATTGTCTTCGTCACGCGAATAGACGCCGAGGAACTTCCATCCGTAAAATACACCTATTGGTTCACCCTCCTTGAGGATGTGATAGGTACCGTTCTGGATGAAACCGTTTGTTAGCACATCCTGCGGAAGTGAAACTACGGTGTTGCGGTTCAGGCCTAAATTGAAATTGGTGGTCCACTGAAATTCTCCGTCGATGTTGTGGGTGATGATGGAGAACTCCATCCCCTTGTTGGAGATATCACCGATATTCCTGGTAAGAGAGGTGAAACCGGTTGTCTCGGGAATGGGCACTGCAAAAAGCAGGTCGGACGTATTCTTTATATAGAAGTCACCAACCAGCGAAACGCGGTTGTTGAACATTGCCAGGTCAATACCAAGGTTGTACTGGGTTGTCACCTCCCACTTCAGCGCCTGGTTGGGCATCACGGTGGGTGATGCCCCGGAGTTGGTGAGATAGTTTGTTCCTATGGCAAACTCGCCTCCCGAGATATAATTAGGAATTGACTCATTACCGGTCTGTCCGATGCTCAGCCTGATCTTACCGTCAGTAAGGAATCCGAGGCCGTCAGCAAAAGACTCATCTGAGAACCTCCATGCCGCTGAGGCTGACGGGAAATACCCGAAACGGTTCTCAGCGCCAAACCGTGACGAACCGTCAGCCCTGATGTTGGCTTCAGCAAGATATTTGCCCTTGTAGTTCCAGGTTATCCTTCCGAAGTATGAGAGCATGGCGTGCTCATCGGTGGTGTTAACGGCCTGGTTTGAGATTGTACCAGCGCCGTTAAGGGTACGGATGTTGTCACTTGCAAAGTATGTCCCGTTTAGGCCGGTGGTTTCATTCTTCCACTCCTGCATACTGAAGCCCGCAAGAGCGGCGAAACTGTGACCTTCACCGAAAGTCCCTTCGTATGTAAGATAGTTCTCGTTGGCCCAGGTAACATTGGTGATGGCCCTTACGGCACCCCAGTTGTATCCTGCGCGGTAGTCGACGGTTGTGGGATAGAATTCATCCTCCTTCATCGAGATGAAGTCCACGCTCAGGTTGGTCCGGAACTTCAGTCCCTCAATGATATCATACTCCAGGTACTGGTTACCGATGAGCCTGTTGGTTGTGTTCAGATGGGTACACTCCTCTGCCATCCCCACGGGGTTTCTCTTGCCGTTGAAGTAATATATGGGAGAGCCGTCAGGATAGGTCAGGGAATATACCGGGGGCCTGACCAGGATTGACTGCACGAGGCTCAGGTTGCCCGTTCCCCCGGCATTGATCCTGTTGTTCTTTCCGTTGGAGAATGAGATATTCTGGCCAATGGTAACCTTGTCCGATACTTTGAAGTCAGTATTCAGCCTGGAGGTTATCCTTTTATAATTGGAAGCGAGAATAATGCCGTCCTGGTTCAGGTATGAGGTACTGAATGCATATTTGGCATTCTCGTTGCCTCCCTGTACCGACAGTTCAGCCTGGTACTGCCATGCCTGCTTGTACATCACGCTCTGCCAATCGACATCCCCGTTGTTCATCGGGTTTAGTGAGTCTATTGCCGTCCAGTGAGGCTCGGAAGGTATGGCGGCGTTGTTGTAGCGGTCGAGGTTTCTGTAGGTGTCGATGATTACCTGGCGCCACTGCTGTGCATTGAGCACACCGAGATGGCGGGTGATCTCGCTCATACCGGTGAAGACATTAAGATTCACGGTTGCCTTTCCCTCCTTACCGCGCTTTGTGGTAATGAGGACAACGCCGTTGGCGGCCCTTGATCCGTAGATGGAGGTCGAGGCGGCATCCTTAAGCACTTCTATTGATTCAATGTCACCGGGGTTTATGTCTGACAGTGGGTTCAGTCCGTGCATGTCATAGCCGTTAAGGGTGGTGAGTGTACGTGATTCCACCGGCACGCCATCGATGACATACAGGGGGTCGTTGCCCGAGTTGAGTGAGGAGTAGCCTCTCACCCTGACCGTGATGCCGTCGCCGGGAGCGCCTGAGTTGGAGGTCACGAAGACCCCCGGAGCACGGCCCTGAAGGGCAGAGAGCACATCCTTGACGGGTGTGTCCTCGATGCTGGAGGCTGTAATTGAGGAGATTGATCCGGTTAGGTCCCTCTTCTTCTTGAAGCCGTAACCGACCACAACCAGCTCCTCTATCATGGTCACATCACTCTGCATCGCCACATTGATGACTGCCCGTGATCCAACGGTCACCTCCTGCGACGCATAGCCCACGGAGGTAAATTGCAGCACGGTGCTGTTTGACGGCACATCAATACTATACGATCCGTCCAGGTCTGAGGCCACGCCCGTGGTGGTCCCCCTGATCACAATGGTCACACCCGGCAGAGCTTCACCAGAAGTTGCGTCGGTGACCTTGCCCGTGACCTTTTTCTGCTGGAGCGGGAGTGATGGCGATGCGGCAGCGCTGAAAGTCATCAGTACCGCGAGCATGATCATCAACCCTGACAGCAGAATCGGTTTCTTCCGGCCCCATTCTGACCGGAAGATCACGTTTGCTTGCTTTTTTTTCATAATTTTGAGAGTTTTAGGGTTTGTTTCAAATCCTGACACATACCTGCTCCCGGAAGTATCCTCAAATATGCCCGGGGGCGGTTTTGTTTATCCGGCTAACATTAATTTGCTGTCTTTTAATCTTTTAACTTAATAGGTCCAGTCCCACAGATCAAATTTATGACATAAAATTTCAAAAAGCAAACGTTTGCGTAAAATTTTGTTGTAAAACATAATATTTTAACATTTCGGTCGGTACGGAACATAATACAGCCAGGTGCACAGATGTAAGATATCATACATATTTAATTATTTTACTGACATTTAATAAATATGTATATACCACTCTTAAATTTTATTTATCTTTGTATTACAGATCAAACGTTTGCATTTTGAAATTGAATTAACTTTATGCCATGCCCGGTGCAAGAGTAACCATAAAGGATCTGGCGAAAAGGATGAACCTTTCCGTCTCAACCATCTCCAGGGCGCTGCACAATCACCCCAGCATAGGAGCCGAAACCACCAGGGAGGTGTGGCAGCTCGCCAAACAGCTCGGATATTTCCCCAACTCCGTGGCATCAAACCTTCGCCGGAGGAAGACAAACATGATCGGGGTGATCGTTCCCCGGATAGATATCACTTTCCACTCATATGTAATAAGTGGTGTGGAAGAGATAGCCTACAAGATGGGGTACAATGTCACCATTTACCAGTCGAGAGACTCACTCGAGAGAGAGATAGCTATCACATCAATCCTTCAGACAAACATGGTGGCCGGGATAATAGCATGCCTTGCCCTCGAAACCCAGAACTGCAGCCATTTCTCAAGATTCAACAGCCTGAGGGTGCCGCTTGTATTCTATGACAGGGTGAGCAACGACCTTGAAGCAAGCAAGGTGATAATTGACGACTTCGATGCCGCATCCAGGGTGACGCAGCACCTTATTGATACGGGCTGCAGAAAGATTGCCCATATAGCAGGCTGCCAGACAACCTCCATCTTTGCCTCACGGCTCGAGGGCTACAAGGCGGCCCTTCTCAGGAACAATCTCGCATTCGACCCGGCAATGGTCTATTGCACCTCCAACCTCACCTATGAGGAGGGGGCAAAAGGCGCCAGGAAGCTCCTGAAGCTGCCGGAACTCCCTGACGGTATCTTCTGTGCCAACGACTATACCGCAATCGGGGCAATACAGGCTATCAAAAAGGCAAACCTGAAGATCCCTGATGACATAGCCGTCGCCGGCTTCAGCAACTACCCGGTCTCAACCATCATCGAACCAGCCCTGACCACCATTGACGACCGGGCGTTTGAGATGGGCAAGACCGCCGCCCGGATGCTGATCCGTCAAATTGAGGAGAGAGATGCAAACATTGCCTCCGAAACAGTAGTCCTCAGAACTGACCTTATCATACGCGAATCCACAAGGAGAGAGCCTGTCCGGCCATGAGACAGGCACTCCTTATCCCGTTGCAGCCCTATCCGTCTTCCCTGTAAACGCATTGACACCGGCCTCTGCCATCCCCCTGAAGCCCGGTCCATCATACGCGCATTCTCAATATTTCGTGATCACATGTACCTTATTTGATTTTTTTAAATACATTTACGCCACCTTCAGAAAATTTGCACACAGTATTATAAAATGTGTAATTAAAACCGAAACTCATGAAAAAGACTCTTTTTGTTCTTTCAGCTCTGCTGGTGACCGGGACACTCCTTGCCGGGGGACTCGTCACCAACACCAACCAGAGTGCCAAGTACATCAGGCTGCTCAGCCGTAACGCCTCAACCGACATCGATGCAGTCTATTATAACCCTGCCGGCCTTACCAGGCTTGCTCCCGGGTTTCACTTCGGGATCAACAACCAGACCATTGGCCAGCGCAGGTCGGTGATGACAACCTATCCCTACCTGCATGGAGCCCCCGACAGGGAGTTTGTCGGTACCGTCAGTGCACCCTTTTATCCGAACATCTATGCTGCCTACAATACCGGCAGAATGGCATTCTCACTCGGGTTCAATCCTGTCGGCGGCGGCGGCGGTGCCACCTATGACGAAGGGCTGGCGATGATTGAGATACCCATCTCCGATCTCGTGCCTCTGCTCGCGCCACAGGGAGCGCAGGACTACCGTCTGGAGACCAACTTCATAGGATCATCCATCTTCTACGGCTTCCAGGGCAACGTATCCTACAAGATAAATGACATCCTCTCCGTCTCTGCAGGGGCACGCTATGTGATGGCACGCAACACCTACGAAGGCAAGATGGAAAAAATAGAGCTCAACATGGGCGGCACATGGCTTCCGGCCAGCACGGTATTCACCAATGTGGCTACGCAGCTCGCCGGCATCGTGGCCATACCCTCGAATGTTCAGCCCATTATTGACGGCGGCGGTGGCGACTTCACCCTCGCCCAACTCGAAGGAGCAGGTTACATTGACGCTGTTCAGAGAGCCGGAATTGAGGCCGGTCTTGCTGCCATAGGCGTCCCGTCCTCCAACATACCGGTAATGACACTCAACCAGATCAGCGGAACCATAACAGGAGCCACGCCTGCACTCAACACACAGATTGCCTCTGCCACTGCCACTTCATCACTCATGCATGACCAGAAGGCCGATGTGCTTCAGACAGGATCGGGCATAACCCCCATCATCGGCGTCAACCTGACACTCGCAGACATCGTCAACATCGGTATCAAATATGAATTTGCCACCAAACTGAGGGTCATCAACGAGACCACCTCCGACTTCACCACCGGCATCGATCCCTCAACGGGAGCCCCGATAACCATGTTCCCCGACGGCGCCGAGACCATCAATGACATGCCTGCCATGCTTGCCGTGGGAGTGGAAGTAAGGCCGATGGAAAGGTTCATGCTCACCGGCAGCGTCAACTACTATTTCGACAAGCCGATCGACTATGACGGCAGTGCCGACAGGGATGTCAACATGATCGACAAGAACTTCCTGGAATATGCCTTCGGCCTGGAATTCGGATTCACGAAGAACATCTTTGCCAGCGTTGCCTATTCCGGCACCAGCACCGGAGTTAACCTGAACTACCAGGATGAGCTCAGCTACAGCCTTAACACCAGCACCTTCGGCGGCGGACTGGGATTCCATATCACCCCGATGATCGACCTGAACCTCGGCGGTATGTATACCATCTACCAGGAGGGAAGCAAGAACACCAGCCGTCCCATGACCGGTATGAGTTCCGTCAGCGTGCCCTTCACCGAGACTTACAACAAGAATAACTGGATTCTCGCCGTGGGCGTCGACCTTCATTTCTAAGACTGACCAACCTATGAAAATCAGGAGGGTGTTCTGAACGACACCCTCTTTTTTTTTGCCCCTTCAGAAAGCATCAAAAAACAGCGCGGGCAGATCATCCGCAACCCTTTGAAATCAATCTATAAATAATTAACATTGTGCCTGATTTTTAAAAGAGATGAAATACCTTACCGATAGACAGGCCATATGGCTTGTGCTGCTCAGACTTGTCATAGGGTGGCATTTTCTTTATGAAGGGTTGGTGAAAGTCATTGACGGCAACTGGTCTGCCAGAGCATACCTGTTTGATTCTCAGGGACCTTTCTCGGCCCTGTTTCATTCCATAGCCTCCAATGACCGGATACTGTCCGTTACCGATTTCCTGAATGAGTGGGGACTGCTGCTTATCGGACTGAGCCTGATACTAGGTATTCTGAGTCGCTGGGCTTCATATGCGGGGATGCTTATGCTGCTCTTCTACTACCTGTCTCATCCCCCTTTTCCCGGTATAACATACTCGATGCCGGCAGAAGGAAATTATTTCATTATAGACAAGGTCGCCATTGAGTTTTTCGCCCTGGGTGTCCTCTCGCTGTTTCCCACGGAGCAGATAGCAGGGCTTGCACGATTTTTCAGAGGAAAGGATCAGAACCATGAATGAAGAGAGAAAGAGCAAAGGGTCCGGCGGAAAGAAGATATCCAGGCGTGATGCATTGAAGGGACTGGCCACTGTTCCCGTTGCAGGGGCTGTAGCCTACGGTGCTATCAGAAAATCTCACTATGAGCATAAAATCAACCGTCTCATATCGGACGAACTGGGTATGTCCCCGGCAGAGGCTGATTATATTCTTCCTCCTCCGGGCAGCAGGGAGATAAGGATCGGGATTATAGGGTTTGGCATACGGGGCAAACAGCTGGCGCAGTCTCTTGGATTCGTGCATCCCTCCCTGATAGATGACTGGAGAGCTGCTGCTGCCGCCGATGAGAATGACACCCGCTACAGTGATTTCATGGCGCAGCAGGCACTGAACGTGCGTATCACTGCCGTTTGCGATATCTTCGACACCTATGGTGAGATGGCCCGCGTGGCGGCAGGCAACCTGAACCGTGAAGGTACCGGAGCCAGGATAGCTGACATGCCGCGACGCTACCTGGACTATCGCGATCTGATCGCCTCACCAGACGTCGATGCGGTCATCGTCGCCACCCCTGATCACTGGCACGGACCCATGACCATTGAAGCAGCAAGGGCAGGGAAACATGTCTACTGCGAAAAACCACTCACATGGACCGTCGAGGAGACCTATCAGGTAAGAAAAGCTGTCAGGGAATCCGGCATCGTCTTCCAGCTGGGTCATCAGGGACGTCAGACCGCATCATACATCAAAGCCCGGGAGGCCCTGCAGAAAAATATGCTCGGAAAGGTTACCCTGGTGGAGGTTACCACCAACCGCAATGACCCCAACGGCGCATGGGTATACCCCATACATGAGAGTGCCAGTCCCGACACCATCGACTGGAAGCAGTTTATCGGACAGGCACCGTGGCACGACTTCAGCCTTGAGAGATTCTTCCGCTGGAGATGCTGGTGGGATTACAGCACGGGACTGTCGGGCGATCTGCTGACCCATGAATATGATGCCATCAACCAGATCATGCAACTGGGAATACCTCACTCAGCCATGTCCACTGGCGGGATCTATTATTTCAATGACGGGCGTACCGTACCCGATGTATTGACAACAGTGTTTGAGTTCCCTGACAGGAACATGTCGCTGCTATATTCTGCAACCCTGGCCAGCCAGATGTCCAGGGGTAAGCGGATAATGGGCCATGACGGTTACATGGAGATAGGTGACACCATCACCATCTTTCCTGACGCAATGTCAACAAGATATGCTGAACGGATAGCCGAGAAGGTAATAGAGCCTGGCAAGCCTGTCTATTCCTACTTCCCCGGCAAGAAGAGCGTTGATGCGGTCTCATCTGCTACTGAAAGGTACTTTGCCGAGAGGGGACTGCTCTACACTTATCTGGGCGGCAGGAGGATAGACACCACTCACCTGCATATTAGGGAGTGGCTTGAGGCCATCAGGAACGGCACTCAGCCAGGCTGTGATATTGACCAGGGATTCCAGGAGGCCATGACCGCCCATATGGGTACACTCTCATACAAGCACCATAAAAAGGTGTTCTGGGACGGGGAGAACGAAAAGATCATCGTATAGACCCTGACTTGTCAGATCAGGCAGCACTTCCTGACCGGCATCTCCGGCGCGATGTACAGCGTTCCGATACACTCAGGGTCGGTGAGGCACGGCTTGCTCTGGCGGGGTTTGGTACCGGTGTGGTCCGTTGCGGGGCAGCCCGGCTCGCTCCGGCACGGTGTCAGAACTCCACTCCCTGAACCCTCAGGCTCTCGAGGTAGAGATCCAGATCCGGTGCGCCGGAGGTAAGCATCATCTCATACCACCGCCTTGCCGCCACCGCTCTGCCGCTGTTGCGATCCAGGGTGACAAGGGTGCTGAAGAGCGCCCCCTCAATGCCAATATTGAGGCTGTCAGACTCCGTGAGCAACTGTTCAAAGATGCTGTATGCTGCAGCCTCCTCTCCCTTGTCAACCAATGCATAGGCCTCGTCAAGCTTTCTGTTGAGATCACTGTCAGTAACCACACCCCTGAATGAGAGACAGCCCTCCCCACACTCCTCTATGATGGAAAACCAGGGCAATACACCTGTATGTGGAAAGGTCATCGTAACCGTAACCTTTTCTCCCGGCTTGCTGAAACGGTGGGTGGCCGGACAATAAGGCAGTCCCTTCAGGCCCGTGAGCCTCAGCCTCGTCCCGTCAGGCCTGACGATATATGTGTTCCGGTCAATACAAAACCATGCATTATCGATCTCACTGGTGATGCTGACCTGCACCTCGGTACTGCCCGTATTGAAGTTTACCCTGACCAGCTCGGCGCTGCGCGGAGACTTGAGCCCGTAGTTGGGATTCAATATGGTCTGCGACGCCGCAGTGACCGTGAGAAGCGCAAGCGCAACAACAATAAGTATCTGTTTCATCATTCGTGATCTGATTTAGTATCTGCAGTAAAGTTAATGATTTACAATGAATGAGGGTTGGAAACCTGCATAACCCGTATAATCCCGACAGGGTGTTTGGTTTGTAACATATTTGTAACAATTTTGTAACCTGAATGTGATCTATGCCGGCGAAATTTGCCCTCTTGAATTACCTGACTCTATACTGGTCAGATAAGAAGGCCTGCAGGGATCTGAAAAATGTTCTGAAAATCACATTATGACGAACGGTAAAAAAAGAATACTTGCTGTGGATGATGAGGAGGATATCCTCGAAATACTGGCATTCAACCTCACCGGCGAAGGCTATGAGGTAGATACTTGCATCTCCGCCGAGGAGGCTCTCCGGAAAAATCTCTCCGGCTATGACCTCTTTCTCCTTGACGTGATGATGGGTCCGATATCCGGCTTCAGGCTGGCGGAGAAGATCAGGAAGGAGTTGGCACTCACCACCCCCGTCATTTTTCTTACGGCCAGGGATTCGGAAAACGACAGGATCACGGGGTTCAACCTGGGAGCCGACGACTATCTTGCCAAACCGTTCAGCATCAGGGAACTGAGCGCCAGGGTGAAGGCCATCCTCCGCAGGTCGTCACCCGAACAGGTGACTATTGAGACCGTAGCCGGGGACTTCACCGTTGATACGGCCGACAAACTGATATTCTCTGAAGGGAAACCTATAGAGCTTACCAGGAAAGAGTATGAGATTCTTGCCCTCTTCATCTGCAATGCCGGAAAAATATTTTCAAGGAATGATATTCTTTCAAAGGTGTGGGGCGATGAGGTGATCGTCACCGACCGTACTGTAGATGTCACAATAGCCCGCATCAGGAAAAAGATGGGAGAAAAGGGCAACATGATAAAAAACAAATCGGGATACGGTTACTATTTCGGTGACTGAAGAGAAAACCGCATGAGAGAGAGCAAGAGTTACAGACACCGGCTGTTCCTGTACTATTTCAGTATCTTCCTGCTGTTTACCGTCGCTGTCCTCGCCTTTCAGTACTACCGCGAAAAGAAGATCAGGATCGATGCTCTCGACAACCGGCTGAATGACATGGCCCAGCTTGTCGACAATTATGTTAGGGCCCGTTCGCTTACAGAGACCGGTGATTTCATGCTGGTAGACTCCATCCTCAACCTCATACCCATTCCTGACCTTCGCATAACAGTGATTGCCGTTGACGGCAGGGTGCTGTACGACAGCTCAGTGGAGGACTGGTCAGGCATGGACAACCACCTGGGAAGGCCCGAGGTAAGCAAGTCGCTCAATGCACCCTACGCAACTGTCATCCGGAAATCTGATTCAACCGGCAAGAACTACTACTACCTTTCAAGATACTACGGTGACTATTATATCAGGCTTGCCGAGGAGTACAACCTCCGTATCCAAGGGTTCCTTAAGCTTGAGACAGGCTTTCTGCCCTTCATTATCGTGATCTTCGTGGCTATATGGGCTCTCCTGCTGCTGGTCACGGGTCGGATGAGCAGGGGTATCACCATGCTGCGCGACTTCGCCGCCAGGGTGAGGCGGGGCGAAGGCAATGACCCCACCGTCGTTTTCCCGAAGAACGAGATAGGCGAGACCGGCAAGGAGATAGTCAGGATATACAACAACCTGGCAAGAAATACTTCAGAGCTTGAGCTGCAGAAGGAGAAGCTCTTCAGGCATCTTGACGTGCTGAACGAAGGCGTGGCTTTCTTCTCCGCCGACAGGAAACTGACTCTCTCCAACAGCCACTTCATGGAGTTTCTCAATGCCGTCACAGGCGATGAGTCGATCCAGCCTGAGGCCTTCCTTGACCATCCCCTTTTTGAAGGCATACGCTCATTCATTGAGGAGCATCAGCGGGATGCCGCAAAGAGGTCTGACACGCCCTCAACAGAGCAACGCATTGAGAAGTCCGGGCGGTATTTCGGTATCAGGTGCATACTTTTCCACGATGACAGCTTCGAGATACTGCTGACAGACATCACCCGCACCGAGCACAGCAAGACCATGAGGCAGCAGATGACATCCAACATAGCCCATGAGCTCAAGACCCCCATCTCCTCCGTCAGGGGTTACCTTGAGACATTGATGGTCAATGATGACCTGAGTGAAGAGAAGAAGAGGTATTTTCTTGAGAAGGCAATGGCACAGTCGACACGCCTCACAGACCTCATAACTGACATAGTCACTCTCAACAAGCTTGACGAGACAGGCGGCAGCTTCACCTTTGAGAAGGTTGACCTGGCAGAAGTGCTGAAAGATGTGCACGACATCCTTCTTACGGCCATCAATAAGAAGAATATCACCGTCGAGATTGACATCCCCTCCGGCACTGTCATCACCGCCAACAGGTCATTAATCGTCTCCGTCTTCCAGAACCTGATGGAGAACGCCGTCTCCTATGCCGGTGAGAACATCACCATCACTGTCAGGAGTATCAGCTCAGACCCGGGTTACCGCACCATCTCCTTTGCTGACAACGGTATCGGCATACCCCCGGAGCATCAGCCAAGGATCTTCGAGAGGTTTTACAGGATCGACGACGGGCGCTCGCGTAAAAGCGGCGGCACGGGGCTGGGACTTTCAATAGTAAAGAACGCCGTGCTGCTGCACAGGGGAGAGATATCTGTCAGAACGCGCTCCGGCGGAGGCACCGAGTTCATCATAACCCTGCCGGAATAGCGATTCATCCCATCCGCGGACCGGGAGTGCTTTTGGCCGTGCCACTGTTGCTAAACCAGAGCAGCTACAAGGCAAATCACCTACAGGGGGATCCGTTATTTCGTATTTGTTCCGAACCTGAAAACCTGGCCGGCACATGGTAAAGGCGTTCACCAGCGGAAATTCAGCATAATGGATGTTAAACATATTTTCACTCCCCGTAATCCAACCGGAAATAGCTATTTTTGAGATTGCACTGAAATTACAAATATTTGCTCCCGATGAAAAGATCAATAGTTTTTTTACTTGTACTTGCTTTTGCTGCCACAGCAGCTGTCAGCCAGAGATCACTGAAAGATATCGAAGGCACCTGGGTGGGCACACTCAGCATTCCTGCCGGCGACCTGCGGCTGGTGTTCCACTTCGAGATGACCGCAGCAGACACAATCAAGGGCACACTTGACTCACCCGACCAGGGGGCAATGGGAATCCCCATGGGCAGGGTCGCCTTCGAAGATGACACTCTCATTGCCCGGGCCCCATTGATAAGAGGCGAATACAGGGGGCTGCCTGTGGGCGACACTCTTCTCACCGGCAGACTGATACAGATGGGAGTCAGCATAGACCTCGACCTTAAAAATGAGGCAGCACCTGTGGTTGAGTACAACCGCCCCCAGACACCCGAGCCCCCCTATCCGTATAAGGAGGAGGAGGTCACCTTCCTTAACCCCGTCGAAAACTTCGACCTGGCAGGCACACTGACACTGCCGGAGGGCGAAGGCCCCTTCCCTGCCGTGGTGCTTATCACTGGCTCTGGCGCTCAGGACCGTGATGAGAGCATCTTCTACCACAAACCGTTCCATGTCATCGCCGACCACCTGACGCGCAACGGTATCGCCGTGCTCAGGTATGATGACAGGGGCATCGGCAAATCAAAGGGGAGGATGAACAATGCAACCACAATGACGCTCGCCGATGATGCCGGGGCAGCAGTGACATACCTGTTGCAGCGCCCGGAGATCGACCACGGGAAGACAGGTCTGGCAGGACACAGCGAAGGGGGAATGATAGCCCCGATAGTGGCATCACGCAACAACAACATTGCCTTTATTGTATCACTGGCAGGACCCGGGGTACGCGGATCCGAGATTATGCTGCAGCAGGCACGTGACATCTATGCGGCCTCAGGCATGGACGAAGCTGAGATTGAAGAGACGGTTGCCGTCAACAGCCATCTTTTCAAGATGGCCGTGGAGGAACCCGACCAGCGCCAGTTTGCTAAGGATGCCATGGCGTGGTACGGCAGTGAACTCGATAAACAGGGACTAAGTGGTGACCAGCGCAAGGAGAAGATGGCAGCCTTCACGCAGGGACTGACCTCTGTCAACAATCCATGGATGAGATACTTCATTGAGGCCGACCCGGCGCCGTTCTGGGCACAGGTCAGATGCCCGGTGCTGGCTCTCAACGGGGAGAAGGATCTTCAGGTAAACCATGAGCAGAACCTGCCGGCAATAAAGAAGGCCCTGAAAAAGGGCGGCAACAGAAAGGTCAAGACAGTAGCCATGCCAGATCTCAACCATCTTTTCCAGCATGCTGAGACAGGCTCACCTGAGGAGTATATCAAGATCGAAGAGACCTTTGCCCCTGAGGCGCTGGAGATAATGACCGCGTGGATCAAAAAGACGATGAAGATGAAATGAGTCGAAAGTCCTTAAAGTCGAATGTCCTTAAAGTCGGAAGTCCTTAAAGTCGGTTATTTTATTAACCTATGTTACTTGTAATCAAATTCTTAATTCTTAATTCTTAATTCCTAATTCCCTTCACTACTGCCCAGTCTGTGAATCACCTTCCGTCCGGCTTTCACTGCTGGCATTTGCCGTAAACTGTGCCGCATACTGCTGTGCAACAAAGACATCCGCTGCCGTCATATCGAGCGTGGCCAGCTCTTCGGGCTTCATCCATCGATAATCGTCATGCTCTCTCAACTCCGGCCCTGATGCCAGCGTCTCGCACAGGAAAGGGATCAGCCGTATCACCCTGTCACCGTAATCGTGCTCCACAGGCTCCAGCGTGCCGGTAATGATAATACAGATACCCAGCTCCTCGTCTATCTCCCTGACGATGCAATCCTCATGATCCTCCCCCTCGCGGGTCTTTCCCCCCGGAAACTCCCACTTGCCGGCATTGCTCATGCCCTGTCCGCGCCGCATTGCAAGCACCAGTCCTTCATCATTGCGGATCAGGGCGCATGTCACGTCAATCATGGCTCTGTCCGTATAATAGTTTCATAATCAGGAATATGATCGAGCAGATCAAAACTGTGTGCCGCGGTGTCTATCTTCCCGGCATAGTGAGTAATTCCGTTGGTGACAACCAGGTATCTGACCCCGTAGCTGAAGTTGTAGTTTATGACCTGGTCAAATACCTCCTGGGTTATCTTAACCTCAGGAGCCTTGCATTCAACAATCATCACAGGTTCGCCGGAGCGGTCATGAATCAGGATATCTGCCCGGCGGAGCATCGAGTGAAGCCTGAAGCCAACCTCAATGCCAATAAGTCCGGGAGGGTAGTCGAGGTGCTGTACCAGGTAATTTACAAAATGCTGTCTCACCCACTCCTCAGGTGTGAGGGCCACGTACTTCTTACGCAGGGGATCATAGATGGCCTTTTCTCCAGGACCCTCTTTTATGCGCAATGAACATGGAGGCAGTTTCAGCGGTTTCAACTTAATTTGTATTTTTGGTAACCCTTAGATGGGCAAATATAAACAAACAGCACCGGAGATCATGAGAACGAAAGAAGATATAGTCAGCAACTGGCTGCCCCGGTACACGGGAAAGGACCTTGCCTCCTTCGGAGAATTCATACTCCTCACCAACTTCACTCTCTATGTTGAGTTGTTTGCAAAGTGGAACAAGGTGAAAGTTGAGGGTAAGGACAAAAACTGGCCCAGTGCCACTGCCGGCGGCATCACCATCATCAACTTCGGTATGGGCAGTCCCAACGCAGCCACGATCATGGATCTCCTCAGCGCCATCCAGCCCAAGGCGGTGCTCTTTCTTGGCAAGTGCGGAGGGCTGAAGAAGAAGAACAAGCTTGGCGACCTCATCCTTCCGATAGCTGCTATCCGCAGCGACGGTACCTCGAACGACTACCTGCCACAGGAGATACCGGCCCTGCCGGCCTTCAAGCTTCAGAGCGCTGTCTCCGCCGCCATTGTGAGAAACAACCTCGAATACTACACCGGAACGGTTTATACCACCAACAGACGGGTCTGGGAGTATGATGACAGGTTTAAGAAGTACCTTGTTAAGACGCGCGCTATGGCCATTGATATGGAGACAGCCACCATCTTTACGGTTGGTTTCGCCAACGAGATACCCACCGGTGCGCTCCTGCTTGTCTCAGACCAGCCTATGATATCCACCGGCATCAAGACCGGGGAGAGCGACCAGAAGGTGACGAGCCTCTTCACTGAGAAGCACCTGCGCATTGGCATTGAGGCGCTGACAGAGATCGAGGAGAACGGCATATCGGTAAAACATCTGCGCTTCTGATGGCAGCCGACTACAAAGAGATCATCAGGGACCTCGGAAACAAGATCTACAAGCCGGTCTATTTCCTTGCCGGGAAGGAGCCCTATTATATTGACCTTATCACCGACTTCATTGAAGAGAACGTGCTTGATGAGTCAGAGAAGGATTTTAACCAGACAGTCCTCTATGGCCTTGATGTGTCTGTCACGCAGGTCATTGAGACCTGCCGGCGTTTCCCGATGATGTCAAACCAGCAGGTTGTGATTGTGCGTGAGGCGCAGAAGCTCAAGAAGATCGATGATCTGCTGGTATATGTTGACAATCCCCTGAACTCGACAATCCTCGTTGTTGCCTACAAGTATGACGGCCTTGACAGGAGACGCTCCCTGTATAAGTCGCTCTCCAAAAAAGGTTGGTACTTTGAGTCAGAGAAGGTATTCGAGTACCAGATACCCGGATGGATAGACAGGTACCTTACTGACAGGGGCATTATGGCCGGCTCCGATGCATCGAGGCTCCTGGCAGAGTTTCTCGGCAATGATCTTGGCAAGATAGCCAACGAGCTTGAAAAGCTCATCATCTCCCTCCCGAAGGATAACCCCCGCATCACCACGGAGCTGATAGAGAAGAGTATAGGCATCAGCAAGGACTATTCCCCCAACGAGCTCTGGAAAGCGATTGTCTACCGCGATCCGCTGAAGGCGGCTCGTGTGGTGAATTATTATGCCGGCCACTCAAAGAAGGAGATCATTCCGCTCATCTTCCCGGTGCTCTTCAACAGCTTCACCAGGGTGCTCATCTTTCATACCCTCAAGGACAGGAGTGACGGCAATGTGGTGGCGATGCTGAAGACATATCCGGGGTATGTTAAGGATTTCCGTGCAGCTGCAGCCATCTACAATGTCGGGGCTACCATGAACATCATCAGCCTCATCAGGTCATACGATCTCAAGGCCAAGGGATTCGGCGAGGTGGGCAGTGACGCGGGCCATCTGCTGCGCGAGCTGGTATTCAGGATAATGCACTGATTTCTCCGGTCACTGCAGGAACCGTAACGTGGACATCAGTTCATCTCGGGCGATTCGGGAAACTCTGCCCAGATACGGTATTTGTTGTTGAGTGAGCGCAGCACATTGCGCCATACGTCGCCGCGGCTTTTCATGATTACCTCCGGCGGCACCCTGGCAATGACCCATGAGTTCTCAGTCAGCTCTCTCTTCAGCTGTCCCTTCTCCCATCCCGAATAACCCAGGAAAAAGCGCACCTGGTCATGGGTGACGGTGCCTGTGGCAATAAGGTTGCGCAGGGCGTCGATCTCTCCTCCCCACCATATACCGGGTATAACCGGAAGGCTGCCCGGCACCTTTGAGCCCAGCGTGTGGAGGTAATGGAGGGTATCGGGAGCCACAGGGCCTCCGATGCTGAGATGTTCATCCCAACCGTCAAAACCCTCCACGGCACTGCTGACCATCAGGTCGATGACGCGGTTGAGGATGAAGCCTACCGTGCCCTCTGCCGTGTGCTCTGTTAGAAAAACAATGGTGCGGTTGAAAAAGCGGTCGGTAAGAAAAGGCTCAGAGATGAGAACCCTACCCTTCCCCGGTATCTTGTCCTCGGGATTGATGCTGAATATGTCAGGATACTGGCCCATATGACAATTAAAGGATGATACAAAGTAAGAACTTTTAAGGTCAAAATCAAGAAAAAGCGCGGAAAATAGTAAATTGCACGTCGCAACATCAGATTTATTCAATGTCCGCAAAACAGAGCAGAAACCCTTCGATGCTGCAGTCGCTCCTGCCCCTGGTAGTCCTGATCGTCCTGCTTGCCCTCAATGTAAAATATTTCCGTGACGACACCCTCTCGGGTGCCAACCAGATAGCCCTCATACTTGCTGCTGCGGTGGCAGGAGTTATCTCCGTCCTCCTGGGATTCAAATGGAATTACCTTCTCAAGAGAGTCACCCACACCATCATGACCGCCATGCCTGCCATGCTTATCCTCTTCCTTATCGGGTCACTGGCGGGAACCTGGATGATTAGCGGCGTCATACCAATGCTTATCTATTACGGACTGGAGATACTCAATCCGGTAATATTCCTTTTTGCCACAGTCTTCATCTGCTCTCTGGTCTCCATCTCCACCGGCAGCTCCTGGTCAACGGTAGCCACCATAGGTGTGGCACTGCTGGGCATAGGCACGACCCTCGGTTTCGGTGAGGCGATGGTTGCCGGCGCCATCATATCGGGAGCCTACTTCGGCGACAAGATGTCTCCCCTCTCCGACACCACCAACCTGGCCCCGGCGGTGGCAGGCACTGACCTCTTTACCCATATAAGGTATATGGTGATTACTACAGGCCCGTCATTGATCATCACTCTGATAATCTTCCTGATCATAGGTTTCTCGGGCGATTACAGCGAGACCGCCACCACGACCATCGCGGTGCAGGAAGCAATAAAGGCAAGATTCAATATCAGTCCGGTACTGCTCATCGTTCCGGCCTTTCTGATATTCATCATTGTAAAGAAGGTGCCGCCGCTGCCGTCGCTGCTGGCCGGCACACTCCTTGGAGCAGTCTGCGCCATCATCTTCCAGCCCGACCTCCTCAGGGAGATTGCGGGCACGGAGGGCTCTTACGTCAAGCAGGCATACATCTCGGTGACAAAGGCGATGTTCGGTCCGGTGACAATAGTCACCGGCGACCTATCCGTCGACGAGCTGCTGAAGACCAAAGGGATGGCGGGCATGCTCAATACTGTATGGCTCATTATCTGCGCAATGTTCTTCGGAGGACTGATGGAGGCGTCGGGTATGCTGCGTACCATCACCGAGCGCATGATGAAGTCTGTGCACAACGCCGGCACGCTGGTAGGGTCAACGGTGGCCACATGCCTCTTCTTCAACGTCACAGCCTCCGACCAGTACCTGTCAATTGTGATACCCGGACGGATGTATGCGAAGAAATTCCGCGACATGGGCTTCAAGCCCGAGCTGCTGAGCCGCACGCTGGAGGACTCCGGTACGGTGACCTCGGTGCTGGTGCCCTGGAACACCTGCGGCGCGACACAGTCGAGCGTGCTGGGCGTCTCCACCTGGGCTTACGCACCCTACTGCTTCTTCAACATCATCAGCCCGTTCATGACCATCTTCATGGCTGCGGCGAAGATCAAACTGAGACGTTACACACCCGAGGAGCTGAAAAAGGTACAGGAAGCTGCAGATATAGTTGACAGGGAACTCCTCAGGGAGGAAGAGTCGTGACAGCCGCGTTCACCATTGAACAGGACGTCCATCGGGAAGAAGGATCATGACAGCCACTGGCATTGCTGCAGGACAATTCATCAGCTACGAAGAGTCATGAAAGCTGCCGTCGCATCGGAAATAATGGCCATGCAAACATGCCAGCCCTGCGAACAAACCCGCCCTGCAGATGTTTTATTATTGGTTATCTTTACACCGTAATAAATTATAACTGATGCTTTTGAAACTTATAATATTATCGGCAGTGCTTGTGGCGATCGCCCTGGCAGGTATGGCGATTACCATCATCGTCAAACCAAACGGTCGCTTTCCCGAGACACACGTAGGCCAAAACAGGGAGATGCGTAAACGTGGTATTACCTGTGCCCAGGCCACCGACACTGGATGCAACCCTGTCGACGGTGCCGGCTGCTGTGGCTGCGCCATGAATGAGGATTAGCTTAGCTTCTTCACCTGGCAGTGTCACTCCTGCCCTTGCCGCATGTCAGTTCCCGCCCGCACCCGAAAAGGAACCACACAATGATTATTTTTCTTTGATAAGTCTTTTCAGCCCGTAGGAGATCCAGCTGTTCATCTCCCCGTTCTCATCGGAAAAGACCATGTAACCCTCAAGAAAGTCATATCTCTCAATGAAAGCGGTTGCCTCCTCAATACCTGCTACCATGCACACGGTAGCCCAGGCATCGGCATCGGCCGCTGTTGGTGCTATCACCGTGGCACTGAGCAGGGTATGCCTGACGGGATAGCCCGACCGGGGGTCGATGGTATGCGAATATTTGATCCCGTCTTCAACGTAGAACTTGCGGTAGTTGCCCGAGGTGGCCAGCGCCCTGTTGTCGAGCCTCACCTTTGCCGTCATGTCATCGCCGGGGAGAAAGTTGCCGTCAGTTGGCTTATCAATGCCCACATGCCATCCCGCACCTCTCTTGTCGCCCAGCGTACGCACTTCTCCCCCCACCTCGGCAAGACACTCCCTGATGCCCTGTCGCACAAGCAGGTCAATCACCAGGTCAACAGTATAGCCCTGGGCAATGGCATTGACATCGATGAACATGTCAGGATCAGCTTTGACGATCCGTTCACCCTCGAGCTTCAGCTTCTCCATACCCACAAGAGCCAGGAGTGAGTCAAGCATTGACTCGTCGAACCGTTTCATGGCATCGGGACCGAAGCCCCACGACTTCACCAGCGGACCGACGGTGATGTCAAAGAGTCCTCCGCTCTGTTCCGAGACAAGGGATGAGAGGCGAAACACCTCGCGAAAGAGTGAATCGGTGAGGTCGCTCCGGTTGCCGTTGATCCGGGAGATGACAGAAGAGTCGTTGTATATGGAAAGAGAGTTGTCAACTCTCGAAAAAAGAGTTTCAATATCCTGCCGGAGTTTCATGACATCGAGCCCGGGACTCTTCTCAACCACGATATGGTAGGTGGTTCCCTGGGTCAGGCCGTCGATAACGGCGTATTCAACCTGCGGAGTGCAGGATGACAGGCACAGCGTGATGGCAGTAAAAAAAAGTATAATGCGCATAAATGATTATCCGTTAACATAAACAA
>DHHM01000018.1 GCA_002403305.1 Bacteroidales bacterium UBA4772
GACAGGCATTCTGGGCCATGGTTGGAAAGACGTGGGGTGACACTGTCATTATCCCGCTGTTTGAGAAGACGGCCCAATATGGCTTCAGCAAGGCGGCTGACACAATCCTGGGTTACGATGAGAAAACCCTGTCAGGATTATGGTCGAGTGCCACCAGGCTGTTTTACAGTCAGTATCTGACGGCAGAGGCTGATGAAATTGCAGGCAAAGAGCTGATAACAGGGGAGAACGGCGGAAGAATTAACATATCACCATCAATCAGTCCTGACGGTAAGTATATCGCTTTCTTCTCTGAAAAGAACGTCTTTACGCTTGATCTTTTCATTGCCGATGCTGTCACAGGCAAGGTTGTAAGCAGGGTGTCAGGGGCTGCTGCACGGACCTATGACGATTTCAACTATGTCGAATCAGGTGGCAGTTGGTCGCCTGACGGCAGCAAGTACGTCTTCGTGCTATTCAGCGACGGGATCAACAAGCTTGCCTTCGTGGATGCAAAGAGAGGCCGGATTACCAGGGAGGTAGCCGTCAGGGGGGTGCCTGCACTGGCAAACCCCGCCTGGTCGCCTGACGGCAGAAAGATAGTTTTCACAGGGTCATCGGAAGGTATAAGTGATCTCTACCTGTATGACATTATGTCGGATGAGACTAAAAAGCTTACAGATGACTTCGCCTCAAACATTCACCCTTCATGGTCTTCAGACGGCCGTAAGATCATCTTCTCACAGGAGAAGATAAACAGCAGTGCCGGTCACCGTAAATTCAGCTTTGCCCTGGCAATCCTGGACATGAAAACAGGAAGTATCAGGGAGATCGATCTTTTTGACGGTGCTTACAATATGAACCCGTGGTTCTCGTCCGACGACAGCTCCGTCTATTTCCTTTCGGACGCTGACGGCTTCAGGAACATGTATAAATACGATATTGAATCCGGGCGCCTCTTCAGACTCACATCCTACATGACCGGCATCAGCGGAATAACACCCTGGTCGCCGGCGATGAGCCGTTCACGCAGCGGCAACATAACAGTCTATAACTATTATATCAAAAACTCTTACCATATTGTGGTTGCCGGTGACAATGATTTTGAGCCGGTGGAGGTTGACGGTTCGGTGGTCAATTTTGATGCCGGCACTCTCCCTCCGCTCCACCATGTATCGGCTAACCTGATAGACACGACACTCTACAGCAGGAAGTCAAGCGAACCTTTGCCGGCAGATTCGGTGAAACATCTGCCTTACAAATCCAAATTCAAGCTCGATTACATCTCGAACAATGCCAGTATAGGGGTTTCGACAGGTATCTACAGGAACAATCTGGGAGGAAGTATCAATATGATATTCAGTGATATGATCGGTGACAACCAGCTATACTCCTCCCTCTCCCTCAACGGTGAGATATATGATTTTGCGGGACAGGCAGCATATATCAGGCAGAAGGGCAGGATTAAATGGGGCACTGCCATCTCGCATATTCCATACCGTGCCGGTAGCATGTCATCCCGGGCCGATTCGGTCAGCCTGGAGGGTGAGATGGTGCCCGTTGAGGTGCTGCAGCTTGATTATATCAGGTTGTTTGAGGATAATCTTACCCTTTATGCTTCGTTGCCATTCTCCCAGACCAGGCGGGTTGAGGCAACGGCTTCATCATCATGGTATTATTACCGTATTGACCGGTATGATTATTACTACTTGCTGAACGGCTTAAATATCGGCGGCACCAGGGAGAAGATACCTGCACCGGAGGGGAGCAGCTATCAGCAGTTATCTTTTGCATATGTCAAGGACAATTCACTGTTCGGCATGACGGCCCCGATGCAGGGCAGCAGGGCAAGATGCCAGGTAGACAAGTATTTCGGGGCGACGGATATGTTCACCTCACTCTTTGATTACAGGCACTATCTCTTCCTCAAACCGGTGAGCCTTGCATTTCGTCTTTACAGCTATGGCATGTACGGAAATGGGTCAGGCTCCGGCGATGACCTCCTTCAGCCTCTCTACTTAGGCTATCCCTGGCTCATACGGGGATATGAGGACATCGGTTACGGCACAGAGAGCACTATAGAGCTGAACTCACTGAACATCTCAAGGTTGAGCGGCTCGCGTATGGCTGTGGCAAACGCCGAGTTGAGGTTCCCGTTCAGCGGTCCGGAGAGGCTTGCCCTGATCAAGTCAAAATGGTTCCTGACTGATGTAAATCTCTTTTTTGATGCAGGGCTGGCGTGGTATGGCGGTGACAGGATCATATTCAATGACGGCAGCTCGCAGGCGGCTGAAAACGAAAAATACCCGCTCTTCAGCACCGGCGCCTCGGTGCGCATAAACCTGCTTGGGTATCTGATCCTTGAGCCCTACTGTGCCTTCCCGCTGCAGAACGGAGGATTCAGGAACCCTGTCTTTGGGCTCAACTTCGTGCCGGGGTGGTAATGCCTGCAACAGGTGAGTTAGAACCCGGTCAGGTAAGCCGGCCATCCGTTCTTTATTACCTGGTGGTATTCCATTTTGGGTAACAGGGAAGAAGCGGTCGGATGGTTTGAGAAGACGGTTGATAGGCCTGATATTCCCAGGCACTACTTCAATCTCATCGCCACCAATCCAGATTTCGATCTCCTGCGCGATGACCCGGGAAACCTGAGGTGTCCGGACGAGGTATGCAATTTGGTCTGGACGCCTGACATATTACTGGCCGGCTTGGGAGCAAGAAGAACCGTATGCCGGCCACGGGTATATGTCACCGGTCATCTACACAATAGGCTTAGGTTCGTATTGGGAGTGGAGTGCAGGCTCCACTTCTTGCATCTGAGATTGATAACTCACCGATTAAAGCAATAACCGGAATTGTTTTTTTCAGTGATATAATTATTTTTGGATTGAATTCAGGCTTTCACGAAGGCTGCACCCGGAGGAAAAATCCCTGAATCGAACCATGCCATGCTGATCACTGTTTTTGCCGGATACCTCGTTTTACTCATAGCCGTTGTTGTTTATGCCTCACGCCGGTCGAAGACCAACGCCGACTTCGTCCTTGGCGGCAGGAAGATTCCCGGATTGTTCCTTGCCCTCTCCGAGAGGGCTACCGGCGAGTCGGCCTGGCTGTTGCTGGGACTGACTGGCTTTGCTTATACCGAAGGGTGGAGTGCCATCTGGGTGGCCATAGGGTGCGTCTCCGGAATCCTCTTCCTCTGGATCTTCATGGCTGAGCCCCTGAGAAGAGTAACCGAGAAAACCGGGGCGCTGACTGTCTCAGGACTCTTTTTCCGGTCGTTCCCCGGCTCCGAAAAGAAAATAGGACTGCTGTCGTCGGTGATCATCATCATCTTCTTCGTCCTCTACCTCTCGGCACAGTTCAGCGGCGCCGGGAAGATCTTCAATGACACCTTTGAGATCGAACCCTTCTGGGGCATGGTGATAGGTGCGGGCATCGTAACTCTTTATTCCATGCTCGGGGGCTTCATCACCGTGGTGGCCGTCGACGCTTTTCAGGCTATCCTGATGATAATAACGTGCGTGGTGCTGCCGATAGTTGCGCTGTTTATTGCTGCAGCCAACGGAATAGGCTTTGCCGAGGCCCTTATGCATTCTGATGTTGCGTTGCATGAAGCCTCTGCGACGCTGACAACCGGAGCCTGGGCCTTGCTGGTGGTCAACGGCCTGAGCTGGGCCTTCGGTTATACCGGGCAGCCGCAGCTGCTCAACAGGATGATGGCCATGCGCAATCCAGCTGAGACAAAGCGTGCAAGGGTGGTAGCCATCGGATGGACCCTGCTGGCTTATACCGGAGCCTTTCTCATCGGTATCATCGGTTTTAAGATGGTACAGGAAGGACTGATGGGTGAAGGCGCTGCTGCCATCGCTGCCGATTCGGAAAAGGTAATGCCAATTATGGTTATGACCCTGCTTAACCCTCTGCTGGCGGGTATCCTGCTCTCAGGAGCCGTGTCGGCCATGATGTCAACGGCATCCTCACAGCTGATAGTGGTCTCGTCATCAATCACCGAGGATATCTGGAGCAACCTGCAGCGGAAACCGATGCCTGAGAAGAGACTTCTCTTCCTGAACAAGTTCCTTACCCTGACGGTTGGCGTGGTTGCCTTCCTGCTGGTTCTGACGATGGAAGATACGGTTTATGGCCTGGTATCTTATGCCTGGAGCGGCATCGGCGCCTCCTTCGGCCCGGCAATAGTGCTTCTGCTCTTCTGGAAGAAGTTTTCCAGGGCAGGAGTATATGCCTCCCTGATAACCGGCACACTGTCAGCCATCATATGGAAGACATGGCTGGCTGACCCGACGGGTGTGTCGGAGCGTCTCGCAAGCTACCTTCTGGCATTCACCGCAGCCGTGATGTTCAGCTTGCTCAAACCCGAAAGAATCCCCGGGGGCGACTAAACATAATATCTCTGTCGCTTATCCTTAGGTACGGACAGCGAGATTAAATATTCATTCTGAAAGAAATCTGTTTCCTGACAATATTGAAACAGGGTCAATAAGAGAAATACCCCGATGGTTCGTTGGTTCTTGTATTAAAGTATCATTTAACCTTTTCCTTAAGCTGCTCTGTGATCTTTGCCTTGATCTCGTCGGCCAGCTCCGGATTATCCTCCATGATCTTCTTGACGGCATCGCGGCCCTGCCCCAGCTTGGTATCACCGTAGGAGAACCACGATCCGCTCTTCTTGATGATGTTGAAGTCGGTACCCAGGTCGACCAGCTCACCGTTACGGGAGATGCCCTCACCAAAGAGTATATCAAAGTCGGCTTTCCTGAACGGAGGTGCCAGTTTATTCTTTACCACCTTGACCCTGACCCGGTTGCCAACCGCATCCTCGCCATCCTTGATCTGGCTTGAACGCCTGATGTCGAGCCTGACAGAGGCATAGAACTTCAGGGCGTTGCCACCGGTGGTGGTCTCGGGATTGCCGAACATCACCCCTATCTTTTCCCTGAGCTGGTTGATGAATATGCAGGTGGTGTTGGTCTTGTTGATGTTCGCTGTCAGCTTGCGCAGCGCCTGCGACATCAGCCTGGCCTGCAGTCCCATCTTCGAGTCGCCCATTTCGCCCTCTATCTCAGCCTTGGGCGTGAGCGCCGCCACCGAGTCGATCACGATGATGTCAATGGCGCCGGAACGGATAAGGTGATCTGCTATCTCAAGCGCCTGCTCACCGTTATCAGGTTGAGAGATAAGCAGGTTCTCCACATCGACGCCCAGCTTTGAAGCGTAGAACCTGTCAAAGGCATGCTCGGCATCGATCATGGCTGCAATGCCGCCCGCCTTCTGCGCTTCGGCGATGGCATGAATGGCCAGTGTGGTCTTGCCCGATGATTCAGGACCGTAAATCTCAACAACTCTTCCGCGCGGTAGCCCACCAATGCCGAGAGCGGCATCGAGCCCGATCGACCCGGTGGAGATAACCTGTACATTCTCAATGGCATGATCGCCCAGCTTCATGATGGTGCCCCGTCCAAAATCCTTCTCGATCTTGCCGAGCGTCACCTCAAGTGCTTTGAGCTTCTCCTTGTTTACTTCTTTTCTTTCCATTTACTTATTCTTATAGCAGTTAGACATTCCCGTATAGCTTGAAGATCTGCGGCGCATGATCCTTGGTGTCGACCTTTTTGATCACCTTCTCAATCATGCCCTTCTCATCGATGATGAAGGTAGTGCGGATGACTCCGGTTACCTTCTTGCCGTACATCGTCTTCTCACCGTAGGCCCCGTATGCAGTCAGTATCTTCTTCTCAGGGTCGGCGATGAGCGGGAAGGGAAGCTCATACTTTGCGGCAAATTTTCCGTGTGACACCACGCTGTCAGGACTGACACCCAAAACCGCAAATCCCTGCTTCAGCAGCTCTTCATAGTTGTCCCTGAGACTGCATGCCTCGGCAGTGCAGCCGGGAGTGTTATCCTTCGGGTAAAAATAAAGCACAACTTTCTTTCCGAGGTAATTGCTTAGCTTTACGCTGTTACCATTCTGGTCGGTACCCTCGAACTGCGGTGCGGGTGTGCCGGATGTGGGCTGGGTCATCACTTTTTTGTATTTTTGTTAAGACTGGTAAAGGTATGAAGATATCGTCTATCGTAAAAAATTTCTCTCTCTTAGTTATTAACAGAGAGGCCTCCGGATGGTTCGCGGTCATGATACTATTGCTGCTCCTGCCATCGTGGCCGTTGCTGGGTCAGGAGGGTTCTCTGAAGCCTTCGAAGGTCGCCGCACAGGCTGCATGGGACAGGGGTGACTACGAGGTTGCGTATACCCATTTCAACGGGCTGCTGTTGCTCTATTCGCGTGACCCGGTATATAAATATTACACCGGGGCCTGCCTGACGGAGTCACAGCGCGATATACCCCGTGCGGCGGAGTTGCTGGGCTCTGCCATCAACAGCTCCGTCAACATAAAGAGCGTGCCGGATGAGGTCTGGTTCTACTACGGGCGGGCGTTGCAGATGAGCGGTAATTTTCATGACGCTGCGGATGCATATGACAGGTTTGCCAGGGCAGCAGGCAGGAGGCTGGCACAGGAGTATGACGTTCAGGGCTATATTGATCAGTGTTCGCGGGGTGAGGGAGCCCTCGACGTTGTTCAGGTAGCAGCCGTTGCAGCGCGTAAGGAAGATAGCGGGGAGCCCACAAGGGGCAAAGCGACACAGTCCCCCGAAAGCGGGTGGACGGAGAACACAAGAGACACGGCACATGGCACAGAGCCCTCCTCCGTCAAGGCTACGGAGGGCGAGGCCCTCCTACGCCAGGGATCCGGAGGGCGGAGCACAGAGCCCTCCTCCGTCAAGGCTGCGGAGGGCGAGGTGAAAGTGTCGTCGAATGGGGCACCGGATGAGTATGACAGGGTGTTTGCCGCTGCGGTTAAACTGCAGCATGAGGCTGACTCTCTGGCGGCCATTGCTGACGCTGCCGAAAGTGACATGGAGAAAATGGCTCTTCAGGCAGATGACCCGATGCGCATGAGAGCCGCTGAGAGCAGGGAGAAGGCTGACGCAAGGCAGGCGGAGGCCGATGCACTCTTTCTGAAGCTCGAGGATAACTCAGTCGGCCTGCAGCAACAGGCAGCAGAAGCTGTTACCGCCATACCTCAGCCAACAGAGACGGCAGCAGCACCAGAACCCACCTCAACCACGACATCGAACCTGCCTCCCGTAACCACTCCCGGTCCTGCACAGACCAGGACTTCTGCACCAACCCCTGATCCGGTGCCACAGCTCTTTTCTCTCTTTGAAGTCCGGTCAAAGCCGGTGTACAGCGCTGCAAATCCTGTTCCCATAGATAAAAACCTTCCCGACGGACTGGTATATACCATTCAGATAGCTGCGTTCAAGAATGTCCTGGATCCGTCACTCTTCAAAGGGTTATACCCTGTCTACGGCAAACTGAAGAAGGAGACCGGCATTACCTTTTACTATACCGGCTTCTTCCGACGTCCTGAGGATGCCAGGCAGGCACTGCCGAAAGCCCGTGAGGCCGGCTTTCCCGATGCCTTTGTCATAGCTCTGATGAATGATATACGGGTGTCCATGGAGAGAGCCGCACAACTCGGGAAGGAGTGGGGAGTCAAGCCTCTGCCTTTCGAAGGAGAGACCTCCACCGCAGAAGAGAAGAGCGGTCCGGAAAATGCCCGTATGGTCGGAACTCTCTCATTCAGAGCCGAGGTGATGCGTACTGACAGCCCCACACCGGAAATGATTGAGAAAATTCAACTCCTGGCCGGACAGAGAGGTCTTGACATAATTGAAAACAACGAGGGGGAAACGGTGTTTCTGATTGGTAATTTTATTACTTTTGAAAGCGCCGAAGACTACGTCTCGCTACTGATACGAAATGGCTACAGCACTGCCAGGGTTGCAGCATGGGTAGGCAGGTATGAGATACCGGTTGAGGCTGCCAGGGAACTTCTTAAAAGACTGCCTGATGACTAAGAGAGCACCACGGCCGGAGAGCAACAGAAGAGGAGAGGAGAATGAAAGATCTCTTCTGCTCGTTAATGATGACGTCAACAGCTTTGAACATGTCATCTCATCGCTGGTGGATGTTTGTGGTCATGATGAGATACAGGCAGAGCAGTGCGCTGTACTTACCCACATCAAGGGAGGCTGTGTGGTCAAAGTAGGAGATGCCGCCACACTTGGAAGAATGAGCATGAGACTTAAGGAGTTGAGCCTTGAAGCAGTAGTAATCTAAAGGGAAGAAAGAGATGTCACTGGGAGTTATAATTTTTTTGATCTTACTGGGGTTGCTGCTCTTTGTTATAGAATTCGTGCTTATTCCCGGTGTCACAATAGCAGGAATAGGAGGTGCTTTATGCCTGGTAACGGCAATCGTTTTCTCATTCACCACCTTTGGCACACAGGCAGGTTTTATCGTACTCGGATCCACCCTTTTCCTGATGATAGTCATGACCGTACTCATGCTTAAGGCAGGGACGTGGAATAAGATGATGCTGAAGACTACCATCGACGGTAAGGTAGACAACGTGGGCGTTCAGGAGGGAAAGGTGAAGCCCGGAGATAAGGGAGTGACGGTAACCCGTCTCGCTCCCGGAGGCAAGGTGCTGGTCAACGGTGAGTATTATGAAGCCAAGTCAATAGACATACTGGTCGATCCCGGACAAAAGATTGAGGTTATGAGGATCGACGACAACAAACTGATTGTAAAACCAATAACTAAATAATTATGAGCGGAATAGGCATTTATGTGATCATCATCGTCGGAGCAGTGATTCTGCTCTGGATACTCCTTTACTTCATCCCTATCGGTCTCTGGTTCCAGGCACTGGTATCGGGTGTCAGGACCAGCCTCCTGCAGCTTATCTTCATGCGGTGGAGGAAGGTGCCGCCTTCAGTGGTAGTAGGTGCCATGATCGAGGCTGACAAGGCAGGAATCAAACTGAACCGGGATGAGCTTGAAGCCCATTATCTCGCGGGGGGGCATGTACCGCAGGTAGTTCATGCGTTGGTCTCCGCCAACAAGGCAAACATCGACCTCTCCTTTAAGATGGCCACAGCCATCGACCTTGCAGGACGCGAAGTGTTCCAGGCAGTGCAGATGTCCGTTAACCCGAAGGTGATAGACACCCCACCGGTGACAGCCGTTGCCCGCGACGGCATACAGCTGATTGCCAAGGCCAGGGTGACTGTCAGGGCAAACATCAAGCAGCTGGTGGGCGGTGCCGGTGAAGAGACCGTCCTGGCACGCGTGGGAGAAGGGATAGTATCATCCATAGGTTCGGCACACAGTCATAAGGAGGTGCTGGAGAATCCTGACCGCATAAGCAAGACAGTACTTGAAAAAGGACTGGATGCAGGTACCGCCTTCGAGATCCTCTCCATTGATATTGCGGATATCGATATAGGCAAGAACATCGGTGCCGTACTGCAGATGGATCAGGCCAATGCCGACAAGAACATTGCACAGGCCAAGGCTGAGGAACGCCGCGCCATGGCAGTCGCCTATGAGCAGGAGATGAAGGCCAAGGCACAGGAGGCGCGCGCCAAGGTCATTGAGGCAGAGGTGGAGATACCGCTGGCAATGGCCCACGCCTTCAAAATTGGCAACCTCGGAATCATGGACTATTACAGGATGAAGAATATCGAGGCTGACACGGGTATGCGCGATTCGATAGCCAAACCGCCTACCTCTGGCGGGGAGAAGAAAAAATAGTCTCCAGTCTTCAGTAGGCAGTCAGCAGTCAATTAGTCAGATAGTTACTGCCGACTGCTGACTGCCGACTGCCGACTGAAGACTGCTGACTGCTGACTGCTGACTGCCGACTGCCGACTGCCGACTGCCGACTGCCGACTGCCGACTGCTGACTGAAGAGTGTCGACTGCTGACTGCTGACTGCTATTCCAAATAGAATAGTATCATCTGCTCGATAGCCCGCTGGCATACCTCGCAGAATGTCTCTGCCTGGTTGCTCTTCATGCGGCAGTCGTAAGAGGGTCGGTATATGCCCTTTGCGGAATAACCCCCGCCTTCGAAGAGTCCGGTGACACCCGTATATTTTTTGCTGTTGGGGGTGGGAATAGGTACCGACCTGGCTATCAGGTCCTTCCACTTGGCGTCGAAATTGACCCTTGTGGTTATGTTCGGTTCCCAGGGCTCAACATCAAGAGGATAAAACTCTTCGTATGCCACCTCCGATGAGTAATACTCGTCGGCCAGTCCTGCAAAACCGTGTCCAAACTCATGGATGAACACCTGAGGGGTGTTCTGATGATTGGCGGTAACAGCACTGTAGTAGTTGTAAACTCCACCTCCGCCGTATCTCGGGCTGTTGATGAGCACCACTATCTGGTCGTGGGGAGCGGCAGCAGCATAATCGTTCACCTCCCGGATGTCCTGTGTCGTCAGGTATCTGTCGATATCAAAGGTATAGTAACTTGAGCTGAGCGCGGTGTTGACATAAACACCCTCGCCGGGGACATCAGTGCCCGACTCCTGCGAGGGAGCCTCAATGGCCCAGATGTTTATCCTGTCTTTGTATTTGTCGAACGGCAACTCCGCGAACATAATGTCTGCCATGCGCTTTACGTCCGACCTGAATTTTCCCATCTCCTCCCTGGTATAGCCTTCTGCTACAAAGGCTATGTCAAGTGAGGTATGCGGGTCACCAGATCCGCAGATCCGTGATGCGAGAGCAGCATCGGGTTTTTCCCTGATTATGAAATAGCTTTCCGGATCGATGGTTGCCTCGTATAGCCTCGTGAATTTTCCGTCGCGCCTGCGAATGTCGAGCACAAAATTCACCTTGTTCTTCGGGAAGGGGAAGGTTGCCACTTCGTGGAAGCTTCTCTCCATCTCTTTTGCCTCTGCCGTCGTCTGCCACTCCTGAAACAGGGTGCAGAAACCGCGGGAATAGATCAGGGTGCCCGTTGAGTCATCATAGACCTCATACCTGAAGTTGCCGTAGCCAAACGGATCTGTAAGGTTGGTGAGCGACCCTCCCCAAAAGGGTTCCTCCTTCAGGGAAACCGGATAGACCGATGTGGCGGAGCTGTTGCCCGCCAGCATGAAATCAAACCTCAGTGTCCGGTCAGTGAAATAGTCGTCGAAAACCACCTGGGCCTGCAATGATAAAGCCATCAGAGCCATTGCTAAAAAAGAAAAGATTTTCATAATTTAACAGTTTAATGAAGTAAAGGTACTAAAGTGCCGGTCATGAAAAAAGATAATTTGTAATTTCACGGCCGTATCAACAGAGCACATAAATGTTCCGTCAATTTGATCCGGTAATGACTGTCAGGGAGTTTCTGACGAATCTGGGCCTGTCGGCCGGTACAGTCTCATGGATCAGCACACTCCTGCTGGTACTGGCGGTTGCCATTGTTGCATGGCTCTCGATGATCTTCACCCGCGCCATTATAGTAAGGGTATTCTCCGCAATTGTGAAACGGACCCGGTCGCCTTATGACGACAAATTCCTGGCAACCAAAATGTTCCGCAATTTTGCGCTGATTGTTCCGGGTGTGGTGGTTTGGCAGATGGCTTCTCTGATGCTAAGGGAGAGTCCGGGATGGCTCAGTTTTGTGCAGAAATCCTCCGCACTCTATATTATTGTTTTTGTTACTCTCACCCTCAGCTCCTTCATTGAAGGGTGGCATCAGATATGGCTATCCCATCCGATATCGAGGGGGAGGTCTATAAAACCGTATGTGCAGGTGGCAAAGGTGCTGGTAGTGTTTACCGGCATACTGGTGGCAGTGTCGGTGCTTTTCAGGATGTCGCTGGGAAATGTGGTAACCGGTCTTGGTGTTGCCACTGCCGTGCTTGCTCTCATTTTCAAGGATACAATCCTCGGCCTCGTTGCCAGCGTACAGCTTTCCGGCAATAACATGGTCAAACTCGGTGACTGGATAACCATTCCCGGCAGGAACGTCGACGGAACGGTGATTGATATGACACTCTATACCGTCAAGGTTGAGAACTTCGACAAGACGATCCTCACCGTTCCTACCTATGCCCTGGTGTCGGAGTCATTCCAGAACTGGAGGGGCATGGAGGATGCCGGGGTGAGAAGGATCAAGAGGGAGATAAGGATCGATGTCAGGTCAATATCATTTTTGACTCCCGGGCTCCTGGAGGAGATTGCCAGGATGCCGCTGACAGCCGGATGGTTAGAGGAAAACAAAGACGCTGTAGAGGCTATCGAAAGAGGAGAATCTACTTCGCTGACCAACCTGCACGCCTTCAGGGCCTACATGGTGGAATACCTCCGGAACCATATCAATATAGATACACGGATGCCTATAATGGTGCGCGACATGCCATCGACCGACATCGGCCTGCCGGTGGAGATCTATTGCTTCAGCAAGATCCATTCGTGGGTTCCGTTCGAGGGAGTCCAGTCGGATGTCATAGATTATACCTATGCTGTTGTAACCCGGTTCGGGCTGAGACCCTACCAGAGCCCGGCAGGCAGCGATCTTGAAATTTTAAAACCAAACAGATAAACCCAACAGCTCATGAATAACGCTTACAAAGAAAAGCTTGCAGCATTTATCAGATCAGGAATTCACGATTCTCCGGTAACTCCCAGGTATGACCCCTTCTGGCAGGCATTGCGCTCTGCCGGTACGGAGCTGTGGCTCGACACCGGAGACATGGACGAGGCGGAGGTCAACTGGACCGCTGAGATGAGTGCGCTGACAACAAATAATACGCTCATCAACAATGAGATACAAAAGGGTATCTATGATGGTTTCATCCCCAGTGCATTGGAGATTGTGCGGGATCTGCCAGCCAGCGAACAGGTGAAGGAGATTGCCTTCATTCTCAATGCCCGCCACGGACTGCGCCTGGCGAAGAAGTTCGGGGGCATGGTCAGCGTGGAGCTGCACACTGACACAGCCTATGACATCGACGCTATCGTCTCGTACGGACTACGTTACAGGGAGCTGTGTCCCGAACAGTTCATAGTGAAGGTGCCCTACACTCCCGAGGGACTCATAGGCGCACGCAGGCTTCGTGAGCAGGGTGTCAGGATAAACTTCACACTTGAATTCAGTGCCAGGCAGAATGCATTGGTCACCCTTGTGGCCAGGCCTGATTACCTGAATGTTTTTCTTGGAAGGATAGGGTCATTCATTGCCGACAACGGTATAGGTGACGGCACCGGTGCGGGTGAAAATGCCGTGCTGCACTCCCAGACCTGGGTCACCCGTCTCTCGGCGGAGAACAGTTGGAAGACCAGGCAGATAGCTGCCAGCCTGAGGAATTACACCCAGCTGGAGCTGCTTGCCGGTACTGATGTGTTCACCATGCCTCCAAAGGTGGCTGCTGCAGGCAGGAAACAGCTCACCGGCCTCTTCGACAGCAGGCTTGGAAGACACTATGATGTTCCGCTGAGCAGCGATGCGGCAGGACTGGCCATTGAGAAGTTCTGGGAGGTGCCCAGGGAGGTCATTGATTTCGGACGCGCGCTTAACAGGCAGATGCCGTCCACGGGTGAGCAGCTGGTGGCACGGGCCCATGAGGCAGGACTGGGCGACATGTTCCCACGTATGAGCAGTGAGGATAATGAACGTATAGCCGCCGAGAGCAAGATACCGGTACTGTCATCGTGGAGGGAGCGTATAGCCTCGGGTGAGCTGGCGCCGGACACTCTTCTGACGCTTGCGGGCATAGCCTCATTCACCGCCGATCAACGGCAATTGGATGACCGGATAAGGGGGATTATTAAGTCGAAAGTCTGAAAGTCTTTTAAGTCGAAAGTCTCCCTCCTACGCCAAGGCTTCGGAGGGCAGGAAAGCCGAAAGTCCATAAAGCCGAAAGTCATTACAGTCTGAAGGTCTCATCCTTCGCTAAAGCTTCGGATGACAGGGAAGGTCTGACGCAGCAGTTTAACCCGCCTTGCGATGCTCCCTATTAAGGAGTGTCACTATGCTGCATCCTAAGGATAAGAACTTGTTAATCAAATTCTTAATTCTTAATTCTTAATTCTTAATTCCCATAACCCCCTCTCTGCCTGACAACCTCGTACAAGAGAATGCCTGCCGAGACAGAAACGTTGAGAGATTCAATGACTCCTGTAATGGGGATTGACACCTGCAGGTCAGACATCTCAGTCAGTTTGGGGCTGATGCCTTTCTCCTCCGATCCGAGTATCAACACCGCCGGTCCTGTAAGATCGGCAGATGATGCCTTTGTCTGTGCTTTCTCAGTTGCAGACACTGCTTTCACTCCCGACTCCTTAAGAAAGGTAAGGCATTTAGTCAGACTTTTGACCCTGCATACGGGGAAGGTGCTGAGAGCGCCTGCCGAGGCCTTCACGGCGTCGGGCGATATCCTTGCCGAGTTCTTTTCCGGGATGATGACGGCATCTGCTCCGAAGCATGAGGCGGACCGTACTATGGCTCCGAAGTTGCGCACATCGGTCACACCGTCGAGCATCAGCAGTAGCGGATCCCTGCCCTCCTCAAAGATACGGGGCAGGATGGCCTCTATATCCTGAAACTCCACTGCCGACAGCCAGGCGATCACTCCCTGGTGGTTCTTGCGTGTTATGCTGTCGAGCTTCTCCGGCGGCACCACCTGCCAGGGCACCCCCATCTCCGTTACCACCTTCATCAGCTCGTGGTATGACCCGCCATGCAAACCGCGCCGCACCAGGAGGCGGTCTATCTGCCTGCCGCCCCTGATCGCCTCCAGAACCGGGTGCATTCCAAAGATAAACTCCTTCTCGCTGTACATCATTGAAGCTCCTCCGGGTTGTCAAGCCTGAAAACTTTTCCTTCGCGCCAGCGCGCCACGGCAATATCCCAGTAGCTGATGGGCGTGCCTGCCCTGTTGAGCACCAAGTGATTGTCAGAAAAGAGATTCCTCTCCTTCCGGAAGTTGAACCAGAGGTACTGCTCCTCGAAGGTGTAACGTGACCCCCAGCGGCTCTTCACGGGAGGCTTCCTGAAGCCCCAGCTTTCACCATCGGCATTCTTGTACACCTTGTCGGGCGGACCGTAGATGATGTAGATCATCCCCCTGTCCGTCAGCCAGCCGGCTTTGAATGAGCTGAAGTAGTAATTGGCGAAGAGTGTCCGGTTGTAGTAAATCCTTATCAGCTCTTTTGATCTTTCAATGCTGCCGCCGGTGCGGTCAAGCCAGAAGTGGTCGAGCGCCAGCTTGGGCTTCACGGAGGCAAGCATGGTATCGAGCTCCTCGGGTGTGGCGAGATAGGCCAGCGGAAGTATCATGGTCTCGGGGGCATTCATGGAGGGATGATCGGGTCCGAAGTTGAAGAGCACGAGACCTTCACGTATGAGGCTGTCAACCGAGAACATATAGATACCCCGGGCAGGAAGCATCACCGGCAGTGTGTCAGAAATGGCCAGGGGCACTATCCTCTCCGGCTCAGGCGCCATGGTTACCTCGGGAAGTATTGTTGATGGTGCGGGAGGTGTCTCTTTTACCTCACTGTAGTAGAAAAGCCACAGGGTGTCGGGCTGAAGTGCGGGACTGATGATGTTGAAGTACTGGTCCTGCCTTACCACGTTACTGTGAATCTCATTCTTGCTGAAGTGATTCCTGATCTTGTAGTTCAGCTTACTGTATCTGCCTGTACGCTCAAAATCGGTGAAGGTCTGCAGTGTCCTCTGCCTTATCAGGTCAATTACCTTTATTTCTGCCGTGTATGAGTTGCCATCAACGGTCTTCAGGGGCATGCGGAAGGCATATTCACCGCCGACATCCTCACGGGGTATATCATACTTGTAGCGGGCTGTGTCGGCCAGCACACCCCCCAGTGTGTTGTTGAAGAGTCGCACGGAAACAAGTATGGAGGCCATCGGCACTCCTTCAGGGTTTGCCTGGGAGAAGTAGAGCTCTCCCCTGCGAATGGCTACCGTCAGCAGCGACGTCTCCTCATCCTTGTTGAAGACAGAGATATGGGGGGTGAAGACATTCCTTGCCGGGTTGTAGATATATGACATATCCTTGGTGTCGGTCGCGTTCTGCGTCACCGAGCATGACCAGGCGAGCGATGCGATTATCACCGCCGTGAGGAGTGCTGTTGTTCTGTTTTTCAGGGGCCTTGCCATGGTATAAAGTTAATAAAGATTTTAAAGCCTGTTCTCTTGCCAGCTCATCCTTAGCCGGCAGAGCTCAGTGTCGTCACTCTCCCTCCTTACCGAGTGGATGAATGCTGTTGTATCATCAGCAGCGGAGGCGGTGATGATCTTGATGTTTTCTCCCAGGTGTCCCTCCTGGATATAATTCACCTCAATGGTGTCAGGGGTGTGTGTGCCCAGGAACTCCGGTTCATAGCAGTTGATGGCCCAGTACACATATCGTGCATTGTTGACATGGCTGTTGACGTCGATGTCGTCAAGCATCACCCTGAGTCCGGTGATACGGTGATCTCCTGCCGGCAGGGGCGGCACCTTTCTGGCGTTGGTGCCGAGTGCTTTCTTCTCCGGGAAGAGCATGTTCATGTTCGCCAGGGCCCTGTCGGGCCGCTGGGCCTTCCGGGTGTGGTAATCGACTATCACCCATGATGATGATGCACCTGCCAGCCTGTTGCCTGAGGCATCATACATCTCCAGGTCGCGGAGGGCATATATCAGGTCGGTGCCGCGCGGCCACGTGCGCAGCGTCAGCTCCTCCAGCGCAAGGGGGAGACGTTCCACCTTCACAATCATTCTTGACAGTGCCCAGAAAGTGCCGTCATTCATCAGGTTGTCGCGGCCCCATCCCAGCTCGTTGGCATGTCTCCCCGCCAGGTCCTCGAAGAAGCTGAACATGGCCCCGGGACTGAGTCTGCCGGTGATGTCGGTGTTGAAGAAGTTGACGGGGTAATTCCTCTCAAATGTTATCATCGTCGTTCATATATTCTGTCTTGAAGTTCTCAAGCTCACTGTGGGCATGTTCCCATCTCTGCATGAGAGCGTCAAGTTTCTCTTTCCTCTCCTCATAGAGGCTGAAGAATGCCGGGTCGTTCACTGCGCTGCTGTCTCCTGCCGCAATCCTGGCATTCATTGCAGCTATCTCTTTTTCCAGGGTGGAAATCTCCTCCTCCCTCTTCTCTGTCTCTCTCAACAGTCTGCGGTACACCCTTCCGGTCTCCTTCTTCTCAAGATAGAGCATCTTGCTGCTCTGCGGTGAAGATAGCAGGCTGCTTGCTGCTGTGCCCGGTACGGCTTCATTCTCCTGCGATGATTCCGGCCTTGCCGCCATGTTACCCCCGGCCCTGCTGCCCGCCGTGTTTCCATTCGGCAGGGGGGATGCCTTCGTCTTTCTGTTGCCTGCCGCACTTGCACTGCTGCCCGCTGCACCCGGTTTGCTGCCTGGTGCGCCGGCCTTGCTGTCTGCTGCTCCCCGTCTACCGCCTGCCGCACTTGCACCGCTGCCCGCTGCACCCGGTTTGCTGCCCTGAGCGCCGGCACCCCTGCCAGCAGCGCCCGTCGCCGCCCTGCTCTTTTTGCCGCCGGGGGTGGATCTCATCTCAAGCTCCCTCAGCGATTCTATCTTCCTCGACCTGAGAAACTCAGCTATTCCCCCGAGATGGGTCCTTATCTTCCTGTTGCGGAACTCGTACACCTTGTTCACCAGCCCGTCGAGAAAATCCCTGTCGTGGGAGACCACAATTAATGTGCCATCAAATTTGATCAGCGCCTGCTTGAGTATCTCCTTCGAGCGTATGTCGAGATGGTTCGTGGGCTCGTCGAGAAGGAGAAGGTTATAGGGCTCAAGCAGCAGCTGAACGATGGCCAGCCTTGAGCGCTCACCACCGGACAGCACCTTTACCTTCTTGTCGATGTCGTCACCGTGGAAGAGGAAGGCGCCAAGGATATCGCGAAGGCGTGTGCGTATGTCACCCCGGGCTATCCTGTCGACCGTATCAAAGACCGTCAGCTCATCATTGAGAAGCTCATCCTGGTTCTGTGCAAAGTAACCGACTGAAACATTATGGCCTCTCTTTATCGTTCCTTCATGGTCAATCTGCCCGAGGATCATACGTGCCAGGGTGGTCTTGCCTTCACCGTTGCGTCCCACGAACGCCACCTTCTCACCCCTTTCTATCTTGAGGTCGATGCTGTCAAGCACCAGGTGGTCACCGTACCGTTTCGAGGTCTCATCGGCCTCCACGACCACTGTCCCCGAGCGCGGGGCAGGGGAGAAGCGTATGTTCATTGCCGTTGTGTCCTCGTCTTCGATCTCTATACGCTCAAGTTTCTTCAGCTGTTTGATCTTGCTCTGCACCTGAACCGCCTTGGTGGGCTTGTACCTGAACCGTTCAATGAACTTCTCGGTATCCTCTATCATCTTTTTCTGGTTGCGGTAGGCGGCTGTCTGCTGCTCACGCCGTTCGCGCCGCAGCACCGTGTATTGCGTATAGGGCACCCGGTAGTCATATATCTTGCCGAGGCTTATCTCTACGGTGCGACGGGTGACATTGTCAAGGAAGGTGCGGTCATGTGAGACGAGAATAACCGCCCCGGGATATGTCTCCAGGAAACCCTCCAGCCAGATGATAGACTCAATGTCGAGGTGGTTTGTTGGCTCATCGAGGAGTATCAGGTCAGGCTTACGCAGCAGTATCTTTGCCAGCTCGACCCTCATGCGCCAGCCTCCGCTGAGCTCCCGGGTGGGACGGTTGAACTCTTCGGTACTGAACCCGAGGCCCGCAAGGGTCTGTCCTGCCAGCGCCGTATAGTCGTTGCCGCCGAGCAGCTGGTGCCTCTCGCCGGCGCTATGGAGCCTGTCGCACAGATTGTGATAGCTCTCGCTCTCATAGTCGGTCCGTTCCGCAATCTCCTTCGTGACATCGCCGATCTCCTGTTCCAGGGCCCTGATCTCAGCAAAGGCAGTGAGGGTCTCCTCCATCACCGTGGTGGTGTCTGACACGGTCATCTGCTGTTCCAGGTAACCGACGGTGAGCTCACGGGGGCGCTCCACCGACCCGCTGGTGGGATCCTGCATGCCGGCGATGATCTTCATAAGTGTCGATTTACCGGCGCCGTTCCTTCCCGTAAGGCCAATGCGTTCCTGGCGGGTTATGAGGAATGAAACCTCATCCAGCAGGACAAAGCTGCCAAAGAGAACCGAAACGTTGTTTACCGAGACCATCCGAAGGTGGATATTTGAGGGGCAAAGATAGGAAAAAACGTCAAGAGGTCGAAAGGTCGGAAGGTCTGAAGTCGTAAGGTCTAAATATATGGATGTCAAATTTATAGTTCCTAATTCTTCACTATTGCCTGCCCTGGCTGCTGACTACTGACTTCTGGCTGCCAATTGCCGGTTGCCGGCTGCTGACTGCCGAATGCTGCCCCGGCAATTTGTGTACGGGATTGAGTCTCCTTCAGTGCCGTGCCTCAAACTGCCGGCTGCTGATTACCGACTCCCCACTGCCTGCTGCCGACTGCTGATTGCCGGCTGAAGGCTTCACTCCTGCCAATTGCCAATTGCCTTCATTATATTCATACTCAACCTCCAAAAATTACGTTAATATTGTAACCTGATTTGAAAGTCATGAAGAAGAACCTGAAACTACTTGCGATATTGTTCCTGCTGATACCGCTGCTCCTGATGCAGTCGTGCAGCAAAGAGGAGGGGCCTGATCCGTTTGAAGACAATACCTGGCTGGTCTCAAGCAAGCTGGAGAAGATGAGAACCAAAGAGAACATGATCACCCTGGCCAACTTTGGCGCACTTTTGTATCCTGAACTTGCCGGTATGATTGAAGAAATAGAGAGCGGAGTGAACGTTTACAGTATCACCTACAATACCACTTTCCTCGGAGAGAAGAAAATTGCCTCCGGACTTGTCATAATACCCTCGGTGCCGGGAGACTACCCCGTGCTCTCTTTTCAGAACGGGACCAACACCCTGCATTCCAATGCGCCCACGGCTGATCCGGACTACCAGCCCTACCAGTTGCTGCAATTCACCGCATCCACCGGGTATGTTGTGATCATATCTGATTACCTTGGTTTTGGCGCCAGCGATGATATGGCACACCCTTACCTTCATAAGGAATCGACTGTTCAGACACTTGTCGACATGCTCTACGCAGTGGGCGAGTTCGACGAAGATGTGGCGAAGGATATTAATCTTAACGGAGATCACTACCTGATGGGGTACTCGCAGGGAGGATGGGCAACCCTTGCCCTGCTTGAGGCCATAGAGCGGGATTATTCCTCCGATTTCACAGTGAGGGCTGCTGCCTGCGGGGCCGGACCGTACGATATGAGCTATTTCAACGATTATGTGCTGGGGCTGACGGAATATCCGATGCCTGTCTTCCTGTGCTATATTGCCAATGCTTACAGTGAGTATGGTATCTATTCCAGTTCCCTGTCAGACCTTTTCAATGATCCCTATGCGGGGCGCATTCCGGGACTGTATGACGGGCTCCATTCTTCAGATCAGATAAATGGCCAGTTGACGGTTACCATTTCGGGGTTGTTCCGGGCTGAGTACATCTCCGGGCATGCCACCGCACCGGAATACCGGGATGTGCGCGAGGCCCTTGCTGCCAACAGCATTGAAGGGTGGGACAGTGACATCCCGATCCTCTTCATGCACGGTACGGCTGACACCTACGTCATTCCGGCACTGTCGGAAAGGATGTATGATGCCATGACCGCCGCCGGAAGCAGTCCTGTGACATGCACCTACCTGCCCATGGAGGGTTTCGATCATTCGGGCGGCATCGTTCCTGCCGGACTTGCGGGACTGGAGTTTTTCAGTGGTAACAGGTAATAAGGGGTGGGAAGGAAGAAGCAGCTGCCGATACTGAGAGGAGTAACGATCACTGATATCGGGTCTGAAGGCAACGCTATCGCGAAGGTCGATGAGATGGTGCTCTTCGTGCCGGGGATGATACCGGGAGATGTGGTTGACGTACGCGTCACCAAAAAGAAAAAGAGGTATATGGAGGGGGTGGCTGTGGCTGTGACCTCTCCGTCGCCCGACAGGATCACACCGCCCTGTTCTCACTTCGGGGTGTGCGGCGGATGCAGGTGGCAGCACCTGCCCTATGAGAAACAGCTTTATTATAAAGAACAACAGGTAAGGGACAATCTTACACGCATAGGCCATACGGCCATTCCTTCGGTTGATCCGATCATTGGCTCGGAGAAGATCTACGACTATCGGAACAAACTGGAATTTACCTTTTCTGGCAAGCGCTGGCTGACACGCGAGGAGGTGGCTTCGGGAGCAGAGCTCGGCAAGAGGCCTGCACTGGGGTTTCACATCCCGGGTATCTTTGACAAGGCGATTGATATAGAGGAGTGCCTTCTGATGGGCGGGCCGACTGATGCCATCAGGAACGAGGCCAGAAGGTATTCTCTTGAACGGAAGCTGCCCTTCTACGATTTCAGGGAACACAGCGGCTTCCTCCGCAACATGATTGTCAGACGAACGGGTGGAGGCGAGGTTATGGTGGTGCTGGTGACGACTGACAGCCACGGCGAGGAGAGGGAGAAGATGCTGGGTCATCTTGCCGGGCGTTTTCCTGAGATAACATCACTATACTATGTAATAAACACCAAGAAGAACGACAGCATTTCGGACCTCACGCCTGTGTTACATGCTGGAAATGGTTACATAACCGAGGAGATGGAGGGACTCAAATTCAGGATAGGACCGAAGTCGTTCTACCAAACCAACAGCAGCCAGGCGAAAAAACTCTACTCAGTTGTCAGGGAGATGGCGCAGCTGACCGGCAGTGAGAATGTATACGATCTATATACAGGTACGGGTACCATAGCCTGTTTCGTGGCATCGGAGGCTGACAGGGTTACCGGTATAGAGTACATCGAAGAGGCCGTCTCCGACGCGTGGGTCAATGTGCTGGAGAATAAGATCGGCAACGCACACTTTATTGCGGGTGACATCAAGGATATCTTCAACGACTCTCTCTTCAGTGAGCGGGGCCGGCCCGATGTAATCATCACCGACCCTCCCCGCGCCGGGATGCACGGCGACGTCACTGCTGCAATGCTGCAGTCGGGTGCGGAGAAGATAGTATATGTAAGCTGCAACCCTGCCACCCAGGCCCGCGACATCGATATACTCTCGCCGGGTTATGACGTTAAGCGTGTTGCCCCGGTAGACATGTTCCCTCACACATTCCATGTCGAGAACGTGGTGCTGCTGGAGAAGAAGTAGTATTGAAATTATTTGGTTACCGTTACGGCTAAAGTCGGCAGTCCACGGTCGGCAAGCTTTGCAATCACTTGATGATGAGCGACAAATACTGAAGACTGCTTTTAGCCATCGTAGCCTTCTTTGACATCCGACTCCGACGGACGAAGTCCGTAGTTTTAACGGAGGATGTGGCGCAGGTGGCTGACTGAAGACTGTTGACTGAAGACTGTTGACTGAAGGCTGGAGACTGCGGACTCTAATACCGGTCAAGCCACCTGAATTTCTTGTTGCTGCTGCCAAGCTTGAGTGCAAGGACCAGCTCATGCGATCCGCTGGTTACGGTTTCGATCTCATTAAGAGAATAATCATACGAATATCCGATATAAACGGTACCACATCTGATCCTGACATTCCCGATAAGAGCTCCCTTGCTTGAAGTGCCGTAGAAACCTCCTGTGCGATATGCTGCTCCCAGCCAGAAAGTCTGGTCATAGATGAGAGTAATTCCCATATCAGCCTGCGGCAGGATCTGCTCCGACATTTTCAGAAGAACTGAGGGTTCAATCTCGAGATCCTTGCCTGTCAGGAAGCTGTATGACCCGAAAACGTAATAATGCCTTGACATCCTAAATCTGTCATATGCCTTCAAAGTGTCAACTACGCCGTCCCCTATCCTGGCTGCTGCTCCCAGCATCGATTCTGCAGAGAACCCGAGTGTATACCTGTCGTTCAGGAGGTACAATCCAAAATTGACATCAGGAACAATTATCCCCTTTCTAAGATTGTCAGTCAGCCATGGTTCAGACGGATCCTTGAAGCTGTCATGATCCGCATTTATGATATAATGGTATCCTGTGGCTGAGAGTCCCATCGAAAGCTGTGTGTAATCCTGAACCCAGATATGATACGAATATGCTATGTGGAAGCCTGTCCTCTGAATGAGTCCGTTCTGGTCGCTGAAGAGGCCGATTCCGAGTCCTGTCCTGCCCTCTGTCTTGGCTTGGTATCTGTTGTTGCCGAAAATATTCTTCTTAAGTGAATATTTTTTCTTCATGAACCTTGTCTGGTAGCTGAGTGAATAGGTCCTCGGGGCACCGGCATATCCAACCCATTGTTCCCTCGCAGTAACATTGAAACTTGTGTATCCCTCGCTTCCGGCTGCGGAAGGATTGATAAGGAACTTATTGTACATATACTGACTGTACAGTGGCATCTGTTGGGAGAATGAATATTGCACCCCGGCCACTGCAAAGAATAATATGATTATCAGCCTTTTCAAGGTTTCTGATACGTCTATTGTTTTGCGACCTGTCAACCGTGTCATCAAATCTGATATGAATTTGACACAGCCGTGTTCTTGAATCAAATATACTCCGGTTGCAATGCCCCTGCAAGTCATTTTTGATGCAGGTGTACAGTTTTGTGACAAATATGCCTTTTTGGAAGGTTATAATGAAACCCTTGCCGTAGGATTATTATGTTGGCAAGCAGGTTGCTCCGTTTTGCCTTGATCGGCCGGGCTCCCTTCCAGGCCTTTTCAATCTTTAGGACAAAGAATATTGAGACCGGCGCAGATCTGTAAATGGTGGGAACGTCGGGCTATTTACCCTTTTGGGTTCCCTTTAATTATATACGATAGTAATGGTCCCGATCAGTAACCTTGATCCGTTGCCAAGATCAATAGTGTAGTGGTAAGAGTCGATCGGCAATTTGACTCCGTTGCTTCTGCCATTCCACGGTTCGGGATAACCAGGTTCAGATTCCCAAAGTTTCTGACCCCACCTGTTGAAGATCTTTATCTCAATATTGGGATAGAGCTCTTCAAGAGGCTTTTCATTGTAGTAGGAGATATCCCATGTGTCATTGATGCCATCACCGTTGGGCGAGAATGCTTCCGGAATGATGAGGCAGATCTCGTTCTTCGGCCTGACCAGTACAGTTCCTGTAACCATACAACCGTTGTAGTCGGTCACTGTTACTGTATAGGTTCCTGGCAGGATATCTGATATATCCTGGGTAGTCTCGCCGTTGGACCACTGGTAGATATGACCGCCTGCCGGTGAGCCGCCTGTGACAGTGAGAAGTATTTCTCCGTCAGGCATATCCGGACAGTATGCATGGTTCACGTCGAATGCCACTTCAAGCTGCGGAGGATCAGTAAGGGTTATGGCTGAATCTGCCCGGCAGTTATTGGCGTCAATGATTGTTATGCCATAGGTGCCGGCGCCAAGATTGTTTCTCGGGTTGTCGAACGACCTTCCGTCTTGCCACACGTAAGCGACAAAACCGACGTTGTTTACAGGTGTGACTTCAATGGAGCCGGTCTCCGCGTCGTGGCAGTTGATGTTGAACATCATGTCGTTGCTCATTGAAGGATCAATTATCATGCTAAGTTTACCGGGCTCGATAAGGGTGATGGTATCTGAGACATGGCAACCGTACCTGTCTGTAATCGTCACGTAATATGTGCCGGCGATAAGTCCTGAGATATAACCTGTGTTGTTTGTTGCCGTGAAGCCATCCGGACCGCTCCATTCATAGGTGAACGGCGCGAGGTCAACGGTGGGGGTGAGCCTTATGTGACCGTTGCTGTAGCCGAAGCAGCTGATGTTGTATCCGTTGTAATTTGATAATTCTGTGTCATAGGTTATCAGCGGATGCACGGTGAGGGTTATGGTCTCTGTCGGTCCCACACAGTCTTCGCCACCGTCTGAAGGAACGATACGCGGAGTGAAGCTGTAGATTACCTGCCTGTCCTCATTGGCGGTATTGTACAGCGTTTCGGCCAGGTCGGTAGGAGTAGTATAGGTTCCGCCTGTGGTGTAACCGGTAACACCGGCTTCGGCAGTCACGGTCAGGTCATAGACCCACTGACCCTCAACCTGCGGATTCATGTTCCTGACATTTATTATGGTGGCATCGCCGTAACAGAGTTCAATATCGTCGGAGCTTATCTCAATATCAGGTATCGGGTTCACCCAAACTGTGGCCGTGATATGCTCAAGGTCACATGCTCCGTATACTCTCGGTGTTATATTGTAAATAAGCTGGTGTGCAATACTCGATGAGTTGTACAGGGTCTGGTTGATGGATGTGTTCAGCCCGCTGTTGTCGTCTGCGGCTCCCGAGATGCCGGAGGGTACATTGACATGCCAGGTCCAGGTAGTAACCGGTATCTGGCTCGTAAGCTCAAGGTTGATGGCTTCGCCGTTGCAAACGACATCGTTGTCAGGAGTGACTGTCGGATCCGGATCAACGGCATAGTGTACATTGACTGTTGCTGTGCATTCTGACCAGTTTTCTGCACCGTCAGTAACAGTAAGTATCACTTCGTTTGCACCGAGGTCAGTGCAGTCGAAGTCTGTTCTGCTTGCCGCGAGTGATGCAATGATGCAGTTATCGTAGCTTCCCCCGTCGATGTCTTCCGGAGTGATAGAGGCGAGACCGGTCTGCAGATCAAGGTATACGTCAATGTCTCTGCAAATTGCTGTGGGTGGGGTGTTGTCCTCGACGGTGACGGTGAAGCTGCAGTTGTCTGAGAGGCCGAGCGCGTCAGTAACGGTGTAGGTCACCGTAGTTACACCCAGGTTGAATGTGAAGCTGGTGAGATCATTGATGCCGGTTGCTTCTGACTGGGCTGTGGTTGCTCCGGTCATCTCCCATGTGACTGTAGAAATGTTGCTGTTCGGGTCGGAGTAAATTGCTGTAAGACCGGCATTTATCAGAATGTCACAGCTGATGTCACTGGTAGAGGTCACGATAGGTGGCGGGCAGGTGATGGTTGGCGGCAGGTTGTTAAGACGCACGGTGACGGTATTGCTGGTGGTGTCAACAGACGCCATTGTGGGAGAGAAGCCTGTTGTGGCGGCCGTATTGACAACCGTTCCTGCAAGGATACCATCCATGGTGACGGTATGCTGTGCGGTACATGTCTCGCTGGCACCCGGAGCAAGCGTATAAGGTGCGCCGGTGCAGGTCACTGTGACTATCGGGTCGTCTAAGGTGATGCCGGTGATAGTGACGTTACCGGTGTTGGTCACCGTGAGGGTGTAGTTGATTACTTCTCCGGGAGCGGTGTACTCTTCCCTGTCAGCAGCCTTGACAAGGGTGAGTTCGGGTCTCTGTATTCCTATGACCTCTGCTGTTGCATCGGTCGCAATGGTTCCGCTGGCAACAGTGGAGCCTGAAGCAGTGGCGGTGTTGGAATACAGGCCTGCATTAACATCGTCCAGTGTGACGGTATGTGTTGCAGTGTAAGTCCATATTTCGTCCGGATCAAGTCTGTTGTCGTTGTCAGTGTCGCCGCCGGTACGGGTGATGCTTCCTGCGTCCGCACCCGGATCGGATACGGTGATATTGCCGATGGATACGTTGCCATCGTTGGTTATGGTGATGGTGTAGTGCAGTATGTCACCTGTTTCGTCATAATTCTCTTCCGTTGCGACCTTAGTCATTGACCATGCTGCTGTCTGGCTTATGGTTGTAGTAGCGTCAGCCTGCTGCTGGTCAGTCTGGTCTGTATCGATGACAGCCACGTTGACCAGAGCGGTACCTGCGTCGATGTCGGCCTGTGTCACGGCATAAGTAGCGGAATATGTCCATGTTTCTCCGACATCAAGGATGTTGTTGCTGTTCGTGTCGCCACTGATTAGAGTAGCGCCTCCGGCAAGTACATCTGTCAGTACCACTCCGGTCAGGCTGGTGTTGCCGCTGTTTTCGACAACAATTTCATAGTTCAGAGTTGTAGGTTCAGCCACCGCAGTTTGGTCAACTGTTTTACTGATGGTGAGGGTTGATACCTGGTTGATAGTTGTTATTGCGTTGTCGGTAACGGCGACAGGTATCTGGGTTGCTGTTATGGAAGCAGTGTTGATTAGCGGTGTACCGTAATCAATGTCTCCCTGAGTGGCATCGTAGGTAGCGGTGTAGATCCATGTCTCACCAACATCCAGGATATCGTCATTATCGGTGTCACCGTAGGCAAGGGAAGCTGCTCCTGCAAGGTCATCGATGAGGACAACGTTGGTAAGGCTGACGTTGCCTTCGTTGGTTACGGTAATGGTATAAGTAAGTGTAGTCGGGGCGCTGATCTCAGCAATGTCAACTACCTTTTCAACTGTCATTGCGGCATTACGGGTAATTGTGGTTACTGCGTCATCAGTAACTGGAACAGGAATCTCAGCAGTCGTGACAGAGGCGGTGTTGACCAGGTCTGTTCCGGCATCGATGTCAGCTTGTGTCGCGTTGTAATCAGCTGTGTAAGTCCAGATCTCGTCTACATCGAGAACACCCGGATTGGTATCATCACCGCTAACGAGTGAAGCGCCTCCGGCGAACACATCAATCAGGGTTACATTGGTCAGGCTGACGTTTCCGGTATTGGTGACTACAATGGTATACACAAGTGTAGCTGGTTGATCGATCTGGGACTGATCTACAGACTTTGTGATAGTCAGCGAAGGCGTTCTGGGGATGGTAGTGGTGGCGTCATCCTGCTGCGGATCGGTCTGGTCGGTATCTACGATTGCCACGTTGACCAGGTCTGTTCCGGCGTCGATGTCTGCCTGGGTTACATCGTAGGTAGCTGTGTAAGTCCATGTTTCTCCAACATCAAGGATGCTGTTGCTGTTGGTATCACCACCTGTCAATGCAGCGCCACCGGTAAAGGCATCGGTAAGAACTACGTTGGTGAGGCTTGTGTTACCGGTGTTCTCGACAGTGATGGTATAGTTAAGTGTACCGGGAGCGCTTATCTCAGACTGGTCGACAGTCTTGACGATCTCCAGGGTTGATGTACGTGATATGGTTGTTGTGGCTTCATCCTGAGCGGGCTCGGTCTGGTCGGTATCTACGATTGCCATGTTGACCAGGTCTGTTCCGGCGTCGATGTCTGCCTGGGTTACATCGTAGGTAGCTGTGTAAGTCCATGTTTCTCCAACATCAAGGATGCTGTTGCTGTTGGTATCGCCATCTGTATATGCAGCGCCACCGGTAAAGGCATCGGTAAGAACTACGTTGGTGAGGCTGGTGTTACCTATGTTCTCGACAGTGATGGTATAGTTCAGGGTACCCGGAGCGCTTATCTCAGACTGGTCGACAGTCTTGACGATCTGCAGAGTTGACGTACGTGATATAGTTGTTGTGGCGTCATCTGTGACTGCATCTGGTATCTCGGCGGTAGTGACGGAAGCGGTGTTGACCAGGTCAGTACCCCGATCAATGTCATCCTGGGTAGCATCATAGGTAGCGGAGAATATCCAGACTTCACCCACCTCGAGTATGCCGTCACCGTCGTCACCTGAGGTAAGAGTAGCTTCTCCTGCCAGGTCATCGCTGAGGAGGACATTGGTCAGGCTGACGTTGCCGGTATTGGTAACTGTAATCGTATAGGTCAATGTTGCCGGCGAGCTGATCTCGGTAATGTCAACAACCTTCTCGAGTGTCATTGCCACATTGCGGTTGATTGTCGTTGTCGCATCATCGGTGACTGCATCAGGTATCTCGTTCGTAGTGACAGAAGCGGTATTGATCAGGTCAGCACCCAGATCAATATCAGTCTGTGTAGCATCATAGGAAGCGGAGTATATCCAGACTTCACCCACTTCGAGGATCCCGTCACCATCATCGCCTGATGTGAGTGTAGCGGTACCTGCCAGATCATCGCTGAGGACAACATTGGTCAGGCTGACGTTGCCTGTGTTGGTTACAGTAATGGTGTAGGCCAGAGTTGTCGGGGCGCTGATCTCGGTGAGGTCAACGACCTTCTCAACTGTCATTGCGGCATTACGGGTGATAGTAGTGACTGCGTCATCACTCACTGCAGCAGGTATCTCAGCGGTAGTGACGGAAGCGGTGTTGACCAGGTCAGTCCCCAGATCAATGTCATCCTGGGATGCTTCATAGGTAGCGGTGTATATCCAGACTTCACCCACCTCGAGGATCCCGTCACCATCATCGCCTGATGTGAGTGTAGCGGTACCTGCCAGGTCATCGCTGAGGACAACATTGGTCAGGCTGACGTTGCCGGTATTGGTTACGGTGATGGTATATGTCAGAGTAGTCGGAGCCGAGATCTCAGTAATGTCAACTACCTTTTGGACGGTCATTGCGGGATTAGCGGCAATGGTGGTTGTGGCATCATCGGTGACTGCATCAGGTATCTCGTTCGCAGTGACCGAAGCGGTATTGACCAGGTCAGTACCCAGATCAATGTCATCCTGGGTTGCATCATAGGTAGCGGAGAATATCCAGACTTCACCCACCTCGAGTATGCCGTCACCATCGTCACCTGAGGTAAGAGTAGCTTCTCCTGCCAAGTCATCACTGAGGACAACATTGGTCAGGCTGACGTTGCCGGTGTTGGTTACAGTAATGGTGTAGGCCAGAGTAGTCGGGGCGCTGATCTCGGTGAGGTCAACGACCTTCTCAACTGTCATTGCCGGGTTAGCTGCAATGGTTGTTGTTGCGTCATCAGTAACTGCGACAGGTATCTCAGTCGTGATAACAGAAGCTGTGTTAACCAGAGCCGATCCGTCATCAATGTCATCCTGGGTTGCAGCATAAGTTGCCGTGTATACCCAAGCTTCACCCACTTCGAGGATACCGTCACCGTCGTCACCTGAGGCAAGAGTAGCAGTGCCAGCCAAGTCATCGGAGAGGAGGACATTGGTCAGGCTGACATTGCCTGTATTTATTACAGTGATGGTATATGTCAGTGTTGCCGGGGCGCTGATCTCGGTGAGGTCAACGACCTTCTCAACTGTCATTGCAATGTTGCGGTTGATTGTCGTTGTCGCATCATCGGTGACTGCATCAGGTATCTCGTTCGTAGTGACAGAAGCGGTATTGATCAGGTCAGCACCCAGATCAATATCAGTCTGTGTAGCATCATAGGAAGCGGAGTATATCCAGACTTCACCCACTTCGAGGATCCCGTCACCATCATCGCCTGATGTGAGTGTAGCGGTACCTGCCAGATCATCGCTGAGGACAACATTGGTCAGGCTGACGTTGCCTGTGTTGGTTACAGTAATGGTGTAGGCCAGAGTTGTCGGGGCGCTGATCTCGGTGAGGTCAACGACCTTCTCAACTGTCATTGCAATGTTGCGGTTGATTGTCGTTGTCGCATCATCGGTTACCGGCGTGGTTATCTCAGCGGTAGTGACGGAAGCGGTGTTGATCAGGTCAGTCCCCAGATCAATGTCATCCTGGGATGCTTCATAGGTAGCGGTGTATATCCAGACTTCACCCACCTCGAGGATCCCGTCACCATCATCGCCTGATGTGAGTGTAGCGGTACCTGCCAGGTCATCGGTAAGAACCACACCAGTCAGACTGACGTTGCCTGTATTGGTTACGGTGATGGTATATGTCAGAGTAGTCGGAGCCGAGATCTCAGTAATGTCAACTACCTTCTGGACGGTCATTGCGGGATTAGCGGCAATGGTGGTTGTGGCATCATCGGTGACTGCATCAGGTATCTCGTTCGCAGTGACCGAAGCGGTATTGACCAGGTCAGTACCCAGATCAATATCAGTCTGTGTAGCATCATAGGTAGCAGTGTATATCCAGACTTCACCCACCTCGAGTATGCCGTCACCATCATCGCCTGATGTGAGTGTAGCGGTACCTGCCAGGTCATCGGTAAGAACCACACCAGTCAGACTGACGTTGCCTGTATTGGTTACGGTGATGGTATATGTCAGTGTTGCAGGAGCAGAGATCTCGGTCAGATCAACGACCTTCTCAACTGTCATTGCAATGTTACGGTTGATTGTCGTTGTGGCATCATCGGTGACTGCATCAGGTATCTCGGTAGTCGTTACGGAAGCGGTATTGACCAGGTCAGCACCCAGATCAATGTCATCCTGGGTAGCATCATAGGTAGCGGAGTATATCCAGACTTCTCCGACTTCGAGTAATCCGTCACCGTCGTCACCTGAGGTAAGAGTAGCTTCTCCTGCCAGGTCATCAACAAGAGTTACTGATGTCAGATCTGAATTACCGGTATTTGTTACTGTAATAGTATAGGTTAGTAAAGTAGGAGCACTTATTTCGGTTTGATCGACTGTTTTTTCAATCTCAAGACTAGGTGATAATACTCTGACCGTAAATGAGCAGGTAGAGCTGTTTCCGCATTCATCAAATGCTGTCCATATAACTTCCGTATCACCAAGACCAAAGATATAACCTTCAAGAGTTGTGGCGTTGGTATGTGTGAGATTATGAGTTGCTGTAGGTACACCACAGTTGTCAGTAAGGTTTGTATAATCAAATTCTGTACCTATGGTGGTATAAGTCGTCTCACCAGAACTAATGATCCTTATCTGTGGTGTTGAAGGACAGCCAATTACTGGCAGTTCATTATCCTCAATAGTAATGGTGCTAGAAGTCGTAGCAGAGTTGCCGCACTCGTCTTCAGCGATGAATGTTACAGTAACCGTACCGCAACCGTTAGTAGCGAGAGCAGCCGGGTCGTAGTCATTGGTAATGGTCACGTTGCCGCAGTTGTCGGTAGCCGTTACAGCGGCGATCCAGGCAGTAATCTGCGTTGCGATGTCACCTGCAGCGCAGTCGACGTTTAGCGGAGTAATGTCGTCGAATACCGGATCTGTGTCATCGACAATGGTAATGGTGCTGGTAGTAGTAGCGGAGTTGCCGCACTCGTCTTCAGCGATGAATGTTACAGTAACCGTACCGCAACCGTTAGTAGCGAGAGCAGCCGGGTCGTAGTCATTGGTAATGGTCACGTTGCCGCAGTTGTCGGTAGCCGTTACAGCGGCGATCCAGGCAGTAATCTGCGTTGCGATGTCACCTGCAGCGCAGTCGACGTTAAGCGGAGTAATGTCGTCGAATACCGGATCTGTGTCATCAACAATGGTAATTGTTGAAGAAGTAGTAGCGGAGTTGCCGCACTCGTCTTCAGCGATGAATGTTACAGTAACCGTACCGCAACCGTTAGTAGCGAGAGCAGCCGGGTCGTAGTCATTGGTAATGGTCACGTTGCCGCAGTTGTCGGTAGCCGTTACAGCGGCGATCCAGGCAGTAATCTGCGTTGCGATGTCACCTGCAGCGCAGTCGACAGTAAGCGGAGTAATGTCGACGAATACTGGCAGTTCGTCATCTTCAATAGTAATGGTGCTTGAAGTGGTAGCGGAGTTGCCGCACTCGTCTTCAGCGATGAATGTTACGGTTACCTCACCGCAACCGTTAGTAGCGAGGGAAGCCGGGTCGAAGTCATTAGTAATGGTTACCTCACCGCAGTTGTCGGTAGCCGTTACGGCAGCTATCCAGGCAGTAATCTGAGTATTAATGTCACCGGCCTCGCAGTCGACATTAAGCGGCGTAATGTCGTCTAATAAAGGAGCCTGTGTATCGCCACCGGTGTAAGTAACGACGGCTGTGGTAGTATTATCGCACTCATCGGAGATAATGAAAGTGTAAGTAGCAGTCCATGCGCAGTTGTCACCGCTGATGCCTGAGTTATCGTTATCGAGTGTAGCTGTTACGGCAGAGCAGTTGTCAGTGTAAAGAGCGGCGATGGCAGCTGTCTCGGGTGCCTCAGGTGCAGTAGCCAGGCATACATTAGTAAGGTCTTCACCCGGGAGAACAGCTCCGTCGATTAGCTGTGGAGCCTGTGTATCATGAATTGTAAATATATAGACCCAATCGTGACTAAATCCTGCAGCATCAATATAGGTCCAAGTATATGTTACTGTTCCTGAGCAAGAAAAAAAATTGTCTCCTATCACTGGTCCTGTTGGAGCTATAACGTCTCCACATGAACTATAGACCACTGGTGGTGTTGGTTGATAAACATCAGAATAACACTCAACAGTTTCGCCATCATCGGGAGGTATGAAGAAGTCCTCTGGTATTATATTGTAAGTGTAAGTCCAGTCGTGATTGTTGCCTTCACAGTCAGTATAAGTCCAGGTATATGTTCTTGTTCCTGCTTGATGGGTTACATCTGTATTTACCTGAGGCCCTGTTGGAGTAAGCAAATTTCCGCATGCATCATAAACTGAGGGTGGATCTGGTTGTGTGGCATCTCTTAAGCATGGCACCGTTGAGCTCTCATTCTCAGGCATAGTGAAGTCTTCGTACTCAATCGTATAAGTGTAAGTCCAAGTCTGC
>DHHM01000006.1 GCA_002403305.1 Bacteroidales bacterium UBA4772
ATGAGGTTATTGTATTTCTTGCGTGCAACACCCCCGAAGGTGACCTGTTTGGGCGGCAAGCCTTTGGAGTTGGTACATACCGGGTATTCCCTGTCGTCCACTTCCTTTATCTCGCCCACATATTCCACAAAGAGAGCCCGGTCATTGAAAAAGTCAAACACATACAGGAGTTTCTGGTTCTTGCGGTATATCACCTCCTCCAGTACAGCATTCTCCATGGTGGATGAACCGGCTCCCATGTCAAACAGCGTGAACTCCTCCTCCTTTTCCCAGCTCTCGGTTGCCAGGTAAAATGAAGCTATCTGTGACCTGTCGAACTCCAGCTCTTCCTGCAGGGCATTATGAAAATCAAGCAGAGTCTGGCTGTCGAGGAACTCGAACTCCCGAATAAACGCTTCATCTTCATCTGTTAATACCACAAACCTGTAAACCATACAACTCACTTTTTCAACCTGTGCAATTTAATATTTTTTAATATACGTTTATCGTATCAAACTTTTTTTTAGAACGAACGAAACGGTATCTATATTATCTGCATAGTCCCATAATTCGGGCTGTTGCGATTTACCAAAGGGAAGCCGGCCGTGCCCTGTCACGCACTGAAGGCTCATTTCAGACGAATCAGGACCGTTTTCCGGAGCTTCTCCGTCATCATAAAATCCATAATGGAGAACAGCCATTGGCGGCGTAACGGAAGATGATTCCTTCAGCATGATAAATCCCCCGTCAGTGAACGATTCCCTGTTGACCATCATCACTGCCTTATTGTGATCATAATTCACCGAATACTTCTGGTGTGACCGGAGAGACTCATACCTGTTCCAGTGTTTAAACAGGCCTGTGACATCGTATCCGTGTGGCAGGTAAAGTTTTGAAACATTGCGGCAACCCAGTCCGAAGTAGGAGAAGATATCGTCTCCGAGAAGCTCCATCTCAACTGGGGTTTCGGTACCGTCAAGAATTGCAATGCTGTTCCGGTTCCTGCGAATGATGGATGGAACACTCCGGAAATAGTATTCAAAGTACCTTGAAGTGTTGTTGCTTCCGGTGGCGATGATCATGTCAAAACCCGTCAGTCTTTCTGACGTGAGCCCGATACAGTTTCTGAATGAGGGTTCAATGGATGTAAGTGTATCAGTCACGGCCTTCATGAGCATTTCATCCTTTGTGCTGAGCTTTGCCTGCAGCCTGTTGCCGGTTATCAGCACACAGAGCAGGTCATGGAACCCGACAAGGGGGATGTTTCCGGCCATCACCACTCCCACGGTTACGGGTTGCCGCTCCTCCTGCAGTTCAGGATAGGCCGACAGCCAGCGGCGAAGGTTTGGTTCCGTGAGGGTGTCGCCGAGGGACGACAGGGCGAGCCTAACATTGTCTGGGGTAAACCAGGGGTTAGTGAGATGCAGGGTCTCTGTGAGCCCCTCAAACCGGCCGGCATATCCGGATGACACACCCTTAGCTCCGTCGCGCATGACCTCCCCCAGCGCTGCGAAGGCCCGGATCCTCTGGTCAGGAAAAAAAATGCCCGTTTTCATCCGTACAAAAAATATATTTTATAGGTCGGATGGAACCCTCATGCGGGAATAAAATGTCTGTAGGTAGTTATGAATTGAATACATGTGGGTTTCACACGGGCAAAGTTATAAAAATGAGAATGCGAATGCGATTATGAGATCATTTAAGCACAAAGGATATTGGCACTTTCATATAGACCTTTACGGGTTTGCCTCCCTTTATGCCGGGACTCCATGGCGGCATGCCGGAGACCACTTCAAGTGCAGCCTGGTCGAGGAGCGGATCGACACCCATGATGACCTTTGGGTCTTTCACATTTCCCTGCTCGTCTACAATAAATTGTACAAATACCCTCCCCTGTATCTCTCTGGAAACAGCCTCGGCCGGGTACTTCACGTTCTTGCCCAGCCACTGGGTCAATTCCTTGTATGTCGTGTCATTACGGAACACAGGCATCTGGTCAACCAGCTTAAATACCTCATCAGACGCTTCAGCCTCTGCGCCGGACGGAGCTGCCTTTACTGCAGGGGTTGCCTCCCTGGCGGCTTGGCCTCGATCTTTGCAGGAAAACATAAATATGAGTGCAACAGCAAGCGGAATTGCCAGGAGCATCTTGAGAGAAGCACTGCTTCCCGTTCTTTTCTTTGTCATAATAATTATACGGTTCGCGTCAGTTCCTTAATCTCCATATCGGATGACTATTAATAAGCGAAAATATATGACTAATAAATTAAATATACAACTAAAACGTAAGCCTTAACATAGGATTAGCATTTTGACCGTGCCGTTATCACAAATGAAGAAAAGATGTATCTTAGTTCCTTATTAGAAGCCAGAGGAAGAGTGTGAGCAGGTTTACATTATTTTACGAAAACATAAGGGTTGCGTTCAAAGCCATTAAGTCGAACAGGGTGAGGGCTGCGCTGACAATGGCCATCATTGCCTTCGGGATCATGGCGCTGGTTGGCATACTGACAGCCATAGACGGGCTGAAAAGCACTCTCACCACCCAGTTCACCATGATGGGGGCAAACACTTTCTCCATTACCTCCAGGTCGATGCGGGTCACAATGGGTGATCAGCATTACCGGACGAAGAATCATTCTCACATCACCTACCGTGAGGCATTGGAGTTCAAGAAGATTTTCAATGAGCCTGCGTGGGTGTCGGTGTCGTTCAATGCTTCAGGATTGGCTGAGTACAGGTTCAGGAACAACAAGACCAATCCCAATATTTCGGTTATTGGCTCAGATGAGAACTATCTTACCATAGCCGGAGAGGAGATCGAGTCAGGGCGAAACTTCTCGCAGGATGACCTTCTGGGCAGCAGGCACGTTGTCATCATCGGGCAGGAGCTTGTCCGCTTTCTCTTTCCCGGGGTTGATCCCCTTGGGAAGGAGATAAGTCTTCCAGGCCTGAAGCTGACCGTCATAGGTGTCCTGAAAAGCAAGGGCAGCAGCATGATGGGCAGTGACCGAAACACAATTATACCCATCAGCACCGCCAGGCAATACTTCAGCAGGCCCAACATCACATACAACATCGGAGTGATGCCATACAAGGCGGTCAGCCTTGAAATGATGGCGGATGAGGCAGAGGGTATATTCCGCATCGTGCGCAATCTTGACCCGCGCGATGAGTCCGATTTCAATATACAGAAGAGCGACTCAATCATTGCGATCCTTATGGAAAACATCAAATATGTCACTCTTGCAGCCACCATTATCGGTCTCATCACATTGTTTGGCGCTGCGGTGGGTTTGATGAACATCATGCTTGTCTCCGTGACCGAACGGACAAGGGAGATTGGCGTACGCAAGGCTCTGGGAGCGAGGAAATCAGTTATCAGGCAGCAGTTCCTCTTTGAATCGGTGATCATTGGCCAGATGGGGGGGCTGATGGGCATACTGGCCGGCATACTTATCGGCAACCTGGTATCGCTGGGCATGGGATCGAGCTTCACGATACCCTGGATATGGGTGATTGGAGGTGTTCTGGCCTGCTTCATTGTCGGAATGGCTTCAGGCTATGTACCTGCTGTCAAGGCTTCAGCGGTAGATCCGATAGAAGCACTGCGCTATGAATGATTAACCGGTTAAAGGTTCCGGAACCGATTTAAAAGGGGTTATATTTGCAGGAACATGGAGATAATTCAGGCAGGATCAAATAACATACCGCGGATCACCTACGATCCGGATGAGGATGTGTTGAGCATCACAGGCCGCTCCATTGCTGAGAGGCCGGAGTCAATCTACGACCCGCTTGGGGAATGGATCAGATTGCACCTTGGCAGGTTCAACCAGCTGAGGGTGGTTATTTTCCTGGAATATATCAACAGCGGATCCTCGAAGGCCCTGCGTGATGTGTTGCGAATGATAAGCGGTTACCGGGCTCCCCAGTACAGGATCAGGATCACCTGGCTCTACGAGGAAGATGATGAGTCAATGCATGAGCTGGGCGAACACTACCGTGATGCCGCAGGCGTCAACATGGACGTGCAGATGGTCCTGTAACCACACCTGAAAAATGATACGTTAATAAAAAACGAGAGAGAGGCCACAGACCTCTCTCTCGTTTATAATATTATGTTACCTGCTGATTAAAGCGTTTTGGCCATCATATAAATAAGGTCAACGCATCTGGCGGAATAACCCCATTCATTGTCGTACCATGCAAGTACCTTGATCATCGTGCCGTTCACCATTGTGCTCTGTGCATCAAACACTGCTGAAGCAGGGTTATGGATAACGTCAACCGATACAATCTCGTCCTCGGTGTATTCGAGAATGCCTTTCATGGGACCCTCAGCTGCCTTCCTGACTGCTGCGTTGATCTCCTCTTTGGTTGCGGCCTTCTTCAGGACTACAACGAGGTCAACCAGTGAACCGGTTGGCGTCGGTACCCTCACCGAGATACCATCGAGTTTGCCCTTCAGGTCAGGAATGACCTTGCCCACTGACTTGGCTGCGCCGGTAGTGGTAGGGATCTGCGAAAGTGCGGCTGACCTGGCCCTGCGCAGGTCCTTGTGCGGCAGATCCAGAATACGCTGGTCATTGGTATATGAGTGAATCGTGGTCATGTAACCGATCTCGATTCCCCAGTTGTCATTGAGAATCTTCGCAATGGGAGCAAGGCAGTTGGTTGTGCATGATGCATTTGAAACGCATGTGTGCTCAGGCTTGAGCATGTCATCATTGACGCCCACCACTATCATTGCATCAATGGCGTCTTTTGACGGAACGGTGAGAATAACCTTCTTTGCGCCGTTCTTCAGGTGATCGCCATATCCGCCCTTGGGACTCTCTTTGGAAGTAAAGATGCCGGTCGACTCAATGACGATGTCCGGCTTGCTCTCCCATGGAATTGCTGCAGGGTTCTTCTCTGAATGTACTCTTATCTTATCACCTCGTACGATGATGTTCTGCTCATCATGGGTGACTCCGGGGAACTGACCCTGGGTGGAGTCATATTTAAGGAGATGAGCCAGTGTTTTTGTGTCGGTCAGGTCATTGATGCCAATGATCTCAATATCGGGCCTTTCAAATGCCAGTTTGAATACATTGCGGCCTATCCTTCCGAAACCGTTGATTGCTACTTTAATCTTTGCCATTGTTAATAAGTTAATGTGGTTCTTAAAATAAGCGACAAAGGTATAAAATAAAAAGGAGAGGTCAAAGGCGGGTGAAGATTATTCTTGCGGCTGCCGGCGCAATAGCCTAAGCAGACCACCGGGATCGAGCGGGTCAAGGATCATCCCAATGCGGTAGCTGACGAATATGGAAGGGAAAAACTGCTTGTTGTCTTCGGAGGCCATTATGGGTATGGTCTTGGCAAATGCATGCATGGAGGCTCCCACCTCAACGGTGTGAGTAATCCTGTCGTTCTTGCTGTATTCAAAGCTGAAACCACCGCGGGCATAGAGGCCGGGGTAGAGCTTGATCTCGTCGAAGCCCTTGAAGAACGACGCCTTGCTCATTATGTCAAGTGGCTGATGAATGGTCATGTCAAACTTCTGCTCCTCGATGGTGTAGTAATCCTGACCAACGAGAACAATTATCTTATAGTAGATGGGCTTTGCGAACAGCAGGGTTGCTCCTCCGCCTCCGAACCAGCTTACCGAAACGCCTCCGAGATCACGCTTCTCAAAGATCTCTTTCTGGTATCCTGCCCCTCCCCCGATGGTCCATGTCGAATTGAGCTTGCCGAAGACAAAAGTACCCGGGCTCTGGAAATAATAGTTCGAGAGCTTTATCTCCTTGGGGTGCTTGAAGCCTTCAACGCTTCCTTCAAAAAAGTACCTGTGTGATGGTTTTATCTGACGAAGTTCACGATAGATGACCGACCATCCGTTGGAATTGAGAGCAGCGCCAACAGACCGCTCATTGCGCCAGAACATACGGTTCTGCGGATCAATGTCTCCCTGTGCCGCGAGTGGCCCGCAGACAAAAAGTATTAATATAACATGCCACAATCTCATAATCATGTTTCAGCAGATTTCAAGACCGGCAGTATGGAGGAAGCGATGTTCAGCCTGCCTGCTCCGTTGTTTCCGTATCGTTGCTGCTGTATGCCGGGCATGCTTCACGGTTGCATGAACTGAGCGCAAGCGCAGCAATAAAAGCGAGAACAACTATAAGACTAACTTTTTTCATATTACCTGCCTTTAAGTCTGTGACAAAAATAGCTTTATTTTTAAAACAAGATTTGTGCCACAATATTATTTTGACACACACCTTTATTTTAAACCTTAAACGGATTGAATTGTTATTTGAGAAACAGAGAACCAATGAAATCTCGATATTTTAACATAATATTCTTAATGATAGCTTTGCTTTCAATGGAAAAGGAAATGACATCGCAGGAGCGTCCTGCATATAATGATCTGACAGCTGCCGAATCAAAAATAATCATCAGCAAGTCAACGGAATATCCCTTTACGGGTATTTATGAAAAATTCGAAGGGAAGGGTACCTACCTTTGCAAGCAGTGCGGCAACGCGCTGTATCACTCGGATGCCAAGTTCGATGCCAGCTGCGGGTGGCCCAGTTTTGACGAGGAGGTCGCTGGTGCCGTAAAGCGTATCAAAGATGCTGACGGGATGCGAACCGAGATTGTGTGCGCATCATGCGAGGGACACCTGGGGCACGTCTTCACGGGTGAGCGATTTACTCAAAAGAACACGAGGCATTGTGTCAACTCCTTGTCGCTGGATTTTGTTCCTGCGGTCCTTCCGGCAGGCAAATATGGCACAGCACTGTTCGCCGGCGGTTGCTTCTGGGGCGTGGAATACTTCCTTCAGAAAGAGCCGGGAGTGGTGGCGGTGGTGTCAGGCTACACCGGGGGCCATGTCAAAAATCCCTCTTACAGGGAGGTGTGCACAGGAAATACCGGACACGCTGAAACAGTGAAGGTCACCTATGACCTTCAGAAGAACTCCTACGAGAAGCTACTGAAGCTCTTCCTCGAAATACATGATCCTACCCAGGTCGGCAGGCAGGGCCCTGACATTGGCGATCAGTACCGCACTGAGATCTTTTATAAGAACAGTGAGCAAAAAAAGGTGGCGGAGAAGCTGCTGGGGATACTGAAGACCAAGGGTATGAAGGTGGCAACGCAGGTGACGAAGGCCACGGAGTTCTATCCGGCCGAGGAGTATCACCAGGATTACTATTTCCGCAACGGGAAGATGCCGTACTGCCACGCGTATACGAAGCGGTTCTAGGCAATAGGCAACAGGCAATAAGAGGAATTTTCGATTTCAGATTTTCGATTGTCGATTTAATAAAAATTCGCAAATCGCAAATCGCAAATCCCTCAGACTTTACTGACTTTCGACTTTCAGACTTACACTGCCTCTATGGTTGACGGTGGCTTGGTAGCTATATTATATGTAACGGATACCACGCCCGGCACTTCGCGCAGTATCTCCGCGGCGAGAGCCTCAAGCACCTCGAAGGCCAGTCTTGTGGGCGTGGCAGTGCGGGCATCCACGCTGTCCCAGCAGCGCACCTCTATCTGTTGTCCGAAGTCGCGCTTACCGTCGCGCATGCCGGTGACCCTGTCGTCATGGAGTATGGCCATGTATTGAAATGCGCCGCTGCCGGCCAGCCTCTTCTCAACGATGGCTGTGGCCCGTCGCACGGTTTCAAGCTTTGCATGCGTCACTTCGCCGATGATGCGTGCCGCCAGGGCCGGTCCGGGGAAGGGAATCCTGTTGAACATCCCCTCCGGCAGTCCCAGTGCCCTGCCGGTCATCCTCACCCCGTCCTTTCTCAACTGAATGAGAGGCTCCAGTATCTGGTAGCCGAAGGTCGACTGCGGATCGATGCCGAGCTGGGCGAAGACGTTGTGCTGCCTCTTTATGCCGGCTACCGTCTCATCAACATCGGTGAGGATGGTCCCCTGCAGGAGATATTTGGCCTCACTCTCCATGACGATACGTCCGAACACATTCCTGTAAAATGTCTGAGTAATTGCTTCTCGCTTCTCCTCGGGGTCGGTGATACCCCTCAGGGCATCAAGAAACTCCTTGCGGGCATCGACGATCTCCACGGTGACGCCAAGACTCTTGAATACCGCCGCGACAACCTCCGGTTCACCCTCGCGCATCAGGCCGTTCTGTATGAAAACAGTCTTGAGCCTGCTGCCCAGCGCCCTGTGTCCGAGCATGGTCACAACTGACGAATCAACACCACCGGAGAGAGCATTGATGGCAGTGCCGCTGCCGACAGCAGCTCTTATCTCATTCACCTTCTCCGTGATGAATGTGTCGGTATTCAGATCCTGTGCCTTGATTTCCCTGATCATTTTTCCGGATTATTATTGTTTTTAACAAACTTACATAAAAACACCTGATTTTGTACAGGAAAATAAAAATCACGGCCACTGAGCGGATTGACAGAGAAAATGTAATTGAAGGCAGGCATTTGTTTCTGTAATCCATCAGGCTTTTGACCTGACGTGATCAGTATCTAAAGCTTTTTTCATACCTTAATCGCAAAATTAAGAACCGATGAAACTAAATCTTTTTCTGCTGTGCCTCCTGGTTATATCGGGCGTTACCCTTAATGCCCAGGAAGGAAAGAAAATCACCATTCTTCATACCAACGACTTCCATTCACACTTTCTGGGCTACGCCCCGGAGACAGCCTACACGCCGTTCGAGACTGACGGTGATCCGACGGTGGGTGGATTTGCAAGGATTGCAGGAATTATCGCAGAAACCAGGTCGGGCAATCCCGGTACCACCCTGGTGCTCGACGGAGGCGATTGCCATATGGGAACACTTTTTCAGGCCCTGGAACCGGAGACTGGTTTTCAGCTTAACCTGATGAAAAAGGCAGGATATGATGTGATTGCCGTTGGAAACCATGATTTCGATTTCGGCCCCTCCGGATTTGTGAATATGATAGAAAAAGCCACGGAGAAGGGAGGCACACCCATTCTGCTGTCCGGCAACTCTGTCACCGACCCTGACGATCCGGCTGATGATGATTTCGAGGCGGCACTTGCCAGCGGTCAGATCAAGAGATACCATGTTATCGAAAAGGATGGCATCAAAATCGGGCTCTTCTCACTGCTGGGAGAGGATGCTGATGAGTCGGCCCCCTATGCATGGCCGATTACCTTCGGGAAAAATGTAAAGGCAGCAAAGCGATTGGTAAAAACCCTTGAGAAAAAAGGGTGCGATATGATCATATGCCTGTCGCACAGTGGTGTGTCAAGGACCAAAAAGGGAGAATGGGCAGGAGAGGATGTTGCGCTGGCAAAGAAAGTAAAGGGCATTGACCTGATCATCTCCGGACATACGCATGTGCTTCTGGAAGAGCCGCTCATTGCCGGAGGGGTTCCGATAGTATCAGTGGGTGACAACGGAAGATACGTGGGCAAGATTGAAATGCTGTACGGTCCGGGCAGAAGCAGGCTTGACAGTTACACGCTCATAAAAGTGGATGACAAAATCGGTGCTGATGCCTCAATCCATAATGCCATCGAAGCACAGCTGAAGAGGGTCAACAGTGAGATTCTCAAACCCATCGGACTGGAATACAAGGAGCCCGTGGCCGTGGCAAACTACCCATTGACAGTGGAAGAACACGGCGATATGGCGGGAAGCAACCTCGGGGCCCTCGTTGCCGATGCTCTTTACCATTATGTCAGCGGGGAAGGTCCGGGTACCGATATAGCCATGGTGGCCCTCGGCGTCATACGTGATCCTATCCTGCCGGGAACGCAGAGCGTGGCCGACCTGTTCAGGACAATGTCACTTGGATCAGGTCAGGACAAGACTCCCGGCTACGGTCTTTCGAAATTGTGGGTCACCGGTAAGGAGGTAAAAAACATAGCCGAGATACTTATTTTCCTGTCGAAATCAACCCCTTCCAATTTCTGCTATTACTCCCACCTGCGCATTGAGTATGATCCTGAAGGCAGGATCTTTAACAAGGTCAGGAAGATAGAGCTGGCGGACAGTGAAGGAAATTTCTCCGAACTGGATACATCTAAAGAAAACGATAGGCTTTATTCAATTGTAGCCAACTCCTATATGGTTGATAATCTTGGGCTTATAAAAAAGAAGACCTTTGGCCTCATAAGTGTTGAACCAAAAGATGCCCGGGGTAATCTCGTGACAGACATGTCAACGGCGGTGGCCGATTTCAACAGTGAACTACCCGGCATCCAGGAGGGCAAGGAGTGGCTGGCGCTGCTCAGCTATCTCCGCCATTTTGAAAGCCCTGAAGGAGAAGAGATTCCTGTCATCCCGGAATATTACCGTAACCCTGACAGGTCCCTTGTAACAGTAAGCGGCAAAAGGTGATAAAGGCAAGGCATATTCCCTTTTTCGTCCGGTTTTTCAGCTTCTATTCACGCAACGGACTGAACCGCCTGTTTCACAGTGTGGGCATTGACTGCACTGCTGAGACGTCAGGCAGACCGGTGCTCCTTATCGGCAACCACTTCAGCTGGTGGGACGGGTTTATTGCCTACCGGCTCAATGATCTGCGGCTTCATAAGAAGTTCCACATCATGATGCTGGAGGAGCAGCTCTCTTCCAGGCTCTTTCTGAACAAGGCCGGGGCTTTCTCTATAAAGAGGGGATCACGGTCGGTGGTGGAGTCGCTCCACTATGCCTCCTCACTGTTGCACGAGAAAGAGAATATGGTCGTCGTTTACCCGCAGGGGACTATCGCATCGATACATCAGAGGCCTGTCAGGTTTGAGAAGGGGGTGGAGCGAGTCATCGCAGGGGCATCAGATAAACTGATGATCCTCTTTTATGTGGCATTGCCCGACTGGTACTCTGAGAAAAAGCCTATACTGACGATGAGGGTCATTGAATATACAGCAAAGGAGAGATCAGCATCAGACCTGGAGGAGAGTTACAATATTTTTCTGAACGAGTGTATTACCAGGCAGATACCTTCATGATTCTGACGATATCAGCTCTTCTGGTCCTATTTCTTACCTTTCTGAGGTTCTTAGTTTCCTTTCTGAATATGGTGAGCAGGCCCTACCTCCCGGAGGTTGCCAGCCAGCAGGGCGATCTGCCTTCACTGTCAGTCCTGATACCTGTGAGGAATGAGGAGAAGAACATCGACAGGCTTTTAGGCTCGCTGGCATCTCTTACATACCATAATGCAGAGATACTGGTGTATGATGACGGGTCGACAGACGGATCGGCACAACTGATCAGGGGCTATGAAGCACTGGACAGCCGGGTGAGATATATTGCAGGGACGGAACTGCCTCCAGGGTGGACCGGAAAAAACCGTGCCTGTCATAACCTGGCGATAGCGGCCAGCGGAGATTATCTCCTTTTTCTTGATGCAGATGTCACTGTAGGCTATGATCTCCTGCGGCGGGCTATGCATTTTGCACTCAGGTATGACCTGGCCCTGATGTCGATGTTTCCCGAACAGGTGATGAGATCCAGAGGCGAAAGGATCGTCGTACCGTTCATGTTCAGGATATTGCTCTCACTTCTTCCCTTGTTTCTGATACGCCGCTGCAGATGGACTTCCTTTGCGGCCGCAAACGGTCAGATGATGCTCTTCAAAGGCGACCTCTACCGCAGGTTTCGTTTCCATGAGGCGGTCAAGGATCGGCTGGCGGAGGATATAGAGATAATGAGACTGGTTAAGCGGAAAAAGCTGAAGGGCGATACCCTGGTGGGAGGAAAGGAGATACGTTGCAGGATGTACCGCAGTTACAGCGAGGGGGTCAGCGGTTTCTCCAGAAATATTTTTTCCATGTTTGGAAACAGTGTTCTTTTTTTTCTGTTATTCTCCCTGACAGGACTGGCAGGCTGGATACTGTTCCTGTTTTTGCCATGGTATTTTATGGCATCCTATATAATTATGATTGTGGGTCTTAATGCAATGATTGCCGTGACAAGCAGGCAGAGGGTCTCAGAAAACCTGAAATATCTTTTGCCCGGCATAGTGGCATTCTATCATATCGCATTGACTGCCATTGTTAAAACATTCAGGCAAAGCTACGAATGGAAAGGAAGAGAGGTAAAATGAAGGTAAGATTTTTTGCGGTGGCTCTTGCCGCCATGCTGATTGCCCTGCCCCTTGCAGCGTCCGGTCAGGACTGCAGCAACTGTGACATATACAGGGGGTACATCACCGGTGACATGAAGTTGTGGGAGAAGGGAATGAATGACCTGCAGCAGTCATACAACCGTCAACCTGATGCCTGTACTCTCTACAATCTGACGGAGGCCAGGTACGGTTATATAGGTTACCTCCCCGGAACCGATGACAAGAGTGCAGCAAGGCCCCTGATAGATGCTTTTGAGAAGGATCTGGAGCTGCTGGCCACATACCCTGAGTACAGTGCTGAGACCGAGGCTTTCAGGATCTCGCCGCTGGGCTTCCGCATGGGGCTTAACCCGGCACGGGCAATAACCCTGGGACCGAAGGCGCTGAAGCAGCTGGAGACGGCAATGGAGAAAGGGGGCAACAGCGCCGCCGTATGGATAGAAAAGGCCAACAGCGAAGCACATATGCCTGCCTTTGCAGGAGGCTCAAAGGAAAAGGCCGCTGCCTCATTCAGGGAGGCATTGCGCCTATACGAGGCCGGTAGTGGCATGTCAGCCTGCAACTGGAAATACCTGAACACCATGGTGTTGCTCGGACAGCTGCTTGAGAAGATGGATGACTGGCAGGGTGCCCGCGAGGCCTATCGCCGGGCTCTGAAGCGGGCGCCCGACTTTGAGTGGGTGCGTGATGAACTGTTGCCTGCAGTCGAAAAGAAGATAAATTAATTTGTTTTGAGAAAGATATGTCCGGGAAAAAAGCACTTATAGTCGGCACTGGCCTGGGAGGACTGGCAACGGCACTGCGCCTCAGCCGCCGCGGTTACGATGTCGAGATGGTGGAGATGTACAAGCAGGCAGGGGGGAGGCTGAATCAGCTCCGGTCTGAGGGGTTTACCTTCGACATGGCCCCCACTTTCTTCAGCATGAGCTATCACTTTGATGAATTTGTCAGGGATGCAGGCATTGAGATGCCGTTCAGGTTTGTAAAGATCGATCCGCTCTACAACGTAAATTTCCGTGGAAGCGACAGGCGGTTTATAATTTACCGCGACCTGGAGAAGCTTACCCGGCAGTTTGAGGATCTCGAGCCGGGTTTCCGGGAGCGGATGGAGCGGTTTCTTGATGCATCGGGGAAATTGTTTTTTGATATTGAGAAGGGAGTGCTGTCAAAAAACTTCAGGTCGCTGCCCGACTTCATAATTCAGATGACAAAGCTGCCCCTGAAGCATCTGCCCCTGGTGTTGCGGTCGGTGTGGGGCGAGCTGAGCCGTCACTTCACCTCGTACGAGGTGCGTGTCATCTTCTCCCTTGTCTCCTTCTTCCTGGGTGCAACCCCCTTTGACACTCCGGCCGTCTATACCATTCTGAGCTACACCGAGATGGTGCATGACGGATACCACAATGTAGAGGGAGGCATGTACAGGATTGTGGAGGGACTGCTGAGAGAGGCTGACAAAGCAGGTATCAAAATACATTACAATGTCATGATCACGGACTTTGATGCTTCGGGCAAGCGTAACAGGGCCTTCATCGATGCTACGGGAAAACGGTGGGAGGCGGACATCTTCGTGGTGAACGCCGACGCTGCCATGTTCCGCGGCCGGGTCTTCCACCGCAGTGGATTCAGCGACGAGAGGCTCGACCGGATGCAGTGGACCCTCGCTCCCTTCACCATGTACCTGGGGGTGAAGGGGAGGGTGGGGAATATTCACCATCATAATTACTTTCTGGGTGAAAGGGACTATGAGCAGTACTCCAGGGGCATCTTCCGCAACAGGGTCTCGCTTGAAAAACCGTATTACTACGTGAATGCAAATGCGATCTTCAACCCGGAGAGCGCTCCCGAAGGATGCGAGAACCTCTTTATCCTGGTTCCGGTGCCTGATCTCAGGTTCAAACCCGACTGGAGTGACAGGGAGCAGATTGCCGATGCCGTGATAAAGGATCTGTCACAGCGGACCGGACACAACATAGAGGCCAATCTGCTCACACGTGTCGTCCTGGACCCGGTGGCATGGCAGAATATGTTCGGACTCTACCGCGGAAGCGGTCTGGGACTAGGTCACAAGATGACGCAGGTGGGCGGTTTCCGGCCCTCGAACAGGGATGAGAGATATTCCAATGTTTGGTATACGGGTGCATCCACCGTCCCCGGTACCGGGTTGCCGATGGTGATGATCAGTTCAAAACTCACAGTACAGAGAATTGACGATGAAATTGACTCTATATGATAAAATTGCCATCAGCTGCAGCAGCGTGGTCACCACGGGCTACAGCACCTCATTCTCGCTGAGCATAAAAATGCTTGCCGCCAGGCATCGCAAGGCCATCTATGCCATATATGGCTTCGTGCGCCTGGCAGATGAGATCGTCGATACCTTCTTCGGTCAGCCCCAGAAAGAGATGCTTGACAGGTTCCGGGCCGATACGGCCGAAGCCATAAACAGCCGCATCAGCTCCAATCCTGTGCTTCACAGCTTCCAGTGGGCAGTCAACACCTACAATATCGACAAGGAATTTATCGAGGCATTTCTATACAGCATGGAGATGGACCTCAGCCTTAAAAACCATGATCAGCAGAGCTACAGTGAGTATATCTACGGCTCTGCGGAGGCGGTAGGGCTCATGTGCCTGCGGGTTTTCTGCCATGATGACCCGTCGCGGTTCGACAGGCTGAGGGAGCCTGCCCGACTGCTGGGATCGGCTTTTCAGAAGGTCAACTTTCTGAGGGACATAAAGAGTGACTGGACAGTGCGGGGGAGAGTCTATTTCCCGGGAGTGGACTTCAATAAATTCACTGTGGAAGAGAAACGGCAGATAGAGAAGGAGATAGAATCTGAGTTTGCCGGGGCACGGGAAGGTATCAGGGGGCTGGACCGTGGCAGCAGGAGAGGAGTTTTCCTGGCATATTCCTATTATCTTGCCCTCTATGCAAAGATTAAAAAGGCCAGCGCTGACTCCGTTGCCGGGAAGAGGTACCGGATTTCGAACGGCAGGAAGATGCTTCTTCTTCTGAAGGCACTCTTTTATGACATGGCAGGACTAATTTGAAAGAGAGAATTATGAAAAGCAAGGCAGCGGTAATTGGGGCGGGTATAGGTGGATTGGCCTCGGCCATAAGACTGTCACTGAAGGGGTATGAGACACATCTCTTCGAGAAGAATGAAGTGGTCGGTGGTAAGATAGGAGAGATTCATCTCTCCGGATGCCGCTTTGATACTGGTCCTTCTCTTTTTACCCTCCCATCCCTGGTGGATGAGCTCTTCACGATGGCCGGGGAAGATCCGCGAGATCACTTCAGCTATCTCTCCCTGCCTTCATCGTGCAGGTATTTCTGGGACGACGGGACGAAGATGGATGCCTGGACCGACAGGGAGCGCTTCGCCGACGAGGCTGAGCGTATAACGGGCGAACCAGGGGAAAAGGTGATCGCATTCCTTGATGAGTGTGCTGAACTATACGACCTGACTTCAGGGATATTCATATTTTCACCTTTCTATCAGCTTGATAACTTCCGCAAGCCGGAGTCGCTCAACGTGGCGCGCAACTTCAGGAAGCTGAATGCCTTTTCGACCATGCACCAGGTTATCAGAAAGTGGTTCGCCAGCGAAAAGCTGATACAGCTGTTTGACCGGTACGCCACCTATAACGGCTCCAGCCCTTACCGGGCACCGGGCACGCTGAATGTGATAGCCCACCTCGAGCATAACACAGGTGCCTTTTTTCCCGAGAAGGGCATGAGGGATATTGTTGAGGTCCTGACACAACTGGCCGGCAGGTGCCGGGTGACGATACATACAGCCACTCCGGTGCTGTCGGTGATTAAGGAGGGCAACATAGTCACCGGTGTCAGGACTGCTGAGGGCATCATGAACGCGCATGTGGTTGTCTCCGACTCGGATGTGATACCCTTCTACAGGAACCTGATGCAGGAAGAGCGTCCCGCACGAAAGCAGGAGAGACAGGAACGCAGCACCTCGGCGTTGATATTCTACTGGGCAATGAAGCAGCGATACGAGGAGCTGGATCTTCACAATATCTTCTTCTCCTCCGATTACCCTGCGGAGTTCAGGGCTCTCGGCAGGGGAGAGGTGACCGATGACCCGACGGTCTATCTCTTCGCCTCTTCGAGGGTCGTTGCCTCTGATGCCCCTAAGGACAGGGACAACTGGTTTGTGATGATCAATGTGCCCTATGACAGCGGTCAGGACTGGGGGGCGGTGGTTGAGCGATCGAGGAGGAACATTATAAATAAGGTAAGCAGAAGACTTGGAAAAGATATTGCGGAGGAGATTGCGGAGGAGGCGATCCTTGACCCGCCGCTGATAGAGAAGCTTACAGTCTCCCACCGCGGCGCACTTTACGGAAGCAGTTCCAACAGTCGTTTCGCCGCTTTCAGGCGTCATCCCAACGTTAAAAACAGGTATGGCAATCTGTGGTTCGTTGGCGGGTCGGTGCACCCTGGGGGAGGCATACCTCTATGCCTTGCCTCGGCGAAGATAGCATGTGACATGATACCTCCGGCCGAAGGATGAGACCGGGTCGCCATATGGAGAAGTCGACCGAGATCCTTCTCTGGGTCTACGGGGTGGGACTGGCCGGAATGCTGCTGCCCTTCTCGCGTGAGCTCTTTATTACCATCACTCCTCTCAACCTTCTTTTTGCCGCCCTGTTTCTCTTTTACGGGAGATGGCCCTCGCCCAGGGTGCTCATCACAGGACTGGCTGTTTTCGCTGCCTCCTTTCTGGTTGAAGCCGTTGGGGTAAATACCGGGAAAATTTTCGGATCATACAGCTATGGCAGTGCGCTGGGACCCAAGCTGTGGAATACTCCTGTCATCATAGGTCTCAACTGGTTTGTGCTGATCTATTGTACCAATGTGATCAGCAGGCAGTTGTGGGATCTGATGCCGGATAAATTGATCCATGGCCGAAAAGCAGCAGTGCAGCGGGGTTCTGCCGTGCGCCGTGATGATGCACTGCAGCCGGGTTCTGCCGCCAGCCGGGAGGATCTCCTGCCGCCGGGCTCTGCCACGAGCCACGATGATTCGCCGCTGCCTCGTACTGCCGCCAGCCGGGATGATGCACAGCAGGCAGTATCTGAAGCAAGCCCCCATTTTGCATGGAAGTCGGCATTTATCATCATCACCGGGTCGTTGCTGATGGTGCTTTACGACCTCTTCCTGGAGCCGGCAGCCATACGTCTTGACATGTGGTCATGGGAGGGAGGGATCATACCTCTGCGCAACTATGCGGGCTGGTTTCTCTTCTCAGCACTTTTTCATTCGGTTGTCAGGCTGGCCGGGGAGGAGAGGATCAACAGCAGAGCACTTCCGCTGTTTGCAGTGCAGATGGCTTTCTTTGCAGTGACAGATATCTTCTACCTGCTTTCGGAGTGGTTCTGATTGTTGGCAAGAATCCTGACGAAGTGGTTCTCGAGATGCAGGCGCATTCCCTCACGGAACTTGTCGGGGGTTCCCTGCTTCAGGAGTGCGACGAGTTCCTTGTGTGAGGTATATTTTTTTCTTTTGCCCTTAACGTTCAGCAGACCGATATTGTACACATGCTGGAAGGCAGGCAGCAGCAGGTTCTGAAAATCTTCGAGGGTGTCGTTGCCGGTCATACGGTAAAGCTTACCGTGAAACCGGATCTCATGATCGACGTCAAAGAGTATATCATCGGAGTGGTCGGGTTCTTTCTCCACAATCTCTTCCAGCTCCCTGATATCGCTGTCTGTCTTCCTGGCGAAGATAAAGTCGGCCATTCCCACCTCCAGTGCGAGCCGCATCTCAAAGACATCCATCAGGGTCTTGTTGTCGAGGATTCGCGGAATTAGTGATTTGCCTAAAACGGCGGAGAGATCCGGACTCTTGATGATGGTTCCCTTGTGCTTCCTGGATTCAATCAGCCCCATAGTCTTGAGCCTGTTTAACGACTCTCTTATTACCGTCCGGCTGACACCCATTATTGATGCCAGCTCGGTCTCCTTGGGTATTGAATCACCCGGCTTCAGCTCCTTGTAAAGAAAGACCTCTATAAGGCGTATCTCCACCTTGTCTACCAGACTGCTGGTGTCTATTGCCTTCAACTCAAGTCTTAAATCCTGATTATCCATTATTTATCGCCACCAAAAAAAAGTTATACAAAAAAAGCAAAAAAATCAGATTTTTCTTGCATGTAAAAATAAATAATTATTCTTTTGCATTGCATTATGTCATACATAAATATATAATACATTTAATAATAACCTTAAAATCAATCCCAACCCAATGAAAAAAGAAGTTACTTTTTGGCCGAGGATATTGATGCTGCTGTTCACTTTGCTGGTGACCGGCAGTGCCATTATGGCCCAGAAAACAATCAGGGGCACGGTGACGGATGCCGCGGACGGACTGCCGTTACCTGCTGTAAGCGTTATTGTCAGGGGAACGACAATCGGAACCGCCACCCTGGCTGACGGCTCCTTCAGTCTCAGCGTTCCTGAAGGTTCAAACCAGCTTGAGATTTCAATGGTAGGATACGTGAGTCAGACGGTTGCTATCGGAAATCAGGATGTCATTGACATTGTCCTGGCGCAGGAGACCACCATCCTTGATGAGATAGTGGTCACGGGTTACAGCACACAGTCGCGTGCCGAGATGACCACTTCGATCTCCAAGCTTGACACAAGGGTGCTTGAGAACGCCCCGCGCTCCAACGTAGCCACCGCTCTTCAGGGTACTATTGCAGGACTGAAGGTGACGCAGACCAGTGGCCAGCCGGGCACAACCCCGAGCCTGGTGGTTCGTGGTGGCACAAGCTTTGACGGTACCGGCTCGCCTCTCATACTGGTTGACGGAGTGCCCAGTACGTTTTACGCACTCAACTCCGACGACATTGAATCCACAGAGGTTCTGAAAGATGCAGCCTCAACGGCCATCTACGGTGCCAGGGCTGCCAACGGCGTCATTCTTGTCACAACGCGCAAGGGTAAGGCGGGAAAGTCAAACATCACCCTCAGGTCGAAGTTCACCTTCAACCAGCGCCGCGCAGACCCGATGGAGTACCTGGGTGCTGCCGACTACGTGAAATTTAACAGGCTGGCGGTCAAAGCCGCACAGGATGTGATGGGATATGCATGGCTGAACCAGTTCCTGACGGGCAACCATGCCGCCGCAACTGGCAACAACACCACAAACTCGATCTATACTACCATGGTGCTCTCGTCTGACAATCAGTACCTTCTCGATTACCCCGGATGGCAGACCATGGAGGATCCCGTTAATCCCGGAACCACCCTCATATTCATGGAGAACAAGATGAATGAACTGTTCTACCAGAACAGCAGCTCGCAGGACTATACCCTCTCATTTGACGGAGGAAACGACAAAGGTACCTACTACCTCGGCCTCGGTTTCATGGATGACAACGGGCTGGTTCTGAATTCGGCATTCAAGAGGATCTCCGGCACCTTCAACGCATCATACAATCTCACTGATGCTCTGAAGGTATCTTCCAACATATTCTATGCACACTCCAACAGGAACCTTCCCTACGACAGTGACTATAACCTGTTCCAGAGGACGGCCGGACTTGCGCCTACGTCGCGAATCTACAACAACAATCCTGACGGTAGCCTCTCCAATGAATACCAGCCGGGCACATACCTTGGGTTTGGTAACCCGCTCTATTATTATGACAAGTTTATACGCTACAACCTTGAGCAACGTCTTTCGGGTTCCGTGCAGCTCGACTATACATTTCTGAATGACTTTACATTCACCCTTCGAGGCAGCCACTTCTCGGAAACAACAAGTATGACTTTTTCCCGGGCATCTCCCTCGGTTGGAATGCCCACAACGAGGATTTCTTCAAGGACTCCGGCATCAGCGCTTATGTAAACAAACTGAAGCCGAGAGTCAGTTACGGTGTTAACGGTAACATTGACATCCTCAGTAACTTTGGTGTGTTTGGCAGTTACGGGGCTACCTCGGTTTACAACGGATATTCCGGCTATGTAAACAACGGTCTTCCGCTGCTTGACCTCAAATGGGAGCGTTCAACCACCCTCAACCTAGGACTTGACATGGGACTTTTCGGAAACAGGGTAACAGTTATTGCCGATTACTTTATAAGGGATGTCAAGGACAAGCTGGCAGGACTTACGCTGCCTCTCTGGACAGGCTTCTCGTCGATAACGACCAACAACGGTACTCTTCAGAACAGGGGGCTTGAGTTGCAGGTTAACGGTGATGTTCTGAAGACATCTGATTTCAACTGGAATCCGGGTCTCACCTTTTACAGGGTTAGGAACTATGCAAAGTCACTTCCTGAAAACGGTGTCGAGAAGAACAGACAGGGCGGTACCGAGATCTTTGATCCCGAAACCGGAGGAACCATATATGTTGGTGGACTACAGGAGGGGGAAAGAGTCGGTTACGACGTGATCACTGCCTACATTTTTGAAGGTGTTTATCAAACCCAGGCAGATATTGACGCGCATGCCGGAAGGATAGTCGAGTTTGCACAGGATAAGGATACCCGTTTCCTTGGCGATGCAATCTGGAAAGATGTCAACGGTGACAATGTTATCAACTATCTCGACAGGGAGGTGATCGGCAGAAGAACACCGGATTTTGTCGGAGGACTTACCTCTGCAATGAGCTGGAAGGGGCTCAGCCTGTTCGTGAAGACCGACTTTACAGTAGGGCACATGATCATTAACGGACGCCGCGTGAAGGGTATAGCCCAGACGCAGGGTAACCAGAACGGCCCTCTGGAGATCAGGGATACCTGGACGACTGAGAATCCGACATCCAATATTCCTATCTTCACTCTTGTCGACAGGCAGAAGAACCACCTTGCCGGCGGAGGTGACCAGGGCTCCATGACAAGCAGCAGCTCCAGGATGTGGGAGAAGGGCGACTTCCTTGCACTGCGCGAGGTCACCCTCAGCTATGATCTCAAAGGGGCAGATGTCAACAACCTCTTCAAGGACCTCAGGCTCTATGTTACCGGCTCCAACCTGGCCTACTTCAATAAATTCTCAGGAAGCTCACCCGAAGAGTCAGGAGACGGTATCGACTACGGAAGATTCCCGCTGCCCAGGACCTACACTCTTGGCTTAAGCGTTACTTTCTAATATATAAATACTGCAAACAATGAAAAAACTGATAATATTACTTCTGGGCATCGCAATCCTGAACTCATGCGAGCTCGATATGCAGCCTGAAAGCCAGCTTACTTTCAATGGCTTCCGGGAAAGTGAAGAGGCTGTCAGGGCGGCACACACCGGCATAATGGCCGCCTACAGAGGCTCTGCCTACACCTTCTTCCAGGTGGGTGAACTGCGCTCCGATGTATGGGGCGGCAACACGATTGAGTCGCCTTACGGGATAGACCTGATAGAGAACAACATAAGCACCTCTATAGTTCCCTTCTCAAACTGGTCCAACTTCTACGGGCTGCTCCATTATGTGAATGACTTCATCAAGAACGCTCCCAACGTCACCTTTAAAAAGGAGTCTGACCTCAATCATCTCATGGGTCAGGTATACGGTATCCGTGCACACATTTACCATACCATGGTAAGGGCAGGAGGCACATATGTCTTTGATGAGATTGCCACACTCGATCCTTCAGAAGCATACAAGATCTATTACTCCATCTCCCAGAGCATGCTGGCAAATGACTCTGAGCTGGTACAGACGGAGGGTTACTAATGTTTTTTGACATGGGGGTTTAGGGTGACAGGTATTTATCCCGGCCGTAAGTGGCCGGGATAATACCTGTTTTGTATTTTTATTGCATGGTTTTCTAAAAAATGCGCCAATGAGACTTTTGCTGATTTTTGTTGCTGTCGCGCTGATGGCTTCAAGGTGTGACAGGAACAGTGACACTGATTCCGACTGGAATATCGGGGATCCTGAAATATCCGTCAAAACCGAACCCCTGTTTCCCGAAAGGGAAGAGAATGATCTTGTAACCATATGGTTCAGTGCTGAAGGGTCTGATGAGCCGCTCTCGCTCGAATCGATCGAGATCAGGTTTACGGACAACAGTGCCGTTGCATCACTTGCAGCCATCTCAGCCTGGTATACCGGAGTAGTTCCCGGCGTTCCTCAGCGTACGCTGCTGGCAACGTTGCAAGATCCCGGAAAAAAGAGCACTTTCAAGGGTGACATCGGTCTTGGCTCAGGCAAAAACTATTTTGTACTTTCATTTGATGCCAGGAATGATGCTGATCTTGCCGGCAGCCTCGGGGTGGAGTCAGTGACGCTCTCCTTCTGCAATAATGCCAGTCGTGAGATCACTCCATCACCGGGCACCCCTGTCATCAGGTTTGGCAAAATACTCAGGGCCGCAGGTCAGGATGGGGTTGACACCTACCGTATTCCCGGACTCGTCACAACCAATAGCGGAACCCTGATAGCCGTCTATGACAACAGGTACAACAACAGCAAGGATCTGCAGGAGGATATTGACATAGGTATGAGCCGCAGCACTGACGGAGGAGAGACATGGTACATTGGCATAGGCGCAAAGACAAACACCACGGAGGCGCAGGTGGCAGAACTCTCTGACGGCAGTCTCATGCTCAACATGCGTGACGACCGTAATCGCACGGACAAGACCGAAACCAACGGCCGGGCTGTGGCAGTGACCTCTGATATAGGTGCGACCTGGACAGTTCATCCTTCATCAAACTCACTCCTGCCTGAACCGAATTGCATGGCAAGCCTGATAGCCGCCGATGTAAATATTGACGGGAAGATGAAAAGGGTCCTCTTCTTTTCCAATCCTGACAACAAAAGCGAGAGAACGAACATGACCGTCAAGGCAAGCCTTGATGAGGGAGTTACATGGCCGGAGGAGCAACAGGTTGAACTGTTTGCACCTGCAGGGTACGGCTATTCATGTCTTACCATGGTAGACGACAGTCATATCGGGATACTCTATGAAGGAGTTAAAGAGCTCTACTTCCAGAAGATAAAAGTAGATGAACTCCTTGGTAACAATTAGCAGTAATACAATCGAATCATGACCATAGATAAATTTGAAGACCTTATTGCCGCGCCTTTCACACCGATGCATCCGGACGGAGAGATCAACCCGGACCTTATTGAAAAATATCACAGCCTGCTCACAGCTGACGGCGTTGTGGGTGCCTTCATCAACGGCTCAACCGGCGAGGGTGTGTCGACCACATTTCGTGAGAAGCTGGTGGTAGCGGAAGCCTGGGCCAAAGCTAACTCCGGAGGAGGGATAAAGGTCATTAACCACCTTGGGGGCACCTCCTACAAAGAGTGTATCGAACTGGCAAAAGAGTCGGAGAAGATGGGACTCCATGCCGTGGCACTTACGTCTCCATCATACTTTAAGCCTGCAAACGCAAAGATGCTGGCGGAGTTCTTCATCAGGGTGGCATCGTCGGTTCCTGAAATGCCGGTCTATTATTACCACATTCCGGTACTTACAGGGGGTTACTTCAATATGATCGATTTTGTCCGCGAAGTTGCACCCCGGGTGCCGAACTTTGCCGGCATCAAATTTACACATGAGGACTTCATGGATTTTCTAAGCTGCCTTAATTATGATAGTGGTAAATATGACATGCTCTGGGGCCGTGATGAGAATTTTCTCTCTGCGATGGTACTGGGTGCACGCGGTGCCGTAGGAAGCACATACAACTATGCTGCCCCACTCTGTCATAAGATGATGGAGGCTTTTGACCGCAACGACCTGGAACAGGCACGTGCGCTGCAGCAGACATCCATTGATATGATCACTCTCCTGGGAAAGTACGGAGGCATCGCCACCGGGAAAGCCTTCATGAAATTCATCGGCCTCGATTGCGGTGAGTTTCGCCTGCCGGTGAGGAACATGAGCAGGTCAGACTATGACGGTTTCGTGAATGACGTTAAGAACCTTGAAATGGATGATCTCTTCTCAAAAATGGCCTGACCTGTGGTAAGAAACCTTAGAATATACATTCTGTCAATGCTGGCACTTGCTGTGTCATTAACCTTTAATCACTGTTCGAGAATGAATATTGAGTGGTCAGAACTGCCCCCGCTGCCGCCGCCGGCTCCGGGTAGCATACAGCCCGGAGTGGCCGGACCCTTTGCCGGGATACACGGTAAAACCCTTATCGTTGCCGGAGGTGCCAATTTTCAGGACACCATGCCCTGGCACGGTGGGAAAAAATATTATCATAATGATATTTATACCCTTCATCTTCCTGTCAACGGAGGTCCCTGGAAGAGCTTCCGGGGCGAGATCTCATTGCCTGCACCTGTCGCTTATGGTGCATCCGCATCAACGGAGGCGGGACTCGTCTGTATGGGGGGTGAGACCGAGCAGGGTCTTACAGATGAGGCTTATATAATATCAGCGGCCGGAGAGAGGCTGATCATCACTCCGCTTCCGCCATTGCCGGTGCCACTCTCAAATGCAGCCTCAACATCTGTCGGGCCGACAGTCTTTGTTGCCGGAGGCCTGACATCCGACGGTTCATCACAGGCACTCTACTGCCTCAACACCGAAGAAATTGCCGCCGGATGGAAGAAACTTGCCGACATGCCCCTTCCACTTATAAACAGCGTAATGGGTGCCTCAGATGGTAAGGAGCAGAAACTCTGGCTAATGGGTGGACGTACCAGGGGAGAAGATGATGACATATCGGTCATAAGGTCAGAAATAATTAGCTACTCAGTCGATGATGACAGGTGGCAATGGGAGGGAGAACTGAATGACGGGAAAGATACCCTCAGATTGGCAGCCGGCACTGGCACGGCGCTTAACGGAAGATACATGGTACTCTTCGGCGGCAATGACGGAGAGGTATTCAACAGGGTTGAGAAGATGCTGTCTGAGATGGGACGGGAAACAGATACTGCAGTGCTGGCAAAGAAAAGAAGGGAATATATCAGCCTTCAGGAGAGCCATCCGGGCTTTTCGCGGCAGGTGATTTTATATGACATCGAAACAGGTGAAAGCCTCAATGCCGGCGAGATACCCGGCCCGGCACAGGTGACCACCACCGCCGTATCCACCCCATTCGGGATAATAATTCCCTCAGGGGAGATCAGGCCGGGAGTACGGACTGACATAATCAGGATGGCAACCTTCAGATGATCAACAATGACACACGATGCTCCTGTTGAAGTTGCAGAGAGGTACAGGAGGAATCTCCTGGATGATGTGATACCTTTCTGGATGACCCATTCGCCCGACCGTGAGCAGGGAGGATATTTCACCTGCCTTGACCGTAACGGCAGTGTCTATGATACTGACAAGTTCGTCTGGCTCCAGGGAAGGGAAGTGTGGATGTTCAGCCATCTTTACAATAACCTGGAGAAGAGGACGGAATGGCTTGAGATGGCACTCCTGGGAGCGGATTTCCTTGAGAAACACGGACAGGATCCGGAGGGTAACTTCTATTTCTCGCTCACAAGGGAGGGCCGGCCACTCGTGCAGCCTTACAACATCTTCTCCGACTGTTTTGCGGCAATGGCATTTGGCGAGCTGGCCAAAGCTACGGGAATTGCCCGCTACGGTGATATCGCCCTGAAGACATTCAACAATATCCTGAAGAGGTCAGATAACCCGAAGGGCAGGTGGTCAAAGGCTTATCCCGGCACCCGTCCACTCAAGGGTTTCTCCCTGCCGATGATACTCAGCAACCTTTCCGGGATGCTGGAGCATCTGCTGGATAATTCCGTGGTTGAAAAGATAACCACCGACTGCATCCATGAGGTGATGGATGTTTTCTACAACAGTGAACACGGGCTTATTCTTGAGAATGTGACTCCCGATGGCCAATTCTCAGACACTTTTGACGGCCGGCGGCTGAATCCAGGTCATGCCATCGAGGCCATGTGGTTCATGATGGACCTGGCTATGAGCAGAGACGACATGAAGCTGGCTGAGAAAGCAAAGGAGGTAACTCTTTCAACGCTTGAAAGGGGATGGGATGAGGAGTTCGGGGGCATCTATTACTTCCTGGATGTTCTGGGCCACCCGCCCCAGCAGCTCGAGTGGGATCAGAAGCTCTGGTGGGTGCATATTGAGACGCTTATTTCGCTGGCAAAGGGATACAGGCTGACTGGTGACAAGAGATGCCTTAACTGGTTTGAAAAGGTTGATGCTTATACCTGGAGCCATTTCCCCGATCCTGAATATGGTGAATGGTACGGTTATCTTAACCGCAGGGGAGAGGTACTCCTTCCTCTCAAGGGCGGTAAATGGAAAAGCTGCTTTCATGTCCCCCGCGGACTGCTGCAGATCTCGGCATCCCTGAACGATTAACACGGATAGGTGTTATATTTGCAACCAATGTAAATATGCATCATGGACCTCACACTTCGCGATACCTTTTTCTCATTATGGACTAAATATTTCGGCAACGCTGACCTGCCGATTACATTTTACTACACATATGCCGACGGCGGGGCAAACTGGGCTGACAAGCCAAAGGGATGGAGCTGCATTGTATGCGAGCTGGCCAGGGTCAGGGAGGGCAGGAACCTTGTCTATAACGCTGAGAGGGTCACCTGCGGCGGAGGCAGGAGATACCTCGGCTTTACTGACAAAATGAGACCCGGATTTGAATATTTTTTATCCTGCGGCAATAAAAAGATGGAAGGCGAAAGATACCTGCAGAACCCCGGGCTTGTGAAGGAGTTCATGAAGTCGCAGAAGATTCTGCCGGTTTCGGGAATGAACCTGGTTTTTAAGAGGTGGGATAAGCTGGAAGAGGCTGATGATCCCGATGTGGTGATCTTTTTCGCAAAGCCCGATGTGCTGTCGGGGCTCTTCACGCTCGCCAATTTCGACCAGTCGGAACCCAATGGCACGTATACACCCTTCGGCTCAGGATGTACCTCCATCATACACCATCCATATCTTGAGAGTCTATCCGACAATCCGAGGGCGGTGATCGGCATGTTCGACCCCTCCGCGCGCAAATGCGTGCCTGATAATGAGCTCACCTTCGCTATCCCGATGAAGCGGTTTGAAAAGATGATCGGTTACATGGAGGAGAGCTTTCTCATCACCGACACATGGGCAACGATCCGGAAAAGGCTTAAGTAAACGTTCCTGCACCCCAGGGCTATAGTTACTTCTGCGGTTGACGGTGTGCTGCCCCCTTTGCTGCAGCCAGTTCCCCGACTGGTGGCAAGCTGCCCCCTTTGCTGCAGCCAGTTCCCTGACTGGTGGCAAGCTGCCCCCTTTGCTGCAGCCAGTTCCTCCGGCAGGTGGAGTGCTGTCCCCAGGTTGACTACATCCTATGGCATCATTAACTGACAACTGCTCTTTAAGGCTCCTGACCAGAGGCTGTAACAGCCATAATATAAGCATAATAGATTTCGAACTAAAAAAATAGTCAAAAAAGTTGCAAAAATAGTTGCATGACTAAGAGAATAGTCATATCTTTGCGATGAAGGATTGACAGAACAGATATGAAAACAATGCAACTGACAAGGGCTGAGGAGCAGGTAATGCAGATTCTGTGGGATCTTGAGGAGGGACTGGTTAAGGATATTCGTGAGCGTTTTGACGATCCCAGGCCTGCCAGGAACACAGTATCGACAGTGGTCAGGATCCTTGAGAAGAAGGGATATGTTGACCATAAGTCTTTTGGGAACGTTTACCTTTATTACCCGATCGTTTCCCGGGAGGAGTATTCACGCCACCAGCTCTTCGGGCTGCTCGAGAGTTATTTTGACAACTCATTCCCCGCCATGGCATCATTCTTTGCACGTGAAAAGGATCTTTCTGTTGCGGAGATGGAAGAGCTGATCAATGAGACGCGAAAGGAATTATCAGCCAATAAAGAGCAGAAGTGATGGAAACGATAGGCTTTTATTTGCTCAGGTCGGCAGTCTGGATAACCGGGTTTGCCCTGGTTTATTATCTCTTTCTCAGGAATGAGAGGTTTTTTCTTCTGAACAGGATATACCTTGTCACTGGTATCCTTGCATCTTTCATCCTTCCATTAGTTACTGTCCGGTATGTAGTTGAGGTGCCTCTCCTGCAGGCCGGTGCAACTGCCGGTCCGGTAACCGTATCGTTGAATGATGAAGGCGTCTGGCAACAAATCATTACGGTTGTTATTGGTGCCGTCTGGCTGGCCGGGGTTGCCGTAATCATCTCACGTTACGTAGCACAGGTTATACCTGTGCTGCGGGCTGCCGGAAAGGCGGAGCGGACACCCGGCTATCCTGCAAAGGTGATCCGGTCATCTGAATTCCCCGGCTCATTTTCCTTATTCTCCCTTGTCGTTGTCAATCCTTCAGTGTCAGAGACCGAGACCAGGGAGATAATGAATCATGAGCTGGTGCATATCAGACAGATGCACTGGTTTGACCTGCTGCTCTCATCCTTTTTTTGTGCAGTCCAGTGGTTTAATCCTGTTGCCTGGATCTACTCCGGGTTTATCAGGCAGAACCATGAGTACCTGGCCGATGAGGAGGCGCTGCAGCGTACCTCCGACCCGGCGGTCTACAAGGCTGTACTTCTCAACCAGATCGCCGGCTCATCGGTGATCGACCTTGGGAGCTTTTTTAGTTACTCATTTAACAAAAAACGATTTGTCATGATGAAAAATAGAATCAGTTCACCCTACAGGAAGCTACGGCTGTTCCTGATACTGCCGGTAGCCGCACTGCTGCTCTATGCCTTTGCGAAACCGGAATACAGGGTAGTGCAGGGAGTGGCAGACAAGGCTACTGCAGCCGTCGTCACTTCAGAAATTGAGAAGAGTGTCACGGGTGTGGTCAGGGATGAGATAGGTAATCCACTCGAAGGGGCCGTGATAGTGATAAAGGGCACCACTGTCGGTACAACCAGTGACGCTGCAGGACGTTTTGCGCTGAAGGATGTCCCGGACGATGCCGTCCTGGTGATCTCTTATGTCGGGTTCACAACAACAGTTTATTCGGTGAAAGCCGGAGGCCGTAACCCTGTTATTACGATGCAAGGCAGCACGGTAGTAACCGATACGGTAAATATTGGTCCCGTGCCGCCTCCACCGCCGCCTCCGCCTCCGCCGCCGCCAACAGGCGCGGGAACTCCGCCTCCACCGCCTCCACCGCCCCCTCCGCCGCCAGCAGGAAAGAATAGGATCAAGATAGTTGATGGAGCTATTTCAGGCGAAACAAATGCATTGATAGTTATTGACGGAGAAATTGTAAGCAATAAATCACTCTCAGAAGTAGATCCTGATGAGATAGAGTCAATTAATGTGCTGAAGGGAGAGATGGCAATCCTGAAATACGGAGAGAAGGCCCGCGATGGCGTGATAGAGATCACTACCAAAAGCAGTACTGCTGATGCTGCTCAGATCAGGGAGGAGGTAATAGTGCGTGGACAGCAGATAAAAGAGAGCGATGAGGTCTTTGTTGTTGTCGAGGAGATGCCGCAGTTTCCTGGAGGGGAGGAGGCCATGATTTCATGGATTGCTCAGAATATCATCTATCCCGAACAGGCAAAGCATGAGGGTATCAGAGGTGTTGTTGTTGTCACCTTTGTTGTCAGTAAAACCGGCAAGGTGGGTAATGTGAAGGTAGTGAGATCAGTTCATCCTCTCCTGGATGCCGAGGCAGTCAGGGTAATCAGGGAGATGCCCGACTGGAAACCAGGAACCCAGAGAGGCAGGGCGGTGGATGTGAAGTATACCGTACCCGTTAAATTCAACCTCGATGTCAAGCTGAAAGTCGATAAACTGTAACTGTCTCAGCAATAAATTTCCACATAGACGAGGCTGTCTCAGGGCAAGAAGGGGCAGCCTCTCTTATTTATAGTCTTCCTGAACGCTGAAGAGACTCTCCCGGCCGGTGCAGGAGAAGCAAGGCAGGGGATTAATGCCTTGTCAGGCAGGGGAATATCGTAATAAATATGCCTTCTGATTTACTCCTTTACATGATGTATCACCCTCTGCGGGAACGGGATCTCAATACCCTCCCTGTCGAAGGCAAACTTCAGCCTCTTGCGGAATTCACCTGCAATCTCCCACTGTTTCAGGGGTTTGGTGTCTCCGAGGATCTTCACCATAATGGCAGAGTCTGCAAATTCATTCACCCTCAGGAACTGAGGCGGCGAAATGATGGAATCACTGAAGGCCGGATCAGCAGCCAGCTCCCTCCCGGTTTCGTTGATAACCCTGATCAGATGCTCAATATCCGTACTGTATGCTACACCCATATCTATGTTGACCCGGGCAAAGTCCTTTGACAGGTTGGATACTTTTGTAATCGAGCCGTGCGGTATATGATGGACGATACCGTCAAGGTTGCGCAGGGTTGTTTTCCTCAGGCTTATATCCTCCACTGAACCGCTTAATCCCTCAATATCAACAACATCCCCGATGCGGTACTGGTTCTCAAGCATCAGGAAGAGTCCTGTTATGATGTCCCTGATAAGGTACTGTCCGCCAAAACCAACCGCCAGTCCTACGATTCCGGCACCGGCAATCAGCGGCCCGATCTCGATTCCCAGTTCACCCACGATCATCATCACGGCCACAATTATGATAATAATATTCAGTGCACCGGTAAATATTCTGATCAGTGTATCCTCACGTTTCTTCTCAGCATCGGGGGGTGTATTCTTATCTGATTTGACCGCAGTCCTGACAGCCCTGATAATTAATCTTTTAAGTAGTCTGTTAATTACCAGTGCAAGGATTGCGATTATGACTATTCTTATACCATGATTGGTGAGCCACGGGATTATTTGGTCTGACCAGTTTTTAAGTGTTTCTTCCATTATGTAAAATTTATGTTGTAGAATATGTATTGATCAGATTAAGGGCCGCAATTTAATAAAAGCTAATATTTTATCCAAATCCGGTGATGCTCTGTCCGTTGACCGGTCTGCAGATGAAGAGCCGGAGGAAGGAACTCTTTTTGTTCAGAGTGATGAGAACTTAGGTTATAAAGATGTATTTTTGATTGACTCTTCAGGTCAGATCCGTCAGACAAATTTTATGGTCCTTTTAAACAGCGAAGTCGGTAATTTTATCATAAGCAACGGAAGGAGATACTCCTACTTTGCCGGTAATAATTATTTGGGTCTTGCAGTTGATGCCCGCATTAAGGCAGCAGTCATCAAGGCTGTCGAAAAATACGGGGTGAACTTCTCCGCATCCAGGCACACTACAGGGACGGCTGATATACATCTGGAGCTCGAGAACGCTCTGGCCTCCTTCAAGGGCAAGGAAGATGCCGTTGTCTTTGCCTCGGGCTTCCAGGGAAACAGCATACTCCTTGAGGTGCTGAAGGGCAGTTATTCGACTGTCTGTATCGACCAGTCGGCACATGCCAGCATTCTTGCTGCCATCCCATCCAATGTTGCTGGCGTGATCTTCTATGATCATTGCGACGCTGACCATCTTGATGAACTTCTTGAGAACAGCGGGAGTTCCGACGCGCTGGTCATCACCGACGGCATTTTTCCGCTTACCGGGGAGATTGCCCCGCTTGACAGGATTTACCCTGTGGTAAGGAAGCATCACGGTATTCTGGTGGTTGACGATGCTCATGCCACCGGCATCCTTGGTGATACGGGCAAGGGTACAACCGAGCTTTTCGGCCTTTGCGGGGAGGAAAGAATATATCAGACCGAGACGATGAGCAAGGCACTGGGCGGGTACGGTGGGTTCATATCGGGCAGCAGGACCCTCACCGCGCTTATAAGGGAGAGATCAGCCACCTACCAGGCGTCGACGGCTCTTCCGCCGCCAATAGTTGCAGCGGGGATAGCCTCGCTGAGGATCCTGGGTGACAACCCGGATCTCAGACATCAGCTCCTTGAGAAGTCATGGCTCTTAAGGCAGGCGATAGCAGAGATGGGATACCGGACCACTGCCTGCCGGACTCCGATCATACCTGTGATCTTTGATGCACCTGAAAAGGCAAGGGATCTGTCACATTTTCTGGAGGAGAACGGAGTGATTGTACCCTATATGAATTATCCCGTAAGAAAAGAGATGCACCAGGTCAGAATAGCTGTATCTGTCAGCCACACTGAAGAACAGGTCAGCCAGTTACTGGAATTGTTAAAAAAATGGAAGACGAAAAATGAAAACAGCCAAAATCAGGAAAGTATTTATTGAACCGCTCAACGTACCTCTGGATGAGCCGTTTACTATTGCCATAGGAACCAAGTACAGCATTGAGAATGCCCTTGTGACAGTAGTGCTGGATGACGGTATTGAAGGTTACGGTGAGGCCGCGCCGCTGGAACCTATTAATGGCGAGAACCAGGAGACAGTTCTGGCTGCCCTGAAGAGTTGTGTCGGATTCCTCGAAGGGAAGGAGATCACAGACTACAGAGCCATCTCCGCCACACTGAGGGGTGTTTTCCAGGCGCAGGTCACTGCACGATGTGCCATTGAGATGGCCCTCCTTGATGCCTATACTAAGATGATTGACATTCCGCTGTATCAGTTTTTCGGCGGTGCCGGCAACAGGGCCGAGACAGACTACACCATTGACATCGTGCCGCCGGAGACAGCAAAAGCCAATGCTGCGAAGCTGGCAAAGGCGGGATACACGATTCTCAAAACCAAGGTCGGTAAGAAACTGACAGACGATATAGACCGCCTGCTGGCTATCAGGGAGGGAGCTCCGGCATGCGGCCTCACCATAGACGCCAACCAGGGCTATTCGCCCTGCGAAGCGGTCCACTTCATCGAGGAGATGGGGAAGAATAACATCCGCCCCATACTGTTTGAACAGCCTGTCTCAAGATATGATCTGCAGGGCATGAGGTTTGTCAAGGATCATACGTCAATACCGATAGGCGCTGACGAGACGGTATTCACCAGCGCCGACGCCATAAATGTGGTACGGACCGGATGTGCCGATTATATTAATATTAAACTCATGAAATCAGGCATCATTGAGGCAATGGATATCGCAGCCATTGCCCGCAGTGCAAATATCAAACTGATGATCGGATGCATGCTGGAGTCGAAGCTGGCACTGGGCTGTTCCGTTCATTTTGCGGCGGGGATGGGTTGCTTCAGCCACATCGATCTCGATCCTCACATTGAACCTGACCTGGAGCCTTTTACCGGCGGACCCGTCTACAGCGCACCTTTCTGGACGCTTCCAGCCGATCTCCCCGGCCTGGGCTGTAAGAAACGGTGATCTTCCCCGTGTTGCCTGTTATTCTTTGGGGTACTTTTCCAGTGAAATGTAATCCAGGAGGAACTCGTTTATCTCCACGTCCATATTACGGTTGAAATCATCATACCTGACGGTCAGATTATTCTCCCCGCTCTTTAGGGTGATCCACTCAACATTGGTCAATCCCCAGTCTGACCACTCATCGAAGCCTCGCTGAGGAAAAACCAGCGGGCGTGCATCCGCACCGTTTACATAAAGCGACCGTATTCCGCAGTTATTGTCAGTGTTCACCGGGCCTGTGCCGTTGGCGTAGCGCATTCGAAGCGCATATCTTCCTGCCACAGCATTAATATTTACATTCAGTTCTCTTTTGTTTTCCAGTGAAAATCTGACATACCCGCTGCCTGAGAAACCCGCTGCACCGTTTTCTCCCTGAATATTAAAGTCCTCTGCTTCAATGATAAAGCGCCCATCTTCAGGCAGCACAGTCACCGGGTTGCTCAGAAAAGACTCAGCCCCGTTGCTGTCCACTGCCAGGACCTGGTATTCCGCCGGTTCTTCAGAAAGGGGTATCTCCACCGGGCTCACCGCCGGGACAAGCTCCTGCTTACCGTTTCTGTAAAGTCGGTATTCGGTGGCATTGCTTACGGTACTCCAGGAGAGCATGTTGCCGTCAATGGACAGGAGAGGTGTTTCGGGTGCCGTATAATTTTCCACAGCACGGTAACGCTCTTCCTTTGCCTGGCCGTTCATGACGATTTCAACAGTATGACTGCCGGTCATTGTTGAGGGTATTGAATGGTCCGTTGTCACAGTTCCGTCAATCTTGAAGAGGCTGATGCCGTCTCCCCATCCGGTAACCGTAATATCATAGGTGCCGCCGCGATAGCTGAGATTTTTCAGTGAATAGCTTCCGCTGTAACTTTTAGGTATGACGGGATCAAACTTCATCCGGTCGCTGTCAAAGCTGATGCCTATGAGAATACGGTGGTGCATCGCCAGCATGGCCGCAACGCTCCATAGCTGTCTGTCGGAGTTGATCTCTGTGCCTGCAAAATCGCCCGTCTCTGCAACGAAATTTTCCTTGTTGGTAAGGAACAGTGCGGCAGGCCGGATAACTGAGGCCAGTCCCGACTCAACCGCGTCAACCTTCTTCTCCCCGGCATTGGCTATGGTCCAGAATGCCTGCACGAATGGCCATATGCCATTATTGTGGTATGGAGGTATGCCTGGTATCTGGGGGAAAATGCATGTGATTCCAAAGGGAGTGACCGGGGTATTCTGAAGCACCTTTTGCTTCCTCTCATCATCTGCAATGTCAAAAAGGACGGTAAATGCCTCACCCAGGGCTTCAGCTCTCGGTGACAGTGACCGATGATACCTGCCGTAGAGGTACTGGCCGTAAAATCCCTTTTCATCATGCCACAGATGAGTGTTTATGTTTTCGCGCAGCTGCTCTGCCATGGCTGACCAGTGATCTTCCCGGCCAAGCTCGCGTGCCATCAGTCCTGTGACTTTCAGAGCCTGGAAGTATGCGGCGTTGGTGCCAAGGTTCAGTGATGCATAGATGTCGGCAGGCTCCATCCAGAGAGGATAGGTCTGTTTTCTCCAGTCGAGGAATGAAGACTCTCCCCGCTTGAGGCCGGCGGCAGGGTCACTGACCGTCTTGCTGTCCGCCTGCAGGCTGTTTTTTACCGTCTCAAAAGCTTCCGCCAGCCACTCTTTGTCGCCGGTATATTTGTAGATCTCCCATGCTGCCGGCGCCCATACGACCCGGTCTGATGAGACCGGCCATGCACCGCCGGTGCCGGTATCCTGTATTATCCTGTAGTGGGAAACCTTCCTTCTGAGGCTTTCAATACACCTCTCCGGCGCCAGCCAGGCCAGCGAAAGGAGGGTGGCGTAGCTGACGTCGCGCGTCCAGACACCAGCCCACTCTTTTCCCGTTCGGAAGGTGCCGTCCTCTTCCATCAGCATCACCATCTCATCAAGAGACATGTTATATAGCGCATTAAGCAGCAAGGAGGCACTCTCAAACTGAGGGTACCGTGCTATGTCATTGGTCAGCCTCCACTCCGAAGAGGTATGGGCTGATGGATCATATACATTGAATACCAGTTCGTTTTCATAGATACCGTCGCCGTCGGGATCCTCCATCTTCAGTTGAGGGTTCCCTGCGATGTTTTCGAAATCCCAGTTCAGGGGATAGGTGTCGCCGGCAATGTAGATGCCCTTGAAGTCGGAGGCAAAGATTCGGTTTCCGTGAAGGTCGTCATAAAAACCATTATCCTCAAAAGCCTTGACTACTTTACTGAAATCGACCCTGAACCTGACCTTTGTGTTGGGAGGCAGCATCTGTGAGGCATCTTTATGCGAACCTGCATCGGCCTTCTCTCCGAAAATCACCTCTATCACAACAGGATCATCACCCTCAGGGTAGATATTTGCCTGATGGTTTACTCCGAACGGCAGTTCATTGTCGCGGCCGTTGATGCTGAACTTGAACTGGATGACCGGATCGATGCCGGTTGCCGGGCTTACATAATCGGATGTAATATATTCAGGGCTCAGCGCTGTTGCCCTGGATTCCCCCTGCTCAACACGGTCGGGATATATCGCAAATGCGGTAGAGTTATAAAAAGGCATCTCCTTCCTGTTGCAGGAGTTCAATGCCAGCAGCGCGAGGCAAACAGCACTCACTATTAGTTTCTTTTTCATTGCAATAGGTCATTATATTTTTCCTTTCACCCGGCACACCATGTCACCAATTTACAACATAAATAAAACTCTATGGCATAATTTATTGAAAATAAATAGAATATCCGGAGAAAAATCGTATCTTGCGGCATATTAATAAAATCAAGTAATGAATAAAGGAACAGTAAAATTTTACAATGAATTCAAAGGATTTGGATTCATAAAAGATGAAAATTCACCCAAGGAGTATTTTGTACACTCATCTGGTTTAAAGGACAATATCAAGGAAAATGATATTGTCAGTTTTGACCTTGAGCAGGGTAAAAAAGGATTGAATGCCGTAAATGTAAAACGTGTGTAATCTAGATACATCACTGTGAAAATCCTGGTCTCGCCGGTGACGGCGGGACTTTTTTTTAAAAATGTGAATTAATTATGATTGAGAAAAAGCCTGTTGTCCATAAATCTCCCGATCTGTCCCTCATGAAGGAGGTTGTGATTGACCACAGAACAAAAATTTATATCCCTTCTGATGCCGATGCCGAAGAGGCAAAGGCGAGGTACCTGGCTCTCAGGAAAACCAGAAGGCCATAACAGTCACCTTAATGTTCCATTGAGGCTATTTCTGCCGTTTTTAAATGCCGGCATACTCATTTTTTCATGAAAATGGAGAAAAAGTAGCCGGATACTACAATATCTTACCGTCTAAAATCTTCTGTTTGTCAAAATTCAATATTCTGTCGGGAATCCAATACCTGGCATTTGTAAAGGTTTGAGATACAAACTTATACAACTTAATGCAATTACCGTGGGGATTATATACCCCTGAATTTAGTAAAAAAGAGGCCTCTTTTGACGAATGACCCTGTCAGCCGTGTTAGTGGTTGGTTAGTGTCAGTAAACACCCCGAATACATTGATTAACGACTTGCCTGACAAGCGCAAAAGCCCAATCAGTGGGCATTAGATGCTTGTTTCGGGGCTGATTGCACCTTATCTTTGACATGATCAAAGGACCAAATTCATGAAGATGATTTTTCAGATAACATCACCCGAAACGGGCATGGTTTTGATCAGGCGCCGGAAGATTGCCAAGGCATTACGCTGGTGGCTCAGGGAGAACGGGATCGTTTTTGACTACAGGTACTATATGGCATAACAAAACAATACAACAGCAAGAAATGAATACAGAGCCAATGGGAAACAACATAAATGAATTCAGCGACCGTCAGGCAGGTCTGAATTCACGTATGAACAGCTCCCGGATGATGAAGCTGGATCATCTTTTTGCTGAGCTCAATGCTGACGTTCGTCACGACCTGATGAAGTATCTTGAAGGTCTGGGACCGGTCAATGAGACCAGCATGCTTGTAATTCCGTCATCACAACATTTTTTCTATGATACGGAGGACATGAAGGGAGTAAAGACCGTTGTCAATCTCAAGCAGCTGAATTATGTAAGGGAGATAAGGGATTTTCTGCATAATGTATCGAAGATGCTGCCCAATGGGAGCCATTTTGTAGGTTGTTTCATTGACAACAGAACACAGAACGGCTTTTCTGACAAGTACGGCAATCTTCCCGGGAACCTCTCGGAGAAGGCGGAGGCCTATGAGAACGGTATTGAATCGAGTATCCCCTTTATTAACAGGATGTACAGTTTTATTGATCTCAGGACCAACAGGTATCTTACGAAGAGGACCGTCTCAAACCTTCTTGAGGAGTGCCGCCTGCAGCTTATCGGCATGACAGAGATAAACGGACTGACATATTTCCATGCAAAGAAGAGTTCAGCCCGGATCGGGTTGATAGCATAGTGGCATGAAGTAATTCGATTGGCGGATGGATTGAATCTCAGCAGGGTTCAGGACGGAATAGCGAGACTATTTTCAGACAGGAGAGGTCGGCCGGAAGGCTGGTCTCTTTTTTTACACATATCTGTCAGGGTTAAAAAACGGAGGCAGCCCTCACTTTTCTGTACCTGTGAGGGCTGCCTCTCAAAATTAAAAAGGACCTTCGGAATTATAAAGTAACACAATATTACGAAGTTGGCAATGGGGCAACAGGCTGAATTTGATGAAAATATGCAAATGGATGGTCAATGGATGAATGGTGGTGACGGAAATATTTCCTGCAAATCCGAAAGCTGATCCGCTAATTGAGATTAGCAAATTAATGTTTAAAATTTGTAATACATGTTACACCTCGTGTTATAAATTTTATTTATTTTTGGGCAAAGGCAGTTTCAGTCACGTACGCTAGTCGGACAATTTTTTCATCTATACCTTATTTCAAAATGTACGTGGGGGGAGGAACTGCCTTTTTTTCTGCTCCCCTTGCAAAGCTTCCCGGGGAGGACCCGCCAATGGCGAAGAGGCTATCCGGCTAAATGAGTGCTTCCGTATCTTCAGAACTCATAACCCTGAAACGGAAAAAAAGGGTTCTGCGTCTGCAGAACCCTTTCTCAGTGGGCGATGTAGGAATCGAACCTACGACCCCCTGCTTGTAAGGCAGGTGCTCTGAACCAACTGAGCTAATCGCCCTTATCTCAATCTCTGTAGTCCTACGACCCTCCCGACACACGTGTCGGGATGCTCTGAACCAACTGAGGCAATCGCCCGAAAAGCGAGTGCAAATATAATTTACATTTTTGATTACGCAATGGAGAGTCCGAAAATTGCTTAACCTATAAACAGAGTTAAAAAAACTGCCTTTACAACCATATTTCATTTCAATTTGTCCTGTTATTAACTCTGTTGATTACGTATTCATGATCAATAATATAACTAATCGAAATTTATTTATATTAGCTTTTGGTTCTTTTTGACTTTGAGTTAGTTGCAATTTGCAGGCAAAGGGCTGCAATATTAAAGCTCAAATGTTTGATAGATAGTATGATATGTGTCCCCTATTCTGATCCAGACTATTATGAAACGCACCTTCCTGTTACCGTTTCTGCTTGCCATTGTCCTGACACTGCCTCCGCTGACGGCTGAAGCGCAGGTTGGTCCCGGAGGTGTCGGCAGCATCGTCAATACGCAACTGTGGCTCAGATCAGACAGTCTGATAGTCATCCAGCCTCTCTATTTTGTTACCAGCTGGTATGATCTTTCCGGTCATATGCGTGACTTCGGGCCGGTGGTCATGGGACAGACAGTTCCATCGCTGACCCTTGATGCCGTTAATGGTTATCCCGCTGTCACCTTCACTGACCAGGGCGGAGTGGGAGGGGACTTCCTCGGGTACAACGGATCACTGGGTATTGCCGGATCCGATGCAGCCACCGTGGTAATTGTTGCGCGAAACAGCACCGCCGCCGACGAACAGAACGGCGGACTCTATATGGGACAGAAAAATCTCGGGGGAGCCAATGCCGTCAGAAGCTATAACCTTGAATATGCTGATGCCATACGTTTCAACGGTCATGACCAGGTGTTCAGTGACGGACACACGGCTGGCGACCTGAAGATAATTTACTATACCAATCCTTCCGGTGCCTCTGTATCCGGTTATGGGGCCTACCTCAACGGAACACCACTCACAGGAAGCTCATCATCTGGATTTGTGCCTTCACTTGTCTCCAACTTCGCACTGCTCGGGGCGACGCAGATGAATGCTACTTTTAATCCCGCGGGCTACTTCAACGGAGAGATGATGGAGGTGGTGCTCTTCTCGGGTCAGCTTAACGATGCCGAACGGGTTGTGTTGCACAATAACCTCGGAGCAAAATACCTGCTTCCCATCGCCGATGACCATTACGCGTGGGAGGTGACTCACTCACACGATGTCACAGGCCTCGCGGCTTACAACGGCACAACTTTCACCAATGCCTGGTCGACGGGCATGTTGTCGGTCACTTCTCCTGCCGATCTCACCGATGGCGAATATCTTTTCTTCGGGCATGATAAGGGGGGAGCAAAAACATGGACCACCGATGAGGTGCCTGCTCCCGGTACTTACCGCCTTGCACGGGAGTGGAGGTTTGACGAAACCTCCGATGTTGGAACCGTGACCATCAGCATCCCTGCCTCCTCACTGCCGGCTCTTCCAGTTGGTTACCCGATGGTGGGAATAGTTACCGACGATGATGGCGACTTCACATCGGGGGCTGTCATGCACCGCCCCACGCTCACGGCCGGAGTATACACCCTTGACCTGAATATCACGGACGGGCAGCACATGGCCATTATCGCCTTCCGGCCAGAGGTGAACTTTACTGTTGCATCAGACTCAGGCACTGAAGATATCACCAGCGTTACCGTTCAGGCGTACCTTAACTATCCACATACTGCAGATCTCACGGCAGACTATGCAGCTACCGGCGGTACGGCCACCCTGGGAGTCGATTACAACCTCGCTCCCGGTACCATTACAATTGCATCAGGATCGGTGTCCGGATCATTCACCATTAACGTTATCAACGACGCACTTGTTGAGCCTTCCGAGACAATTGTAACCACCCTTTCAAATCCCTCCGCTGAATTGTCGGTTGGCTCCCAGAGCAGTCATACCTATACCATCCTCAATGACGACTACGTCTATGCCTCCTTCTCCTCAGCCTCGGCCTCAGGAGCGGAAGGCAATGCCTCTGCTCCTGTCACTTCGCTTGAGATAGTGGTCAGCGGAGGCGTCATCAGCCAGCCCGGGAGCCTTATAGTGATGGTTTCCAATGGCACTGCCTCATCGGCAGACTGGTCGCAGACCGGCAACATGGTCTCCATCCCGGCAGGTGACTACACCACGCCGGTCTCCATACCTATCCCTGCCTCAGTACTTACCATCATGGGTGATCTCACCGTTGAACCTGATGAGACGGTGAACCTGAGCATGAATACCTTTGTGACGGTGACTGCAGGCACGGTTGTCAACTCCGTTTACACGATAATTAATGATGACAATTCAACAGTGAGTGTAGCTGCTGAAACCCCGACCGTAGATGAGGGTGGACCGGGAGCGGCAGGTACGGGTACATTTGCCTTTACACTCAGCAATCCTGTCTCGACATCAAGGACAGTTTCCTACACTGTGTCCGGAACAGCAGCACCCGGTGCCGATTTCGTTGTACTTTCCGGGTCGGTTGTGATACCTGCAGGAGCGCTGACTTACAATCTTACCCTGACTACTGTCGCCGACCTGATTGTTGAAGGCGACGAGACGGTGGTCATAACAATCACTGGTGTCTCAGGGGCGCCTGCCGTGTCAGTCAACTCAACGCCTGCAGTAATAACCATTGCTGATGATGATGTGCCGGTGATACTTTATTCGCCTGCCGCGGTGAACATGGCTGAGGGGTCCACGGCTACGGTTGAGGTATGGCTGGAGAGTGCCCCTGCCGCACCGGTTACCATTGACGTTACCACCCTTATGCCGGGACTGCTTAATATTTCTCCTGCAACACTGACATTCAACTCATCAAACTATGCCACCCATCAGGTGATAACCCTTCAATCGGTGGAAAATACATCCCTGGGAGACCAGACAGATCACCTGATTCTTTCTGTGAATGATGCACTCTCGCATGACACTTTTGATCCTCTTCCGGATATAGACATCCCGATCACAATTGTAAATAATGACGTGGCATCAATAGTGGTTAATCCTGTCAGTGTAACTGTTGACGAGAACGGAACGGCCACATTCACAGTCTCTCTCTCTGCCGCGCCGGTCTCAGGCAGTGTTACCGTTGACCTGATCAGCAATAATACTGACGTTGCCACGATAAATATTACGCAGCTGACATTCACCACGGTCAACTACAATGTTCCTCAGACCATCACGGTTACGGGGGTCAACAACAACACCGTGCCCGATGCATCAACCACCATCTCTCTTGCTGTCAATGATGCGCTGTCAGATGACGGTTATGACGGTGTGACAGCAGTTGTCAGTGTCAATGTCACGAATGATGACCTGGCAGGCTTTGTTGTCAACCCTCTCTCACTGACTATCAACGAAGGGGGGCCGGCAGGGCAGTTCACCATAGTGCTGACAGCCCAGCCCGTCGCAGACGTGGTGTTTGACCTTGTAAATGCAGCACCTGTGCATACTACCCATCTCCCGCAGGTGACCTTTACCTCAGCAAACTGGAACATACCCTTAGTAGTCACCGTCACGGCCGTTGAGGATGCCCTTGATGCGGACCGAACTGACATCATTGCCGTGACCGTGAACCAGGCTCTTTCCGATAACAGTTTTGACGGCCTGGCTGCACAGAATGTCACTGTCAATATTGAGGACGATGATCCTCCTGTTATCACCGGATGTCCCGCGGATATCACCGTAAGCAATGACCCGGGCACCTGTTCGGCTGTCGTAAGCTGGACAGCTCCGGTCTCCACCGCAGCCATGGTATCGACTCATCTCCCCGGCTCAGCCTTACCGGTGGGAGTGACCACGGTGACTTACACATCCACTGACGACGACGGACTGGTTTCGATATGTTCATTTGATGTCACCGTCAATGATACCGAGCCTCCGGTCGTGGTCTGTGCCGATGCATCCGTCACTCTGGACGCGACTGGCAATGCTTCTATAGTTGCTGCTGATGTTCTTGCCGGTGCTCCGACAGACAACTGTGCCGTAGCATCAGTGACGCTGAGCCAGTCGTCATTCACATGTGCAGACCTGGGCAGTGTTACTGTCACTGTCACTGTCACCGATGCCAGCGGCAACACAGCCACATGTGATGCCACGGTGACTGTCAGTGATCCGTCACCTGCACCCTTTGATGCCGGTCCTGATGCCGCCCTCTGCAGCTCTGAGACCGGATACCAGGTCACCGGGGCCTTCCACACCGGTGGTTCCGTCAGCTGGTACAGCAGCGGTGACGGTACCTTTGACGACCTCACGGCAGACAATCCCTACTATACCTTCGGTCCTGCCGATTATACAGCCGGAACCGTCACCCTGACAATGGAGGTTACCGGAGCAGGCTCATGCGGGACGGTCACTGACGAGGCAGTCATTACGCTACATCCTCTGCCTGTGGTACAGGTTATGCAGCATGATGACATCAGCTGCACCGGACTGTCCGACGGTGAGATAGTATTGAGTGCGACCGGCAGTGCGGATCCGTACGCTTTCAGTATCGACGGTGCCCCGTTTCATGCGTCGGGCTCGTTCACCGGACTTACGGCCGCGACTTACTATTTTGAGGTCATGGATGCGAACGGATGCATCACCGATACCAGCCTGACTGTCATTGAGCCTCTGCCATTTACGGCTACCCTTGACAGCTCAGGGAATGTCACATGCCACGGTGCCGGCGATGGTGCAGTCTATACCACACTCACCGGAGGGACGGCACCATACAGTATAATCTGGACGGGTCCTGACGGCTTCACAGCCTCATCGGCTGACATAGAAGGACTTGCCGGGGGTATCTATGAGGTAACGGTTACTGACCTAAACGGATGCGCCACATTTAATTTCACACGGGAGATCACCGAGCCTGACGCTATGGCGATAACGGGAGTCACCCTCTCTGATTTCGGAGGGTTTGGTGTTTCCTGCCCCGAATCATATGATGGTTCTGTCGCTGTAACGGTAGCAGGTGGCACCCCGCCCCTGGTGTTGTCCTGGAGCGGTCCCGGTGGATTTACCTCCGATGCAGATGCCATCTCCTTCCTGCCGGCAGGTACTTACACACTCACCATCACCGATGGCAACGGTTGTGTGATGACCTCAGAGTACACTCTTTCTGCACCTGCAGCAATGAATATCACTGCTGAGACGGTGCCTGCTTCCTGTCCGGATACACGCGACGGAACCATTGATCTTACGGTTACCGGAGGGGCAGGAGAGCTTATCTTCCTGTGGAGTGACGGCATCACCTCAGCTGACCGCAGCGGATTGCTGTCAGGTGATTACACCGTAGCTGTGACCGATGCCAACGGATGTTTGCAGCAACAGACTGTGACGGTTGGGGTGGCAGGCGTTGATTGCCTTACGGTATACGAGATAATAACACCCAACGGTGACGGCAGCAATGATACCTGGAGGATCAGGAACGCCGGCCTCTACCCGGATGCCGAGGTGTTCGTCTATACCCGCTGGGGCAAGCTGGTCTATAACAGCAGAAACCTGGCAGATGAGTGGGATGGAAGATACAACGGCAAGCTGCTTCCCAATGACTCGTATCACTATGTCATTCACCTGAATGACGGTTCAGAACCGCGGACAGGAGTAATCACGATAATCAGCAAATAAAACTAAACCGGAAGGAGACATGACACGACTGAAGATTATAACAGTGATTGGCCTTCTGGCATTCATGCCGGTGTTGTCAGGGCAGCAGTTCCCCATGTACAGTCAGTATATAATGAACGGCTTCCTCCTCAATCCCTCATATGCCGGCAGCGACTACTACACCACCTTCGGCCTTACCGTCCGTGAGCAGTGGATGAGTTTTCCCGAAGCGCCAAGCACATATGCTGCATCCTTCCAGACCCGGATACTGAATGACAGCTACATCACAAAGTCGACTGCTGTCAGGAAGAAGATAAACAGACCCACCAGGGGTGGCAGGGTAGGCCTGGGAGGATACCTCTTCTCGGATCATAACGGGATAATGCACAGGACGGGATTGCAGATGGCATATGCCTATCATCTGCCCCTGGCAAATGAGCAGCAGCTGTCATTTGGGCTGTCGCTCAGTGCCTACCAGTATTTTGTTGACATCAGCGGTGCCCTGATGCCACCGGATGTTAATGACGAGTTGCTGAACAACTATGATCAGGTTGTATATATTCCGGATGCCAACTTTGGTATAAGCTATATGACGAGAAGATACTATGCAGGTTTTTCGATGACCAATCTCTTCAGGGGAGCCCTGATGATCGGCAACGGAAGCGAGAACGGCCGCTCTCAGCTGGGACATTATTTCCTCACAGGAGGGATGAGATTCTATGCCGGATCCGATTGGATCATCGAGCCGTCAGTAATGCTGAAATCGTCCGACATGGTTTTTAAATCGGCCCAGATGGATATCACTGCCAGGGTCTATTACAGGGAGGACTACTGGCTTGGCCTCTCATACCGGACAGAGGATGCTGTTGTTCTTATGGCCGGGTTGAAGGTTGACAGGTTCTATCTCGGATATGCATTTGACTTCACACTTTCGGAGATACGCAGTTATACCTACGGTACCCACGAGCTGACGGTTCTGGCACGCTTTGGAGACAATCCGAGGAGGTACAGGTGGATCAACAGGTACTGATACGGCAGATCATACTGTCATTTCTAATCGTCGCCGGCTGCCTTGCCTGCGACCCTCTTGCCAATCCTGTTTCCGGGAGAATTGAATTTTCTTCTGACACACTCTCTTTTGATACGGTTTTTTCAGGCGTGGGCTCGGCCACAAAGGAGTTCAGGGCGATTAATCGCGGTAAGGAGCCGCTCCTTATTGACCGCATCTGGCTGGCAGGAGGAGAGGCATCACCCTTCAGACTGAATATCAACGGAGTACCATCGACAGAGATGGATGATCTGCTCCTGGCACAGGGCGACAGCCTCTTTGTCTTCGTGGAGGTCACAGTTGATCCTACGGGAGAAGAGAGTCCTGTCGCCGTCATTGACTCAGTGGTCTTTATGTCGGGAAGCTATGTCAGCCGTGTAATTCTTGAAGCCTGGGGCCAGGAGATCAGGCTTGTCGAAGGCGATGTTTACGGCAATGTCACCTGGACAGAAGGCAGGCCGTACGTCATCAGGGGCAGTCTTTTCGTCGACACTGCCGCGGTGCTGACCATGGAACCGGGCACCAGGGTGTATTTCCATTATGATGCAGGCATGACCGTTGCAGGCACTCTACGGGCCCAGGGAACGGCGGAAAAACCGGTATTGCTGGCTACGGACAGGATCGAGCAGGAGTATACTGATGTTCCCGGACGGTGGAAAGGGATACTCTTCCTCGACTGCAGCAGGGGTAACGGACTGCATTTCACAGAGGTAAGGAACGCGGCTGTGGCCGTGAGGATTTCAGGCAGGGAGGGTTCGCTGCCCGATGTGGCGCTTGACGGCGCCAGACTCATGCACAACTCCGTAGCCTCGCTGGTAGCCCGGCATGCCGATGTGTCAGCCGTTAACTCCCTCTTTGCCCACACCGGGTTTAGCACAGTATCTCTTGCCGGGGGAGGCAGTGGCAGCTTCATACACTGCACCGTGATGAACAGATGGGAATACGGTTACCGTACAGAGCCGGCAATGTTCATAGGTCTCGACGACGGAACACTGCCTGAGGTTACGGTGCTCAATTCAGTCATATCCGGTACCCTGAACAACGAGGTCACCATTGACGCCAGCGCGACTGAGGCAGCCGGCAGCTTCAGGGCTGACAGCTCGATGATAAGGGTGGACACCCTGGCTGCTGACTGGTATACCTCACCTCTATTCAGGGATGTGTTTACCACCGGAACGTTGCGTTTTATTGATGAAGCTGCATGGGATTACCGGCCTGACACCCTGTCGCCGTTACTTGATATCGCAGGCAGGGAGGAGGCTGCTGCATGGCCGTATGACATCCGGCAGAAGCCTCGTCCCTCTGGCAACGGACCGGATATGGGAGCCTACGAGAGACAACCGGGAGAAAAGAGACCGGAAAAGTGAGACTCTAATCCTGAGATATGAGGGCTGCGATAATAATCTTGCTGATAGTGGCTGCTTTGCCTCATGCCCGGGCCCAGGAGTTCAGCGTCATGTTCTATAACGTAGAAAACCTCTTTGACACTTCCGATGACACAACCAGGAATGACGATGAGTTTCTGCCTAGCGGTAGCCGGCGCTGGACAGGCACCCGGTACCGGAAGAAGATAGCAGGAGTGTCAAGGGTCATCGCCGCAGCAGGGGAGTGGGAGTTGCCGGCAGTGATAGGTATGTGCGAGGTGGAGAACGAAAAGGTGGTAAAGGATCTGGCATACAGCACTCTGCTCTCGGCAGGCAATTACGGGATAGTCCACCGCGAGTCACCCGATCCCCGGGGCATTGACCTGGCTCTGCTCTTCCGCCGGGAGATGTTCAGGATCGAAGCAGTCAGATCATGGGTGCCGGAGAGGAGTGAAGACTCTCGCTGGGAATCCAGAAACCTGCTTTATGTGAAGATGATCATGGATGACGACACGCTTCACGTAATCCTGTGCCACCTCCCATCCAGAAGGGGAGGGGTGCTGGCAGCGGAGAAGCTGAGGGAGGAGATGGCAGAGCTGGTCAGGTTCAAGACAGACTCTGTCAGGAACGCCTCTGCCGATGCTTCAGTGATTGTAATGGGCGATTTCAACGCACGGCCCGATGATAAAATAATGACAGAGATGGCAGGAGATGAGCTGCTTGTGAATGCAGCAAAGGGGCTCTCTGCCGGTGGAGAGGGGTCATACCGTTTCCAGGGCACCTGGGAGGTGATTGACCAGATTCTGATGACAACTGCAATGACCGACGGCAGCGGGTCATTCATGGCTGAACCGGGATCATTCAGGAGTGTCTCCGCTCCCTTCATGCTTACTGTCGACCCAGATTATCCGGGGAAGAAGCCCTTTGCCACATACGGCGGTTTCAGATGGGCAGGAGGATATTCGGATCACCTGCCGGTGATGATAACAGTGAGACGCCGGATGGGTGCCTCGAGGGACCCTGAATGATCTCTGAAGTATCGTCGATATTCACTGTTTTTGCAGGAGAGATCTCTGAGATTCCGGCGGTGCTTACCGTGGTTCCAGGCCGAGCTCCCTGCCCTTTTGGATCATGAACTCCCTGGCGGCCTTGTGATCATTGGGAATCACGCCGTCAAGGATAGCCTCCTTTATGGCGCTTTTTATCACCCCGACCATCGGCCCGGGTGGTATGCCGAAAACCTCGATGATCTCATCACCGTGCACAGGGGGCTGGAAGGTCCTGACCGCATCCTTCTCCTCTATCTCACGCAGCTTCCTGCGTACCAGGGCGAAGTTGTCACGGTGCTTCTGCACCTTCATCCTGTTCCCCGAGGTGATATCTGCCTCACATAGCAGCATGAGATCGTCAATGTCATCGCCGGCTTCGAACAGCAGCCTTCTGACAGCTGAGTCGGTGACCTCATCCTGAACGAGGGCAATCGGCCTGAGATGCAGTCCCACCAGCTTTTTGACGTACTTCATCCTGTCGTTGAGAGGCAGCTTCAGTCGTTTGAATATGTCAGGCACCATCTTCGCACCGAGAAACTCATGCCCGTGGAAGGTCCACCCGGTTCCGGGAACAAACTTTTTGGTAAGAGGCTTTGCGACATCATGGAGCAGGGCTGCCCAGCGAAGCCACAGGTCATCACTCTTCTCCGCGGTGTTGTCCAATACCTTCAGAGTATGATGAAAGTTATCCTTATGACCTTTGCCATCCTTATCCTCAACCCCCTTTAGTTTTGAGATCTCGGGAAGGATAAGAGGAAGGAGTCCTGTCTGATCGAGTAACAGAAATCCGTCTGAAGGGGTTGCGGCCGCCATGATCTTGTTTAGCTCGGTGGTAATCCTCTCTGCTGACACAATACTCATCCTGTTCGCATTGCGTGTGATGGATGCCAGTGTACCCTCTTCGATCCGGAAGCCAAGCCGGGCCGCAAACCTGACTGCCCTCATCATCCTGAGGGGATCATCGCTAAAGGTGGTGTCAGGATCAAGAGGGGTGCGTATAATACCATTACGGATATCCTCAATGCCTCCGAAAGGATCGAGCACCTCACCGGGATTAGCTTTGTTAAGGCTTATTGCAAGAGCGTTGATTGTGAAATCGCGCCTGTTCTGGTCATCCTCAAGGCTTCCGGGAGTGACTGAAGGTTTACGCGAGTCCGCTGAGTATGATTCCTTCCTTGCACCCACAAACTCAATGTCATAGTTCTGGTACCGGAACATGGCAGTCCCGAATGTCTTGAAGACGGTAACCCTGATGTCTCTGCTTATCTCACGGGCCACGGTTCGCGCCATTGCCGGTCCGTCACCGAGAACGACTATATCAATATCCTTGTCGGGGTGTTCCCTGCCCATGATATAATCGCGCACAAAGCCGCCTATGACGTATGCCTCGACCTGCTCCCTGTCGGCTACCAGTGCTATAACCTCAAAAATCCTGTCATCAGGGAAGATGTTCATATATTATGCATGACAATTTAACCGTAAACCGTGACAAAATTACAATTTATAGCCTAACTTGTAGAAAAATTACTCCGTCGGGCCTCACGGCACAACAATTGCATCTCTGAACATAATTCATAAAAATCTGTTAAACAATAAAAAATAAGATATGGCAGAGCATTTGACAAAAGAGACATTTCTTGAGAAGGTATTCAATTACGAACAGAACAAAGAGTGGAAATATTCAGGCGACAAGCCTTGCATAATCGATTTTTATGCTGACTGGTGCGGCCCCTGTAAGATGGTAGCACCTGTTATTGAGGAGCTGTCAAAAGAGTACGAAGATAAACTTTACGTTTATAAGATTGATACTGAGGCAGAACAGGAGCTTGCATCAGTGTTCGGGATAAGGAGTATTCCTTCACTGTTGTTTGTTCCCCTGGAGGGACAGCCACAGATGGCAATGGGAGCACTGCCGAAGGAATCTTTTGAAAAGGCGTTCAAGGATATATTTGGTATAGAAAAAAACTGAATTGTTGAAAAAAGATCTATTTTTTCTTCATTTTTACGAAACAAAAGCTTAACTTTTACGTTTAATATATTGAAGGTAGTTTTCTAACAGAAGAGTTAGTTTTCTGGAATTTAGGTTAGGGTTTCGAGTTGAAGCCCCGCTGCGGCGGGGCTTCCTTGTTTCATGACCTCAGGGATTTATGACTTGAGGTCATTAATTATTCCATCAATCTTTTCCTCTGTCTCCCTGAGTCTCTGACGGCATATTTTTATCAGTTCAGCTGCCTTCCGGATATTATCCGACAGCCTGTCAATATCCGGTTCTCCCTCTTCAATATTTTTCAGGATCTCCTCTATCTGTTTTACAGCCTGGTTGAATCCGATTTCTTTCTTTGCCATTTGCTATTTCTTGTTATTAATTTCCTTAACGGTACTTATTGCTTTTCCCTTTTGGAAGTGAGTAGTAATTATGTCATCCGGCTCCAGCTCCGATGCTGAGTGTATTATCAGTCCGTTTCTCGAGGTCAGGGTAAATCCCCGGCGCATGACACCGGCCGGATCGAGGATACGGAGTGCGCTTTCCAGTTTTACCATCCTTTCCGCCGCGGTCCTGATCACATTCTTGCCGGAGCGTCTCAGGTTCTCGGCAATATAGTTCAGGTTGTCGCGTCTGACCCTGACTATCAGGCGGGATGTGGCAGCCGTCCGGTTTTGCAGCGAGGCAAGATGTTCGTCAGCAGCATCTATGGCATCTGTTGCTGCCTCTGTCAGGGCGCCTGCCATTTCAATGATCCTATTCTCGCATTCAGCTGTCTGTTCAACCAGGAAGTCAGCCACGGCCGTAGGTGTCTTGAGGGATCTCGAGGCTACCATATCAGTCACGGAGACATCCTTCTCATGTCCTATCCCTGTAAGCACAGGCAGCGGGAACTGCGTAACGTGATAGGCAATCTCATAGTTGTCGAACCAGCTGAGGTCGGTTGTCGATCCCCCACCCCGTATAATGACTACCGCATCAAACTGCTCCGTCTGGTCAGAGATCATATTCAGTGCTTCCGTCACTGAGGCCTCCGTTGTTTCGCCCTGCATGACAGCCTCGAACAGTACCGGCACAAACACGTACCCGAAGGGGTTATGTAAGAGGTGGTTAATGAAGTCTTCGTATCCTGCGGCTTTGGAAGAGGATATCACTGCGATGTTTCTGGGGTAGGGTGGAAGAGATAGTTCCCTGTTCATTGTGATGACCCCCTCGGCGGTCAGCCTTTTGATGATCGCCTCGCGCCGCAGCGCCATATCGCCGGCAGTGTAGGAGGGGTCGATATCGGTAATATTCAGGCTGAGGCCGTAAAGCTCATGATATTCGACGGTTGCCCTGAAGAGGATGGTGATGCCGGCCCTGAGAGGTATCCCGGTGCTGGCATTGAAGAAGGTGCTGAGGGAGAGGTATTTTGATGCCCAGATCGTTGCCCTCGCCCTGGCTGTAATACGGCCTCCGGGGGTCTCGCTGCCTGTAAGCTCCAGGTAGCAGTGGCCCGCGCCCCGGGTCTTCAGTGAGGCGATCTCGGCGATCACCCAGAATGATCCGGGCAGCGACTCGTAAATTTTATCACGGATAAGTCCCTGCAACTCGGTCAGTGTTATTTTCCCTTCCCGGTTCATCTTTTGAGCCTGATCATTTTAAATAGTTCCGATTCTTCTTCTGTGTCCACCTTCACAAAATAAAGTCCCTGACCCGTCTTGCCGAAGCCGTCGAGCCTGTATGAGCGGGCTGCGTAGACCGGGTAGTGTCTCTTCATCATCACCCTGCCGTCACTGGATGTGACGGTGACTGAGAGCTGTCCGGGTGGTGCGGGGAACCATATATAGATCTCATCAAAAAAGGGATTGGGACCGGCGGTCATAATTTTCTCAGGCTTGTAGGAGTGAATATCTTCCAGAAGTCTCAGTGCCTTGAGAAAGTCAGGCAGTCCGTAGCCGTACAGACTGTCAGGATTGAGAAATCTGTCGCTGCTATGATGCAGGGCCGTGATGATCTCAGGCGGCGAAGCATTCCTGACAGCCTGCATAAGAGAAGCTGTCAGTCCGCTGATCACCGGGCACGAGAATGATGTGCCGCTGCCGCGGTGCACCAGATCGGGTTCAAACTGGATCGTCAGGTTGACACCGGGGGCCACAACATCAGGCTTGACACGTCCGTCATACGAATATCCCGCTGATGAGAAGTCGGAGATGATCAGCTCCTGTGTCACTGCGCCAACACTTAGGACGCCGTCGCCATCCGAAGGAGCCAAAATACGGAGCCACTCATTGTTGCGTTCATTTCCTGCACTTGCTATGACGACGATGCCCTTTGATGCTGCTATATCGGCGGCCTGTGTCACGAAAGTGCTGTTGCCGTCCATATCGCTGAACGAGTAGTTCATTGAAGGGTCATCGAAGGTAAAATACCCCAGCGATGAGGTAATGATATCAGCCCCCGCACTGTCGGCATATTCAGCTCCCGCCGCCCAGTAGTCTTCCTCTACCGGGTACTCTGACCCGTCATCTTCAGTGCGAAGCAGGAGGTAGTCGGCACCGGGAGCCGTTCCGCTGATGAGACCCGGCAGGTTTCCTGCGAGGATCGAGAGAACGGAGGTGCCGTGATTGTGGTAGTCATATACATATTCTGATCCGGTTACGAAATCCCGGGTTGCTTTGACCCCTCTTCGCTCCCTCAGAGGTGCCAGCGACTCTATCCGGTCAGCGTTGGCAAAACCTGCGTCAAGCACCGCAATGGTTACACCCTTGCCTGTAAATCCTGACTGATGAAGAGCTGTGCCGTTGAGGGGCACTCCCGGGTCATACTCGTCAGTGTCTTCCTTCAGCATCACGGTACCGTATTTACCGTAGATTTTTTTTGAGGGGTCAGCAGGGAGCTTTACCAGCCTGGCCCTGTCAATATATGGAAGCAGTTCAAGCGCTTTGGTATCGATGAGTTCCGGGGATGTGAACAGTGCCGTATTCATCCAGCGGGATGCACATTTATATGTGAGTCCCTGCTGTGTCACCGCGCTGATATACTCTTCGCTGACAGGGAGATCACTCAGCTCCGGCACGGGGATCCCCAGTTTCTCACGTCGTGCAATTGCTGCAGGAGAGAGCAGTTGCCCGGGTAAAAAGTCTGACGGGTTGGCGTTCTTATCAGTGAAACAGATCCGGTAGAAGTAAAGACGATCTTCACCGGACTGTCCCCGTGCCGGCAATTGCAGGAGACAGGCGGAGAGTGTGAAAAGAAGAGTCGCTGTTCTGAACGACACGGCTCTCATTTGATAACTGATTGATTGATATCGGTAACCTTTATCTTGTCCCTGTTTTTCTCGAGGTCATCGAGGAACTTTGTCTCCTGGTCTGCCACCTTCGGGTCTGCCGGCCTCCCCTCCCTGTATTCTATTATCTGTTTCAGTTTACCGTTCTCATAGAAGACCATCCAGTCACCTGTTTTGAGATCCTCACTGTAGTGTCCCTCGTAATATAGGTTACCGTTCCGGTGGTAGTATGAGAACGGTCCCTCGAGTTTGCCTGCGATATATTCAGCCCGCAGGCATATGGCACCGTCGGGGTAATACTGCAGCCACTCACCGGTGCGCAACCCGCTGTCCCATGTCACCGTTTCCGCCAGGGTGCTGTCAGGGTAGTACTTCTTTGACAGGCCGTGTCTGAGATCCTGATGGTAGTACTCTTCACTGATAAGGTATGAGGGTTTTGAGGCAGACCAGAACTTCCAGAGTCCCTCTTTCATCCTTGCCATGTATATGCCTTCAGCTGCTTTGGTTCCGTCAGGGTGGAAGAATACCGCAGCAGTTTCATCATTACCGTCGCTGTATGTCAGTTCTGAGAGGAGGACACCCTCTTCGTTAAATCTTTTGAACAGTCCCACAGGCACATCATTTTTGAAAGTGCCTTCATACATAATCTTCCCGTTGGGGTATTTCTTCACCCACAGGCCCTGTTTTCTGCCATCGGCGTCGGTCAGATTCTGTGCCGGCAAAAGCAATGGCAGCATTACAAGCAGTGTGAATGCAAAATATCTGGTGATCATCTTCTGCAGTTTAATACAAAGATAAATAAAAAGCCGCACCGGTTTTCACCGGTGCGGCTGTGTTTCAATTGTTGGTCAGTTCTACTTGACCTCCTCGAAGTCGACGTCGGTAACCTGCTCGTCGCCTCCCTTTCCGGCGTCACCACCGTCGGTGGGACCGGCGTCGGGTCCAGCCTGCTGTTCAGGTCCCTGTGCCTGTTTGTACATATCTTCAGAGGCAGCCTGCCAGGCGGCGTTGATCTCGGCAAGGGCACGGTCAATCTCCGTTGCCTCCTTATTCTTGTGAGCCTCACGCAGCTGACCGAGGGCATTCTCTATTCGTCCCTTCTTGTCTGCCGGTATCTTATCGCCGAATTCCTTCAGCTGCTTCTCGGTCTGGAAGATCATGCTGTCAGCAGCATTGACCTTGTCAGCCACCTCCCTGGCAGCCTTGTCAGCCGCTTCATTGGCCCTGGCCTCGTCGCGCATCTTGCGTATCTCCTCCTCACTAAGTCCTGAAGATGCCTCAATGCGTATCCTCTGTTCCTTGCCGGTACCCTTGTCTTTTGCGGAGACGTTGAGTATCCCGTTGGCGTCGATGTCGAAGGTGACCTCTATCTGGGGCACTCCTCTCGGGGCTGGCGGGATGCCGTCGAGGTGGAAGCGGCCGATGGTTTTGTTACCCTGGGCCATGGGCCTTTCGCCCTGCAATACGTGGATCTCCACTGACGGCTGGCTGTCGCTGGCCGTGGTGAATGTCTCCGTCTTGCGGGTGGGGATGGTAGTGTTTGACTCGATGAGACGTGTCATGACACCTCCCATGGTTTCGATACCCAGTGACAGCGGGGTGACATCAAGCAGCAACACGTCCTTTACCTCGCCTGTGAGAACGCCTCCCTGGATGGCAGCGCCGACTGCAACTACCTCGTCAGGGTTGACCCCCTTGGAGGGAACCCGTCCGAAGAATTTCTCAACGATCTGCTGTATGGCAGGTATGCGTGTCGATCCGCCCACAAGCAGCACCTCGTCTATGTCCGAAGTCTTCATTCCGGCATCGTCAAGTGCCTTCTGACAAGGCCCGATAACTGAGTTGATCAGCTTATCTGTCAACTGCTCAAAATGGGCTCTGGTAAGTGTCTTGACAAGGTGTTTCGGGATACCGTTGACAGGCATGATATAGGGAAGGTTGATCTCCGTGCTTGTGGTACTCGAGAGCTCTATCTTTGCCTTCTCGGCTGCTTCCTTCAGTCTCTGCAGGGCCATCGGGTCCTTGCGCAGATCGATGCCCTCCTCCTTCTGAAATTCATCAGCAAGCCAGTCGATAACCAGGTTGTCAAAGTCATCACCGCCGAGGTGGGTGTCACCATTGGTTGATTTAACCTCAAAAACTCCGTCTCCCAGTTCCAGGATTGATATATCAAATGTTCCTCCTCCGAGGTCGAAGACTGCTATCTTCAGGTCGTGTGACTTCTTGTCGAGTCCGTATGCAAGCGAAGCAGCCGTAGGCTCGTTGATGATGCGCTTGACCTTGAGACCTGCTATCTCGCCGGCCTCCTTGGTGGCCTGACGCTGCGAGTCGTTGAAATATGCAGGTACGGTAATGACGGCCTCAGTGACCTCTGTGCCCAGATAATCCTCTGCGGTCTTCTTCATCTTCTGCAGAACGATGGCAGAGATCTCCTGAGGAGAGTAGTTGCGGTCGTCGATCTTTACCCTCGGGGTATTATTGTCACCGCGCACCACCTCGTATGTCATCTTCTTCATCTCGTTGGTGACCTCATCAAAGCTTCTGCCCATGAAGCGTTTGATTGATGAAACGGTTTTGCGTGGGTTGGTGATAGCCTGTCTCTTTGCAGGGTCACCGACTTTTCTTTCACCATTCTCAAGAAATGCCACCACCGAGGGGGTGGTTCTTTTACCTTCACTGTTGGGGATGACCACAGGCTCATTACCTTCCATCACTGAAACGCAAGAGTTGGTGGTTCCCAGGTCAATACCAATAATTTTTCCCATATTTATTTTGTTTAACTTTTAAATTCTTTTACAATATCCATTTTATCGACAATGTTTGTGCCACATGCTCAGGGCCGGGCTGATTATGAAATTATGTCATGATTATCAGAAGCAGCCGCCGTTTATGTTTTTCAAGGTTATGACAAAACGGCAGAAAGAGCTAAAAGAACACCGGGTAATCTTATTCATCGTCTTATTTTGTAGCTTTGTATCTGATCATTTCAGAGAAAACATGTCAACACAGAAGACCGTCAAACTGGTTACCACTCACGTGCTTTATGAGATGAAGCTGAAGGGTGAAAAGATCTCGATGCTCACAGCCTATGATTATTCGATGGCGAAGATCCTCGATGAGGCAGGGGTAGATGTGATCCTCGTCGGTGATTCCGCCTCGAATGTCATGGCAGGGTTTGAGACCACTCTCCCCATTACCCTTGATAACATGATCTATCATGCTGCCTCCGTGGTCAGGGGGGTAAAGCGGGCGCTGGTGGTGGTGGATCTGCCTTTCGGGACCTACCAGGGCAATTCGCGTGAGGCGCTGGCCTCTGCCATCAGGATCATGAAGGAGACAGGCGCCAGTGCGGTTAAGATGGAGGGTGGACGGGAGATAACCGAGTCGATTGAGCGTATCCTCTCAGCCGGCATACCGGTCATGGGCCATCTCGGCCTGACCCCGCAGTCGATCCATAAGTTCGGCACGTATGTCGTCAGGGCACGCGAGCCGGAAGAGGCGAGGAAGCTCAGGGACGATGCACGTATAATTGAGAAGTCAGGTTGTTTTGCCATAGTGCTTGAAAAGATTCCTGCATCACTCGCCGGGGAGGTGGCTGAATCGGTGAAGGTGCCCGTTATAGGCATAGGCGCCGGGCCCATGGTTGACGGTCAGGTGCTGGTGCTGCATGATATGCTGGGCATCAACACCGAGTTCTCGCCGCGCTTTCTGAGAAGATACCATAACCTGCACGACGAGATAATGGGTGCTGTGCAGAGATATATTGCCGATGTCAGATCACTCGACTTCCCGAACGAGAAGGAGCAGTATTAGTCGAAAGTCTGAAAGTCCGTAAAGTCAAAAGTCTGTAAAGTCCGTAAAGTTGAAAGTATAAAGGCTAAAATCGAAAATCGAAAATCGCACATCGCAAATAAAAATAGTATTGCAGCAAAATGAAAAAAGATTCTCCGGTCGTACTCTACGAAGACAATCACATAATCGTTGTCAATAAGCATTCATCTGACCTGGTGCAGGGTGACAGCACCGGTGATGAGTCTCTGGATGATAAGGTGAAGGCTTACATCAGGGAGAAGTACGGCAAGCCCGGAGATGTCTTTCTGGGTGTGGTACACAGGCTGGACCGTCCTGTCAGCGGTTGTGTGGTCTACGCACGCACCTCCAAGGCTCTGTCGCGCCTGAGCGAGCTGTTTCGCACCCGGGAGGTGAAGAAACAGTACTGGGCCGTTGTTTCCGACCGTCCTCCGGCAGAAGAGGGGGTGTTACGCAACTATCTGAAGAAGAACGAGAAACAGAATAAATCATACGTTTATGAGACTGAAGTGAAGGGATCTAAACAGGCTGAACTGTCATACCTCCTGCTGGCCAGGTCAGAGAGGTTCTATCTCCTTGAGATCGATCTGCATACGGGACGTCATCACCAGATAAGGGCGCAGCTTGCTGCAGCCGGCTGCCCGGTGAAGGGTGATCTCAAGTACGGTTCCAAAAGATCAAACGAGGGGGGAGGCATCTCACTGCATGCACGCAAAGTCTCATTCATTCATCCCGTAAAAAAAACGGAGGTCGCCGTGGAGGCCCCTCTGCCTGACGACAAGACCTGGCGGCTATTCAGGAATGTCTGAACTGTATTTATAAAAAAGAGAAGAGATGCCTCTGCCGCACCTCTTCCCAATTCACCCAAACTAACCTAAATCCACCATCCGTGAATGCTGCATCCCATTGGCGGGTAGCAGTTGTATCCTTTTCTTTCTTCACAGATAAGACATTACAAAAGTAAGGCATAAAATCAGCACGGGGGTTAAAGTGAGGTTAAAACCGGTTAACAAAAAGTTAAAACGGATTTCCTGCTTACATATATATTTAATTTTGTGTCATGAACAGACGGAGGTTCGTAGGGCTCATAGTGCTGATGGTAGTATCCATCACTGCCATCATATGGGTACAGGCGACATGGATCGGTAATTCCATCAGGATGCAGAACGAGCAGTTTGATTTTTTCGTAATCAACAGTCTTCGCAATACGGCTCATTCGATGGAGACCAACCGTCGCATGAATTTCCTGAATGATATGTTCATCAGCGGATATAGTGCTCTTCCCCAGGCAGTTCACCGCTCCGTGTCTTCGGGGATGACATCGGAGAGTTTCAGCATACGCAGCCAGGCCTCTTCAGAGACCGACTCTGTTGAGATCATTGTCTCGAAGAATGATGAGTCTCCGGTAAGGATGAAGCTGCCGCGTGACGAGGCCCGGACCACAATGGAGAACAGTGTTGTGGTCGCTTCCGAGGAATACAGGAGGTGGGTACAGCAGCAAGCCGTCGAGTTTCAGTCGATCAGCAACCAGCTGGTCTCCGAGATGTTCGTTTGGGAGCGTAACAGTCAGATAAACAAGGAGGAGTTGCTTCACACCCTGAGCGGTGAGTTTCAGGCTTCAGGCATTGAGACGCCATTTGAGTATGCCATAATGCGCGGTGACTCGATTGTCGACGGGGTTTGGTCGAAGGTAAAGCCAAAGGAGTTCCGCGATAGTCCGTATAAGGTGGCTCTTTTCGCTGAAGGCCTGCTGAAGAAGGGAGAGACGCTTTCGGTTGTCTTCCCGCGCAAGACAAATTATGTCCTCGGATCGATGGGGCTCATGCTGGGAGGATCAGGGCTCTTTCTGCTGATCATCCTTTCGACTTTTGCCCTCAGCCTCTGGTTCATCATCAGGCAGAAGAAGACCTCCGAGATGCAGGCCGACTTCATCAACAACATGACCCATGAGTTTAAGACCCCCATTGCCACCATCTCGCTGGCTGCTGACACTATTGGCAACAGCAGGGTAATCACGGATGAGGAGAAGGTGCGCCATTTCGTGGGTATGATCAAAAAAGAGAACTCACGCATGAACAGGCAGGTGGAGACCATTCTCCAGATAGCCACCCTCGACAAGCACGAGATGGGCTTCACTTTCGGGAAGACGGACCTTCATGACGTCATCGGGCAGGCCATTGATACCATAGAGATACAGGTGGCTGACAGGGGAGGGGTGATAAGCAGGTATCTTGATGCTGACAACAGCACGATCACAGGCGATTCTGAGCACCTGCGCAACCTGGTCCATAACCTGCTCGACAATGCCAACAAGTATTCCGACAGGGAGCCGCAGATTAGTGTCAGGACGCGCAGCAACAGAGGCGGCATATTTCTGTCGGTTGAGGACAAAGGCATAGGAATGAGCAAGGCTGTCCAGAATCGTGTTTTTGAACGGTTTTACAGGGAGACAACAGGTAATATCCATAATGTGAAGGGATTCGGGCTGGGACTGAATTATGTCAAGGCGATCACCGATGCCCACGGCGGTACGGTTACCGTTGAGAGCGAGGAGGGCAGGGGAAGCATTTTTACAGTATTTTTGCCTTTCAACAACGAAGCAGGAGAATGAGTATGAGCAGAAAGAGTGCAAGGATATTTCTGGTGGAAGATGATCTGAGTTTCGGATCCGTGCTCAAATCCTACCTTGAGATAAACGATTTTGAGGTTGACCTTGTTGACGACGGCAAGCTGGCTGTTGACGTCTTCCGCAGAGGGGTGTACGACCTCTGCATACTTGATGTGATGCTTCCTCATGTTGACGGATTTACCATTGCCTCAGAGATCCGGAGCATGAACTCGCTCATCCCCATTATCTTTTTGACGGCCAAGAAGCTTAAGGAGGATCTGCTCCGCGGTTACGGGGTAGGAGCGGATGACTATATCACAAAGCCTTTTGATACTGACATTCTGCTCTGCAAGATAAAAGCAATAATAACACGACGGGATACGCAGGACGGTTCAAGGGCTTCTTACGAGATAGGAAAATATCTCTTTAATGCCAGGCTACGCACCCTGACCATCGCCGGACAGGAGAGGCAGCTGTCGCCCAAGGAGGGTCAGCTTTTAGAGATGCTTGCCATGGCACCCAATTCACTTGTGAGTCGCGAAGCTGCCCTGAAGAAGATCTGGGGCACTGATGACTATTTCACTGCCCGCAGCATGGATGTTTATGTCACCAAGTTGCGCAAGTACCTGAGTGATGATCCGCAGATAACCCTGAAGAATATCCACGGCAGCGGGTTCCAGCTGGTTGTCGGGGAAAGTGCTTAAAGTCTGTAAAGTCTGAAAGTCGAAAGTCTGTAAAGTCGAAAGGTCCTACGATCTAACTACTTGATATTTAATTATTAATTCTTAATTCTTAATTCTTAATTCCCTTCACTACTGCTGACTGCTCCTAGCCACCGTAGCCTTGGCGCAGGTGGCCGACTGCCGACTGTGGATTGAAGACTGCCTTATTTAACCAGATTACTGCGTGTGAAGCTCAGCGGCATCAGCGACTGGCAGTTGTCAAGGACTGTAACTCCTGATTGTCCCGCGAGGATCACCTTTATTGGATGGCCTGTCCTCTGTTCCTCTTCGATGAGCATCTGGCGGCAGTTGCCGCATGGCGGCACCGGCTGGTCTGTCAGCACTCCTTCCGAGAGAGCCGCGATGGCTATGGACACTGCTTTTTTGTCATGGTGGTTGGCCACGGAATAGGAGAGAGCCGTTTTTTCGGCACAGCTGCCTGAAGGGAAGGCCGCATTTTCCACGTTGGCTCCCCTGACTACCGTGCCGTCATCAAGCATTATGGCCGCGCCCACATTGAAATGGGAGTAGGGGGCATAGGAGCCGGATGCGGCATTGATGGCTTCCTCCACCAGGCTCCTGTCGGATTCCGGCAACTCATCAATTCCCGTATATTCCAGGAAAGAGATACTTATTTCTCTCTTTTTCATAAGCGATATGGGTGATCAAAAGTGTGATAAAAGTAATAATATTTTGCCTCCGACGGTTGCAGTTGCGCCGGGTAAAGACATTTTTATATTTTTGTCAAAACTGTACTGATGAGCAAGCTGTCCCGATACTCCTTCCTTTTTCTTCTTCTGATCCTCACTTCCTGCGGTGCATCGCGAAGGGCAGCCAGGACGCCGGTGACTCCGGGCACAGCATCTTCATATGCCGTTGACTATATCAACAGGTACAGTGCCCTTGCCATCAGCGAGATGAAACGAACGGGAATTCCTGCCAGCATTACTCTTGCCCAGGGAATGGTGGAATCAAACTATGGCCGGAGTACCCTGGCAAGGAAAGGCAACAATCATTTCGGTATCAAATGTCACAGCGACTGGAAAGGCGGGAGGATATATCATGATGACAACCGCAAAGGGGAATGCTTCAGGTCGTACCGTTCGGCTGAAGAATCCTACCGAGATCACTCTGACTTTCTTGTGAACGGATCGCGGTACAGGGATCTGTTCAGGCTTGCCAGCGACGATTACAAGGGTTGGGCACACGGGCTGAAGAAGGCGGGCTATGCCACTGATCCGAAATATCCTTTAAAGCTCATCGGAAAGATTGAAGAGTACGGCCTGCATAGATTTGATACCGGTGTCGGGGTGGCAGCTCAATCCCCGCGGCAGGTCTCCCCGTCACAGGCCGGATCGCCGCCGGCGGTTGCCCCCGTACCCGCTGCCCGTCCGGCAACAGTAACGGCAGACAGCAGCCTGAAAGCCGGGGCGGTTACACGGATGGAGGCAGAGGTAGAGCAGGAACGGGAGGCAGAGGAGCCGATAATGGTAATAAGTCTGAGCAACAGCAGGATAAAGGAGAATAACAGTGTTGAATATATTATTGCAGAAGAGGGGGAGACATTTGAGACAATAGCAGAGGAGTTCAACCTGCTCTCATGGGAGATAAGCCGCTACAATGATATTCCTGCCGGTACCGGCGTCAGGCCGGGGCAGATCATCTACCTGCAGCCCAAGCGGAACAGGGCGGCAGGAGGCTACTCGGTGCATGTGGCGAAGGCCGGTGATACTATGCGAAGCATATCACAGAAGTATGCCGTAAGGCTTACGGCGCTTTATAAAATGAATCTCATGGATGAGGGAACCGAGTGTGCTCCCGGTCAGAAAGTGCGCATCAGATAGAGTGATTGTGCCGGCTGCCTCCAACTTCTGCCTTCACGGGCAAATTGTCGTTTTACCTCATGTGCAAGGTGCAAGTACTTATCTTGTCAGGCCAGTTCCCATCCTTCCGGAACAAATCCCCTGAGGAATTCTGATGTTGCCATTCTCCTGCGTCCTTCCGGTTGTACTGCAAGAATCTCCAGGGCTCCTGCAGAACAGGAGATGATGAGCTTTGAGCTGTCCGGTGTGATTATCGTCCCCGGAATGGCAATAATATCATTCCTTAACCTGCTTTTTAAAATCTTAAGCCGCATCACCCTGCCTTCCCTGCGGAGTGTTGCTACGGCGCCCGGATATGGAGAGAGGCCCCTGATGCGGTTATGCACTTTCACAGCCGGTTCTCTCCAGTCGATGATCATATCGGGTGCGAACAGCCTGGGGGCTGTGTGCAGTGTCTCCCCGTTTCTTTTCTTCTGGGGCACAGGTTTGAGCTCACGCCTGCAGAGTTTCTCTGCCGTTTCGGTCACCAGTGCTGCGCCCATCTCCATCAGGCGGTCGTGCAGGCTGCCGGCATCGTCTTGGGGCAGGATCTCCGTTGTTTCTGAGAGCAATATGTGGCCGGTATCAATCTCCTTGTCAATCAGGAACGTGGTCACCCCGGTCTCTGTTTCGCCGTTGATTATCGCATGGTTTATCGGTGCGGCGCCGCGGTACTGTGGCAGAAGAGATGCATGCAGGTTGAAGGTGCCCAGTGGGGGGATGGTCCATACCTCCTGCGGCAGCATGCGGAATGCAACGACAACAAAGATGTCGGCCTGCAGCTCCCTCAGTGCCTTCAGGAAATCAGCGTCACGGAGTAGTTCCGGCTGCAGCAGTGTCAGGCTATGCTTCAGTGCATACTCCTTTACCGGTGAGGAGGATATCTTTCTGCCCCGTCCGGCAGGCTTGTCCGGAGCAGTGACTACGGCAGCAATAGAGAATCCGGAGGTATGAAGGGCGCGGAGGCTGGCAACAGCAAACTCCGGTGTTCCAAAAAAGATTATCCGGGGCAGTCTTTCAGTCATCTTCTCCTTTTATGGGTGTCTTGTAGCATGAGAGTGTATGGCCCATCTTGGTGGCCTTGGTCTCAAGGTAGAATGAGTTGAACGGGTTGGGTGGTATTATTAACGGGACGGTGTCGACAATGGTGATTCCGTACCCCTCAAGACCAGCCCTTTTAACCGGGTTGTTGGATATAAGTCTTACCTTGCCGAGTCCGATACCCCTCATGATGTTTGCCCCGATGCCATAGTCGCGTTCGTCCTCGCGGAAACCCAGCTCGATGTTTGCTTCGACCGTATCACGTCCCTGTTCCTGCAGTTTATAGGTACGGATCTTGTTTATCAGCCCTATGCCCCTGCCTTCCTGGTTTAGGTAGATGATAGCACCCTTGCCTGCGTCCTCCACCATCTGCATTGCTTTATGCAGCTGCGGACCGCAGTCGCATCTCTTGGATGCAAAGATGTCGCCCGTGAAGCAAGACGAGTGAACCCTGACAAGCACAGGCTCCTCTTTTGTCCAGGTGCCCTTCACCAGTGCGGCATGTTCCAGACCGTTGCTTACCTGTCTGAAGGGGATAAAGTCGAAGTTACCGTATTCTGTCGGAAGCTTAACCTGTTCACCCATCTCCACAATTGATTCAATGCCCAGACGGTATCGAATTAAGTCCCGTATGGAAATAATTTTGATTCCGAATTTTTCGGACAGTCTGAGCAGATCGGGCAGTCGTGCCATCGATCCGTCCTCGTTCATTATCTCAACCAGTGCACCTCCCGGGTGCAGGCCTGCCAGGCGTGTGAGGTCAACGGCAGCTTCAGTGTGCCCGGCCCTGCGAAGCACGCCTTTGGATCGTGATTTAAGAGGGAAGATATGCCCGGGGCGGCCCAGCTGCGATGGCGGTGTGGCTGGATCAACAAGAGCCCTGATGGTCAGTGCCCTGTCCATGGCCGAGATGCCTGTCGTGGTCTCAGGACTGAGAAGATCAACCGAAACGGTGAAGGGTGTCTCGTGAAGTGAGGTGTTATGCCCTACCATCATATCCAGCTCAAGCTCTTCGCAACGTTCCTCGGGAAGGGGTACACATATCAGTCCTCTTCCATGGGTAGCCATGAAATTGACCTTCTCAGGGGTAATCAGTTCGGCTGCGCATATGAAGTCACCCTCATTCTCCCTGTCCTCATCATCAACGACAATGACAATTTTGCCTTCCCTTATCTCCTCGATAGCTTCGATGATGGTATTCAGCCCTCTGTCTTCGGTCATTCTAAACTCGTTTCGTGGGTTCCCATATTCCGCTTTTTATCCCTCTTAATGCCTTCACAAACCCTGCCGCCAGAGCGACATTCATCATCAGAAACTGGGTAATGAATCTCAGATATCTGACCTTTTTGCCGTGCCAGCCAGGCAACAGATCAAGCGCTGACAAAATTAAGAAAATCAGCTGAACTGCCGCCAAACAAAGATAGAAATCAGAATGCCCTGAAAGAATGACTGTTGTCATGAAAAAGAGAGCCAGAAGAAGCGGGGAGGACCATCTCAGAACCTTGTGGGAGAGGAAGACGAATGAGGCTGAGAATCTTTTCGACGGCAACAGGCCAAACCGGAAGAGGTTCTGGAAGGAGCCGGCAGCTATTCTCACCCTTCTTCTGAACTGGTCTCTCATGTCAGGCTGGGTATCTTCGAAGACCGTGGCTCCGGGTATGTTGCATGAGCGGTATCCTTTTGACAGTACTGTCAGTCCGACGAAGAGGTCATCGACGAGGGTATTGAAAGGTATCTCCGGAAAGAGATCGCGGCGCACGGCATAGCATCCTCCGTAGGGTCCCGGCATGGCGCCCCACAGCTCACCCTCAGCCCTCTTCAGGGCAGTTTCAAACCTGCTGTAAAAATTCTCCTGCCGCGTGATGCCGTCGCCGTCTGATCTGCCCGGAATGACGGTAGCATCGCACAACCCTGTGGCATGTCGGGTGGAGGCTCCGGCGTTCCCGCTGAATGTTTCTTTAGCCGGGCGGTTGAGGGTTCCGTCAAGCTCACTGACAGCTCCCGTGGCCGGGCGGTTAAGGGTTCCGTCAATCTCACTGACAGCTCCCGTGGCCGGGCGGTGGAAACCTCCGGCAAGCTCCCGGACGGTCCCGGGTGTAAAGATCACATTGGCGTCGGTGATAACCAGGATCTCCCCCTGGGCTTCAGATGTAAGTTTGTTAAGCATGGAGGCTTTGCCTTTTCTTTCAGGCGACCTGAAGTACCTGATCCGGTCGTCAGTGTCGGCAAGCTCTTCGAGTATCCTGTCCGTGCCGTCACCGGAGCAGTCTGATCCCACCACGAATTCTATCAGTTCGTGAGGGTAATCGGATGCCAGGAGACTCATCATCTTCTCCCTGATCACCTTAGCCTCGTTGTAGGCTGACATGATAACCGATAGGGATGGTAGGGTGCGGGTTTCTGCCAGACTTGTTTCTTCCGTCTTTGCAGGTACCTGCAAGGATGCCTCTGGATATGCCCGGGCAAATGCCTGCTCTTTGATCTGTTTCCCTGATTCACAATCTGCCACGGGCGGTGCTTCTTCAGTTTTTCGGACAGTTTTTTTGCCGGATATTTTCCTCTTCGCGGCAGCCAGTGCCATGACCGTGGCAGGCCAGAGGAGGTATGTCCAGCCCAGCAATATTGCGGTGATGAGCAGTACTATCTCAGCGGCCATGACACAGTTGTTTGTAGAATTCCAGCAATTCGGCGGTGCGGGTAGTATTATCATACCTCTCTTTGACAAGGGATACAGCTGCCTCTCCGGTCGACTTCCTCAGCTCCCGGTCATTCAGCAAACTTATCAGGGTATTGCTGAATGATGAAACGTCGTCTGCGATGAACAGTTCCTGTCCGTTGACTGCAGGAATACCGTGTACTGCTACCGGCGTGGCCACAACTGGTCTGCCGATGCTCATCGCCTCAATAATCTTTATCCGCAGTCCGCTACCGGCAAACAGAGGTGCTACTATCACATTTACAGAAGCCATAAACTGCCGGGCATCATCAGCCTCCCCCACCCAGTTGATGTTCCTTCCCCTGAGCCATGATGGTGCCCTGGCCGGAGCGCCTCTGCCGGCAATATGGAGTGAGGCGGCAGGGATGGCTTTGCAGACTACGGGCCATACCTGTTCAGTAAACCATCGCAATCCCTGCAGGTTCGGTTCCCAGTTCAGGGCACCTATGAATCCCACCTTAACATTCGCTTCATCCGGCTCACTGAAATATCGGGGAAAAGTGACGCCGGTCTCTGAGAGCAGTATGGGCTTGCTTTCAAGTGCTGCATCCCTGAACCACCTGAGGTCAGGCTCGCTGATGGGAATTATGGCATCAAACAGTCGTCCAGCATCTGTCTCGCATCTCTTAATCCTCCCTGCCAGATTTCCGAGATAGGCCCTCCGCAGGCTGCCGGAGGCCTGATCGGACATCATCTCTCTTATCCGGTGCTCGACATTATGTGCCCTTAGCACGACCGGGGCAGATGTTTCGTTGCGTATCTTGCCCAGATAACAGGTAAAAAGGACCCCCTCACACTGTACCAGGTCAAACCCGCCATCGCGGATGACCCTGCACAACACCCGGGAGAATTCATCAGACCTGAAACGCGCAAGGTCATAGGGCTCCCACGAGAAGAGAAGGTTTTGCAGCATCTTCAGTGGTCTGATCCTGGTGTCGACCTCAACCGTCTCATGGCTGTGAAGGAAGGAGAGATGTTCTTTACCGGCTTCTGGCACTGGCAGACCGTGCTTTTCTGTCCTCATCGACAGCAGGGAAATCTCAGCGCCGTTGAAGGCCAGTCCCTCAATGCCTCTCAATATCGCCACAGCACCGCCGTCATGAGGCGGCCATGGCGGTTTAGGCGACAGTACCAGTATTTTCATTCTCCTTTTCAGGTTTTATCCCGGTTAGGAATGCCCCTATCTTCCTGAAGAAGTTGACATAGGTCTCTGTATTCATGATAGCGGCGTCGGTAGTGGCTTTATAGGTAAGGAAGACTCCAATGGGCAGCAGGATGATTGTTGATGCCAGCATACCGAGGGGGACACCTATTATCAATTCCTTGGCAAACTTCTCGCCGGAGAGTGAAATGACATAGTAAAACACGAAAAATAGCACCGAGATGACTGCCGGTGTGCCCAGGCCGCCCTTCCTTATGATGGCACCCAGGGGAGCTCCGATAAAGAAGAAGACAAGGCAGGCCAGCGGAAGGGTGTATCGTTTATATCTCTCCGCCTCGTATTTTTTAAGATTCTTTACCTCCGCAAGCAGCGACTGGCTTTTCTCGGTAATAAAGGCTGAGCCTTCACGTGCGTAGTTCAGTGCCCTGTTTATTGATGTGCTCTTGTCAATGAAGGCCAGAGTATCAAAGACACTCCGGCAGTTGAAATCCTCCAGCTCCTTTGCTGCCGCAGTGTCGCCGTAGTGATAGTATCCTCCGGAAAAATAGTAAGAGGGAGTGAAGACCCTGGTCTTCCGGAACTCTTCATAGTAACTGTCTGATCTTGTTCTGTACCTGCCGGCGAGGGAGTCGATGTAGAAAGTGAGTTCAGTAGTGTTCAGCATCGCGTAGTTTGACCGGTACAGGTCAATGCCTGATCTGTTCAGACCGAACCCTGTAAGTTCGATGATCATGGTCTGTTCGCTGAATCTGTCACGCCGGAACGGATATTTTCGCTTGTCCTGGGGAACATTCTTCTCCTCTATGTCCTTGTAGGAGTATCCGTTGAAGAGTGTCAGTATCAGTCCGCTTTCATCGGAGGTGACGGTCATGTATCCTGAGTCGGCGTGGATCACGCAGGTGTTACCTATGCCTTCGCGGTGGTCATAGATATAGATGCCGTCAAGCCTGTTGGTTTCGGGCTCCTTGTCGGTGATCTTGATGCTGAAGCCGTCGATGCCGTTGTAGAATGTGCCGGCCTGGATATCGAGCTCGGGCCTTTTACGGCGGATGTCGTAAAGCAGGGTGCGTGCCTTGCGGTTTGAAATCGGCAGGATATGGTCAGCAAAAAGGAATGACCCTATAGCCAGGAGAGCGGCGAAGATAAAGATCGGCCTCATGATTCGCTGCAGGGATACGCCTGAGGATTTAAGGGCTGTCAGTTCAAGAAACTCACCGAGGTTGCCGAATGTCATCAGGGAGGCAAGGAGTATTGCCAGGGGGAGAGAGAGGGGGACGAATGTCAGGGAGAACTGGAAGAGCAGTTCGGCGAGCACATTGGGCTCGAGGCCCTTGCCTGCCAGCTCATCGACATACATCCAAAGGAACTGGAGGATAAATATAATAAGCACAATGAAGAACGTCATGATCAACGGTCCGATGAACGATCTTATCATGAAGAGATCGATTTTCTTCATTGTCCTTGTTGTGGTGCAAACGTACGTTATTTTCGTGAGAGATGCAATTCTGCCTCACTCGGTGAGTCCGAGAACCTTCTTCAGGTAAGATATCTGGGTATCCCAGAGTTCTTTTGCGTCATCCGTCTCCTCTTCGTCGGCGTGATCTGTTATCATGAGTGCGGTGTCACCCGTCAGCTCGTGGATCACAATCCTGAATTCGAAGAAGTTGGTCTGGCTGTCGGCGAAATCGAGCCATTCGAATCTCACGAGTTTGTTCTCTTTAACATATGATTGTCTCGCGCGGGCTTCGGTTTTGTCCCAGTAGAAGGTAAAGATATCTCCCTCAACGGTGACATTATCTGCGAACCACTCCGAGAGTCCTTCCGGTGTGCTGAGCCGGTCGAAGAGCACCCGGGTGGGTGTATTCAGCGTATATTCAAGTTCGTATCTGGTCCTCATTTCTTCAAGGTAGACTTTCATGCAATATAAAAATAATAGATGAAAAGAGAAAGCTAACCTGACAAAATGAAAAAATATTTATATTTGCACCCGCGTTTTGACAGCGACCCTGTCAAATCGTGAGTTCAATAAAATATTATTTCCCTCCTTCGCTAAAGCTACGGAGGGCAGAGGGCGAGATAGCTCAGTTGGTTAGAGCGCATGATTCATAATCATGAGGTCGGGAGTTCAATTCTCCCTCTCGCTACACACAAAAGCCCAAGCACGAAGTGCGAAGGCTTTTTTGATTCATAACGGAGCTGAAAACTAAGTTTTCAAGCGACAGAATGAAGCAAAAAAGGCTGTGACAGCGCAAAGCGCTGCAGGGCTTTTCCTTGTAAGCACCCACCCATGAGAATCACGGCCCGCCAGCAGCGGGCCGTAATTCTCCCTCTCGATGCACAGAAAATCAACCACTTACATAGACAAATATGTAGATGGTTTTTGTTTTGTGCTAGGTTTGTGCTAGGTCTTTATGAAAGTGTTGGCTGAATTCTATTTCTCTGATTTATTAAAGCTGAATGTCGCATCCTCTTTAATAATCTCAGTTACATTGATTGTAGGGAGTACATACTTATTGAAACAGGTACCTTCTGTTTTTGCATGTAAAATCCCCCGTGAGGTTCCAACTGTTAACATTGCCAAATGACCTAAGAATCCTTTTGGAACCACAAGAGTATTAGTCTCAGAATTAAGCATCTCAACCCATGCAGAGTCTTTTATCTGGAAATGACAACTTGCTTCAACTATAAGAAATGGTTTGCTGTCTGAATCAAAAATAAAAGATGTAAACACGGCCACATATTTCTGGATATCGTCGGCTGCATATCTCAACGAAGTATTTAGTCTGATTTTCCCTTTGTCATTAAAACCTTCCTCAATAATTGCAAATTGCTCAGTTGAGACTTTTTTGAGTGAGAATCCGATACTTTTGGTGGGCGTTTCCATTGCTATGCCGCAAATTGTATTTCTTGTGGTTGATATTTGCTTTCAGATTTGTATTCTGTTTTTTTGGATCCGATTGATTTACTCTCAATCTTGGAAATTGAGAATGGTATTGTTGAAAAACTATCAAGAATTACCTGGCTGGATTCATAAGTTGGAACCGCAATCAAGGAAATTCCTAACGATCTTTCAATTTTACAGATTGTCTCTAGTGAAAGGTTTTCATAACCCTTAACAACTTTGTTGATATATTGAGGTGTCACTCCAATACTTTCTGCAAGCACCTTTTGAGTCATTGATTGACTTCTCAGGGTGCTAAGTATTTTTATGGCAATCATAGCTGATTTGTTGAGCCAGTCTTTATTGACTTCATAATAATCAGCCTGAGCCATCCAATCTGATGGTTCTCTGGAAATGTATTTATTGAGTTTCTCTTTATTTACTGTACTCTTCATAGTCTTATAATTCTAATAGTTCAATAACACCATCTTCATCAACAATTCCTTCATCAATTATAAATCTCTTACAGACGTCGAGTTTCCTTAATTCCTCCTTTGTATGTTCTCTTTCAACCATATTATCAGTAAGTTTTATTGCCCCTCCTGTAATAATATATTTGTCCTCACCGAATTTAAGAGCATAAATCCTTAGCCATGTTTTGTTTTTTAAGCCATAAGCTTTCTTTTTTTCCAAGAAAGGTATTGCCGCCTGATTCTTTTTAAGTGGTTGAAATAATCTCAATAATAGAACAAGTCTTTCTGATGGAGCTTTTTTTGATATCCTCCTAAGGTGTTGTCGGAATTTAATAGCTTCATTTCTTGTTTCGATTATTGCCTGTTCAACTGAGATTCCCTCCCAAAAGGGCCTTTTCAAGTCTATCTCATGGGTTGTAAAGAATGTATCAAGATATTCAATGTCAGTCCAATTTCTGAAAATCGTATCGAACTCACTAAATGTTTCATGATCTCCTTTGACAGATAATAAACATTCTTCATCGCCAAATATAGAAACAAATTTCATTAAATCAACCTATAAGTTTATTTTTTAATAAAATTTTAACAATTGCAGTTGACTAATCTCTGAATCTGAAGGATAAAATTACCCATTATTCTTAAGCACAGGACTTTTTCGTATAGTTGTTTTCAACAAGTCTTGTGTCATAAATTGTTTAAAATTTTACTTCTCATCATTAAGAGGGGACTGAACGCTTCCCTTAATTAGTGCCTGTAAGAAAACTTGCAATTAATTGTCATACAATGGATTAATGTTGATAACTTGTTTGAATATAGCCAGATATTCTCTTGCTAATATTGTTGAAATTACAGATATTCAGGGTATTAAACAAACGAGATTCACCTATTTTGGTTATGCCATCAAACAAGATTCAAAAATGAGACAGAGATTCGAACAACAAATGACATTGGGCACCATTCCAATCGGTGAGACAAAGATCACGACGAAGAAGCGAAGTGGTAAACTGCCGGATTTATGTGCAGCATTGAAAGAGATCTTCATTACCCCTGAATGGAATGAAAGATTGTTTGCGATTCTGGAATCCAGGGTTATGTTTGGCAAGAAGAGAACTGGTCGACCTGGCATGGATCTGTGGCAGGTCTTTGTGTTGGCCCAGGCACGGTTGCTCCTGAATACCAGCTATGAGGATCTTCATCACATTGCTAATAATGATCATCTGATCCGTCAGATCATGGGTGTAGAGAAGGGATTTGGGTATGAGAGGCATGAGTTCAGGTACCAGAACATCATCGACAATGTATCACTATTGGATGATGAGACCGTACGGGAGTTGAACCAGGTGATACTGGAGTTCGGTCATGAGGTGTTTAAAAAAAAAAGAGGAGGCAGCCTTGCGCTTAAAGACCGATAGTTTTGTAGTTTATCACAACTTTTCAGTTATCGAAACCATTGCCCATAGTCCTCTGAACTACTGCATTGTGGCGTAAAAAAAGTTTTGATAATATTATCGAACTTTGTGTCCAAACCAAAAATAAATTGTATTATGGACACAACACATCTACAATCAACAAAACACTTGCTGCTCGACTATCTGATCGAGAAGGGGTACAAAGATGACGCGCTTTGGATGACTCGCGAGTGCCTTACACTTGCCATTGAAGAGGGGTATAAGCCGGAAATCCGTTCTTATGAAGACTTCTATGGTTATGCTGCGCAGCAGTTAGGTTATCAGCCTGGGGAACCTCGTTACAAAAAGCTCAAATCCTTTATTGGACTCCTCTGGAACTTCGACATTAATGGAAAATACCCTAAGGGCGTCGCTGCCGGGTTCATGGCGGGTCCATCGAAATATGAACTACTAAGTAATAAGTTCAAGGAGATCATTGACAACCATTCTGTTATGCGAAGAGCTGAAGGGAAAGCGAACAAAACCATTTACACCGAATATCGTGCAGGGCTGAACTTCTTTCTCTTTATGCAAGACTGTGGGGCAAATGCGTTGACCGATATTGAGGCCAGAATGATATACGGGTTCTTTCATGATGGCAACGAGGTTATCCGTAGAGGTTCATATTGCCATCTCGTAAAGATGGTTCTGGGGACCGTCGTTGACAAACATAGGGAGCATGCTACGAGAATCATACGCCTCCTCCCAAAAATCAGGGAGCCAAGAAAACTGTTTGATTATCTGCTGCCGGAGGAATCCCGCAAAGTCTATGATTGTCTCAAAAATGAGCAGTCCAGTTTGAGCCACATGGAACGTGCAATGGGATGGATATTGTACTTTGTGGGACTGCGAGGCACCGATATCGCCAGTATGAGTATGCAGAACATTGATTGGAAGCATGAGAGGATCCATTTGGTGCAATCCAAAACCGGCGTTCCACTGAATCTTCCTTTGAATGCGGCGATGGGCAACTCCCTTTTCGATTACATCACAGTTGAGCGTCCCTCTGTTGATAGCGAAAAAATCTTTCTTCACGCAACTCGTCCACATACTGATTTCCAGGAAATTGGATCCATCATAAACAAGGTATTCGATGCCGCAGGTGTTCGAACCCAAGGCAGGGCACGAGGCGTCAGGGTAATGCGTCATCATCTCGTCACAAGCCTTCTTGCCAAAGGAACAGATTGCGCCACCGTATCGAGCATAGTTGGGCATAAGCATGAAGAATCCTTGCATCCCTATGTTGACACGGACATTGAACATCTCAAGGCCTGTGCAATAAACATCGAGCGATATCCTGTTGATAATAGAGTGTTTGCGATATGATACGAAGGCCTTATCTATCCGGACTTGCTCCGCTAATGAACGAGTTCGTGCTAAGTCGCAAAGCCGCTGATGCCTGGAGCATAACTTATAGCGACAATCTCCATAACTTCGACAAATATTGCTTCGATAACTTTCCAAAACAATCGGAGCTCGTAGAGGGGATGCTTATATGGTGTAATCCACGTGATAGCGAAAATGGGAACTCATGCCGAGTGAGAACAACTTGCGTCTGGAACTTCGTTGATTACCTCCGTGAACTGGGCAGGACTACTATCCGATCCAAACGCCAAAAATATGTCAAGGATCTGTCCTTTGCTCCCCATCTTTTCACGGATGAAGAACTTGATCAGTTCTTTGTAGAGTGCGATCGAGTATGTCTCGCCAAACGTGAACGGAATAAGACTCTCAGTGCGAGGCTTAGCGCTCTGGAGATACCTGTCTTCTTTCGCCTGCTGCGGAGTTCTGGGTTGCGTACGTGTGAAGCCAGATGGCTGAATATCTCTGACATAGACTTCACTACGGGTGTAGTGTCGGTTCGTAAATCAAAAGGTGGTGGGCAACATCGTATCGTTTTGCACCAAAGCATGTTCGGGCTCCTGAACAGGTATATAGAATCTCTGTCCAAGTTGATGCCAGAATCCGTCTTGCTCTTTCCCGATGCAAAAGGTCATCCACATTATCCAAGGTGGGAGTCCTACAACTTCAGAGATATCTGGTACCGTGTGAGTAGTGAACCGGCCAGGGCATATGACTTTCGTCACCTGTATGCCACCCAAAACATCGAAGCAATGGAAGGTGTCGGATGTGAGATGAATGGGCAGTTGATGTTCCTGGCGCGTTCGATGGGGCACAGTTCTCCAGCTATGACTTGTGCATACTTCCATTATATCCCCGTCCTGCATGACAAGGTAGAGAGATGTAGCGGAGACTCCTTCAGAAATCTTCTTCAAAATCAATCGTGCCATGGGGAAGACTAAGAAAAGAGATGCGGCACTACAAGAGTCATTGAGATTGAGTGCTTTGGTTCACAAGTGGACCTGTTCATACCTGCCTTCTGTTGGGGCTCAGAGTCCTCATACTGTAAGAACTTATCGGTCATCATTGGGAATGTTCTCCGGGTTCTTAAGCCAATACAAAGGCCTTACTCCGTTCAACTTGAATACTGATTGCTTCTCTGCAAACGTCTTGAACGAGTGGGTCGTCTGGATGAAAACATCCGCAGGGGCATCTTCTTCGACGTGCAACAACAGGATGGCGGCCATAAAGAGTCTGCTCTTGTTCATGGGAGGTGAAGATATGGGGCTGGCATATCTTTATGATGCTGCGAAGAAGCACATAAAGCCCATCCATGAGCCGCAGCGGGAGGTTAATAGCATCAGCAAGGAAGCAATAAAGGCTCTTTTCCAAGAACCTGACCTGAATAGCCGTGTCGGCCGCCGGGACTACGCATTCCTGCTGTTGACATACGGAACCGGGATGCGCCTGGATGAGGTCCTTTCCTTGAAAATCAAAGACTTGACCATGGTCAAAGGGAAAGGGGCAGTTCACGTCCTTGGCAAGGGCAACAAACTGAGAACAATCCCTCTTCTGGATAACCTGGTTGACTGTCTTTGCTCGTATATGAATGAGTTCCATGGTCGTACGCCTAAAGCAAATGATCTTGTGTTCTACTCTCCGTGCCATAGTATGCGTGCTAAACTGACGCAACCAGCGATGTCAAAGCGACTGAAATTGTATGCCGAAAGAGCTCACTTTAAATGTAGCGAGGTTCCTTTGGATATGCACGCCCACGTCCTGAGGCACTCCCGCGCTACTCATTGGAGGGAAGAGGGGCTCAATCTTGTTGAAATCATGGAGCTTCTTGGACATAGCAGCTACCAATCTACGTTAATCTATCAGACAGTGACTGACCAGCAAAAGCGGGAGGCCATTGAGAAGATGGCTGACAAAGAGGTAAACAACCTGCCCAAGAAATGGCTGCTCCCTGAAAACACAAGTTTAGCCGAAGCCTTTGGAATATACACGAAATGACCTTATTGTTATCCAAACTTCCTGGGCGGAAGTGCCTGAATATAAACCCTATTGGATGAGAAGTTTCGATAACTGAAAAGTTATGATAAATAAAGATATTATCCACAGCACGACCCTTCCCATCCATACTGATACTGATACCTTTCCCCTTCAGATAATCTACCCACTGTTCACATGTGAACTGACTTCCCTGGTCAGAGTTAACAATCTCAGGTTTACCATGATCATCTATGGCCTGTTTAAGTATGGATAATGAAACGTCAGCATCAAGTGTGTTAGATATCCCCCAGCCAACAACATAACGGCTGTAAACGTCTATAATGGCCGTTAAATACAAGAATCCATTCTTCATCGGAAGATAGCTGATATCGATTTGCCAAACCTGGTTGGGACGATTTATCTCCAGTCCTTTAAGCAGGTAAGGGTGAATATATTTTTTCAAACCCAATTTACTCAGATTCCTCCTTGGATAAATCGCCATCAAACCCATTAACCTGAGCAACCTGCGGACTCGCTTGTGATTAACCAAAAAACCCATAGCAAATAGCAGATCCTGAACATTAATCACTCCTTCTGTGGGATGATTCAGGTAATGCTCATCCATGATACGCATGATCTTCAGGTTCTCCTGACTTTCTCCCTTTGGAGTATAGTACAAGCTGCTTCTGTGAACCGATAAAAGATCACACTGCTTCCGCATACTCACCACATCCTGATTATCAACAAGTTTGAGGCGCTGATTCATCGTGCGGTCTTGTTTAAGTTTTTTTTTAGAAAATCGTTCTCCATTTCCAGCTGCCCGATCTTTGCATATAACTTCTCGGAATCAGCTCCGGTTTCTTCGTCGGACTTCTTATCAAATACTCCCTCGGATTTCTCTAAGAACTCAATTTTCCATTTGCTGATCATGGTCGGGTGTACTTCATAACGCTTTGATAATTCAGCAAGAGATTCTCGCTCCCTGAGTGCTGCAATTGCTACTCTGGCCTTAAAAGAACTCGTAAATTTTCTTCTCGTCTTTTTCATAATCACTGGTAAATTTAATCCTAATATATTCAACTTAACCAGTGGTCCTATTTTCGGGGAGTATTATCCTTTCTCCGATTCATTTAACATGC
>DHHM01000007.1 GCA_002403305.1 Bacteroidales bacterium UBA4772
TTATCGCCCATGCCGGGCGCACCAAGAGAAAGCTGCCCCTTGCGAGAGGCAGCTTTCCTTAAGTGGTTACCTGTTTTCAGGTAATGAAATGATCTACAAATCAGAGATATTAATAGACGTTCTGTACCATGCTGGGGTTGGCATCAATCTCACGCTGCGGGATAAGGAACACCCACTTTGGATTAACGCTCGGCCTGTCCTGATACATACCGTCAATGTACAGGTCTGGATTTGCACCTGTCCCGGCCAGATCCAGCACTTCGTCATTCCTTAACATGTCAAACCATCTGAAACCTTCCAGGAACAGTTCAATCCTTCTCTGAAGCAGGATCTCATCAACAAGAGTCTGGCCGGTATTGGTCGACTTGACATAGGCCTCATCCCTTTCAGACACCAGTTCAAAGAGCACATCCTGTGCAAGTGCATTCTGGGTACCCAGACGGGCCAGCGCTTCTGCTTCTATAAGATACATCTCTGATGCCCTCATGTGAATCACGTCCATGGGATCAATGGTTGGTCCGTTGGACTGCTGCAGTTTAATGTGCATGTAGGGCACCATATTGTGAGAACTCGAATTATTTACAATAACCCTGTATGCTGCAACAGCAGCGAGATACTCATCCCTGGAGGCATACCTTCCGGCATTGTCACCGGCGTCCCAGGCGTAGAAGGTACTGGGTGCATCTTTCAGGAAGAGGTCTTTCCTGTAGTCGGTATCGGATATCAGGTCATAAAGCTGATGATTGATAAACTTGGGATTGCTCCTGTTCTGTGACCCATTGAAATTGTTGGAGCAATAGTAGAAGTATGAATAGTAGTATGATGTCTGGTCCTGTATCATTTTCGACCCCCATATCCACTCCGGGTTATCGATACTGTTAAATCCGGACTTATACTCACTCTCGTTCATCAGCGTATAACCCTGACGGGCTTCCCTGGCCATGGTAGCTGCCTGTTGCCACTGGCCGCTGGTCAGGTATACCCTTGCGGCTACGCCTTTGGCAACATCCACATTCAGATGCGAAAGATCTGCCCTGGATGATGCGTCAGCAAAATGTGTAATTGCCGTTGTCAGGTCATCTATGATCTGGGTGTATACCTCCTGAACCGTATTACGAGGCTTACCTTCGTAGGGAGGCTCAGTGGCAGTCATAATAGGCACACCAAGATCTGTTGCCGGATTCCCGACCATATAGGGCTTGCCAAAGAACTGCACCAGCTGAAAATGTGCCCATGCCCTGTAGGTATAGGCCTGTCCCAGAATATTGTGCAACTCATCGGACATCTGTAGATCAGCAGCGGCATTGATAATATTGTTTACCGAGCCAATGATGTTGTAATAGAAGAACCATGAGAAGGAGACATCACTCCTGTCGGCATCGGTATGCATAATCCATTGAATACGGGCCCTGTGCCAGCCGTTTCCAACAGCGGAGTGCAGTGCATCACTTGCTCCGTAATCTGCCGTGGGGATCATAAACTGCTGTCCGGCATACCAGCTTATATAACCATTCTGAGCATACATAGCCCGATGGATACCGTTCATAGCCAGCATCATATTATCAACTGACGAGAGTGCTATTGCATTCGTCACAGAGTCTGTAGGAACGGTTTGCAGGAAATCTTCCTCACATGAGCTCAGGCTCAGTGTGATGGCGAAGATTAAGACTAACCTTAAAGTTAAATATTTCGCTTTCATTGTCTGTTCTGGTTTAGTTAGATGAATTAAAACTGCAGATTAAGTCCTATGATCATTGACCGGCTTGGACTGTAGGCAAACTCGCTCTGTGTTCCGTTGAAGTTGTAGGTTGGGTTCATACCTTTTCTTGCTGCAACCAGATAGAGGTTCTCACCTGTAGCAAACACAGTTAACTGTCCCACTCCGAATCTGTTGAGAAGCTGTTTCGGAAGAGCATAGCTTAAGGTCACGTTCTTGATATTGAAGTAGTCAGATGATACCAGGAAATAGTCCGATGTAGCATAAAGGTTGGCGTTGGCATACTGCAGCCTTGGGAAGTCTGTTACATCACCGGGATTTTTCCATGAATTCTTGACATCCGGATGAAAAGACTCACCGGCTGTTGCAGCAAGCATTCCCTGGTAAACGCCATCAATCATCTGGCCTCCCAGTGAATAGGTGAACAGGGTACTCAATGTGAAACCCTTATAGGTAATGAGATTTCCTATCGATCCCTGAAGGTCAGGAAATGCAGAAGCTCCCACGTAGCCATATCCGGCTGCACTCTGGTCTTTGGTAAGCACCGGGTCGCCATTGGCGTCGTAGGAGAGCTGTGAACCTGTCACGTTGCCTTCCTCATCGGTTATGTCTTCCCACACATGGAACCTGGTGGCACCGTCAGTAGGATCAACATCGTAGAATTTTCTTAGCCAGAAATCATAAACAGAATGGCCTACTGACCATCTTTTGGTACCATCAACGAAGGGATCGGGAATAAAAGTGATCTCGTTCCTGAGGGTTGAGGCTATAAGGGTCAGGTTCCACCTGAAGTCACTGGTGCGCACTACGTCACCATTGACATTGAACTCCCATCCCCTGTTAAACAGAGCAGCAATGTTCCTGGGCTGACTCAGCAGACCCATTGTAGAAGGCAGAGGCATATCGTACAACAGGTCATCAGATTTTCTGTTGTACCACTCAACACTTGCATTGACCCTGTTGAAAAGAGAGAAATCAAGGGCAATATCAAAAGTCTTGTTTACCTCCCAGGTTAAAGCAGCGTTACCGACAGTCTCCCAGCGTATGCCCGGTGAAGTGGCGTTAGGATAGGTGCCGTAAAGGGCCTGGTAACCATAGGAACCGATATTGTCATTTCCTACCTCACCGTATGATGCCCTCAGCTTCAGGTTATCGATCCAGGGAATATTGGCCATAAACTGCTCTTCGCTGATTCTCCAGCTACCACCCACAGAGAAGAAGTCACCCCATCTGACGCTTCTGTCGAAGGCTGAGGAACCATCCCTGCGGTAGGAACCTTCAATATAGTACCTGTTGTCGTAGTTATACTTCAGCCTTCCGAAGTACCCTTCAGTTCTCTTGTCAGTAGTATAACTTGTGTTTGTTGAGGTGTTGACAAAGTTATTCAACTCATATATTCCGGTAACAATAAACTGGTTCTTGAAGCCTCTCTGGTAAGTGTACTCCCTGGAGTAGGATTCGTGACCCAACAGGGCTGCAAAGTTATGTACACCCATAAAGGATTTTTCATAATTAAGCAGCTGGTTGAAGTTTACTGAGGTCCTGATGTAACGTGACTCATCCATCCTGGCAGTTGGGGCTCCGTCACCAATCTTTGGATTTTCATAGCCTTTGTAATGATAGTTTTGCAGATCAATACTGGCATTTACTGTAGCAGTAAGACCCTCAAGAATCGTTAGAGTGGTATAAATTCTGTTACCCAGGTTATTTCTATTGTATTCATCACTGTTCCAGTTCAGTTCCGCTATTGCATGCCTCCCCTGGTTTATGGGCCTTGAATAGAGCCCGCCGTCATCGTACTGTTTTTCCCCTGCACCGTCGAGTATATATTCACCCGTAGCCTGGTCAACAAGGTAAATAGGATAGATAGGCGCCGTCATCCTGGCATTTCTGAAGGGGTTGGCATAGGTAGCAGACTCTTGGGTACCAACATCACTGTCTTCCAGTGAAGCATACATGTTGGCCCCGATCTTCAGCCATTTCTTAACATCATAATCGAGATTCAACCTGGTGCTTATGCGTTCGAAGTCAGATTTAATGGTATAACCTCTCTCGTCCAGATAACCCAGGGAGTAGAAATAGCTTACCTTTTTGCTTCCACCGGCAAGATTCAGATCATAGTTCTGCCTGTAACCTGTCTGCATTGCGGGCTCATACCAGTCGAGATCAGGAAAACCAATCTTCGCATTGGGGTTTATCTTTCCGTCAGAACCAACGATCTGGTTGTTGGGCGTACCCACGAAAGGATTATACCTGAGCTGGGAAAAAATATTCTCATAAGCATATGTTCTTGCTTCTCCTATAGTTGCGTTGGTACCGGCCCAGAACCTGGTCTGTGCATAGGCCTCAGCCTGTAGCTCATAATAATCAAAGGCATCAACCGACTCATAATGCGGAAGTGACTGGCTGACCAGTCCGGCCTGTGCTTTTATGCTGACAACCAGATTATCGCTGCCTTTGGTCCCGCTTTTGGTCGTGATAATGATTACCCCGTTTGCTGCACGTGATCCGTAAAGGGCTGTTGATGATGCATCCTTGAGTATTGTCATGGATTCAATATCGCCCGGATTAATACTCGCCAGGCTTCCTGAGTACTCAGCTCCGTCAAGCACTATGAGCGGATCGGAAGATGTGTTTAAGGTCCCTAATCCACGGATCTGGATATCAGGGGAGCTGCCCGGCTGGCCTGAACCGGCTGTAGTCTGCACCCCGCTGGTGGAACCGATCAATATTTGTCCAACAGAAGATATTGAGCGACCTTCCAGCTTCTTGGAGTCGATCACAGCAGCAGACCCAGTCAGAGATTCTTTTCTGACCGTACCGTAGGCAACTACCATTACCTCTTCCAGACCCAGAACGTCGGGTTCCAGTGTTGCATCCACAACAGACCCGGAAATGGGAAGCGTAAGTGTTTTCATCCCGACAAAGGAGAAAACCAGCCTGGCAGCGTTGGCCGGAACATCCAGGGTGTACCGTCCGTCGAAATCAGACATTGTTCCCAAAGTCAAGCCCTCTACAACGATCGATACTCCCGGTAGTGGCAGTCCATCCTCTGCGGAAGTAACCGTACCGGATACTTGCCTGGTTTGTGCATTCAGCGCCAAACCGCAGATCAATAGCAGTAGTGACAAAAGAATTGCTGTTCTTTTCATAGAAATAGTTTTTAGGTTAGTTTACAATCACTTGAAATGATCAAGCCGTCAAAAATAGTATTATGTTATTATTTCTAAACAAAAAGGTGCTTTTTTTAACTTTTTTTTACCAATCTGGCCAGAGATTCACTGATAAAAATTCACAATCAGCCTCTGTAACCGCATATCAATGAAGATAATCACACACTCTCCCTTACTTTACGCAGCAGGTCATCCTCGGCTTCTGAGGCCCTGACATCAATCTCCCGGCCCTCAGCGAGAAGCGAATCAGCAAAAGCTCTGTCATGCAGTCCTTTAACATTGATACGCACATTCAGGAAGGCCCCCCTTATACATGCTCTCGTAGCCAGTACCCCTACTGCCGCATCAGTAACTGAGTTGGGATTTCCCTTGTTGATCATCTCTGCCAGGAGCTCAAAGTTATTGCAGGCCTCCTTCATCACTGTCAGCGGCACCAGCGATGCCTGCTTCGTCGCCTCCTCCACGGCAGCGGATCTGGCAGCCTTCTCCTCCTCACTGCCTTTGGGCATGCCGAAAGCATCAAGGATGGCATTGTAGGCATCAGTGTCCTCATCAACGAGCTCCAGCAGTCGTGTCTGCATCTGCACTCCCCTTTCGGCCCATGAGGCAAACTCCTCCCAGCGGTCGTCCCATCCCCGCTTGTGGCTGGAGAGATTGGCCACCATCGTACCCAGCGCCGCTCCCATGGCTCCCATGGCAGCAGAGACAGACCCTCCGCCCGGGGCAGGCGACTCGGACGATGTCTCCCGGACAAACGATGCAAGCGAAAGATCGACAAGCCTGTTGACGCTCTTGTCGCGCAGTATGTACTCTATTATCTCTTCATCAGGATTGAACGGTTTCAGCTCCGAAAGACCCATGGACCTGACGGCTGTGTCTATCAGTTCTGCGTCGGAGACACCTGCCGAGCGCTGCTGCTTATGCAGAAAGTACCTTCCGGCATCCAGCATGGCCTTAAGGGGGATCAACCCCACCAGCTCCGAACCTGTCACTCTTACCCCCCTGGCATCAGCCTTACGGCACACCTCATCAAACGCCACATGTACAGGCGTCACTGATATATTGGTGAGGTTCATGGATATCTGCGCAAACCGGTACTCGGGTATATACCACCCTATGGCCTTGACTGCCTTCAGCGAACCGGGGATCATTACAGGCGCACCGTCAGTATCTTTTACCACCTTGCCTGTGATGGGATTCCCTTCCCGCTTCTCGCGTCCACGCTCCCTGACATCAAAGGCAATGGCGTTGGCACGGCGTACCGAAGTGGTGTTGAGATTGACGTTGAAGGCCACGAGGAAATCGCGTGCCCCCACAATGACGGCTCCGGCACCGGCATCAAAGCGTGCCGGACCGAAATCAGGTTTCCAGGAAGGATCTTCAAGCTTCTTCTTAAGTCCTTCATATTCACCTGCTCTCACAGTGGCCAGGTTCCTTCTCTTTTCTTCAAGGGCGGCAGCCTCGTAACAGTAGACCGGCAGCGAGAGCTCCTCTCCTATCCTCTTCGCCAACCCGCGTGCCAACTCAGCCGTCTCCTCCATGGTGATACCTGCAACAGGCACCAGTGGGCAGACATCAGTGGCTCCGAGACGCGGATGGGCACCGCTATGCTTTGACATGTCAATCACCTGCGAGGCCCTGCGTACAGCCCTGTAGGCTGCCTCGCATACCGCCTCAGGCTCACCGACAAATGTCACAACCGTTCGGTTGGTGTCGCGACCGGGATCAACATCCAGGAGCCTCACCCCTTCAACGGATTCAATCTCATCAGTAATCTCTCTTATCTTTTCCATATCACGCCCCTCACTGAAATTGGGCACACATTCTATAATCCGGTTTCTGTTCATATAATAATAAGGTATTTGTGATTTGCGAATTGCGAATTGCGATTTTCGATTTTGACTGCCGTCTACAATACTAAAAGGCCTACAGCCTATAATTGAAACTTATTATTACTTTAAGACACCGATACGTCTTCCGACTATCGGGGCAGGCTTCACAACCTATTGCCGACTGCTTTTAGCCACCGAAGCCTTCTTCGACATCCGACTCCGACGGACGAAGTCCGTAGTTTTAACGTAGGATGTGGCTCAGGTGGCCGACTGCCGACTGATAGCAACCACCCCATCCAGTATCACGGTCTCCACAAGGTTACTTCCATAAGCATAGGGCATATACTCATATGACGGTATCTTTTTGGTTATGAATAAATTTGCCTTTTTACCAACGGTGATTGAGCCGTGTGTCTCCGACAGTCCCATGGCATATGCGGAGTTGAGGGTCACGGCATTTATCGCCTCCTCCGGCAGCATACGCAACCTGATACAACCCAGCGACATCACCAGTTTCATGTTACCCGAAGGCGACGAGCCCGGATTGTAATCGCTGGCCAGTGCGACAGGCAGTCCTGCATCGATCATCTTCCGTGCCGGAGGGTCGGTCATACCGAGGAAGAAGGCGGCACCGGGGAGCAGTGTGGGCATGGTTCCGCTTCCTGCCAGGGCAGCAATCTCATCATCACCGGCAAACTCCAGATGATCCACCGAGAGAGCCCCGTGCTTCACTCCCGCCTGTATGCCTCCCGAATAGTCCAGCTCGTTGGCGTGTATCCTGGGAACCATGCCGTGACGGGCACCGGCTTCGAGGATGCGCTCCGTCTCCTCCACCGTGAAAAAGCCCCTGTCGCAGAAGACGTCTATATAGTCGGCCAGTTTCTCAGCAGCTATGGCAGGAATCATTTCATCAACTATCAGGTTAACATAGCCGCTCCTGTTATCACTGTATTCGGCGGGAAAGGCATGTGCGCCGAGAAATGTTGACTTCACCGTCAGGGGCGACTCCTCCTTTATCCTCCGTATCACCCTGAGCATCTTAAGCTCATCCTCCGTTGTCAGGCCGTAGCCGCTCTTTATCTCCACGGCTCCGGTGCCAAACGAGATTATCTCCCTGACACGCTCCATCGACTGCCGGAAGAGCTCCTCCCCGGATGTTTCATGCAACAGCTTCGCTGAGTTGAGAATACCGCCTCCCCGCTTTGCTATCTCCTCGTAAGAGAGACCCCTGATCTTGTCGGTGTACTCTTTCTCCCTGCTTCCGGCATAGACAAGGTGGGTATGCGAATCGCAAAAGGCAGGAAAGAGATATCCTCCTCCGGCATCGATCTTCGTGAGGTCACTGGCAACAGAGGGCATGCTTTCGGGAGGTCCGAAGCCGGCAATGATGCCGTTTTCAATCAGCAGCCATCCCTTTTCAATGACGGGCAGCTGTGACATATCTCTCCCTGCCACGAAGGCAACGGGCTCTTCCCTGGTCTGAACCAGCATCCCCGTGTTGTGAATAAGAAGACTCATGGCACAGGCTTTTTAGAGTGCACTAAGGTAGCAATATTAAAAATATTAGGTTATGAGCATCATTTTTCTTTATTTTTACATCCGCGATAATGAACCCGATGGCACCCGCCTGCTACAAGGACACAGAAAAGCCTCATCTCCCTTTACAAACGAGGTCTGCTTTGCCGTCTGGCGCGCGAGGCCAATTCACCTTAAAAATCCAAATCATCTGAATATGAAACCCACATGATTGACCACAATCACAAACACGAATAAATATAATTTACAATCATGTGTGGTTCCATCATACCTTTAAAATCAAAATTATATTATGATGAAAAAACTCCCAATCATTCTGATCACTCTCTTGCTCACGGCATCTGCCGGCGCCCAGGATGCAAAGACCGGATGGAACTTCGGTGCACTGCCGGCAGTCACCTTCAGCACCGACCAGGGCTTCCAGTACGGGGCGCTGGTAAACCTGTTCGATTACGGTGACGGGTCAATCTACCCCGAATACTATCACAGAATCTATGTCGAAGCCTCGACATTTACGAAGGGCAGCTCAATACTCAGGATAGCATATGATTCAGACTATCTCATAAAAGGAATAAGGTATGCCGTTGACCTCAGCTACCTGCCTGACTTCGCCTACGATTTCTACGGCTTCAATGGCTACGGATCAATCTATACCAAAGAGTGGGTGGATGATGAGACAGCCACAGACTACCGCAGCCGCCTCTTCTATGCCATGAAGCGTCACCTCTTCCGTTTTAAGAACGACTTCATCGGAGACATAGGTGAAAACAACTGGCACTGGAATGCCGGGCTGAGCATACAACAGTTCAGGACCGACAATCTCGACGTGACGAAATTCAATAAAGGCAGGGAAGAGGGAGATCCTAAGTATCTCGATCCTCTGGAGCCGACGCTCTTCGAGTATTACAAGGGTGCAGGCATCATATCTCCTGAAGAGGCCGACGGCGGCTGGATAACCGGACTCAAGGGCGGCATCTCATATGACTCGCGCGACCAGCGAGCCAGCCCGATGAAGGGCATCTGGGCCGAGACAGGGGTGGAAGTAGTGCCCGGTTTTTTAGCGACAGAATCGAGCTTCGGCAAACTTTACTTCACCTGGAGACAGTATTTCACTCTTAAGGAGAATGACCTGAGCTTCGCCTACAGGCTGGGATACCAGACCACACTGTTTGGCGACGTTCCATTCTACTATCAGGGCCAGATGATAGTGTCCGAGCTGAGGGGATCATCCTCCGAAGGCCTCGGAGGCAGCAAGACGCTCCGTGGCTTACTGAGAAACAGGGTGGTGGGCGACGGGTTCCTCTACGGTAACGCAGAGCTGCGCTGGAAGATGGTACGCTTCCGCTTCATCAACCAGAATTTCTACCTGGGCACCAACTACTTCGTCGATGCCGGTATGGTAACCTCTCCCGTTGATGTTGACATCCCTGCATTTCAGGATTACCTTAATTACAACTTCGCAGGAGAGCAGGCCAGTAACTATCTGCAGGATGTGAAAGACACACCCCACATCGCTGCCGGCCTCGGCTTGAAGATAGCCATGAATGAGAATTTCATCATCTCCGCCGATATCGGCAAAGCCCTGAAGGCACAGGACGGCGATATGGAGTTCTATATCGGACTCAACTATCTCTTTTAGTCGGCAGTCGGCAGTCGGCAGTCGGCAGTCGGCAGTCCGTGTAAGCCACTCATTTAGTGAATACTGCGGACTGTAGACTGTAGACTGTAGACTACAGCTTGCCCAGCCACATGCCGAAGGCTACACCAATATAGTTACCCAGGATCCATCCTATCATGCCTGTTGCCAGCCCTGTGAGGATGATATCCTTGTTCTTCAGGGCGGCGGCAACCATCGGTACAAAGGGCGGTGAATAGACAAAACCGGTGGTCGTGATCAGGTAATCATCGACTGATATCCTGAATACCCACGAGAGAAACAGGTGCAGCAGCAGTGAGCCGAAATAGGCATATGTTACGAAGAGGAGAAGATTCAGGTACTTGGCCTGAAAGATCACGCTCAGGTCGCACCTGGTGGCAATGACGATGGAAAATGCGATGATGAAGTACATGCCCAGCTGAAACGTCTTCCTTATATCCCTGATCCGTTTGATGAAGGAGGCAGCAACACCCAGGGTCGTTATCGCCAGTATCACCGAGATAGTCATAGGTACCTTGGGAAAAAGAAAACTGACACCAAGCCCCATTGCCAGTATTACTATCGCAATCCCCATTGCTCCAAGAAGAGGCAGCGCTGTCTCCTTTTTAAAGATACCGGTATAATCGTCAAAATCTTCAGCCATCTGCTCACTCACAGCCTTGAAGTCAGCTTGTTTAGCGGTCATGGATGCAGGCGCCTTGAAGGGTGGAAGGAAGAGTCTGAAGAAGGCCGGCCCTGCTGATATAAAGAAAAGTATGACCACGGCTCCGACTATCATGTCATAGGTATTGGTCATAATAAAGGCATTCGGCTCTACCTTAAGTGCCAGGGCTATTGAGGCCAGGTTTACCGAACCGCCGGTGTAGAGTCCTATCAGCATCCCTCCTATCCTGTCTGATCCTTCGACCTTATCCCTGAAAATAAGATAACCGGTGGCCACTATCACCATCACGGATATCAGTGCCAGCAACATTGAGAGAAAGCCTTTGCCCGAGAACCTCAGCCACCTCCTCACATTGAGAGAAAAGAGTATCAGGGGTATGGCCAGCAATACCAGTGCCGTTTGCATGCTGTCCTGAACGGCAGCAATGCTGTTGTATCGCAGATCACTCTGCGAAAGGGTGCCTGCCGCAACCATCTCCACCGCTTCTGATTTGGGGATATACGACCTGTCATGGCCTATTGTGGCTTCGCGGAAAGCATCACTGCTGCGCGGCATGATGCCCACATTGGCAATAATGATACCAACGGCATAGGCCAGTACTATCGTACCGAGCTTCCTGAAGAAGGCATATTTCCCGGTGAGCCAGATAAGGAAAGCGGGAAAGACAAGGCAGAAGAGGGCCAGGAGGATAAGGGTCAGCATGGCGGTCAGTTTTAGTCCAGCTAAAATAAATAAAGCCTCCTGCACGGAATGCAGGAGGCTGACAAAAGAGGTTTTTATACCTAATAGGTGTAAGTATTATTACTTATCAGGACACTCCTCAAAGCTCTTCCGGTATTGCTCAATGGCCCTCTGGCTCATTCCCATACTCGAGAAGCCGCCGTCGTTGAAGATGTTCTGCATGGTAACCTTACGGGTAAGATCAGAGAAGAGTGTGATGCAAACATCGGCACAGTCGGAGGCATCAGCGTTGCCCAGCGGTGACATCCTTTCGGAGAAGTCGACCAGCGAGTCAAAACCCGAAATACCGGCCCCGGCGGTAGTGGCCGTTGGCGACTGCGATATTGTATTCACTCTCACATGCCTCTCTTTTCCGTAGATATAACCGAAGCTTCTTGCTATGGACTCCAGCAGTGCCTTGGCGTCACCCATGTCGTTGTAGCCTGCCAGGGTACGCTGGGCAGCCACGTAGGTGAGTGCCACCACGGAGCCCCATTCGGTGATGGCGTCAAGCCTGTAGGCTGTCTGCAATATGCGGTGAAAGCTGAGGGCGGAGATATCCAGTGTCTTCAGCATGTTTTCATAGTTGATCTCAGCATAGGGTATCCCCTTCCGCACGTTGGGCGACATGCCTATAGAGTGCAGCACGAAGTCGATCTTCCCGCCGAAGTATTCCAGCGACCTGCCGAACAGCTCATTAAGCTCTTTCATGCTGGTGGCGTCGGCTGATATCACCTCGCTGCCGGTCTTCTCCGCCAGCTCCCCGATGGTGCCCATACGGATGGCCACAGGGGCGTTGGTCAGTACAAGGCGTGCTCCCTGGGCATGTGCCTTCTCCGCCACATGCCACGCGATGGATTTGTCATTCAGGGCCCCGAAGATTATTCCCCGCTTGCCCTCGAGCAGATTGGTGATCATGATAAGTTTGATTTAATTGTTTACTTAAAACCGTTATTTGTTTCCGAGGAGCTCCCGGGCATTGTGCACCGCTGCTTCTGTGACCGTGCTTCCGCTGAGCAGCCTGGCAATCTCCCGTATCCTCTCTTCGGTATTCAACAACCTGACACGGGTAATTGTTGAGTGGTCACTCTCTTCCTTGTAGACATGATAGTGCAGACTGCCCCTCGAGGCCACCTGCGGCAGATGGGTTATGTTGATGACCTGCATGCTCCTGCCCATCTCCTCAAGTATGTCTCCGACCATGGAAGCCACCTCACCCGAGACCCCCGAATCTATTTCGTCAAAGATTATGGCAGGTAATCCGGAGCTGCTTGCCAGAACCGACTTGAGGCATAGCATCAATCTCGACAGCTCTCCGCCGGAGGCACAGCGTGACAGCTCTTCCGGTGCAACCTGCCTGTTGGCGCTGAACATGAACTCAGCCTTCTCCAGTCCCGACGGTCCGGGCATATCCGACGGGAGGAGATCTGTCTCAAAGCGTGCGTGAGGCATCCCCAGTTTCCTCAACATGGCGGTGATCTCACGGGTGAAAGGACCAACTGCCTCACGTCTGGCGGCTGAGAGCCGGCCGGCCATCTCTGCTACGGCAGCATAGGCTTCATCAGCACTCTTCTTAAGGCCAGTGATACGTTCATCAACGCCGGCGGTCAATGACACCTTTTCTGCTATCTGCTCCTGTCGTGCCAGCAGCTCGCCGAGGTCCCTGCACCTGTGCTTCTGCAGGAGAGACCAGATCGTATCCAGCCTCGCGGTCACCTGCTCTAGCCTGCCCGGGTCATCTGCTGTGTTGCTGTTCAGTTTCTCAGCCTCGTATGATATGTCATTGAGATCAATAAGCTGGGTGTCAATCCGCTTCTCCAGGACGGCAGCCCCTGGCAGCCATCCCGATATCTTCGCCAGGCTGTTGCGTACCGTCCTCAGCAGAGAGTGAGCCGAGGGGCCGTCACCCGACAGTGCCGTGGTGACAGTCATCAGGGCTTCCTTTATCTCTCCTGCATTGGTGAGCCTCTCCTGCTCCTGCTCCAGTGCCTCCTGCTCACCTTCCGTGAGCCTGGCAGCCTGCAGTTCCTCAAGCTGATGGGAGTAGTAGTCATAGTCAGCCCTCTCCCTCTCTGCATCACCTGCAGCATCATCATAAGCACGCTTTGCCCTGAGATAAAAGCCCCATGCATTACGGTACTCCCCGGAGAGAGTCGCAGCACCGGCATAGGCATCAATGACGCGCAACTGGAACATACTGTTACCGAGCAGCAGGGTCTGATGCTGTGAGTGAATGTCTATGAGCCTGGTACCAAGCTCTTTCATCACATTCAGAGTCACAGGGGTATCATTGATGAAAGCCCTCGACTTGCCGGCAGGAGTTATCTCGCGTCGCAGTATCGCATCGTCCTCATAATCAACATCGCTCTCCGCGAAGAGAGTCTCCAGATCATATCCCCTGATGTCGAAGTCAGCCTCCACGATGCACTTCTCATCCTGGCTCAGCAGCACCGACGTGTCAGCCCTCTCACCCAGCGCCAGCCCCAGTGCTCCCAGGAGAATCGACTTGCCGGCCCCGGTCTCGCCGGTAATAACGGTAAAACCCTCACCGAAGCCCATGTCAAGCTCCCGGATGATGGCATAGTTTTTAACTGTCAGTCTGCGAAGCATGATCAGTCCGTTAACCCGATGGGGTGAGAATCTTCTGGTATTTTGAATCGTTGGCCGGATCTATCTCGGTAAGTATCTGCACAACCCGGTTCTTCTCCTCGGGGAAGGCCTGGGAGAAGATATTGACGATCTCATCGGCCTTGGCATCCAGGATAATAGTCATATAATACATGAAGGGATCGGGACGGCGGCGATAGACCTCCTGCAACTGCCTGAGGCTCTCATATATCTCTGTACGGGCCCTGGTGATGTCTGACTCCAGGCGGTCCATTCCCCTGATATGATAAAGGTAAACGAACTGCCTGACACCTGAATACTCACTGTCAAGTATGTTCTTTACAAGCCAGTAACGGTTCCTGTTACGTGATCCGTCATAGGGCTTCCACCCTGCCTCCGGTGCATTCTGTGCATTGGTAACGATCTTTTCCGCGATCTGAAAATATGGCGTGCCGCCATTGGGCGAAAAAGTATCGAAGTCCATACCTATCAGGAGGTAGGCATAATATGCAAGGACTGATACGAGGTTGCTGGTGTGGCTGTTGGGATTGAACTCAATCGGTTGAAATTCAACATACCTGAACTGAAAATTGTTGTCGACGAAGTTCAGGACGGTCGATTCGTAGGTGGTGTTGAAGACCGGGCGGCGAAGCTGTACCTGCAGCGTGCCCCTAAACTCATCAGCGGAGAGCTGCTCATCAAGGTTAATAAGAATATTACACTCAATCCTCTCAGAAAAGCTGAAGAGATTGTCGGTCCAGACCATGCTGTTCATGAACTCATATATGTCGCGCTGCATGCTCTGGAAGACCTCCCTGTTCGAGCCCTGGATCTTCTGTGCCGAGACCTGCACATTGCAGTACAGCTCCTGCGAAATCACGCTGGTCACGGCGAACAGCATGGCAACAGCCGTTAAGAAAATCCTTCTTCTGATGTTCTGAGACATTTGGTATCAGCCTGTCAAAGAGATGATTCTGCGCAGTATATCTGATGCAACCTCACCCTTTGATTTCAACTCAAATTTATCAATATTATTGTTACTGTCAATGATGGTGATCCTGTTGGTGTCATAGCCGAACCCCGCCCCTTCATCCCTGAGTGAATTGAGGATGATCATGTCAAGATTCTTGCGTTTCAGCTTACCCATGGCATTTGCTGTCTCATTGTCAGTCTCCAGGGCAAAGCCTGCGAGGAACTGGCCACTCTTCTTTACAGTGCCGAGATAAGCCGCTATGTCCTGCGTGGGCTTCAGCCTGATGACCATCTCCCCCTCGCCTCTCTTGATCTTAGTTCCAAAGGTCGTTTCAGGGGTGAAATCAGCCACGGCAGCAGCCAGGATAGCGATGTCACAATCACGGAAGGCAATGACGGAGGCCTCCTCCATCTCTGCTGCTGTTCTCACAGCGACGGTTTTTACATCAGGGTGTGCCGGCGACAGGTTCACCGGACCCAGCACCAGCGTCACCTCCGCCCCCAGTGCTGCAGCCTCATCGGCGAGGGCAATGCCCATACGGCCTGATGAGTGGTTGCTGATAAAACGAACGGGATCAATGGGTTCTGCCGTGGGACCGGCATTGATGAATACCTTTTTGCCCCTGAGAGGCAGTTCAGTTATTTTTTTTTTTGAGAGAAACGTTTCGATCTCCCTGACAATAATTTCCGGCTCACTCATGCGGCCCTTACCGTCCAGTCCGCTGGCCAGCTCACCGGCGTCGGGCCCTATAACATAATGTCCGAATGACCTCAGGATCTCAATGTTTCTCTCCGTTGCCGGATGGTTGAGCATGTCGAGATCCATGGCCGGGGCCAGGAAGACAGGACATCGTGCGGAGAGAAGAGTTGTCAGCAGCAGGTTGTCAGCTATGCCGGCTGCCATCTTACCCATAGTGTTGGCTGTGGCGGGAGCTACAAGGAAGAGGTCGGCCCATATGCCGAGATCAATGTGACTGTTCCATCGTCCGTCCTCCGGATCAAAGAAATCAACCAGGACAGGATTTTTGGAGAGGGTGGCCAGCGTCAGGGGGGTGATGAACTCTTTGGCCAGAGGAGTCATGATAACCTTCACCTCCGCTCCTTCCTTAACGAGCAAACGGACGATGGCAGCGGCCTTGTAGGCGGCAATGCCACCGGTGACACCCAGGAGTATCTTTCTGCCTTTCAGCATGAGGTTAGTTACTTCTTCTGCTTCTGATCCTTGTCGGGATTGCGGTAATAGATCTTATCCTCCTCGAACTCTGCCAGGGCGATGAGTGTAGGCTTGGGCAGCCTTTCGTAGAATTTCGAGATCTCTATCTGCTCCCTGTTCTCAAAAACCTCCTCGAGGTTGTCATTGAACGAGGCAAACTCCTCGAGCTTGGAGTTCAGCTCCTGCTTCATCTCCACGCTGATCTGGTTGGCCCGGCGGGTAGCAATGATAACGCTCTCGTAAATGTTCCCCGTTTCACTGTCAAACTTGTTCACATCCCTTGTAATGGTAGTGTACGATGCTGATGTCTTCTTATAATCCATAGTTATGTTGCTGTTGTCAGTTACTTTCTGTCTGCGGAAGCGACGTATCCACCTTCAGGAATCTTGCCGTCGTGTTGAATATTTTCGCCACCTCCCTGGAGTACTTGCTCTCAGGAAACTCTTCAATAAAGGAATAATACTCGTCGAGCGTAGTCTGATAACGCTCAACCTGTTTCTCCGAAACGCTCCTCTCAGCATAGAGGAACAGCGCGTCAAGCTTCAGATACATCAGCTCCTCGCGGTACTTTGTGTCAGGATACTCCTTGAGGCTGTTGGCCAGCGAGACTGTGGCAGCACGATACTGTTTCAGGTCATAGTAGAGCCTGGCACTCAGATATGACTTCTCCACCAGCTTCTCCTGAAGCTCCTGTATCCTTGCCCTGGAGTCGTCAATCCGCGTGCTGGTCGGATACCTCTGAATGAAAATTGTAAAACTCTCTATCGCCTTCCTGGTATTGGTCTGGTCCAGTTCGGGCCTGGGGCTCATGTAATAGTCACAGAGCGCTGAGAGATAGGCGGCCTCCTCCGCATTGTTGCTTCCCGGATAGGTGTCGGCAAAATTCTGGTAATAGGTGCCGGCCATCATGTAATCACGGATCCTGAAGTGAGCCTGCGCATTGATCCAGTTGAGCTGCTCTGCCTCTTCCGTGGCCCTGAACCTGGGCATTATCTGGGTAAGAAGCTCGATGGACCTTGTGTATTTGCCGTCGTCAAAATAGTCATAGACCTTCTGCTTCTTGAGCTCATAGTCGCTGCTCTTGAGAAGTTTTTCATACTCACCGCACGATGTGACGGCAAGCGCCATAATGATAAATATTAAAGGCCTGATCCTCATAACCGGAAATGTTGCGCAAAATTACTCTTTTTTTTCATTCATAGTCCCACCACGATGCAAAAGTGCTCATTTAAAAGGTGAGAAATGGTTAAAGGAGTGTTAATTTACCGACATAAATGGGTATAAATAGGTACTCCAGCTGATTAATGTTTTATAATTTTGCGGACATTAATCAAAAATAACAGACGTGGACATTTTCGACAAGATCAGAAGGAACCGTGGTGAACTGGGACAATACCAGGAACTGGCTGACGGATATTTCATGTTTCCGAAGCTGGAAGGTGAGATAGGCCCCAGGATGAAATTCATGGGCAGGGAGGTGCTGAACTGGAGCCTCAACAATTATCTCGGGCTTGCCAATCACCCCGAGGTCAGGAAGGTTGATGCCGAGGCGGCCGCGCAGTATGGCCTGGCATACCCCATGGGGGCCCGCATGATGTCGGGACAGACAACCATGCATGAGAAATTTGAAAGCATGGCCGCTGAATTCGTCGGCAAGGAGGCTGCCTACCTTCTGAACTACGGGTACCAGGGAATGGTGTCAATAATTGACGCACTGGTCGGAAGAAAAGATGTGATAGTGTATGACTCGGAGTCGCACGCCTGTATCATGGACGGGCTCAGGATGGTGTTTGCCAGGCGGTTCGTCTTTCCCCACAATGACATGGAGGGATTTGAAAAACAGCTTGAGCATGCGCAAAAGATAGTCAGTGAGACCGGGGGAGGTATACTGGTTATCACCGAGGGTGTCTTCGGCATGGCGGGTGACCTTGGTGCCCTCGACAAAATAGTGCCATTCAAGAAGAAATACAACTTCCGCCTCCTGGTGGATGACGCCCACGGCATAGGTACCATGGGAAAAACAGGTGCAGGCACCGGTGAGCATTTCGGTGTTCAGAAAGATATTGATGTTTACTTTGGAACCTTCGCGAAGAGCTTTGCAGGAATAGGCGGCTTCGTCGCCGGAGACAAGGATGTCATCAGCTACCTCAGGTTCAACCTCCGTTCACAGATCTATGCCAAGGCACTGCCGATGGCGATGACACTGGGAGCCATCAAACGGCTGGAGCTGATAAGGGACCATCCCGAACTGCGCGAAAAACTGTGGACCATCGCAAGGGCACTGCAGAAAGGATTCAGGGAGGCAGGCTTTGACCTTGGCAGGACAGAATCTCCGGTAACGCCCGTGTTCCTGAAGGGAGGCATACCGCAGGCGACACAGATAATCAAGGATTTGAGACAGAACTATGGCATCTTCTGCTCAGTGGTGATATACCCGGTGGTTCCGAAGGGTGTCATCATGCTCCGTATCATCCCCACCGCCGCCCATACCCTGGATGACGTAAACTATACCGTGAATGCCTTTAAAGAGGTCAAGAAGAAACTTGAGACTAACGCCTACCCTGACGAGATGGCCGATTTCAGAAGCTGACAGCAGTTTACTGTCTGTCTTCAAAATCATCTATTGACAGGAAGGAGTACTGGTACTCCATAGGCAGTATCTTTGCATATTCCTCAACCGGACTCCCCTCAAGGCATGCCTTTATTATCTTTCGGCCGAGCGGCAGCAGGTCAGAGTCGAGGAAACCCTGAAGCTCTTTTCTGAAAAAATCCTGCAGTATGACTGCTCCTGCATCATAGCCCTCTTCTCCTACCTCTGCCTGCCGGTAGACCTTCAGGAACCGCGTGGGGATGGGAGACCCTTCAATAGTAAGATAGTTGAGTTCATAGCCCAGTAACGGGCAGCGGGCGGTCCTCAGTTGGTCAGACCTCAGCTTTGCATTGCCACGCCGGGTAAGATACTCACGCATCAGTAGCTGTGGCCTGAATCCAACCTTCCACGCACCTATATGCTGGTTGGGCGTAAGGGTATAACGGACCCGGGGAGTATTAACTATCTGCTCCAGAAGAAGGTTGGCATGCCTCACCCTCTTTCCTGTGGCGAACGGCCAATATGATCCTACCCCTTCGCTCTCAAGATCACCCCCGCTGATAATACTTGGATTGGCATACCCCCGCGGACTGACAAGGCGCCATAGCCATGCCAGTGCAGGGGGCAGAATATGAAACAGTCCGGCAATGCCATAGGAGGGTAATTCTGCTGTACAGGCCGGCATCCTTACCCCGAAGTTACGCACGTCAACGGTCACCGGCCTGTTGAAGATCCCGGGAACAATACTCCGGGGCAGCACAACCCTGGGGTTGGGACAACGCCTTCCGGGAGCATCCTCTGAGTGATTCCAGATGAGAGCGGTACCGTCAGGCCTGGTGTCCAGGTTCAGGAAGAGCAACGATTCTCCGGGATCTATTGTTATCTTTTCAAGAAACGGATCATCACCGTATCCTTTAACTCCGTCAACGCGTATGAACCAGGCGTTCTCCGCGTCGGCCACGGTGAGCTTACCGTTGCTGGTCTGGTAAGAAGGGTGGCACAGGGCCATATCATCAGTGGCCGGATTGAATGAGCAGAAGAGAGGTATGGAGATAACCCTCCTTTCACCTGTGACTATGTTCTCTCCAATAACAATCTGGCCATTGGGCTCACGCACGAGATTCTGTATCATCTCACTCTTACCTCCCCCGCTCGCACCTTCATGCATGAAGGTGGTGATGTTGTCATACGGACTCACCGCCTGCACCGTCGAGCAGTGTGTTGTCAGCCAGCCCTCCTCCTCGCCCTTATCGAGAAGGACGCTGTAAAAACCTTTCTTGGCACTCGGTCCGGGATAGAGGTTATAGGCAAACATCTCGTGGAGACCATCACGCCTGTTATGCACCACAACCTGCCTGCCATCGAAATGTGTGTGCCTGAAGGGCGGAGCTACATATACGACGGATTCAACATTGAATCCCTCCGGAAGCTCATCAACAGACATTATCTTCTGAAGCAGGGAGAGACCGAAGGCAAAGAACGAGGCGTTGAGAGGTGTCACCACCACACCTCCGGCACCTATGGGATAATTGCCTGCAAAGCACAGGAATATTCCCAGCTCACGCTTTCCAAGCCAATCAAATGTCTCATCCCTGAGCCTGCCGAACTCGTATCCGTAAATATCAGAAAATCTCTTTTTGTCAGTTGGCCGTTGGTCACCAATAAGCATTGTTTCCGGATCCCGCCTGCGCATGTACGGCTCGGTGTAGTTTGCTGACAGTCCGTTGGAGACCCGGTGCAGTATCACCTCTGTAACCTCACCCCTGCCGGGAATGTCGTACTTCACCTCGTAATAAAGATCATCCGTTCCACCTGTGGACTCAGACAGTATCTCTGCCGGATTATTGAAAAAAACAGCTTTCGGGGAACTGGCAGCCAGCACTCCAACCTCCGGGGGAAGTCTGACATCTCTCTTCTCTGCCAGGGCAATAGTCTCCAGTGCGTTCATATGAATATTCTTCAAATCAGTAAATCAACCTGTTATCTTATAAAGTATTGAAATTATAAACCCGTATCCTCCTTTTCAAAATTAGTGAATAGAAAGTGGGACCTCTCCTCCCCTGGCAGGTAAATATCAACATCTTTTAAGAAAAAGCTGATTTTTCTGTAATGTTTTTAATCCTTCTTCGTCATAAGGGTGAACAGTATTCATTAAAATCCTAAAAACGGACAGTCATGAAAAGAATGGTTTTTACACTTGTTATCGCCGCCCTGGCGGCTTTATTGTACGGACAGAGAGACCCGCTTGATGATTTCTTCAGCAACTACTCCGACAGGGAGGGCTACTCCTCTGTAATAATCAACGGCAATATTTTCGGCCTGCTAAAAACCATTGACGATGATCCGGACCTGGAAAAACTTGACCGGAAGGTTACCTCGGTCAGGATCGTCAGCAGGAAGGGATCACTCACGGCCGGAGAGCCCGGTTTCCTGTCAGACCTGGGGAGAGTGATGCGGCGCGGAAGATATGAAGAGCTGATAACCGTGAAAGATCATGATTCGGACCTGCGCTTCATGGTAAAAAGCAGGGGCGACGTGATAACAGAGCTGCTCGTTGTCTCCTCGGGTGAAAATGAGGCAGTGATACAGGTATGCGGAAAACTCACTCGCGAAGACGTTGAACGCATGTCGGAAGGCAACGGCGATGGCCTTGCCCGTCTTGAGATTCTTGAGAATCCGGCAAAATGATAACTTTGGGGCAGACATCAGTAAAGAATGACGCCGGGGGAGTTCAGGGAAAAAATTTTGCCGCAGGGAAGAAGGCTCTATGCTCTCGCCTGGCGCTTCCTGAACAGCAGGGAGGAGGCCGAGGACGCAGTTCAGGAGGTTATGATGAAACTGTGGGAAGAGAGGGCCACGCTTGAGAGGCGCGAAAACCTTGAAGCCTGGTGCACCACCGTCACACGCAACTGCTGTATCGACATTTTGAGGAAAAGAAATAGGTTCATGTTTGAGGAGATGGACAAAATAGCCGAAATAACGGTGAGAGAGACCGATCCTGCTGCTGCATCCGACAACACCGAGGCTGCAAAGATGATCTCGGTGATTGTCAGCCGCATGAAGGAGCCCTACAGAAGCGCATTGATCCTCAGAGATATGGAGGGCTATTCCTACGAGGAGACGGCAGAGGCGATGAATACCAATATAAACGCCCTGCGAACAACACTCTCCAGGGCCCGCAGGGTGGTAAGAGAGGAGATGAAGAAAATTTATGACCATGGAACAGGATAAGGTAAGGGAACTGCTGCACAGGTACTACGGGGGAGTGACCACGGAGAAGGAAGAGGCACAGCTCAGGGAGCTTCTCTCTGATCCTTCACACCTCTCACACTTCCCGGAGGAGAGGCACCTTATCGCCATGAACGAGACAGTGCCTGAACCCCCGGACGGTTTCTATGACAGGCTCACGGAGATAACGCACCGGGAGAGGCGCATGAGGCCGGGCAACAGGGTGCTGAGGTATGCTGTATCAGTGGCGGCAGCAGCGGTGATACTGGCAGCCTCCTGGATGCTGCTTAACCAGTACGGAGCGCAGAAAGACACCTACACCGACCCGGAGATCGCCATGGCGGAAGTGAAGAGCATCCTCACCGACGTGTCAAGGAAGATGAACACGGGGATGGAGGAGATGAAGCCGATGAGGAAGATCACGGAAGCACCTGAAGCGGTAGGAGAAATGAGCCGCATTAACAGCATCGTGGAGGATAACCTCTCGAAACTCCGCTACCTCAACAGGCTTGACAACGGAAACGGGAACAACTGATACTTCCATGACCACAGGATCACAGAATGATTTGAATAGAGAATGCCATGCAAGTATCACTGGAACAATAAGATAGTAACGAATGAAATCCGATATGAAGAGAATATTGATTTTTATAATAATCGCCGCCTGGTCACTGACAGCCCTCGGTCAGAAGAGCCCGGTTGAGGATCTGTTTGACAGGTACAACGGCAGGGATGGTTTTACCTCCGTCTATATCTCATCGAAGATGTTCAGCCTTCTGTCGAGGATCGACAGCGACGATAAGGAGTTCCGGGACCTTGTTACCCGGATAAAGGGCATCAGAATCCTGTCGATAGACAGTGCATCAAATACCGGCAGAATCAACTTCGCCGGTGAGCTGGTGCCAAAACTCAACCGTTCGGGCTTTGAGGAGCTGATGACCGTGAAGGAGCAGCATGACGAGGTGCGGTTCATGATACGTGAGGCGGGCGACAGGATCGCCGAGCTGGTGATGGTCACCGGTGGCGCCGGCAGCTCGGTGGTATGGATCACCGGCGACCTCGACCTTAAGACTATAGCCAGCCTCTCCGGCACCATGGGCATTGAGGAACTGGAGGAGCTGAAAAAGGTTGAGAAATAGGCATCTTCAATGCTACGGCACGGCATGGTCTGCAATAACATTACAGGTTATGCAGCCTCATGCAAACAGAGAGGATAGATGCTGGCAGCAAATCATTGATTCCATGAAGAGCATCAGGAAGATCCGATCCCTGAGCAGTATGCAATATCGGGTCCGTGAACAATCTCCCCCGGCACCACGTTACTCGGATAAATGCATCCTCAGAATTGAATAGCAACCATTACAACAGCATGAACACCCCGGAGGAACTCCTCCAGGCATATACCGCCCTCTTTATCTTCCTCGGGGGGTCCGTTTCAATGAGTCCGGAAGAGAGCGGACTGTCGCACCTGTGTGACAGCGGACTGTTGAGAAACCTGCCGGTTGAGAGCCATAACGCAACCTACCAGAGGGCAAGCCACCTTCTTCGGTCGCCCTGCCCTTTCAAACAACAGTGCCATCACACTGTCTCCAAAAACTATTACTCACTGCTCGCCGACGACAAGACAGCATATGCCTACCCTTCTGCCTCCCACTGGAAAATCTCAGGAAAAACTGCCGGAGAGCATCAGGCCATGCCCGGAAAGTTCTATGCACAGTATGGTTTCAGCAGGTCTGAAGAGTGCGGCCTCGAACCTGATCACCTCGGCATAGAGCTGTTGTTTGTCAACCTGCTTCTTGAGAAATACCTTACTGAGGATGATTCCACGGTGAAAAGAGTTATCCGGGAAGACCTGCTTGATTTCATCAACGGAGAGATGCTCTCATGGCTGCCACGCTGGGCGGATGGGGTCTCCGGTAAATCTGTCACTAAATGCTACACAGGCATCGCAGGACTGATAATCGGTGCCCTGGAAGATGTGAGGGATATACTAAGTGATCAGAAGTTGGGGTTGTAAAACCGTTTTATTGCACCCATGTAATACTCGTTCCAGCCCGTGGCAATATTGGTATAGTCCTCCACCGGAATGTTTGTATGCTCAACTGTGACAGCAGTATTACCGCCGTTGGCTGCAATGGTTATTGTCACCATCGAATCCAGCTCCCTGTCTCCGAAATACCACTCCTGCACCACCTTACGGTCCGGTACAAGATCAACGATTTTGCCGCAGATGTCGCCGTCCCACATGTTGAACTCCTCTCCGGGAGCGGACGGCATCACGGCCGCGTAGCCCGACCACAGTTCAATGGTGTACGGGTTTGTCAGTGCAGCATAAATATCTGAAGGTTCGGCATTGATATGAAAAGTCTTTCTGAAATTTCGCATGGTCAGCGTATGTTTTCCCCTTTAAAATGTTGTTTTATTATCCCTGTTCTGCAAGATATCTCTCGGCATCGATGGCCGCCCGGCAGCCGCTGCCGGCAGCCGTTACTGCCTGTCTGTAAACGTGATCCATCACGTCGCCGGCGGCAAAGACGCCAGGCACCTTCGTCCGTGTAGATCCCGGTTCGGTAATTATGTAGCCTGTCTCGTCAGTGTCAATCCACTCCCTGAAGACCTCTGAATTGGGAGTATGGCCGATGGCCAGGAAGAAACCGTCGATCTTGATATTGAACTTCTCCTCCTCTGGCGTACCACGGTGGCGCACCACCACTGCACCCTCAACACCCTGTGTGCCAAAGAGGTCCTCTACCTGGCACTTCCACAGTATCTCGATGTTGGGTGTGTTCATCACCCTGTGCTGCATCACCTTGCTGGCGCGAAGCACATCACGCCTGACAATCATATATACCTTTCTGCACATCCCCGCGAGATAGGTAGCCTCCTCACAGGCTGTGTCGCCGCCGCCAACGACAGCCACATCCCTGCCCTTGTAGAAAAATCCGTCACATGTGGCGCAGGCAGAGACACCCATGCCTGCATATTTGGTCTCAGCAGGTATACCCAGGTATTTCGCCGTGGCACCCGTGGCGATGATGACCGTGTCAGCCATTACCTCCACACTGCCGTCAAAGGTGACCTTCAGCGGCTTGCCTGAGAAATCGGCAGAGGTGGCAATACCTATCCTTACATCGGTACCGAACCTCTTGGCCTGCTTCAGGAAGTCCTCCATCATCTCCGGCCCGGTGACACCGTCAGGATATCCCGGGAAATTTTCAACCTCAGTTGTCGTGGTAAGCTGTCCGCCCTGCTGCAGACCCGTGTAAAGAACAGGTTTAAGGTTGGCCCTGGCAGCATATATCGCTGCAGTATAACCGGCGGGTCCGGAGCCGACAATAAGACATCTTACTTTCTCCGACGAGACAGGAGCCTTCTTTTCTTCCTCACTGCCTGTCTCAAGTGGTTTGAACAGTTGCATCTGGTATTAGGTCTAAGAGATGACAAAAATAGAAATAATATTATACGGTATGCTAAAAGGTGATAATTATTTGACTGGGCGAAATTATCGAAACTACTGAATCACTGCTTATTGCGTAATGGCTTCCGGCAGGAGACATTCTAATGCACCTGAGAACCTCTGTGGCTGTGCCGGGACTCTCAAAACGAAGTGACGCCCGGGTTCTGCCCTCTCTCTGTATCATCAGCGCGCTGTAACCTGTGGCCTCGCCAAAGGTATCCGACAGTTCCGGTATGCCGTTATAAAGACCCAGAGGGCCTCGTACCAGTACGGCACCTCTCATGGTCTCATCATCAACAGGCTCCTCAAAAAAGAGGGTTGGGTCAAAAGAAGCCTCGGGGATATTGGCGAGGATACCGGTGGCTATCTCATCCGCTGTCTCCTGATCTTCCTTTGTGCCGGTGTCATTTATTATGCTTACATAGAATGGTCCCTTGCATAACTGCAGCTGATAGGCTGACCGGCAGAGATGTTCCGTCAGCCTCGGTCCGCCGTTGCAGCGGAAGCGCGATACCGAGAAGATGCCGAATGCAGCCTCCGGATCTTTCATGCGGTAGATCTCGACCTTTATATCCCTTCCATTGCGCACCAGCTCTGTAACAACCAGTGTGTCAAAACCGTATTCCAGGTAGAGCTCTGCCCCTCCGTTGATGTAACCATAGAGAGACGTCTCGGTGAAGGTGCGGCTCCGGACCTCCCCGATGCCCTGAACAGCTGCCAGGCCCTGACGTGATTCCGTTGTCTGAGCCAGGGACGAGAGCGAAAAGATTAAGAGTAAAATAAGTGAAGATGTTTTTTTGAATCGCATCTTTATGAGTCTGTTTTGAATTTTGCCTTATACTTACAGTTATACGGTGACCTCCCTGAGTTCGATCTTTGTCCTGTCAGCCACGCCCAGTCCGAGTTCCTCAGCCTGCAGCATGAATGCAAGTGCCCTCTCCGTGCCCTCCTTCTGCAATCCTTCAGCTATTCTCTTTGCCAGCACGATGTCATAACCGATCCTGTCCACCGCCACCGCATCACTGCCCGCGATTATGGTGTGATAGTCGCAGAAGAACTGCGGGTTGGCCCCGGGGCCGCCGTTAAAGCATCCTTTGATGCCGTCTGCAATATTCAGCACCACCTTGTCGCGCAGCGGGGCAAAGGCGCACACCTGTGCACAGGTTTCATTCCAGAGCTTGGCATGCAGTCTTCCTGTGTTTGACACTGAGCCGAATGCCAGGTTCTTTAGTGCCAGTGTCACCGTGGCACCGGCATTCTTCAGTATGGGTATATTGATGATTTTGTCAAGTTCCCGTGTGACAATCTTTGTGAAATAGGAATATTTGCCACCGTTGACCATGTAGGGCATCGTATATTCGTCATACTCACCCTCCACGTCTGCCCAGTAGTACCATTCGCGATCAATCATATGCTCTCCGTAGAGCTTGCCGTCCTTGCCGTAATAGAGCCCGTCCTTGTCCATCTGTTCCGTACCGACGATGCGGATCCCGGGATAATTCTCCGCTGTGAAGCCGACATCCGTCAGTTCAAACTCACGGCGGTCCCAAATTGTCAGCTGAGATCTTTTTATACCGCTCTCCTCAAGCTGAGCTATCACCGATCTCACCACCTCATGGCTGGTGCTCAGACTTTTGCCTGCAACAGGATTCACTTTCAGACCTATTCTCTCGCCCGGTGACATAAATCTCCGCCACGCCTTTTTCAGCTTCTTCTCGCCTGTCAGCTCAAGCATAGAGCGGGCTATCATGTCATATACCTCCTGTTCGACGATGGCATTGTCCTGTACCGACCTGCTGTTCCTTACCAGTGCCACTCTTCCCGGGAATAGTCCCGGCATGGAACTCTCATTGTGCGGCACCTTCAGTGCGTCGGCAATGTTGGTGTCAGGCTTGTCCTGTAGGGTGGGCTCATATGCTGATGCCGGGCTCAATGCCTGTGCCACGGGGGCAGCGGCAGCAGCAGCGGCTCCTGCGCCTGCAATGCGGAGGAAGTTCCGGCGGTTGACCTGGTTCATTTTATGCGCGTTTTTGATGTTGTCTTTCCTGATGAACGCAAATATAAGTAAAATGAAATGTTGCCCCCCACCCGCACAATATGTTCCTCAGTTGCCTGCTGCTTTTTTTTGCATAATCGGAATAGTTGACTAATTTTGCACCGCTTTACATCACGGGATGTAGCTCAGCCCGGTTAGAGTACTTGTCTGGGGGGCAAGGGGCCCCGGGTTCAAATCCCGGCATCCCGACTGAGCAGCAAGCTCCTTCGCCAATTGGCGGAGGAGTTTTTGTTTTTTAGGATCGACGAATAAGCTTACTGATGAGGAGAACATGAAAAACAAAAACCATGTCAGACGAAGGCTGACATGAGCTTGTTGCTCAGGATGATCACTAAAAAGGGATCGCGCGAGCCGCCGGAAGGCGGAAAGCGCAATCCCGCTTTGATGCTGGCTTTGCTGACCAGCAGGTTCACCCAAAGGGGATCGCGCAATCCCGGTTTCCTTATGAAATAAAAACAGTAACTTTACATCTATGAAAAAACTGCTGGTGCTTCTGCTGATGTCATTGCTGCTGGCGGCATGCAACAGGGCTGTCTGCCCTGCATACAGCGACTATGCCAACGACATGAGGAACAGCTTCTTTCAGAAGGGTAACCACAGGGCCGACGGCATCAACAGGGTGTACCGCGACACCGCCCAGAAGAAACTGAGGTGAGATCCGCCGGAAACTGTTGATCTGGAATACCACAGATGCAGATCCGGCTCCGGCCCCGAACCATGATTTTACTGCCTGAAAGGCATACGGAAACCCCGGTGCAGATCCCTTCCCGGCCCCGAACTTAAACTTTCCGTCCACCCCGGCTTAGGCATTCTCAGTTGGGCAGATGATCAATACCAGCTCTGCACCAACACCTTCCTGTCGTTCTGATATTCACTGATACGGTAGAACACCGAGGAGTCATTCTCAATCTGGTATATCCAGTAACCGTAGATCCCGGGGGTGACATACTTCCTTCTCAGATAAAGCCTGTCGCCGGGATTGAACTCACACTCCCTGCTGTAGGCTGATACCTTGCCGAAGGTGGTATCCTGCGTGGTCTTTATCCATATCAGATGGGGGTCCCCGAACCTTCCCGGGGCAGTGTGACGGTAATCCTCGAATTCACCTATATACCTCCTGGTGACATAAAGCCTGTCCTCAACTATCTCTGACGTCGACTTGTTTGAGGTGGTACATGAGATGACCGCGCTCATGACAAACAATAATAATATCAGTTTCTTCATCTCTGTTAATTTATTAATGAACCGGCCCGTGCAACAGCCTGTTACCAGACTGCCGACACTAACCTGAATGCGTCTCCTGATTTACCCGGCAAAAAAGATGTACTTGTAGCTTACGCCCTGCTCGCTCAGCCAGAGACGAAGCGCCTTGGCTATCTTCCTTCGCTTCAGAAGAACCTTCCCGGTTGCTTCTGATGAAATTTCATAATAGGTCCTCATCCTATCTCCTTTTTAAATATATTAATGTTATCCTGTTTTCAGTTTTCGGTCAGGCAGTCATCAACGGAAAGCCCGAAATCTTCCTCGAATGGAAATAGGTAACTCCGTTCATCTTCGTCATGCTTATCAGGCTCAGTCCGTTCCTCTCAAGCATCTCGCAGACCTTGCTACTGTTGAGTGAATGGCATTCCATACGACCAAAATGAAAAAGCCAGCCCGGGAAATCGTACTCCCTGCCAGGACGCTCCGTAACGGCACTCTCCCCTCGTTCCGGCGAAAAGCAACCGACAAAATTTGTACCCGGGGGCAGTATCCGCGACAATGAGCTGAGAAACATCTCCAGGTGCTTTACCATGTTTAGTCTGCGGAGAGTTATCAGCGTCGTCGCTCTCCTCAGATCCACGGTTCCGAATGTGGCCCTGTCATGCCTTGACAGTATGATCACCCCCGGACCATTGAACAGTCCGCGATTCCTCAAATAGCGGAAGAGCCTCACACCCCCGGAAGCGATAAGCTTTACCACCCGGTAAATCAAACCCGCCCTCATACGGTGAATCAACCCCGCCCTGATACGATAATTCAGCCCTGCCCCAACACGGTGAATCAACCCCACCCTGACGCGCTGAAAACTGATGCATCCGGGCCATACTCCCGAAGTAATTCTCCTGCTCATTTCAGTTTGATTTAATACTGATCCTTAATCCATGGATTTCAGGTTTAAATCCATGATAAAGATAATACACCGGGCAGGGGAATGCAAACTTCATAAGACCATATAATGTGCATTTGCGTCGTTACGTAAAGACTTCGTCAACCGGTATGGAAGGTTCATTGACACAAACGGGCAACTCAGCCCGCCGAAGAGGTTATTAGTCAAAATTCATCAGGTTTTGACGAGCGAAATCAAAAAGAGGACTAAATTTTAGTAAAGTTCCGGAGTCAGAGGTACGAAGTGCCTCTTCGCAGCCACTTAAAAGAGAACAACAGCATCCCTGATCACCTGCGAGGCATCATCGGTAGCATATAGCTTCATGCTCACCTCCGGTATCGAATGCTGCAGTATATCGGTCAGCGGATTGAATGACTCCCTGAGATCAGCTGAACCCCTCATGTCATCATACTCCTCAAGGGGAATATATATATGAACCAGCAGTCGGTAGTCGGGATTGTTTATCCTTGATAGCGACTTGATGATCTTGGAGATCCAGAGCATGGAGGATGTGTTGAAATACTCAAGATTAAGCCTCAGATTGGTAACCGGCTGAGGATAAAGTATATAGTCGGTTACCCAGTTTAATACAGGTTCATAAATCCTGGAGGCATTCTCAGGCAGTGATTTGCCTGAAAAAGAGATCTCTCCTCTTCCGTGAATAAGCTCAATCCTCGGAGTCTTTGACGTTTTCTCTATTACAAGATCTTTTAATTCTTCCATAAAAAGTTCTTCCCTGAAGTCCGGCAAAACAATATGCCGGATTATACTATTCAAAATTAATTGTTGCCGCATCAAGTTCATAACCATTTATCAAAATATGAAGCACGGTCATCAACTTTTTCGCCTGTTCGTCAATGAAACCCGGAGATTGTCATTTCGTGTGGTACTACTCCATCCTGAAAGACCGTTTTCTACATATCCGGAAATGCATCTGCATAATCGGCCGCCGAGCGTCTTATCACCTCCTGGGCCTCCTCCCTGTCATAGATCTCTTCAATGGTGACTTTGCGCTCCTCTCCCGGAAGGTTTTTATATGTCAGGAAATAATGCTTCAGCCTCTCAATGGCAATGGGCGGGCAATCTCCAATATCATTGTACACACCGTATACAGCATCGTTGTAGAGTACCGCAATGATCTTGTCGTCAGCCTCATTTCCGTCTATCATCCGGAAGCCGCCAATGGGTCTTGCCAGGACAAGTATATCACCGTGGGTTATATCTTTTTCGGTCAGGATACATATATCCATGGCATCGCCGTCACCCCTGATGCCTGTCATTCCTGTGCGTTCCATACATCTTTCCGCCACAGCCGTTCCGGTGAGCGTCCTCGGGATGAAGCCGTAGAGGGCAGGAACCACGTTAGAGTAGCGCTGCGGCCTGTCGAGCCGGAGATAGCCCGACACTTTATCCATCTCGTACTTGACGGTATCGGTGGGTACCATCTCTACAAAGGTCATAACTATCTCAGGTGCATTTTCCCCTATATCGATCCCGTGCCATGGATGCGACCTGAACCGGCAGCAGTCATTCCCGTCACTCTTCTTCATTATGATTTCAGTTTTGTCTTCAAATGTTAAACAGTTGTTTATGTGTATAATGAAACCCGGATGAAATATAATCATCAAATCCGTTTATGGTACCTGCTCATGCAAATTTCATTAATTCAGATTCCAAGGTACACTCCTATCAGTTCCGGGTCTGTATCATCAAGCAATGGCAGGCCGGGTAGCCTGAAGAGGTTTGATGATGAGCTTCCGGCGACATCGCGTTCGGAGGTGCGTATAAAACGGTAGCCGTGCCTCTGTGCGGCGGCGATGATATCCTCATCTCCCGCACCGTCGCCGTAGGGCAGTGCCAGCGCATCAACACTGCCGTATATATGTTCTTCAATCAGTCGCTTTGATCCTCCCAGCTCCTCATCGAGGTATGCTGCGAAGGCCTCGCCGCCGCCCAGGGCCTCCTTCATGGTCATCAGAAAACGGTGATACAGGGTATGCGACCCGAAGGAGAAGGGCCTGACGCCTCCCTCATATGAATAGTGACTCATCTGTGCAACCTCGTCCCATGTAAGAAAAGAGTCCTTGCCCATCTGTGAGGCCCAGAGAAAGAAGGTGGCCTTCATGCGGTACTGTAAAAGCAGCGGTACTGCATGGGTGTACCACGAATGATCGCCATCGTCGAAGGTTATGACGGCAGCATGGGTGTTGAGCTTCGTCTCCCCACTGATAATATCCGCCAGCTCATCCAGGTCTATGACCCTGATATCATGGCTGCGGAGGTAATCCAGGTCACCCCTGAAGTCCGCCATGCTGCGCTCGTACAGATTTGTTGCCTCACCGGAGGTGATGCGATGATACATCAGTATGATCACCCCGGGGCCATCAACAGGGTCAGGACCGGGATCCTTCGTACATCCGGCAAGCAGCGCCACGATCAGAAGAAAGAATATAGTCGGTTTATGCATTGTTAAGTCGAAAGTCTATAAAGTCGAAGGTTATAAGCTTTGTCCTCCGTTGCCACATTGGGGAGGAGGGTCAAAACCACAATTTCCCATTATAAAACGGAGGAATAGGCGGTTTCTTGCATTCTGTGTTTATTTCCCTTCTTCCTGTCATAAGCCGGCAATTTCATCTTTTCGGTGATTCATCTGGTCGCTGTTTCGCGATACGTCGCATACCCTCTATCTCATCGCGCAGCCGTGCCGCCTCGATGAAGTCGAGAGCCGCCGCAGCCTTCTCCATCGCCTTGCGGCTCTTTTCTATAGCCTTCTCAAGCTGCTCCCTCGACATATATCTTATCACAGGGTCAGCTGCCACATCAATCTTCTCGGGGCCTGTATAGGCATTCACCTCCACCCCCTTGCGGCTCAGCCCCCGAAGCATTGCACCCTCCCTCTTCACTATCTGCCGTGGAGTGATACCCATCTCCTGATTGTATTTAAGCTGTTTGGCCCTCCTCCTGTTGGTCTCATCGATCGTCTCCCTCATCGCTCCCGTGATCCTGTCGGCATACATCACCACCAGCCCGTTGAGATTCCTCGCCGCCCGTCCCGCCGTCTGTGTGAGTGCTCTCCCAGACCTCAGGAACCCCTCCTTGTCGGCGTCGAGGATGGCCACCAGGGAGACCTCCGGCAGATCAAGCCCCTCACGAAGGAGGTTGACACCCACCAGCACATCAAACTCGCCCGAACGCAGACCCTCCAGTATCTCCACCCTCTCCAGCGTCTCCACGCCGGAGTGCATGTAACGGCAGCGGATATCATACCGGCCCAGGTAACTGTTCAGCTCTTCAGCCATTCTCTTGGTCATGGTTGTCACCAGCACCCTCTCACCTGCCGCAGACCGGTTTCTTATCTCCTCCATCAGGTCATCCACCTGGTTACGGCTGGGTCTTACGTCCACAGGCGGGTCGAGCAGCCCGGTAGGCCTGATCACCTGGTCAACGAAGACCCCCTCGCTCTTCTGCATCTCATAATCGGCCGGGGTGGCACTCATAAATATAGTCTGACCCGTCAGCGCCTCAAACTCCTCCAGCCGCAGGGGCCTGTTATCCAGCGCTGCCGGGAGCCGGAAACCGTACTCCACCAGTGTCTGCTTCCGGGAATGGTCGCCACCGTACATAGCCCGTATCTGCGGCAGGGTGACATGGCTTTCGTCAATTACGGTAATAAAATCCTCCGGAAAACAGTCCAGCAGGCAGAAGGGCCTGGTGCCCGGCGCCCTGCCGTCAAAATAGCGCGAGTAGTTCTCGATGCCGCTGCAGTAACCCAGCTCCTTGATCATCTCCAGGTCATACTGCACCCTCTGCTCTATCCTCTTGGCCTCCTCCGGCCTTCCCGTATCACGGAAGTGCCTGGACTGCAGCACCATGTCATCCTGTATCTGACCAACAGCGGTGTTGATGCGTTCACGGGTGGTGACGAAGAGGTTGGCAGGGTATATCACATACTCCGTGAGATCATCCCTGTGCTCCCCGCTGAGAGGATCAAAAGTTGAGATCTCCTCGATCTCATCACCGAAGAAGACTATGCGCAGTGCAAGGTCGGCATAGGCGGGATAGACATCCAGGGTGTCACCCCGCACCCTGAAGGTGCCATTGGTAAACTCCAGCTCGTTGCGCGCATACAGGCTATCGACCAGCTTCCGCAACACCACGTTGCGACCCGGTTTGCTGCCCTTGATGACATGCACCGTGTTCGACCGGAAGTCGTCGGGATTGCCGATGCCGAACAGACAGGAGACCGATGAGACGACTATGACGTCACGCCGGCCCGAGAGCAGCGATGAGGTGGCACTCAGACGCAGTTTTTCAAGCTCGTCGTTGATGGCCAGATCCTTCTCAATATAGGTATCGGTCACGGGCAGATAAGCCTCCGGTTGATAGTAATCGTAATAAGAGACAAAATACTCAACCGCATTGTCGGGAAAAAACTGTCTGAACTCACCGTAAAGCTGCGCTGCCAGAGTCTTGTTATGACTGAGAACAAGTACAGGCCTGTTCAACTGTTCAATGACATTTGCAATGGTGAAGGTCTTGCCGGAACCCGTAACTCCCAGGAGAGTCTGGTAAGGCACGCCCTGCAGCAGACCCCGGGTGAGCTGCCGTATTGCCTCCGGCTGGTCGCCCGTGGGCACATAGTCTGAAATGAGCTTGAATTCCATAGGATGTTACGGAGACAAAAATAACAATTCAGATCAATAGGCAGAGAGGGAATCCGGGGTTTAATACCAAACCGACTGTTGTGAAGCTTTTATCCCTCTTTTTACTATATTTCCTCAACAAATCCGGGCGCAGGCCTTGATTTTTGTTTGCATGTCTGTAATCGGGCGTTTTTATGTAAGTTTGATCAGAGGTTGGTACTGTGAAACATACCGAATACAAATATTCTCCGGTACGACTGCTAACAGCGGTTTTTCTCTTGCTTTTCTCTATGGCCGGAGTTGATGCACAATCCTATGTGCTCACAAATTACACCTCAAGGGACGGAATAGGACATGACCACGTGAGACGTGTGGTGGCTGACAGCAGTGGTTTCATATGGATTGCTACGTGGGACGGGCTGACAAGGTATGACGGCACGGACTTCGTGAACTATTTCCACGACCCGGCAGATAGCACTACCCTTCCCTATTTTTCCGTCAACTCTGTTGTGATCGATGGCATTGACGACCTCTGGCTGACAACTGACAACGGTGTGCTCTGCAAGTTTGACCGTGCCGTGGAGGAGTTCAGGGTGATCAGGATGCTGAACAATCACTCCATGGCTGATCTGGTGGACTTTGCTGCGGGCCCTGACGGTCTGCTGTGGTTTGTACTGCGGAGTGAGTTGCTCAGTTATGACCCCTTAAAGGGTAAGACAACATCATATATATGGTCACAAAAACTTACCGACCTGGCAATGTTCTACTTCAGCCAGTTCAGCATCACCTTCGGCGACGCTGATAAGATATGGCTGACAGGGCCTACAGTAATAGAGGCAGCACTGGAAAGAGACACCCTGACGGGTGAAGGACGGGCAGTAATCAGAAGCGTAAACAGCATCAGATGGCAGACCGGCAGACCGGGCACTTTCTTTGGCAATACCGGGGCGTCACGCATCACACGTGACAGTGAGGGAAACCTGTGGCTGGCATCCCTTAAGGGGTTGTTCAGGTATGACAGGGAACAGTCTCTCTTCACGGAATACGGTGGCAGTTGCAGTGACCTGACATTCAGAGACACAATCCCGATGGCATTCTACAGCCACGACAGCGGAATAAATATATGGTTCCCCGCGAGAAACAGAATAACAACGATACCGAAGGAGATTACGGGACTGCCCACTGCGATTTTCTTCTACGATGATGACATGCTCTGGTTTGCAACCCAGACAGAGGGCAATACCTACAAAGGAATTACCAAGGCTGTCTTTACCTCCCGTGAATTCAGACATATTGCCCCTTATACCGCCAGAGGTGGCGAGCTTAACATTTTCGGTATTGCCGGTGACAGCCAGGGTGCTCTCTGGCTTGCAGCCAGAGACAGGAATTATCTCATCAGGATAACGGCGCAGGGTAAAACTGAAAAGCTTAACATACTCAGTGAAGAGGAACAGACCGAACTATGGCACCCGAGAGCATTCCTTCCCCACGAGAAAGGCATGTGGATCGGATACTACTTTAACAGACTGGTATGGTATGATGCTGCCACACGGCAGATGGAAAAACACAGCCCGGCTGCATTTGCACATACCCTCTGTTACGACAGCGAGGGACGGATACTGATTGCCGACCATGGCATAAAAAGGTTTGACCCGGAGACCGGGGCTGCGGAGAGCCTTTACGACCTGGGAGATACAATCAACATCTTTACCCTTCATCGCCAAGGCGAAATCCTGTGGGCCGGATGCAACTACAGCTATCTCATGCGCCTCGACCTGGTTACCCGCACAGCCGATTTTTTAAAGATAACCCGTGGAACTACCAATATCGAGGACATATGCGACGGTGATGACGGCGCACTGTGGCTTGCCACCCTGGGTACAGGCGTATGCAGGTATGATCCGGCCACTGGCGAAAGATTTTTCTACACTACTGCATCAGGACTCTCAAACAACACTACATACTCTCTTCTCAGGGACAACGAAGGCAACATCTGGGCATCCACCAACAACGGAATCTCGGTTATTAATCCTGCCAGCGGACTCATCAGGGTGTTCGGGGAGAATGACGGACTGATGATTCATGAATTCAATTCAGATGCATCATGGGTGACCGGCGACGGCAGGTTCATCCTCGGCGGCGTCGGCGGCGCCGTGGAGTTTGACCCGGCTCAGATCCTGAGCGGCTCTAATGAAAAACTGTCAAATGATATTGTACTGGAGGAGATGGAGGTGTCAGCGATAAGGAAATTCCCCGGAAAACCTCTTTACCGTGCTGACACCATCACAATCGAAAAGGGGAATGACAATTTCCACCTCTCCTTTACGGTCCCCGAATACCGGCACCCGGAAAAGATCAGGTACAGGTACCGCATCAACGGCGAAAACAATAACTGGTACCACACAGACCACAGCGACAGGAACATCAACTTCTCAAACCTCAAGCCCGGATGGTATGACCTGGAGATCCAGGCAACGGATTTCAGCGGATCGTGGAGCATCTCAAGGAAGATAGCCATCTTCATTAAGCCTTACTTCTACCAGACAACACTCTTCCGCATCGGATTCCCGCTGACCGTTCTGGCCCTGCTGACACTTTTTTCCGCATTTATCATCATGCAGATGAAACACAGGGAACAGCAGAAGCGCGATGCGCTGCGCCAGCAGGCTCTCAGAGGACAGATGAATCCGCACTTCATCTTCAATGCCATGAACTCTATCAATTACTTTATCTCCAACAACGACCGCCGCTCTGCCAACAGGTATATATCAGACTTTTCAAAACTTATCAGGACTGTCCTCAACAATATGAATGAAGACTACGTCAGGCTGAGCGCGGAGCTGGAGTTGCTTGAAGATTATCTTGATATTGAACATCTGAGGTTCGGCGACAAGTTCGACTATACGCTGCACATCGATCCCCTGATCACCCCTGAGGCGGTGATGGTCTCTCCGGGCTTCGTTCAGCCATTCGTTGAAAATGCTATCTGGCACGGTGTGATGGGACTGGAAGAAAGGAAGGGAACGATTACCATTGATGTTACCATGAAAGAAAAGACCGTTATCTGCACAGTAGATGACGATGGCGTAGGCAGGGCCAGATCAGAAGCCATGAAAGACAGGAGCCTCCACGGCAAGTCCAGGGGTATCGCTCTTGCAATGGAACGGCTCAGGATAATCAACAACCTGCATTCCGCAAATTGCCGGATAGATATCAGCGACCTTTACCCTGACAACAGGGAAACAGGAACCAGGGTTGTTATCGAAATCCCGGTGAAACCCTGAAAGCAACAAATACAAAATCAGGCATACAACATCCCAACCTTCAGGAAATATGATACGTGCTTTAATAATTGATGATGAACGACCTGCCAGGGAGGTAATTGCAAACTACCTCGCTGAATATTGTCCTGACGTCGAGGTGGTCAGCCATGCCTCGTCCGTCAGGGAAGGCTATACAGCAATAAAAGCCAGTTCGCCGGATGTGGTTTTTCTCGATGTGGAGATGGCTGACGGCACAGGCTTTGACCTGCTTTCAATGTTTGACACGGTCGATTTCAGGGTTATCTTTGTCACCGCCTACAGTGAATATGCCATCAGGGCCTTCAGGTTCAGCGCGGCAGATTACCTCCTTAAACCGGTAAGCATAGATGAACTTATTGATGCTGTGGAAAAGGTCAGGAGAGCTGATAATACCGGCCTTAACAGCGAAGTTATCTCATCCCTCCTGAAAAACCTGAGGGAGGGACCAGCAAGGAAGTCGACGCTCATAATTCCCAACATAAAGGGATTTGAAGTGCTGAAGGTGCCTGAGATCATCATGTGCCAGGCCGATGGATACTGTACAAACTTTCACCTTACCGGTCAGAGGAAGGTGGTCAGCTCCAAAAACCTCAAACATTTCGACGGACTGCTTGCCGATCAGGGATTCTTGCGCGTTCACCACTCCTATCTTATTAATCTGGAACACGTTACGGGATACACTAAACAGGGGGAGATACTGTTGTCAGAGAACCTGAAGGCCAGTCTGGGCAACTCCTACAAATCTGAGTTTATCAGGAGGTTCACCGGAAAATAGTTTTTCTGTGGAGTCAGATTGGTTCATCTGTTGGGCCATATCATTCATCTGTTGGCTCAGGGGATGGTTCTGTGAGTTCCACCCTCCTGCATGCGCGAAGATACTTTCGTTTTGGTTATTTTTACGGTGAATTCTGACCCGGCCGGGAAATCACGGAAGGGTCAATCGCTTAAAAAGCAGTTCTTCCCCCCAATGCCGCACTTAAATGCGGAAACAAGATGAGCCCGGGTAACCCGGGCTCATTCTTTTTTACAGGAGGGTGCTTGCGGCATCCTCAATATCATTTAAAGGTAAAGGAAATGCTTACCCGAGGTAGCCCTTGAGCAGCTTGCTGCGCGATGTGTGCCGCAGGCGTCTTATGGCTTTCTCTTTTATCTGTCTTACCCTCTCGCGGGTAAGGCCAAACTTTTCACCTATCTCCTCCAGCGTCATCTCCTGGCAGCCAATGCCGAAGAAATAGCGTATGATGTCCCTCTCACGCTCAGTGAGAGTGGTCAGGGCACGCTCTATCTCCTTGGAGAGCGACTCGTCAATGAGTATCTTGTCAGCAATGGGAGAATCGAGGTTGGTAAGCACATCCAGGAGGCTGTTATCTTCACCCTCAACGAAAGGTGCATCGACAGAAACATGGCGACCTGACACCTTGAGGGTATCGGCAACCTTCTCCTTCGGAAGATCAAGCACTTCCGCCAGCTCTTCAGGTGACGGCGTACGCTCGTTTTCCTGCTCAAACCGGGCAAAAGCCTTGTTGATCTTGTTAAGAGAACCAACCTGGTTCAGAGGCAGACGCACTATCCTCGACTGCTCTGCCAGAGCCTGGAGGATGGATTGCCTGATCCACCATACCGCATATGAAATGAATTTGAATCCGCGGGTCTCGTCAAACTTTTCTGCTGCCTTGATAAGGCCAAGGTTACCCTCATTAATGAGGTCCGGGAGGCTAAGACCCTGGTTCTGATACTGCTTGGCCACCGAGACAACAAAACGGAGATTTGCTTTCGTTAGCTTCTCCAAAGCTGCCCTGTCACCCTTTTTGATCCTCTGCGCAAGCTCTACCTCTTCCTCAACCGATATCAACTCTTCCTTACCAATCTCCTGCAGATATTTGTCCAACGATGCACTCTCACGGTTGGTTATGGATTTGGTAATCTTAAGTTGTCTCATTCTTTTTGCCCCTTCGAAAAAATTTTCGCAAAGATACTGCTTTAAATGTTAATAACCAAATAAAATACGTCAATCAAACAGAGGGGAGCCAATGCTGTCAATCTCCTGATCTGCTTATTGTTAATAAATCCCTGATGCTACCTCCTGGTCTGGTACTTGAAGTAGGTCCCGTCAGGGGTAAATCCCTCTATGGAAGTGAGGTTCTTCTCATCATTCGTTGCCCGGCGTATGTCTGCAGCACTGTTCACCTTCTGACCGTTCACGTCAACAATGACTGTTCCTCTGCCAAGCCCAAGATCCCGCAGGCGGCCTTCAGTGATTGAGGTGATCTTGACGCCGTTGCTAATCCTGTACTTCTGCTTGTCACCGGATGTTACCGGGGAGAAGGTTGCACCAAATATTGAAGTGCTCTGTGAACCCGGGGCAACGATTCCCGTACCGCCCTCGATATTGCGCAGAGTTACCATTTTCTTATCCTGCCTGCCCTTGCGCAGGTATGTCACTTCAAGCCTGTCTCCGGGTCTGTAGCGGTTTACCTTCTCCTGCAGGTCGGCAGTAGTCTCAACCGGCTCACCGTTGATGGCGATTATCACATCCTTCTCAGCAAGGCCGGCAGCCTGTGCGGCTCCGTCCTCCACCACTCCTGCAAGATATACTCCTTTTATTTCCCTGAGTTTTTCTGCCTCAGCTATCTCTGAATTGACGTCGGTAATGTTCACTCCCAGGAGACCTCTCTGAACTTCGCCGTACTCCCTGAGATCTTCGTAAACCTTATTTACAATGGACGAAGGGACTGCAAAAGAGTTGCCGGCATAGGCACCGCTTGGTGAAATTATGGCTGTGGTAATGCCTATCAGCTCCCCTGCAGTATTCACCAGGGCACCACCGCTGTTACCCTGGTTCAGAGCAGCATCAGTCTGTATGAATGACTCGATACGGTACTGGTTGTCAAGAAGCCCCAGACTCCTGCCCCGGGCACTGACTATACCTGCCGTCACCGTCGAAGTCAGATTGAATGGGTTCCCTACTGCGAGCACCCACTCGCCCAGCCTGATGGCATCGGAGTTTCCGAATTTGATGTAGGGCAGCCCTGTGGCCTTGATCTTCAGAAGGGCAATGTCAGTGCTGGGATCACGCCCTACTACATCAGCCCCAAAGGTCCGCTTGTCATTCAAAGTAACCTCAACCTCATCAGCCTCCTCAATTACATGATTGTTGGTCACTATGTAACCATCAGCGGTCACAATCACACCGGAGCCAAACCCACGGACCTCCCTCGGCCGGCCTGCCCCCGGACCGTAGAAAAACTCATACAACGGATTGCTGTAATCTGAACTGACAGTGGCCTTCGTCTTGACATGAACCACTGCGTGGACCGTATTCTCAGCAGCAAAGGTGAAATCATTCACACCTGACTGAGGCACCATAGAGGTGTACCTGGTATTCTCCTCAATCATCTGCCTCTCCTTCTCCGTTCCTGTCACCAGATTATCCCTGTCGAGAAACCTGGTGTAGATAAATAGCCCTGCAAGCGCTCCAAGAAGCGCAATCAGCAAAGTAACTATGAGACTCTTACCTTTCATATCCATTGATTTTTTTGTTTTGTCATCTGTCCCACTTATGCTGCAAATTGCGTGCCTCGTAAAAGATTAAGTATCTTTACAACCGCATAAATGGTAAATTGTTTTACAAATTTTCGTTTTTTTAACAGACCGTTGCCGCGATCTTTTAATAATTAACTTCATTTTAACGGAATGATAATTCCCTTTAACAAATATGAGGGTACAGGCAATGACTTTATCATTGTACGAAACAATCCCAAGCTCCTTGACCACAATGATAACAATATCTTCAAAAGGCTGTGCAACAGACGTTTCGGGATAGGAGCTGACGGGCTCATACTTATCGAAGATTCCCCAGGCTATGATTTCAGAATGCTCTACTACAATGCTGACGGCTCTCCGGGAGAGATGTGCGGTAACGGCGGACGCTGCGCGGCACACTTTGTTATGAAACATCTTACCGGACCCCGCAACCTCTCCTTCCTGGCTGGTGACGGTCCGCATACAGCCAGATCAGCCGGTGATGATATAATTGAGATATCGGTAAGGGACGTGAGGGAGTCCGGAGAAACCCCTGACGGCATCCTGGTAAACACCGGTGTACCTCACCTGGTAATCTTCACAGATGATACGGAGAGAGCTGATTTTGTGACATTTGCACGTGGCATCCGGCATTCGTCACGCTATGCCCCCGGGGGAGTCAATGTGAACCTGGTAAGGGTAACAGATAACGGTTTGGTAATCAGGACGTATGAACGGGGAGTGGAAGATGAAACCCTATCATGCGGTACCGGCGCAACGGCATCTGCCATTGCGGCAGCCCTGACCGGAAAAATTGTCACTGGTGAGACCCGGGTGAGCGTCAGGGGCGGCGAACTTCATATCAGGTTTGTAACTGACGGGGCGGCAGCCTCTGAGGTATATCTTACCGGACCGGCGACATTTGTATTCAGCGGAGAGACAGAAATCCTATAACATATCAATATGAAACAGAACTCAGTGAAAAGCCCTTTCTTAATCATCCTTTTCATCTCCTTATGTCCGGCACTTGCAGCTCAGCCCGGCAACGCCGAGATCATGGATGCCCTGAACAATGTGGGACGCCGGTTTGAGTCCCTGAACCATCGCCTTGATGTTCTGGAGAAGAGTATTGACGATATCCTCTGGTATGAGCGCGTGGGCGATGTGGCCTTCATTGACAAGATCTATACGACTGGTCCACCCCCTGCAAAAGAGAGTAATCCTACCGGACAGGGCGCCGGCAACCCCCTGAAATTCTGGAGCTATGTCTTCATACCCCGCGATGCGGACGCGTCAAAAAAATACCCCCTGCTGGTCTTCCCCCACGGCGGCGTCCATGCCAACTTCACCACCTATTACACCCACATCATCCGTGAGATGGTAGCCCAGGGCTATATCGTCGTAGCAGCCGAATACCGGGGTTCAACCGGCTACGGTGCGGGCATGTACCGGCGGATCGACTACGGCGGCCTGGAGGTTGAGGATGTCGATGCCGGCAGAAAGTATATGATCGAAAATTATGAGATCGTTGACAGAGACCGGGTGGGCGTCATCGGCTGGAGCCACGGCGGACTGATTGGACTGTTCTGTATCTTCGATCACCCGGATGCATACAAAGCCTGCTTTGCAGGCGTGCCTGTCAGCGACGTCATAGCACGCATGGGCTACAAGGACGACAGCTACCGGGACCTCTACTCCGCCCCATACCACATAGGCAAGACAGCCGATGAGAATGTGGCCGAGTATCGCAGGCGCTCCCCTGCATGGCAGGTTGACCGCTACCAAAACACTCCGCTGCTGATCCACACCAACACCATTGACGAGGATGTGAACGTTCTTGAGGTCGAACACCTCATAAAATCACTCAAGGCAGCCGGAAAACAGAATTTCAGTTACAAAATATTCGAGGAGATGCCCGGAGGCCACTCTTTTGACAGGATGGATTACCGCGAGGCCAGGAAGATCAGACTCGACATATACAGCTTCCTCAACGGCCACCTGAAGCCGCCCCGGCCCTTCAAATCGCTCCGTGATCTGGAGAGAGCCGCCTACCGTTTCTGATGAGCAGGCAACGACTCTTCGGCAAGACACTGGATGAGCTGTCAGACATCACCGCAGCGGCCTCGCTTCCCACTTACGCTGCACGGCAAATCGCTGGCTGGCTCTACAGGCGGGGGGCACCTGAGATCAGCGGAATGACTGACCTCTCTCTTGCTGCGCGCAGCCTGCTGGAGAAAGAGTGGGAGACCGGACTCACCCCGCCGTCGTCAGTGGCCTCCGCCAGTGACGGCACAAAAAAATACCTCTTTGGCATCTCTGAGAACCGGTTTATAGAGACAGCCTTCATCCCTGACCGTGACCGGGCTACGGTATGCCTCTCGGTACAGTCGGGATGCCGCATGGGATGCCACTTCTGCATGACGGCAAGACAGGGGTTCCAGGGCAATCTATCATCAGGTGACATCCTGAACCAGTTCAGAAGCATCCCCGACCACCTGTCCCTGACCAATATTGTCTATATGGGCATGGGAGAGCCTCTCGACAACTTCGAAGAGGTGATGAAGAGCCTTGAGATACTCACCTCGGAGTGGGGTTACGGATGGAGTCCCTCACGCATTACGGTAAGCACCATAGGGATCACCGACAGGATACGTGATTTCCTGGAGGGCACCCGGTGTCACCTCGCCGTCAGCCTGCACTCCCCCTTCGATGAGGAGCGCCAGGCGCTGATGCCGGTCCAGAAAGCTCACCCCATCAAAAAAGTGCTCGAAGTAATCAGGAGGTACGACTTCGGGAGACAGAGACGGATATCCTTTGAATACATTCTGTTCAAGGGGCTCAATGACACCCCCGCACATGTCCGGGAGCTGGCCGGGATCCTCAACGGTATTCGCTGCCGCATCAACCTGATCCGGTTTCATGCCATTCCGGGCTCCGAATACCGGAGTCCTGATACGAAAGCCATGGAGGCATTTCGTGACCACCTCAATGCAAAAGGGATTACAGCCACAATACGTGCCAGCCGCGGCGAGGATATCGGCGCCGCCTGCGGCCTGCTCTCAACACTTGAACAAAACAAAACCAGATGACACTTGCATGAACAAGTGCCTGCATCAGGATAAGTTTACCATTTTTCATATAAGTCCCATTCGACCAATAGAATAAACATAAGATAATCCCATGAAAATCAAATTTTTACAAGCAGTCATCATCGCCGCACTCACCTCAACCTGTCTCAGCGGCCAGCAGAATACCATAGATACTATCCTGGCAGACACTTCTCTCACCGGAACATCGTGGTCAATTTGTTTTACAGACGCCGTAACCGGTGAGATGATCTTCGGTCATGATGCTGAACGCAACCTCGCCTCTGCCTCGGTGATGAAGCTCTATCCCACCTCGGTGGCACTAGCGCTCCTGGGTCCTGATTACCGGTTTTCAACCGACATCTACATCTCGGGGAAATTCAACAGCCGCCGGGGAGTGGTTGACGGTGATGTCGTCATTAAGGGCGGCGGCGACCCGGCACTGGGATCAGAGTACTTCCGAGATCACTACGGTGATGTAGTGGGTCAGTGGACGGCAGCACTGCTGAATGCCGGCGTCAGGCATGTAAAAGGCCGCGTTGCAGCTGCCACGTCAATTTATGATTTCAATCCCGCCCCCTCAGGATGGTCGTGGGGCAACCTGGGTCAGTACTACGGGGCTGGAGTTTACGATATAAATTTCAACGACAATAAATTCAATATCTATATCACCGGCCATAATGAAGGATCACCGGCGGTGATCGACTCGGTCGAGCTATACGGAAGAGATGTACGGCTAACGAACTATCTTACCTCGTCAGGCAGAAGTGACCAAGGCTATGTCTACAATACACCCTATTCCCACACTGCCTGGATATCCGGAAGCGTGCCTGCCGACAGCAGCTTTGCTCTGAAAGCATCCAACCCGGACCCTCCCCTGACGGTTGTGAGACTGCTTGACCGGGCCATGCGGGATGCAGGCATAAGAATCGACGGCTCTGCCTCAGCGGCAAGAACCAATGCAGTTCCGGAGGAGATGACACCTCTCTGCGTGACCCTCTCTCCCACCCTGGAAGAGATAGTCAAGGTAACCAATCATGAGAGCGTCAACATGTATGCCGAGGCTATCAGGAAACATCTCGGTTACGCTATTCTGGGAGAGGAGTCCTTCAGCGCTGGTGCCCGGGTGATAAGATCATTCCTTGACTCTATCGGGTGCAAGCCCTACGAAGCTGTCATACTTGACGGGTCAGGACTCTCAGCCAACAACAACATCAGTGCGCTGATGACGGTGAGGCTGCTGGTGTACATGCACAACAGCCCGTGTACTGCCCCGTTCATCGCCTCCCTTCCCGAAGGAGCCGTCTCAGGTACAATGAAGAGCTACTTCAGGGACGAGTTTTTCAAAGGCAGGGTCTTCGCCAAGACCGGAACCATCAGCAGCGCCAAGTCGTTTGCAGGCTATGTAACCACCGGCAGCGGGAGAAGGCTGGCCTTCACCATGTTCGCAAACGGATTCACCGTACCGAACAGGAAAATAACCGACTATATGGAAGCGGTAGTCAGGGAGATAATCGAAAAATACTGAACAACAACCTGCTTAAGGCAGTGGAGAACTTTTATCTGCACTTTTTGTTTTAATATACTTTAACATAACAACGTTTCAGAAACCGCTAATTTTGCGCTTTCTAAGAAAAATTCAATTCGGGAATGAAAAAAGGAACAAAGATTGCCCTGTGGGTCAGCATCCCACTGATCCTGGCAATTTGGTTTGGAGGACCAAGACTGGGCCTCTGGGGTGACAGAGACCTGAAAAAGGATGCCGCGGCTACTTCCAAACAGCCACTGGTGCCGGGTCAGGCAGAGGGCCAGCCACAGAGCCAGGGACAGGGGCAGTCACAGGGTCAACCTCAGAACCAGGCGCAGCCCCGGGGAGGTCCGGGTGGAGGGGCTCCGGGTGGAGGACAGCTTCCCGTGAACGGAACCATAGCCAAACCTTCTTACCTCACCAGCGGCATAAGATCGGCCGGATCATTGCTGGCCAATGAAGAGGTGGACATCGTCAGCAAGGTACCCGGCAAGGTCACAGCTGTTTTTTTCAAGGAGGGTAGCAGGGTTAAGAAAGGCGATCTGCTGGTGAAGATATATGACGAGGACCTGCAGGCACAGCTTCGAAGGTCGGAGATACAGGAGAAGCTGCTGGCCGAGAAGCTCGAACGCCAGAGGGTGCTTCTCGAAAAAGATGCCGTAAGCAGGGAGTCGTTTGACCAGCTGCAGACAGACTATAACGTCATTCTGGCTGATATGAACCTCCTTAAGGTCAGGATAGCTGAGACAGAGGTGAGGGCACCGTTTGACGGGGTGATAGGTTTCCGCTATGTCAGCGAAGGCACCTATGTACAACCTTCAGTCAAGATCGCCCATCTGACCGACCCCTCCACACTCAAGCTCGAATTTGCCATATCTGAAAAATATGTATCCGAAAATCTGATGGGCAAGCGAATCTCATTCGAGACCGAGGGCTACAATGAGGAGTTCTTTGCAACTGTATATGCCATTGACTACCGCATAGATGAAACAACGAGGACTATCGGTCTGAGAGCCCGTTACAACAACAGGGACGGGCGGCTGGTACCGGGCATGTTCGCATCACTGACGCTGATCACCGATGAAAAGCAGAATGCTATCCAGGTGCCAACGGAATCCATAGTGCCCGAGATGAACGAGAAAAAGATCTGGGTAGTGAAGAACGGCAGGGCTTCTCTTGTTCCGGTTGTCACCGGCACCCGGACCGCAACTATGATCGAGGTGCTCTCCGGAATCTCTGCAGGCGATACCGTGCTTACCACCGGGCTCATGCAGTTGAGGGACAATATGCCGGTAAGAGTTAACATAACGGATTAGCGCCGGACGATCACAGCAGATAACAACTGAATAAACAAATGAGTTTATCGTCATTAAGTATAGAGAGACCGGTACTGGCCACGGTGATGGCACTGGTGATACTCATTCTCGGAGGTATCGGATATACCTTCCTCGGAGTGAGAGATTACCCGAGTGTTGACCCGGCGATAGTGACAGTATCAACCTCTTTCCCCGGGGCCAACTCTGACGTAATCGAGACACAGATAACCGAACCTCTTGAGTCTGCAATTAACAGCGTGCAGGGAATACGCTCCATATCGAGCTCCAGTAGCGACGGCTCCTCGCGCATCACCGTTGAGTTCAAACTGGAAGTGGATATGGAGACTGCCGTCAATGACGTCCGCGACAAGGTCTCCGGCGCCATGCGCCGCCTGCCGCAGGATGTTGACCCGCCGGTGGTGCAGAAAGCCGATGCCGATGCCCAGCCTATATTCGCAGTAACACTCCGCAGCGACAGCAGGTCAATCATTGACGTCAGCACCTACGCTGAGATCAACTTCAAGGAGAGGTTGCAGACCATCTCAGGTGTAAGCGCTGTGGGGGTCTGGGGATCCAAAAAGCTATCCATCAGGATGAAGATGGACCCCGCGAGGCTGGCAGCCTACGGCCTCACACCACTGGATGTACGGACCGCAGTAACACGCGAGAACATCGAACTTCCTTCGGGAAGGATTGAGGGAGACAACACTGAGCTTACGATCCGAACCCTGGGCAGGCTCCGAACCGTTGACGAGTTCAATGATCTGATCATTGCAAAGAGCGGCGACAGGGTGGTGAAGTTCAGCGATATAGGAATAGCCGAGATCGATGCCGAGAACATCAGGTCACACCTGAAGAGCAACGGCAAGCCTGCGGTAAACGTTGTGCTGGTACCCCAGCCTGGCGCCAATTACATCGAAATCGTCGATGAAGCAATGGTAATGCTGGAACAGCTCAAGAAAGACCTGCCGGAAGATATAACCACCGAGATACTCTTTGACAATACAATTTATATACGCGAATCCATCAGGGAGGTCAGGAACACCATCTTCATCGCCTTTTTGCTGGTGGTGCTGGTCATCTTCTTCTTCCTGAGAAACTGGAGAACAACACTCATACCGGTCATTGCGATCCCTGTTGCCCTTATCGGGACTTTCTTCGTGATGTACATTGCCGACTTCACCATTAACACCCTGACGCTATTTGCAATTGTACTGGCCATCGGTCTGGTTGTTGACGATGCCATAGTTGTGGTGGAGAACATATATACAAAGGTCGAAAAGGGCATGAAGCCCAGGGAGGCTGCCCTCACGGGATCACGCGAGATCTTCTTTGCCATCATCGCCACCACGGTGGCCCTTGTAGCCGTCTTCTTCCCGATTGTCTTTCTCCAGGGAGTGACCGGCAGGCTCTTCAGGGAGTTCAGCCTGGTGATTGTGGGAGCAGTGGTAATATCCTCCTTCCTGGCACTGACGCTTACTCCCATGGTCTCATCCAGGGTGCTGAAGCACAATACCATGGAAGGCCGGTTCTACCGGTCTACTGAGCCATTCTTCAGCGGCATGATAAATCTCTACCGCAGATGGATAACATCCTTCCTGAAGAGAAGGTACTGGGCCATTGTCATTATTGTGGCTGCCGGCGTGCTGATAGGAATCTTATGGACGATGTTGCCGTCGGAGATGGCTCCGCTGGAGGACCGCGGTTATTTAAACATCAGCGCCAGGGCCACGGAGGGCACCTCCTACGACTACATGACCGCATATATGAACAGACTGTATCCGGTAGTACAGGAGAAGGTGCCCGAGAGCGACAACATCATGATGATGGTGGGCATGGGCGGAACCAACAGCGCCAACATGAGGGTCAGGCTCTCCGACCGTCGTGACCGCAAACGTTCACAGCAGGAGATAGCGGCTTCGCTTTCTCCTGTCCTGAGGCAGTACACCGGTGCCCGGACAATAGTGTCGCAGCAGCAGACCTTCGGATCACGCCGCGGAGGCCTCCCGGTGCAGTACGTGATACAGGCAAAGAACCTCAACGACCTGAAGAGGGTGATACCCGACTTCATGGCTGAGGTCTCGGAAAGTCAATACTTTTCGGCCAGCGACGTGAACCTGAAGTTCACCAAGCCTGAGCTTACCGTCCTCATCAACAGGGAGAAAGCCTCCATGATGGGTGTCAACGTACAGAACATAGCCCAGACACTGCAGCTAACCATGAGTGAGCAACGTATCGGCTATTACATCCTCAACGGCAAGCAGTACCAGATCTTCAGCCAGTTCGACAAGTCGAAGCGCAATGATCCCTATGATCTCACAAGCACCTACGTCAGGAATGACAAGGGTCATTTGATACAGCTCGACAACATCGTTGAGATACGCGAGAGCAGCCTGCCGCCGCAGCTCTACAGGTATAACAGGTTCGTGTCGGCAACCGTATCGGCAGGCCTGGCAGGCAAATACACCCTGGGAGAAGGAATTGAAGAGATGGACAGGATAGCCGCCAGGGTGCTAGATGAGAACTTCAGCACCACCCTCTCGGGCGACTCAAAGGATTTTGTAGAGAGCACTTCCAGCCTGCTCTTTGCATTCGTCCTGGCCATAGTGCTCATCTACCTCGTTCTCTCGGCACAGTTCGAGAGCTTCCGTGATCCGGTGATCATACTGGTAACGGTGCCGCTGGCGCTTATCGGTGCACTGTTTATTATGGTCGTCACCGGACAGACACTCAACATCTTCAGCCAGATAGGACTGATCATGCTCATCGGAATGGTGGCCAAGAACGGGATACTAATTGTTGAGTTTGCCAACCAGAGACAACAGGCAGGACTCAGCATCATGGACGCCGCCCGTGAGGCAGCCGTGGCACGCTTCCGCCCTGTGCTGATGACAAGCCTCACGACAATCCTCGGCATCCTGCCGCTGGCGCTGGCCTCAGGAGCAGGCGCGGAGAGCCGCATCTCCATGGGCGTCACCGTCGTGGGCGGAATGTTCTTCGCCACCTTCCTGACTCTCTTTGTGGTACCTTCAATCTACAGCTACCTGGCCGGAAAGAAAAATGCAGAAAAAAACAGCAATGAGCAACCGAAGGCTTAGTTTCGTGATATTGCTGCTCCTGATGTCACTGGCAGCCGGAGCACAGAAGACAATGACCCTCGATGAGGCCATCATGGTGGCACTTGAGAACAACTACTCCCTCAAGATCAGCAGGAACGATGAGGCCATGGCAGAAAACAATGTCACTCTGGCACCGTTTCTTCCAACCGTTACAGGTACGGGACGACAGTCACAGACAAATAATAATGTTGCCTCTTCATCGTCAGAAGCTGATAAGAGCAGGACAAACCTCTATAATGCCGGTGTTGCCCTTAACTGGAAGCTGTTTGACGGACTGGGGATGTTCACCACCTACAGCCGGCAGCAGGAGATGCTGGCCATGAGCAGCCAGAGGGTCAGGATAAACGTGGAGAACCTGGTCATGCGAGTATGCTCAGAATACTACAATATCATAGTACAGCAAAACAGGATGGAATCGGCCCTTACTTCACTGGCTCTTTCAAAGTCACGTTATGACAATGCCGAGGAGAAATATATGCTTGGCGTCATCTCGGGGCTCGATCTGCAGCAGGCGAAGATAGACCTCAATGCCGACAGCTCCGCGGTGCTGTCGCAGCAGGAGACGGTCATCAGTGCTTACATACGGCTGACCAACCTTCTCAGTACGGGCCATGAGATAGACTTCAACATACGCGACTCCATCATCCTTGCTCCTGATATGGATATCGATTCTCTGCGGGCGCGTACACTTAAGTACAATAACCAGCTGATACTTGCGCGGCAGGGAGAGAGACTCTCAGAGTATGACCTGGAGGCCGTAAGGGCATTGCGCTACCCTACCATTAGCTTCAGCACCGGTTATAACTACAGCCGCAGTGAGTATCCCTGGTCAGCAGGTTCCTTCAACCAGACAAACGGCCCTAACTGGGGCTTCAATATGTCATGGAATATTTTTTCCGGGTTTGAAACCAACAGGAAGATGTCCAATGCGAAGCTGGAGGCGGGGAACAGCAAGCTGGCCTATCTCGACATTGAGTATGAGATCATGGGAGAGCTGGACCTGCTCTACAATACCTACCTGAACAATATCACCGTAACCAACTTCGAGGCCGAGAGTGCAGAGCTGGCCAGGGCATCACTGGAGATAGCCGTGGAGCGATACCGGCTCGGCTCACTGTCGGGACTCGAATTCAGGGATTACCAGAACAACTACCTGAACGCCATCAACAGAAGGCTGACAGCACTCTATCAGGCAAAGATTTCCGAGATCGGTCTGAGGCTTCTTGCCGGAGAACTCACTGAATAGTACGCAGCCCCTCTTTTGTTGCAGATATCCGCATCATGTCAGAAGCTTCCGGTCTGTCAGAAGCTTCCGGTCTGTCAGAAGCCTTCGGTCTGTCAGAGGCTTCCGGTCTGTCAGAGGCCTTCGGTCTGTCAGAGGCCTTCGGTCTGTCAGAGGCTTCCGGTCTGTCAGAGGCCTTCGGCCGTAAAACCGCGGCTCCCGGCGGGAGTGTTTATTGATCAGCGTTCCTCTTCCTGTTCCTGTAGGCCCTGATCCCTTTCCATGACAGCCATATGACAAACAGCGCCCCAACCGCGTACATTACCCAGTCGAGGTATGGCAGTATATGATCCCGCATGTCATAGGCAAAATAGCCAATCAGGGCCAGGATTAAGTTCCAGAGACCGGCACCGAGAAAAGTATAGAGAAGGAATGTCCATATGTTCATCCCGGAGAGACCGGCCGGGATGGATATCAGCTGTCGCACTGCCGGCACCAGTCTGCCTATGAAAGTAGAGGCCTTGCCATGTTTCACGAAATACTTTTCGGCATTCTCCACACTGCTTCGATGGATCAGCAGGGCATGGGCCCACTTCGTGTCGGCCAGGCGGTAAAGCAGAGGCCTGCCCAGCCATATCGAAAGGTAATAGTTGATTATGGCTCCGGACATCGCACCTGCAGTCGAAGCCAGAAGCACTCCCGCCATGGTCAGCGAGCCCTCTCCCGCCTTCCACGCAGCAAAGGGAACAACTATCTCAGAGGGGAACGGCACGAATGAACTCTCGACGGTCATCAGAAGCCATATCGTGAAATAATTAAGGTTGGCCATGTACCACTCAAAAACAGTCTGAAATATCTCCATGCCAGGTAAGTCTGTAAAGTCGAAAGTCCTTAAAGTCCTTAAAGTCTAAAGGTTATTATTCTGTTGCCTAATCTATTTATAATTACCTTCTTAATTCTTAATTCTTAATTCTTAATTCCATCCACTATTGCCGACTGTGGACTGTGGGATGCCGACTGCCGACTGTGGACTGTGGACTGCCGACTGCCGACTGTGGACTGTGGACTGCCGACTGTGGACTGAATCAAGCGTCAATATTGGCATACTTCGCATGCTTCTCGATGAACTCCCTGCGCGGCGGAACCTCGTCGCCCATGAGCATTGAGAAGATATGGTCAGCCTCGGCAGCAGAGTCGATGGTTACCTGGCGCAGTGTGCGCGTCTCCGGATTCATTGTCGTTGACCACAGCTGCTCTGCGTTCATCTCGCCTAGACCCTTGTATCTCTGGATGGCGACGGATGACTCCTTACCCTGTCCCATCTCCTGAACAGCAGCGTCGAGCTCCTCATCATCCCAGCAGTATTTCTCGGCCTTTCCCTTCTTGACAAGATAGAGGGGAGGAGTGGCTATGTAGATGTTGCCGTTCTCAATAAGCTCTTTCATATACCTGAAGAAGAAGGTCATTATCAGTGTGGTGATATGCGAGCCATCAACGTCGGCATCAGTCATGATGATCACCTTTGCATACCTCAGTCCTGATATGTTCAGGGCCTTGCTGTCGTCGTCGGTGCCGATTGACACCCCGAGAGCGGTGTAGATATTCTTGATCTCCTCATTGTCAAAGATCTTGTGCTGCATGGCCTTCTCTACGTTGAGTATCTTGCCTCGCAGCGGCAGGATGGCCTGAAAGCGGCGGTCACGGCCCTGCTTGGCTGTACCGCCAGCAGAGTCTCCTTCAACTATGAATATCTCCGACACTGCCGGATTCCGGTCTGCACAGTCGGCCAGCTTGCCGGGCAGTCCTGACCCCGACAGAACATTCTTGCGCTGAACCAGTTCGCGGGCCTTGCGGGCAGCATGGCGGGCGGTGGCGGCAAGGATAACCTTCTGGACTATAACCTTGGCATCTTTGGGATTCTCCTCGAGGTAATTGGAGAGGGCGGTGCTTACTGCCACATCCACCGATCCCATCACCTCGGTGTTGCCGAGCTTGGTCTTCGTCTGCCCCTCAAACTGGGGCTCTGCCACCTTGCATGAGATGACCGAGGTGAGTCCCTCACGGAAATCATCGCCGTTTATGTCAAACTTCAGCTTGGAGGTTTGTCCTGAGTCTTCGGCATATTTTTTCAGCGTCCGCGTCAACCCCCTGCGGAAACCTGCCAGGTGGGTGCCCCCCTCTATGGTGTTGATATTATTGACATAAGAGTGAACGTTCTCCGAAAAGGAGGTGTTATACTGCAGAGCCAACTCCACAGGAGTCTCACCCTTGTCGTAATTAATATAAATTACACCCTCGGTAAGCCTCTCACGGTTAACATCAAGATACTCAACAAACTCTATCAGTCCCCTTTCAGAATAGAACTCCTCCGTCATCGGGCCATTGCCGTTGCCGTTTTCAGCCTCCTCCCTCCTGTCGGTCAGTGTGAGCATGATACCCTTGTTGAGAAAGGCCAGCTCCCGGAGACGGGCTGCCAGGATGTCAAATTTGAAATCCAGTGTCTGGAAGATCGTGTCGTCAGGCATGAAGGTGGTGATTGTGCCGCTGCCGTCGGAATCCCCGGTCTGTGTGACCGGTGCCAGCGGCTTGCCTCTCTCGTAGGTCTGCGACCATTTCTTTCCCTGTCTCATGACATCTACCGTCATCGTGGAAGAGAGGGCATTGACACATGATACACCCACACCGTGGAGACCGCCCGACACCTTATAGCTGTCCTTGTCGAACTTGCCGCCGGCGTGAAGCACCGTCATTACCACCTCAAGGGCAGAACGCTTCTCCTTTTCATGCATCTCCACAGGTATCCCGCGACCGTTGTCGACTACGGTCACAGAGTTATCTTCGTTTATCGTAACATCAATCTGAGTACAGTATCCTGCGAGAGCCTCATCTATCGAATTATCAACTACCTCATATACAAGATGATGCAACCCCCTCACGCCAACATCACCAATGTACATCGCAGGTCTCTTCCTCACTGCTTCCAGGCCTTCAAGCACCTGAATGTTTCCGGCTGAATAGTCATCCTGCTCTTTACTCCTCTTCCTCTGTTCGTCATTAGTCATTCCAAGCAATTTTTAGTTGAAAAAATATGTTTTAACGGTTTGATAATATGTTATTTATAAAATCACACAAAGGTAGCAAAAAGTAACATATTTACCCCCTCAAAGGCAACAATTAAATGAGATAGATATGAACAATCATTACCGTTTTACCGACACCTTAAAGGCTGTAGGTAAATCCGCCCAAAATCATAAAATTACGTGAGGGATAATAGTTCCACTCAAAGTACCGGTTGTAGGAGATATTGTTGCACCGGAGCCAGAAGGAGATGTCGGGTGTGTAGCGATACTCGGCCCCCATGTTCAGGTTTGGGTGCACCGGAAGTTTGACGATATCCCGGGGGGCCTTAACGAGTGCGTGCCGAACCCCCGTCAGGGAGAATGCGGCAGAGGCTATTATCTTGTTTCTCAGGTTGTATTCTGCCTTTAACGATCCGTCCCAGTCAGGCTTATGCCATGCATACTCTTCACCTGACATGTCATACCCGTACCAGTTACCTGCCACTGTGAGAGTCAGCTGCCGGTCTACCGGGTACTTCACCTCACCGTGGACCTTCAGCAGGCTGCCGTCGTCATACACGGGCAGAAAATAGTTGCCGACACCAATGGTATCATTCATAAAGAGCAGCATGTCCCTGAACATCGTGAAGCTCACGCCAAGAGCATAAGTGGCTGTGACATTCATGTTACCCGATATGCCGGCCTTTATCCTCAACTGATTGTCGGTGCTGCGCAAAGTGAAGAGGGTGTCACCGGGCATCATCCACGGGTTGACGTAGGCCGTATTACGTGCCTGGTTGTTCTCCAGCCAGCCGTCGACAGCTGCCGTGAACCTGAGGAACTGCGGTATAACCCTGAAGGTGAAGGAGACATCCGGGTAGAAATGCATATAGAGCTTTGTCTCCCCGCCCAGGAGAGGATCATAATTCTCCCTGAGATCAGCGTTCACCTTTAGCCCGAATTTAAATCTCCAGTTATCGTTGCCTTTTGTGATATACGGTTCCAGGGCAAGCAGGTTGCGCGCTTTGCTGTCAACACCTTTAGCAAAGAGATAGAGATCATAATTGAGATCCACGCCGCCGTAGAGCCCGAACATGTTGGTGCCTCCCCTGGCCTGAAGTGACGGGTTGTGCTGCATGCCGTCACTCTCGCGCATGAAGATGTTATAGCTCACGGTGGCATCCCAGTTGATATCGTTTGAGTCAGGCTCCATGGTGAAGTACCTCGCCCTTGCAGTCGCATCGTAATAGAGTGACCTGATATCCTTTTTGTCAGGATCGTACCCGATGACATCAGGGTCATAGCCGTAAGCATAGCGGGTCATCTGCCTGAAATCAATGTCCATATCGAGGCGGCTACGCCTGAAGTACTTCTTGCCGTAAAGAATAGCCTGGTTGTCAAGGAAACCGCCATATACCCTGGCATCATTCTCCAGTTCTATCCTGGATGCAGAGGCATAACTGCGGGTGAAGAGCCCGATACTGCCCTTCGCAGACCTTCCGTTTGATATGCTGACCTCGAGGAAGGGTGACAGATAGGTGCCAAAACCGAGGCTCACATATCCCTTCCTGAGCTCCTCGAGAGGATCAGGCGACAGCACCGCTGATTTTATCGGGCTCACCTCGTATTCAGGAACAAAAGAACCGGGGGTGAAGTCGTACGCAAAGGTGACCCTCACTGTAGAGGTGTCATCGGCTGATGGCAGCAGGGTGTGCTTTGCAGCAGCCTGCAATGTGGGCTTGTAAGGGTTGTACAGTGTCACTGACCTCCTTATTGCCTCATCCTCTGTCTGTCCGCCGGCAAGTACCGTGATCAGCAGGGCAGCTGCGGTGAAATATATCTTCTTCTTCATTGCTTTCTCCGTTTAATGATCAGTTCGGTCTCTCTGTTGTTCCTGCTGCGGCTCCCTCCTCTGCGGTAAGTGCCGCGAGTCTGGAACGCGCCTCGCCAATGATACCGTCATCAGGCACTGTATAGTAGTCTATCAGGCTCTGCAGGGTAGCTTTGGCCTGGAACGTATCACCCTTCTTCAGGGCTATGTCTGAAAGTAAAAGGAATACCCTCCCCGTCCAGTATGCGTGGGGCGAACTCATATCTACAAACTGGTTGGCCTCCTTCTCCGCCCCGCTGATGTCACCCGCCTGCCACAGCAGCTCCGCCACATGATATTTTGCTTCGGCACCGTAAGCCGTCGCCACCTCAGAACCCACCCTCCGGTAGTCGTCAAGCGCATCCTCATTGTTGCCAAGATGCTGGTTTGATTTTGCCGTCAGGAAGGTCGCCTCACGCGCCAATTCCTCTGTCAGCTTGTCAGATTCCAGCACCAGCTCAGCTGCGGCAATGGTCTTTTCATCATCCTCCAGTCGCGCTGCTGACCTCATCATGCCAAGCCATGCATACATTCGGTTCTCAGGACTGGTCGCCTCTCCCCCCAGCCTTTCGTAGAGAGAGTATGACCTTCGGTAGCCGTCCTTGCCGTAGGTTATGGAAGCCGCTCCGAGAAGAGACTGCTCCATGAACTGGTTGTTGCCCACGCTGACGACCTGCAAGTAGAGAGCGAGAGCTTCATCAAGGTCACCCGATCTGTTCAGACAGTCGGCAAGGTAGAACCTGGCATTGGTGGCAAAGCTTCCCGACGGAAACTCACGCAGATAATCCCTGAAGATCTCCGATGCACGGTCACAGTTGCCCTTGACATACTGGTTCTCCCCGGATATATATGTCATGGAATCACGTGTGGCAGCCTTGATGTCTCCCATCCCTTCAACGTTCTGCATGTAGGCAAAATATGACTGCACGTCGTCCATATCCGTATATGCATTCCTGAGACCGTTGACGGCATTGCGGGCCTCAGGGGTGTTCCTGAAGTTCTCTATCACCTTCTTGAACTGGGCCACAGCCTTCTCGTTCTCACCTGCATTGTAGTATATCAGTCCCAGCTGTACCATCGCCGGCGGCACGAACTGGCTGGTGGTGTACCATGCAATGATGTTTGTGAAATCAGCCTCACCCCTCCTGGGCTGCCCGACGGCCACATGGGCACGGCCCCGCTCAAAGAGTGCATTTGGTATGTAGGCCGACCTGGGATACTTGTCTATCAGCGAGGTCAGGGTTGATATCTTCGCCTCGTTGTTGTTGCTCAGACCCAGGGCAAATCCCTTCTGGAACATCGCATAGTCGGCATCCTGCCTTGCATTTGCTATCACCCTGTCATAGTAGGATATGGCAGAAGTATAATCGGCCTGCATATAATAACAGTCGGCAATGCGGTTGAGGGCATCAACAACCATATCGGACCTTGCCGCACTCTTTACGTTCCGCGTGAATGCCATGAAGGCGGGCAGTGCCCTGGCATATTCACCGCTGTTGTACCATAAATATCCGAGGTTGTAATCTATCAGTTCATACTCGGGAAGGCTGACTGCCGCAGGGAGCTTCCTGAAGCCCTCCCAGTCGTTGCCGGCTGCAATCACATTGCCGAGGTGGTAGTTCGATTCGCCTCTCCAGTAGAGTGCCAGCGCCCTTAGTTCGGGATTCATCTCCTTGTATAGCAGCGACTTGTCGAACATAGCCACTGCATCAGCAAATTTCCCGTTGCTATAGAGCTCAACCCCGCGATAATAGGTGACCTTCTGCCAGGCTTCCTTAAGCCTCTCATCCTTGTTGGTTATCTTTTCCAGCGAGCTGAGGGCCGCCTGGTAGTTCTTCAGCCTCATGTATGCCGATATCAGGTAGTCGTAAGCCTCCGACAGGTGGTCAGAGCCCGGATAGCTCTGGATGTAGCTGTGAAGGGCTTCTATTCCCTCACCAAAGGGAGCATAGGAGTTCTCATATGCCAGCTTGGCAAAATTAAAGAGAGCCTCCTCCTGCACCGCGGGATCATAATTCATCTTTGATGCAGCAGAGAAGGCCATCTGCGCCTTTTTCTTGTCGTTGCTCTTCAGATAGCATGAGCCCAGCATGTAATAGGCATTCTGCGTCAGGATGTCACTCCCGCCCACCACCTGGTTGAAGAGCCTGGCGGCCTTTTCGATCTCATCAGTGCGGTAATAGCTGTAGGCCAGCTCATACTTGTCATTTCTGCCACTGAGCCTCGTCTCGCTGATAAATTTCTCAAGCCAGGGTATCGCCTCACTGTAGTTACCCTTCTGAAAGTGTGCGTCTCCGATGAAGCGGTATAGCTCTGTCTCCCTCTTCTTTCCGGCCTGGTCAATGAGCGAGGGTGCCATCTCCAGGATACCGTCATAATTCTCGTTGATGTAATAGATCTGAACGATATAGAAGGGCACCACCCCGCCGAAGGTCTCGTCACCACTGAGCCTTTCAAAGCCCTCCAGTGCCGTTTCATAGAAGCCGTTCTCATAAGCGATGGCCGAGTGATAGTAGATGGCCGGAGAGGTATAATCGGTATCCACGTCCATCAGTTCCGCAAAGAGCATCTGTGCCCTCTTCTCATCACCCCGCCTGTAGTGTGAATATCCGAGTTTGAATATATACTCTGCCAGCTCCCTGTCATCAAGCTTCAAACGGTCGGTCTGCTCAAACCAGTCGATGGCACAACTGTAATTGCGTTTCTGGTAGCAGTAAAGACCCGACTCTAACCTGGCCCGGTTGAGCATCGGGCTCTCACTGTTGCCCGCAATAAAGCGCTGCATCCTGTATTCGGCATCAGGCGCCATGAGGCGCATGGCGGAGATGGCTGCATGATACTCAGCATCAGCCCTCTGTATACTGCTACCGCTCTTCTCCGTGGCAAGCCACCTGTCAAACAGCTCGATGGCAGTGGCATACTTGGCCTTCCCGTACATCTCATAAGCACTGTTCAGCAGCGAGGTCATCTCTTCACCGGAGAAGGACGACTGCCCCCTGACGGCAAGCCCGCCGGTGAGCAGCGCAACAACCATAATCACCAGTATCTTCCTGTTCATAACTTTATCTTTTCATGAGCCTCTTGCAGCAAAAACAGCGCCACAAACCGGAGTCTGCAGACAATTTATTATAAAACAATATATTACGCCATATTTGCGACATAGTTTAACCAGCCGTAAAATTACAACTATAAAACAGGGTAAAAATCTCTTTAACACTCATTTTATCAACATCAATGCAGCTGATTGTTAATTCTTTTTTACTTTGCACGAAAAGAAAACAGGATGGAAGAGAATGCGCCGCTGGACACAATCATAGAACTGAAGAGCTGCTCGATCATGCAGCAGGATCACCTGGTCCTCTCTGATGTGAACCTGAAGGCTGACAGGGGGGAATTCCTCTACCTGGTTGGAAAGGTGGGAAGCGGAAAGACATCCCTGATCCGCACTCTCAATGCACAGCTGCCCCTGACTGACGGTGAGGGATGGGTTGCCGGGTTCGATCTGAAGAAACTGAAAAAGAGGGAGATACCTCTTCTGAGGCGAAAGCTGGGCATAGTATTCCAGGATTTTCAACTGCTCACCGACCGGTCGGTGCATGACAATCTGGAATTTGTTCTCCGGGCAACCGGATGGAACAATAAGACAGCTACCGAAGACCGCATCAGGGAGGTACTCGCAAAGGTAGGGCTGCAAAACAAGGGCTTCAAGATGCCTCATCAGCTCTCCGGAGGTGAGCAGCAGAGAGTGGTAATTGCACGTGCACTGCTTAATGACCCTGAGATAATACTGGCCGACGAACCGACCGGCAATCTGGATCCGGAGACCTCGGAGGATATACATATTCTGCTTAAGGAGATAAGCAACAACGGCAGGGCAGTGATAATGTCGACACACAAGCTGTCGCTGGTGAAAAAATACCCTGCCAGAACTCTCAAATGCGAAAACGGCAAAGTAGTCGAGAGCGAGACCAACGACCAGGTGATAGAACTTCTCTTCTGATCACTTCAAGAGTCTCACCGGCCAGGGAAGGGTGTTTCTGTAGAGTCGGTAATAGATGGTTTTTGTTCCGCCGAACGACTTCATGAAGATGGCTATTGAGGGCACGGAAGACCCTGCGAAATCGAGGGTCATGCTGCTCTCCGCATCCATTCTGATGATATTGTCAATGACATGGTAGGCTGTCCTGAGCTCACGGCTCTTCCTGCTGCCTGCAGTAAAGAGCATTGTTATGCGTGAGCGGTAATAGATACAGAAGACTCCCCACAGCAGCTTTCCCTTCGGTGACCTGACGCCCAGTATCCTTCCTTTTCCCGTCTCGAGACAGTGATCCATCAGTGCCTGGAGACGTTTATAGCTGGTCTCCCGGATGACGCCGGCCCTCTTGCCGATATTGCTTCTGAAGAGAGAGATGACCTCTTGTGGTTTGACATCATCCACAATATCCTGCGGATAGCGGTGTGCAATGTTGATGTTCCTCCGGCAATCGGTAGAATAGTTCAGCCATATCTCCTCATAGGACCTGTCAAGCTTAAGCTCGAAATTGTCACGCCTGGTGATTGTAAATCCCGGAATGCGGATCTCCTGCCCGATATTCAGGTCGATAAGTCTGTAAAATTCCGGCATAAAGGAGACAAACTCCGAGGCTATCCTGTTGCTGTCGCCGTCAGCGGTAAACAGCCCCAGTTGCTGAAGAAAGAGCGGTGTGGCAATATAGCTGAAGCCAAACTTGCGCGAGCAGGGAAGCGGAAACAGCGACAGGTAGTCGTCATCTACCAGGGCTTCCCACCCGGGGGCCATGATATCGAGGTACCACGACCAGGGGTAAGGTCTCAGGCCGGGTATCTCCGCCAGGGAGTCATCCCATCTGCGGCGGTCTATCTCTTCATTTCTGAGGTATGCAATCATGCCTTCTGCAGTGCCAGGGTTTCCTCAAACACCATTCTCCACCCCTCCCATCCGTTTGATTCGGAGAGTGAAGTGTTATGCCATACCGAGACGAAAACGCCTCCCACCCTTCTGGTAGCGCTGATCAGTGATCTTATCACCGCCAGGGATGCCTCCGGCGTCAAATGCCGGTACTGTCTCAGGGTTCCGTCCATCACCTGGAAAGGCACCACAGTCAGTCCCGTCCGCTTCTCACTCGACAGATCATAGAAGATAAACGGCCGGGCCATACCTGCCCTGAACCCCGGCTCATCCGCATAACCCATGGTATAATCGTACTTTATGCCCGCACTCTCCCATGCCCGGTATGTATCCGGCATGCGGAGCAGAAGCCAGTGCTGCCGTGCACGTTCCGGATGATGACCTGCAATATGGCGGTAGCGTTCCGTCTCCGTCTTCAGGGTTTTTGGCCTTCCCGCGGAACGGTAGGAAGGATGGATACCGCTGCCGAACATGGTGTCGTATTTCCTGATTATCTCGCCATAGGCATGATCACGGCAGGGAGGATTATGATCATATTCGCCCTGGTCACCCGTAGGGAAGAAAAAGAGTGCCTCACTGCCGTGCTGCAATATCTGCTGCTCGATATATCCGAAACTGTCGTAAGGATCAGGCATCGTACCGGCCATGGTCCTGACCCTGTCCGCCGCCTTCGCGCCTGTGCCGGCAAACCCCTTGACCAATCCTCCCATGCTGCGGAGAAAACCGCGGCTGCGATAGGCAAAAGGCTGATCGACATCAACGGTAAGCAATGACCGGAACTCGTTGTGTCTGATAGTGATGACAGGAAAAAACTTAACCAGTTCCTCCGCCAGGAAACGGGCCCAGATCTCTACTACCGGCACCTGCAAGAAGCCTCCCCGATATGCCATTGACCTCTCACCCAGGTACCTGCCGTGGACATCCGGCGCAAAGGAGAGATACTCCTCATACCTGGTGACCATGTAAAAGGCTGCCGAGAACACATCAAAGGGGAGAGTCCCGTCATCAACCGGAAAGATGTACGGCATCTCACCAATGAATGAGACCCCGGGCCTTATCTCACTGACGACCGTCTCAGAAAGCAGACCCGAAGGCCTGACCACAAACTGATCCCCGACCTTCTCCCCGGAGTAGATAATGGCCGGACTGCTTCCGATCCTCCTGCGGTCTGTCGTTATCTCATATTCGATACCGAGAATTGTCGAGAAGATAATCTCTGCAGCATACTCCAGCCTGGGCGTTACCTCCGGAGAATATATCCTGAGCATTTTAGTTCCCATGTCAGCAAATTTAAAAAAAGGAGAGATAAGCAACCGGCTGTTTAGCCTCTTATTTATTAACAGAAATGCTTTTAGGAGAGGCAAATTTTACTATTTTTGTTGTCTCTGTAGATCTGATCTTAAAATTAAACTAAACAAATTATGGGCAAAGGTGATAAGAAATCCAGGAGAGGAAAAATAATAAGAGGCACCTATGGCGTACTCCGCAAGAAAAAGAAAAAAGGGAGTGTTATGCCGGCACCCGCAAAGGAAGAGATAAAGAGAACAGAGGAGACTCCGGAGGTTAAGACCGCCCCCGCCGGGAAAGCAACCAAAACAACCAGGGCCAAGCCTGCCGCAAAATCTGCTGCCAAAACGACAGCTAAGAAGAGCGATGTAAAGAAGAAGCCTGCAGCTGCGAAGACAGCCAAATCTCCAACAAAAGCCAAAAAAACAGCAGGGAGCAAGGAAGAGTAGGCTTTTTCAATCAGGATCCGGAGATAAGCTCACTGTAAACAGAGGAATCAACAGTCGCCTCAATGATTGTGCTTCCGTTGGATTGCAGAGCCCTTTTGACGGCACTGCGCATCTGTCCCGTGTCGGTTACCTGTAAGACGCCAGCACCCAGGAACCTTTCGGCACCAAAGAGTTTATCACTGTAGAGCTGCAGAGCCGATGACCTGATATTTCTGCGCGACTCCTTTATTTTTATCAGGTTGAGCTCACCGTCGGATAGCACAACCACAACTATCTTCAACCCCAGCCTGCGGGCGGTGATCATCTCACCTGCATGCATGAGCATTCCTCCGTCTCCCGTCACGCACACCACGGGTCTTTCAGGCTCTGCCAGTGCTGCTGCCAGTGCTGCCGGCAACCCAAACCCCATGGACGACCAGCCGTTAGTCATGAGGAGTCTCCCTCCCGGAGGCACCTCCCACATCTGTCCCAGCAGGTGAAGATGCGATCCCACATCAGCCGTGACGACAGTGTTGAGGGGCAACATCTCCTGCAAAACCGCCAGGGCGGTGACAGGATTAAATCCCGGTATCTTGCTGTAAATCTCATTACGGATCTCACTCCTCACCTCTGCAGCCAGCCGGGTCATCTCCGGGGAGCTCCGCAGCGTAGTCAGGGCCTCAAACCATTTATCAGGCGCAGACAAGCTCTCTATGGCACCTCTTATGCGGAGGTCCGATGCCCGGGTGTCAAAGTGCACAAGCGGCACATCCGGAAGCCATGACTCATAATTGTACTCTACGGGGTCATAGCCAAGTCCTATTACCAGGTCAGCCGAATTCACCAGTCTCTTCAGCCGGTCGCTGAGGGCATGGAACAGCACGCCCGCATAGGAGGGGTGACCCGAAGAGATCACTCCCTTTGCCATCGGGGTGACCACCACCGGCACACTGTGCTTTTCCAGATACCTTGCCAGGGTCTCTCCGATGCCGGCACGCGCCGCGGTAAGTCCCACGGCTATCAGCGGCCTGCGCGCTGATGCTGTCAGCACCCTGACCCGCTCTTCAGTCTGTTCCGGCAAGCTGCCTGTCGTTTCCCGGTCAAACCTCAATCCTCTCTCAGAGTTACCGGGCTTTGCCCCTGACGTATCATGTCCCGGACAGATTTCATTTGAAGCTGCAACGGATTTCGCGCCTCCCGAACTATGTGTACGCCCTCCCTTTTCATCTGTCTCTTTTCCTGCCAGGTCCGAGGGCAAACCGATATGCACCGGGCCTGGATACTCCTCGTTGGCCATCTCCAGGCTCCGGCAAAGGACCTCCTCCGCATTGGCAGCGTTCAGCCTGAAGGTGGCTTTTGTCAGAGGACGGAACAGCGCCTGGTGGTCAATGTGCATCTGGGTGGTGCGCCCCAGCCATTCGTCAGAAACCTCTGAGGTGAGAGCCAGCACCGGCGAGCGGTCAAGGAGGGCTCCCCCGACACCCGATGCCAGGTTGACAGCCCCCGGACCGAAGGTGCCGTGGCAGACCCCGGTGACACCTGTAACCCGGGCAGTAACGTCAGCCATGACCGCGGCTGAAGCCTCGTGCGACGTCAGTATAAACTCGATACCCTCCCTGCGGAAGGCATCCATAAAAGGCAGTGATGGCCCTCCCGGAATGCCGAACACCCTTCGTATCCCGTGATCCCTGAGCCTCCGGGCAAGGAGATCTTCTGATTTCATCGACTTTTTTTGTTCTGACACAAATGTAATCAATCAGCGAAACAAAAAAACCGCGATATTTGCTCACCTCTTAGAACCCAATGAAAGACCAGCACTACAATACCATCTTCTGGGCCATTGTCACCTGCCTGATGTGGTCCACGGCATATCCTTTCATCAAGATCGGACTGCAATATTCGACGCCGATACATTTCGCCGGAACACGGTTCATGCTGGCGGGACTGATGATACTTCCATTCACCCTCAGACCGCGCCAGTATGTCAGAATGATACTTGACAACAAAGGATTGGCGATCTGGGTCACCGTGCTGCAGGTGCTCATCAACTATACCCTCTTCTACAAGGGAATGGACCGCGTGCCCGGAGCGCTGGGGGCAGTAATTGTGGGGGCTCAGCCTTTTGTGACAGCCATAGTGTCACGTATGATGATAAAGGAGGAGCGGTTTAGCCGCGCCAAGGTGATAACGATTTTCTTCGGCCTGGCCGGTATAGTTCTGGTGAGCGCAGGCAGGCAGGGGTTTCAGTTCGGCGTGCCGGGCGAGATGGCAGGGGTGATAATGATCTTTATTGCTAACATCTCAACAGCAACAAGCAATGTGCTTGTATCCAAGAACGGCAAGAAAATGAATCCCGTGGTGCTCAGCTCCTTCTCCCTGCTGGTGGGAGGATTGATAATGTTCGGGGCCTCATTCTTCATTGAAGCCGTACCTGAGAAACCTGACTTCCCGTTTCATTACTGGCTTGTTCTTGCCTGGCTCTCCTTCATGTCTGCCTTCACCTTCTCAAAATGGTACGTGCTGCTGAAGAGACCGGGAGTAAAGGTCAGCGAGCTGAACCTGTGGAAGTTCATCCTTCCCGTCTTCGGGGCCATACTTAGCTGGATGATCGTTCCCGGAGAGAATGCTGACTGGGTGACCATAACCGGCATCGTAATCATATCTATCTCATTGATATGGTTCTTCGGCGTCGCCGGCAAACATGAGCGGAGGGTCGAAGAGGTGCCCGCCGGACCAATTGCCAAGTAAGTCGGCAGTTCTCAGTCGGCAGTCGTTAACTCATTGATTGACTGCTGACTGCTGACTGAAGACTGAGAACTGCCGACTGAAGCCTACCACTCCGCCGGCCACTCTGAGAGGTTCTTGAAGAAGAGCAGATCCTTGTAGTGCGGCTTGGTTTTTGCCTCTATGGCAAGCATCTCGTCGGCTGTTAGAGGCTTGAACTCCTGCGCTATGCGGATGTTCTCCTCCAGCTCCGCGATCTTGTCAATACCAACAATGACTGTACTTACAGGAAGGGTCATTACATACTCCATAGCCTCCTTCATGGTGATGATGCCTCCGTTGGCAAATATGCGGTCGCGCGCCGGGATCTTCATCCCCACTATGCCCATGCCGCTCCTGACGGCGTTGGGGAGGAACTTCTCTATGAACGGGTCATGGTGCTTGTCAGCTGCATTGATGGCTACCAGCACATTGTCAAACGGATATCTCTCAAGAAGTGCATTCATGACATCCGGTCCCTCATGCCCTGTGAATCCGGTGAACCGGATCATCTTTTCATCACGTGCCCTGATCATCGCCTTGAGAACACCACCGTCGCCGGTGATCCGGTCAAGTGTCTGCATCTCGGACAGCTTGACGTTATGAATCTGCCACAGGTCGAGATGGTCAGTGTTGAGCTGTTTCAACGACTTTTCCAGGAGCCGCATCGAGCCGTCATAGGTGCGGTCATGGGTCTTTGAGGCAAGGAAGACCTCCTTCCGTCGGTACTTCAGCACCTGCCCCAGGTTTCTCTCACTGGTGCCCATGGCATCGGCACGGGGTACTGTAGGCGTCTGCCTGCCATATGCTGCGGCCGTGTCTATATAGTTTACACCCAGGTCAATAGCCCTGTTGATGATATCCAGGGCAATATCTTCCCTGCCCGGGACCTCAATGGAGGCCTGTCCTCCCAGGCTGTATAATCCTACCATATGGCCGGTCTTACCCAGAGGACGCAATGGCAGCTTTCCTCTGTTCAGACCAAAGAGAGGCTGTCCGAATGCATCAGCATACGGTACTACACCTGCCATAGCAGTAAGTGCTATCATCTTCTGCAGGAATTCGCGGCGGCTGCTTAGAGCTTTTTCTGACATGATATTTTTTTAAAAGTTAAACCCTTTATCTAAATCAAAGTTCACCAATCACCATAATATTTATCATTCTGATCCAAGCCGCGAAAGGAGGTGGATAATGTTTTACATCAGCACCATCGAGGTCAGCCAGGATGTGACGGAGATCGGGGTCCTGCAGAGCGAAAAACGACTGCTCGACTGGATTTAGGGCCTGACGACCGGGGTCGGAAGATGAAATGCTAATGCCTATTTATAAATGGTGCGGGGCATTCATAATTGAGCTTCCGGAGCTTTCTGTCAGGCTTTGCGGTCCGGGTTGCCAGCCGTAGTTCCGACGGCGGTTGGGGTCCTGAGTGCTGTAACAGCAAATATACCCATAAGGATGGCTGCCAGTATAGCCATCACTGCCCCGAAATAGAAAGGAATTCTTGAGTCCACTTTATCATACAGCACTCCGGCAATGATGCTGGCAGGCAACAGGGTTATACCAACCAGGGCATTGTAGATGCCAAGGCCGGTACCCTTCTTGTTTGTATCGACGATGTCGGAGACAAATGCCTTCTGAATGCCGTCAGTAGCAGCCGAATATAGTCCGTAGAGTGCAAACAGAGAAATAATTACCGCTGTGTCTGAGGATCTCCCGAAGCCGAAATAGACCAGCGCATAAATCAGGAAACCAACAACCAGGATCTTCTCCTTTCCAACCCTGTCGGAGAGTGAACCTACGGGAATGGAGGCAATGACCGAAACAGCGTTGGTGACCAGGTACACAAGAGGAATAAGGGCGACTTTTATACCGGCTTCATTGGCCTTGACAAGCAAAAGCGCATCGGTAGAGTTTCCCAGCGTGAAGATAAAAATAATCCCCAGGAACAGATAATATCTTTTGCTGAAATCCCTGAAGCGAAACTTTTGAAACAGTTCTGCCTTACTCTTTCTGATCTCTTTTATTCCGAAGATTATGACAAATATTCCCGCTATAGCCGGTATCCCGGCCACGAGAAAGAGCAAACTGTAATTATCGGGGAAGAGCGAGAGCATGGCAAATGCCAGCAGAGGTCCGGCAATAGCACCGCTGTTATCCATGGCCTTCTGCAACCCGAAGCTTCTGCCGGTATCCTTATTGGTGACGGAGGCGGCGATCAGACTGTCTCGCGGAGCCGTCCTGATACCCTTCCCAAATCTTTCAGCAAATCGCAATACCAGCACCTGGATTGGCGAGATGACAAAAGCATACAACGGCATGATGATGGCAGAAATAGCATATCCCACAAGCATGAACGGCTTATTCTTCCCGATCTTGTCGCTCCAGAAGCCTGACAACGCCTTAACCAGTGATGCCGTGCTCTCGGCCACCCCCTCGATCAGCCCCAGGCTCGCCTTCGAGGCGCCGATAGACATTAAAAACATCGGCATCACCGAATAGATCATCTTGACCGATGTATCTGTAAGGAAGCTTGTCAGTCCGGTGAAAAAGATGTTCCTGTTGAATCCGAGGATTTTAATGTCGCGGCTCGTTCCTCGGGATTGCATTCCCGGCATATTGTTCATTGTCATCGCAGATAAGCCCGGTGGGTCATTTTTAACTCCTGTCCATCTTCATACCGTTGATTCTGAACAGTTTGAACAGCTCCACTACAGGTATGGGAGCCAGGGCCATAAGTATGACTATGATCCAGTGCTCACGGTCCATGACTGCAAGGCTGAATGCTTCGCGTACCGGCGGCACAAGGAGAACGATCAGTCCGATGACTGCTGACGCGAAGATAGCCCCGATAAGCGGCTTGTTTCTCATCGGATTGAACAGGAATGATGATTTCTCATTCGAATGCAGATTGCGGACATGGACCAGCTGTGCGAACATGAGTGTGGCAAAGGCCATGGTGCGGCCCAGCTCCTCACCGCCGTCACGCAGACCCAGGATATATGAGACCAGTGGTATGCATCCTATCATCAGCCCCTGGTACATGACACGCCATGTCATGCCTCTGGTCATGAAGCCTTCCCTGGGGTTACGCGGCTTGCGGTTCATAATTCCCGTCTCCGGAGGGTCAACACTCAGTGCCAGCGCCGGCAGACTGTCGGTCACCAGGTTGATCCAGAGGATATGTATGGGCAGCAGTGGCATTCCCATGTTGAAAATCGATGTTACAAGTATGAGGAAAATCTCGCCCACATTGGTCGACAGAAGATACTGTATAACCTTCAGGATGTTGTCATAGATCCTGCGCCCCTCCTCCACCGCTGATACGATAGTGGCAAAATTGTCATCCGTAAGTATCATGTCGGCAGCACCCTTGGCCACATCGGTACCCACAATACCCATGGCTGCACCTATGTCTGCCTGCTTGAGGGCGGGGGCATCATTGACACCGTCGCCGGTCATGGCCACCACCTCGCTGTGGCTCTGCCATGCCTTGACTATGCGTACCTTATGCTCGGGAGCTACCCTGGCGTAGACTGAGTAGACTTTTATATTGTCCTCTAGCTCGTGGTCACTGAGGTTCTCCAACTCACTGCCGGTGATCGCCGTGTCACCATCCCTGAAGATGCCGATCTCCCTCGCTATGGCCAGGGCAGTGATTTTATGGTCACCGGTGATCATAATGGGACGTATACCTGCCGTTCCGCACTTTGCCACGGCATCTACCACCTCCGGCCTGGCAGGGTCGATCATACCCAGGAGACCCGTGAAGATAAGCCCGTTTTCAAGCTCACCTATAGTAACCTTTTGGGGAGCTTCGTCACAGTCCTTATAAGCCATTGCCAGCACCCTCAGTGCAGAGTTGGCCATCGCCTCATTGGCCTCATGGATTTTGTCGACATCATCCTGTTTTAAAGGCCTGACAACCCCATTGATAATTATCTTGTCACACACAGCCATTACCTCATCAAGCCCTCCCTTGACATTGACCCTGGTATTCTCCTCTCCCATCCTGTTGACGGTGGTCATGCGTTTGCGTTCCGAGTCAAAGGGTATCTCAGCTACCCTCGGCGAAGCTTGCTCCAGCTCATTTTTGTAGACATCATAGAGTATCCCGAAATCGAGAAGGGCTGTCTCGGTAGGATCGCCGGTAAACGAAATCTTTCCGTCCTCATTAACCTTCATGGTTGCATCGGCACATAATACCGAGATCGAGAGCAACTTCTTCTCCTCGTCATTGAGTACGCTTCCGGGAGAGCTCCTGTTTATCTCATCATGCTTGTGGTTAACATAGGCTTCAACCACCGTCATCCTGTTCTGTGTCAGGGTGCCCGTCTTGTCAGAGCATATAACTGTGGCGCTGCCCAACGTCTCCACCGACGGCAGGTTACGGATGATGGCGTTCTTTTTCACCATCCGTTGCACCCCGATGGCAAGCACCACAGTAGATACCGCCGGCAGTCCTTCAGGTATGGCCGCCACGGCAAGACTGACAGCCGTCATGAACATGCTGATGACAGAATTGCCATAGATGACCCCAACTGCGAATATCAGGCCACAGATTGCCAGAGCTACCAGTCCCAGCATGCGCCCCAGCTGGTTAAGGCGTTTGCTCATCGGCGTCTCTGTCTCTCCGGCCTCCTGAAGCATAGTGGCTATCTTTCCCATCTCGGTCGACATGCCTGTGGCTACCACTACCCCCCTGCCGCGTCCGTATGTCACCATGCCACTTGAGAATGCCATGTTCTTCCTGTCACCCAGAGCGATATGTTCACCCTCAAGGGTTCGCGTAATCTTGTTAACCGGAACGCTCTCACCGGTAAGTGATGATTCCTGGATTTTGAGATTGACAGCCTCGGTGAGCCTTATATCTGCCGGGACAAGGCCCCCGGTCTCAAGTATTACAATGTCACCGGGCACCAGGTCCCTGGTGTTGACCTCGGTGACGGCCCCGTCGCGCAGAACCCTGGAGAGTGGCGCCGCAAGCTCCTTGAGTGCCTCCAGCGACGACTCCGCCTTCTTCTCCTGAATGGCACCGATAAGAGCATTCACAACCAGGATGCCAAGTATAACATAGGTGTCTATCAGTCCCTCGCCTTCCAAAACTCCAACCACACCTGAGATTGCGGCTGCAATCAGCAGTACGATGATCATGAAGCTTTTAAATTGGTAAAAGAACATCCGGAGAAAACTCTTTTTTCCTTTCGTCTCCAGCTGGTTATAGCCATATTGCTTCAGTCTCTCACGCACCTCTGCGGAGCTCAGCCCTGACTCTACGCTGGTCTTAAGCTCATCTGCAAGCTCGCTGACATCTTTTTTGTAAAACTCTGACATGTTATTTAACGGATTGCATTTCACATGCTGTTGGGGGACGAAATTAGGAAATTATAGCGATTGCTCCTAAATTTTAACTGGCGTGTTTTGCCCAGCTTATAGCAGAGGCTCCAGACTCTTCTTCATATTGTCATAATGCGACCCCTCCCAGTAAATCCTGTCGCACGTCGGGCATCTCCTGAACTTTGAAAAATACCTGCTGGTATCTGCCTGCAGGCGGTGTTCTATATCATCCTTCCTCACCTCCTCCAGGAGAGTGTTGCAGGCTATGCATCTTCTGAACAGCTTTACATGCCTCTTCAGCTCAAATCTGTCAAAAACCTCCCTGAGCTGCTCATCATGGTACTGCGACTTCACCAGGTAGCCTTTAGCCTTCGTGGCACTCTTAAGCAGCAGGCGGTCTCGGGTGAGTATCACCCGACCCTCCCTCATGGCAATTTCAATTATCTCCCGGTCATCAAAGAAGGCACTGAATAGCGAGTCAAACCCGCAAAGCCTGAGATATTTTGCCAGTCTTCCAAGATGTACATCAAGGATAAATCTTATTTCAGACCCCTGTTCCTTCATTCGTGCCAGCTTATGCAAATGATTTTCATCTGTGAGGTCCGTGCTATTGTTGAAAAATTACTCTGATTGGCTCCCTGTTGTCATTACTAATCCATCAGGCTCACAGTTGAGAGATCAGAGCCTCCGGTTCAGGATCTCTGACAATATGCCGGCAGGCAGATCTGCCGGATTGTTTTTCACGTCCGACTTTGAGGATATCACCGCCAGGTCTTCGGATCCGATACCATAACCGGCAAGCCGGGGCAGGTTAAGCCTTTCGGTAATCCCGTGCAGGTAACCTATAAAACTGTCAATGTAAAAATCATCGCCCTTCCTCTTTCTTTCGGAGAACAGTCTACCCAGCACCGCATATTTCTTCAGGGAGGAATGGACTTTGGGAAAATTTCTCAACTCCCTCACTGTCAACTCATTGGCAACTGCCATCAAAGTGCCGCAGACGATTCCGTGAGGAATATCATATCTCGCTCCTATAGTTCCTGCCAGTCCGTGTACCGCACCCAGCCCTGCGTTGGCCAGGCATATTCCGGATGTGAGAGCTGCAAACGACATATCCGACCTGGCATCAATATCATCACCATGAGTATATGATCTGAGGAGAGACCGTTTTATCGCCATGATTCCCTGAAGTGCCAGGGCATCGGTATATTCATTCGCTTTCGTTGACAGATATGCTTCCGTCAGCTGCGTGAAACAGTCCATCCCGGCCGCAGCCGTGATCTCCGGAGGGCAATCTACCGTTAATTCAGGATCTACTATCGCTGCTTCGGGCACAAAGTTGTCATGACGGAGGGATCTTTTGAACCCCTCCTTTCCCACCTGTGAGATAACCGCATTCTTCGTCGCCTCGCTGCCTGTCCCTGAGGTTGTCGGAACAGCTATGAACGGCACCTTCGTGCCGGGATGTTCCCTATTGCCCACAACCTCCAGGTACTCCCTGACCGATCCCGTTTTCCCAAGCATGGCGGAGACGGCCTTTCCGGCGTCGATAACACTCCCTCCTCCAATGCTGACAACCGCATCAGGCTCAGTGCCTCTGAGTTTTACGATGGTTTCATCGATGGTCTCCGGCGAGGGCTCACTGCGGACTGGAATATGCTTAAAGGCAATGCCGTTGCTTCCAAACATATCGAACAGACGTCCGGCACGCCGCGAATCCATAAAGGATCTCGCCCCGGTCACAAGCAGTACCGACTTCCCGTAGTATGAGACAATTCCCGGAAGCTCACTGATCTTTCCGCCTCCGAAATATATCTGCGGCAACCGTGCAAACTGAAATGGCTTTACCATTTCGACCTCTCTGAAGGTTCAATAATATTGTACCGCACACCGTAGCGTTCCCCGGCCATGTACTCCTTAACGGCATCTCTCCATTTGAGATAGTGGGCCGTCTCTTTATGCTTGACCACAGCCTCTTCAGATTCAAACGCCTCATAGATCATGAACCTGCAGGGATCATCCTCCTGCTGCAACACATCGAACCGCATGTTACCCGGCTCCTGAACGGAGCCCCGGTGATTCTCCCTCATTGCCTCAATGAAGTCCTGAACGTTTTCAGCCCTTACGTTTACGTGTACACATGTAACGATCATGATTCACCTCCCTTATAGATATTGCAAATTACGAAAAAAGAGGGAAACGGCGGATAACAGAGGCCTGGTTCCGGATTGTGGCTGCGTCAGGCACTAAACCGGCAGGAGCTGGCTGGCTGTTCCGTTATCTTATTTAAGATGTTCCGGTGTTTTACGTCACCGGCTCAATCCCCTTATACCAGCAGGCAAGACGCAAAAGTTCCGAATGCTTACCGGGTGACAGCAGCAAGTGATTGCCCAGGGGTCTCTCTCTCAGAACACGCAGCGCCTCCTTCGGGAGTTCAATCTCCACCTGAGTACGGCAGGCATCTTCCATATGTGGCCTGCTCACCACCCTGCCTTCAGCTATGAAGACCTTGTCAAGATTTTCCGAAAAACGGTAAACGGTAACATCACGGGCAGTTATCTCTCCGTCCACAGCAAGAGACCAGCCCGTCTCATAGTGTGATGGCAGCTTCACCTGGCTTACCATGTCAAACGGAGCGGTGCAGTGCGACAATATTAATGTCTTTTCTGTCAGAAGGGTAGTGTTGGCCATCCACGGCACACTGCCCGTCAGAGCCTGGCCGGCCATCATGCCGGCCATCGAGGCGATGTCTCCCTCACAGGTGGCTACCGTCCCTTCACTGTTTAGCTGGGCAAGTGCAAGACAGGCGGTCACCTTACGCTCCTGTACCAGGCTGAAGCACTCGACGGCAATGGCGGCAAGACCTCTCTCATGCAGGGCTCTGAGCAAGAGGGTAAGAATCTTTGCGGCATCCTCAAGTCCCTCCGCTTTTTTCTCACCAAAGCGACTTAAAAGAGCGAGGTCAGGATCCTCCTTACTGTAATCCGGAAGTGTCTCCCATGGAATCCCGATCAGTTCTACCCCAAACCTTTCGCGGAGTATTTCGGCAGTTACGTCTGATGCCACCAGCCACTCTGAAACCGTACCTATCAGTCCTGCCCTGCTCCCGCGCAATGTTTCCCAGGCGCCGGCAGCCATTCTCCATCGGTCGATAAGTCCCGATTCCGCAGCATCACCGGCATCGGAGAGCATCGCAATCCTTTTGTGGTTAACCATCCACGCCATCACCTCAGTGGCTGCCGCATAGGCGTTGTTTCCCGGAATGCTGAGCAGCAGCACCGGCCTGGCAGGATCAGCCAGCTCAATGGCCCTTCTCTCAGACCCGCCACTCATAAAAAGAATGATGTCGGGATGGCTGTCAGCCATTTCAAAAGTTTCGGCCGGGATCAATCTTTGTATGAATTCCTCAGCCCTGGCCCCTGTATCTGCCATGGCACCTCTGTGAGCCGTCCAGGCTACCCTGAGAACATGCCTGCAATAATCTGTATTGGTTCTGTTCTTTGACATTATCGCCAATTATTAAGTTAGAGGGAGTCATAAAAATACTCTATTTTGAGATACGGCCTCATCCGATAACGTGGGCAAAGTGCATCCTGACCCCTTAGATTTCCTATATTACCCAGCCATCAGGTCAGCACATTTATGACAGCTTTTTTTATTGTGAATATTATTGACAGTTAGATAAATTGATCATAATTTTTATATTTACGACCTGAAAATTGAGCAATAAGAAAAAATAACCCAATTAAGAAAACTGAAAAAATGATGAAGATCAAGAAAATAGCTGCAGGGATACTTATTCTCTCCGCGGTTTTTGGTGCAGCTCTCAATGCACAGGACAGGAACGAAATAATAACGGTTTACAATGAAGGTGCGAAGGCTATCCAGACCGATGTCCCGGCAGCCATCACCGCATTTGAAAAGGTGGTAACTCTCTCCGAACAGGTGGGAGAGACGGCTGATGACCTGAAGGATAAGGCAGTAAAGGTGCTGCCCGGATTATATTATAAAATGGCTGCAACAGCCTATAATGAAAAGAAACCGGCCACAGAGATCATTGCAGCCGCAAAGCTTGCTGACGCCATGTCAGAGAAGTACGGTAACCCAACCTACAAAGCCAACTCGGGAAAAATCCTGGTCAACGGCTACTACAGGATGGCAAGCGAATTCTTTTCTGCCAATGATTATGAAAACGCCCTCCTGGCATTTGACAGTGTCCTGACATTTAATCCCGACCATATCGCATCGATATATAACAAGGCTCTGATCTTCAGGAATCAGGATAATGCTGACGCTTTCGAAGAGACTATCGATCTGTTTCTCTCCAAGCTCGACCCCGAGGAAGATGCTGACAAGGCTACCCAGGCCAAAGGTTCGGCACTTGAGTACTTCCGCGCAGCCGCCTCAAAGGCAAACAGTGCCAACCAGCTCGACGAGGCACTGGCGCTCCTGAACAGGGCAGCAAAGTACGGCGATGACAAGACCATGTTCTATTTCTTCGCTGATGTGTACAACAAGCAGAACAACTTCACTGAGGGAGCCGCCTATGCGCAGAAAGGCCTCGATCTTGAAACCGGTGACGCTGAGGCCAAGGCCATGTTCTACTACCAGATGGCCGTCGCACAGCTCGGACAGGGAGATACTTCGGCTGCATGTGCCTCTTTCAAAAACGCTCTCTACGGTGCATTTGCCGATGCCGCCAAAGCTCAGCGCACCAACCTGAAATGTGAATAACAGCAGCCCGCATAACCGGGTATCCAAAGTATTATAAGCGCCCCGCCGGTATCCGGCGGGGCCTTTTTGTTTTTCCTTCCAGAAGTAAACAGGTCAGTCATGCAGCAGATTCCTCATTTTGAAGCCTTTCAAATGATCCAAAGTGTAAAAAAATCATCCGCTTATGCTTAAAAATTTCCTCGTTCAGACAATCCTGAATATGAGAAAACAGGGAGGATATGTCATGCTCAACATGGCAGGCCTGATTGCCCTTCTGCTTGTTTTTGCACTTACGCCGCTGCTCAATCAGCTAATAGGAAAAACTCTTTCGGTGGGATTGTCAGGTGTTAACGGCCTGGCATTCATCGTTGTGTTGATATCCGAAAATCCCGTTCTTTTGTAACCATATTTACTGCTCGCTTTCTGACGTGCTGTCCTTGCCTTTGAAGGTATATGGTATCCCGAAGATATCGAAGACAAGTCGTTGAGCCGAGGTGGGGGTCGTGTACACGTCCTTGTATTTTCCCTCGAATTGAACCTTGGCATAGGTTTCCACCTTTCGCAGCATATCGTGTTCCGACCAGTACTTGCGTTTCTTCTTATCGACTTGATCTACCATCTTTCGTAACCGTGCAAGGATGATCAGTGAAATGAAGGTTACGAAGATCTTACCCTTG
>DHHM01000022.1:0-28280 GCA_002403305.1 Bacteroidales bacterium UBA4772
CTGAACCCTGCAGAGGATGGGAAAGTACTTTTCAAGGGATTAAAAAAGTTTCTTGATTATTACAACAACCGGCGTACACATAGGAGCCTTGACCGTAAAACACCCTTTGATTGGTATGAATATGCAGCTTAGAAAAGGTGAGCAGAAAAAGGAAAAAGATGTTTAATAAGAAAAAGAACTTTAACCTTAAAAAATAACTCCGGTGGTTTAAGAAAGGGGAGTAATAAACAGTTCCTTACCCAGAACAAGGACAAGATGAGTGCTGGACAGGCACATTTTATTGAGGGCCTGAAGAAATATTATCGCCGTGAGCATAAACTTACTGACAAACAGCTCGTTGTCTTCCACGAAATCAATTTCTATATCAGGGATAAAATACAGGCCGCGTAACCGAGTGACCGTCCTACTAAGAGATACTTTTCTTGTTCAATCCGATTTTTTGGCGGAATCTATTGTTTTTTCTTCTGCTTCAACTGAAGCTTTATTAAATCCCTTTCAGCTTTAATCCTATCGAGCAGGACTTTCGCAGGTTCATCATCAGGATTCTGCGGTATCAATTCACCGTGGAAGGCTTTTGATAATATGTTATTTGGAAGTATATCAAGTATTAATTTTGCGTTTAAGTACCGTACCTGTATCTTGTCGGCTAAATCGAATAAATACCTGACCCGACTGACAATCTCTTGTTGCTCCTCAAATGGAGGTAGTGGAACTGGGAAACAATTAACGTCATACAGGCTGATATTCGCTCGAGCAACATCTACCTTTTGGGTGTTCATTACTTCAATTAACTGAGGTGAGTTTAAAACCAATGAATAAAAGTTGGTACTCAATTCTCTATCCAGCCTTATTAAACAGACAGCTTGATTAATATTGGCTGTAACCGACATATTAAATATAGCTGTTCTACCTATGGATGCCCCAACAATATTAGTTAGCAAATCTCCATATTGAAGAATTGAACGCTTCTGAATAGAATTAAACTCATACTGAACATATTTTTTGTTTTCAAGGGTTAGACAATCATTGCCAACATTTTCGCTTGTTATGAAAAGTACTCCATCTTCCATATATCTTATCCCTTGCCAACTTGGGGAAGCTCCTTTAGTAATTAATTGAGCTAAGCTCCCTAAGTGAACTCTTTTCCAGGTGCTTGGAATTTTTTCAGAATCCAATTCAGGAAATTTTAACTTTGTTCTTGTCCGGCTCGATATTCTACGGAATAACGTTTCAGCATTTTCAGTTTCCTTTCGTACTTGTCTCCAATCCTCAGTTAATTTTCCACTCACTGCTGCAGTCAAAATGCTTTGCCTGAACCGCTTCATGATTTGAGGTATCGTATCGAGCCGTTGTTTGTTGTTTTGGATTTTTTCGAACAAGGCCTCGAGCATAAATACTATACGCCGTTGCTCTTCTATTGGAGCAACAGGAATAATTGTATTTGAAGAAAAACCCGTATTTATTCCTCCTTGAGCAGAACCCTTGAAGTTTTCAAGTATCCTTTCTTTGCCCTCCTTACTCCACAGATAGTAGAACAGGAATTTGGGGTTAATCTCTCTACTTGGCCTACATATAAATACATGTTCATTTACTACAGCATTTTGATAAGGGAAATTTCTATAAACAAACGATGTTTTTCCTGTAGTCGCACCATCTTTAACAATTAGTATATCCCCATTTTTAATTTGTCCCCGACTCATTTCGGAAGCAAAGGATTCAGGAACATATTTTATTTTGGAAAAGTCAAAACTACCTTCATCATTTAAATGTTCTCCACCGATACTGGGTACGCCTGATTCAATACCCCTAACGCCTCCTTTCGGTCTTGATCCACTCTCCAATGAAACCAACAAGTCTTCCAGCGAAGACTCAACCCATCCCTTCGGCAGCTTATTCTCCATTGCTCTCAAGAAGTGTTATTATTTCTTGAAGATTATCTATCACTATTCCCAATTCTTTTATTGCTTCAGTTGCCAATTCGGCAGGGTCTAATAGGCTATCTTCATCACCATTGTTGTTGTCCTTCATCCAGGTTATATCCAGCTTGTAACCACGTTTCTTGACTTCGTCCATACTGAAGCACCTGAAACGACCTATTTCACCCTGATCTCCTCTTTTACCATGTCCATTAGGATCATCTCCATAGCACTGCTCAAACTCTTCGAAATACTTTGAGGTTAGGGGTCTATCTTTCTTTGTTATCCCTTCTATATTGCTGCGGTTATCATAAATCCACACCTTCTCAGTTGGAAGACCCTTCTGAAAGAAAATCACATTGGCCCTGATGCCCTGAGCATAAGGTGTAAATGTTCCACGGGGTAATCTTAGAATAGTGTGTAGATTACAATCCTGCATCAGGATTTCAAAAATCTCTCCGGCCTTGTCTTCAAAAAGTACATTATCGGGAAGAACAATTGCTGCCCTGCCACCAGGTTTCAGGGTACTCATAATGTGTTGAACAAAGTTGAGCTGTTTGCTACTTGTAGCTATAGTAAAATCATCTCTCTCAGGAGCCTGATTCGCACCTTTCGTTCCGAACGGTGGATTTGCAAGTATAATGTCAAATTTGTCACTGGTAGGGGTGTTGTAGATGGTGTCACCGAGTTTGATCTTTGGCGTTACCCCATGAAGATACATATTCATCAAAGCCAATCTACGTGGTCTAGCTACCAACTCCTGTCCATAGTAAGTATTCTCCCTGATTCTTTTTGCTTCCTCACGTGGCAAAGCACCCTTACATTCCCTCATCAGCCATTCGTATGAACTAACAAGAAATCCTCCTGTACCACAAGCCGGATCACAGATAGTAAACGTCTTTCTACCTCTCGGGTCAGGTTTCATCAGCCTAACGATGCTTTGGATTAATGGCCTGGGGGTGAAATATTGTCCTGCACCTTTTTTCCCCTCACTGGCGGCTTTCTCCAAAAGTCCCTCAAATACAGCGCCCTTGATGTCAACATCCATTGCAGTCCACTCATCTTCATCAATAAGGTTAAGGAGCCTTTTCAAGCTTACCGGGTTATTGAAACGATTTTGAGCTTGTGTAAAGATTTCACCAAGTAGCCCTTGTTCCTTAGCTAATTCTCGGAGGGTGTCAGTATAGTGATCCATAAGATCACCACCACTCTTGTTCTTAAGTGTTTGCCAGTTATATGTGCCGTTAAGATTTACCTCTTTCTCATCTGCCATCTTAAGGAACAATAGAAAGCTAAGCTGTTCTATATAATCGTTGTAATCAATCCCCTCGTGCCTCAAAGTATGGCAAAATCCCCACAGCTTGTTTACTACGTCAGCCATTTAGTCGTTGTTTTATGAAATTCCTGTAATTCGGATAGTTAACTGATAGTATATAATCTTTATTTCGATAAAGCGCATAAACAGATCGATTTAACACAGTTGAGTAAAATGATGGCTCTTCGATCATGTTATAAATTTCCTTAGCAGTTGGAATGTTTGGAACAAGGATTTTCATTATTTTCTCAGCAGTTGCCAGAACAGGTAATTTACTGTTCAACACTGAAAGTTCCTCGGCCAGATACGGCAGCCAGAGTTTTGCAATTGCCTGCCAGCCTTCGTTCTTTGATGTTTGATCCATGAAATAATTCCTGCAAACGTTCTGAATATAAAGGTCATCTTTATCCAAACCTATAGCTGTAAGATTAGTTTTCTGAGGGTTAAAGAAGTCCTTTTCATACTTTGAGTTAATCCCGAATACCCTTCCTAAACGCTTCATGCCAGGGTTTGCCCTAACCCCATTATTGGTGGGATCGGCTCCGAGTAATATGGCCTTTAGTTGATTTTTCCCATGATAGGGTTCAGGTAGATGAGTCATTATCGTCCTACAATATTGCGCTAATGAAGGATCGGATTTAATAATTGTAAAGAAGGGATGTGTCATGCTGCAATTGCAATATTCAACTCATGGATGATCTTTTCAAAATCTTCCGGGAATACTCTTTTAAACCTTCGAAATCCACCCCTGTCAGCCAAGGCTGGCACATTGCCGAAATCATTTTCGTCAATAGTCATATTTTGTTTCAAATGTTCTCCAATATATCCCATCCACTTCTGCTGTTCTTCGTTCAATTGTTTACCAGAAATTATCATCCGAATTGCCTTCTCAACTCTTTCTTCAGGGCTCAGGAGTGGCTCTGTTTCCTTAGCAGCATGCTTCACCATACTGATGATATCAACAGCATCCTTATGGTAAACGATTTTGTGGGCCTTTCTCAAGTTTTCCTCCTCGAAGTTATGTGCTTTTAGCCTGCCCCGCAGTTCCATTAATGCTTTGGTACTCCAGTCTCGCGGTCTGCTTAATAGTATAGAGATGGCATCAATCTCTTTTTCCTTCTGCTTTATGAAATCTGAGAAGGCAATAAGATAGTCTTCGGGTTTAAGCCCATGTCTGCCATCGGCTTCGAAGAGAACTTGAGAGCTGACTTTATCAGCGACTTCATAACCTATAAGAAATACCTTCTTAGCTCGCTCATAATTCACAAGCAAATCCTGAAACTGTGGATTCCGGAGGAGTTCCATCACAGTGCTGAAGCTGTCAAATATATCGTCAAACTTTTTTGTCATTAGTTATATCTGTCAAAGAATTTTGACAACATCTCCGCAAATTTCCCCATGTCGCCATAAGGTATGAAGGACCTAAACATGTCCCTTGCATTACCGCTCATATCCTTTTCGATCCTGTGAAGCCGCTTACTCAATCTCCTGGCATTGGCTTTCCGATCCTCGTTTCGGTAGATTCTTTCAATGAGTTCTTTGATTGTGATGGTTTCTGTTCCTGGAGGATCAATTATAAAATTGTAGCTTGCATTCTTAAAGTATCTTATCAATGTTCCACTGAAGCAGTCAAACAGTACGAAATGAGTCTTTCCTATCTCATCACATTTTCTTGTTCCTCGTCCCAACATCTGTTCCCATAATATTCGTGATTTAACGGGCCTAAGGAAAACGATATATTCGAGCGCAGGTATATCAACCCCTGTGCTTAGCATATCAACTGTGACCACTATTCTAGGTGTAGGACGATTTCTGAACTCCTTAATCTTCTGCAAGGGACGATCAACCGTTGGGCTTCCGGTTATTTTTGCCACAAAATCATCGCCACGGTTGAACACTTCTTTACAGATCGTAACAAGTCTATCAGCATGGGAAATCAATGGAATATCATTTGTTGCAAAGATTAAAGTCTTTGGGAAATGGCCTCTTTCCCTCTCAAAGGCATCGGCATAATTCTTAAGCTCTTCAATTACCTTTCGATTTGTATCAGGTGCTGTTATCTTCTCCTCTATCTCCGTTGAGGTAAATACTCTTTCATCTTCCAATTGGTCTATCTGCTCTCTTCCTGTCTGAGTGTCTATCATCCCTACCTGCTCTCCCTCTTTCAGGAAGGCTCCATTCATCAGGACTTCAGAACTTATGGCCACTGCGTCATAATCCACGAGATAACCTTCTTCTATTGCTCGCTGAAGTGGATAGCTGAAGATTGGTTTTCCGAAGTAGGCAACTGTGTGGGAAGCCGGGGTCGCAGTAAGCCCAAGTTTCACGGCATCAAAGTGATTCAGAACATTACGCCATATATTTGTTTCCCTTGAAGTATATCCCCGATGGCACTCATCAGCAATTATAAGATCGAACGCATGGGAAGGAATAGTTACTTTTTCAATGCCTTCATCTGTCTCTTCCTCTTCGTGCTCGAAAACTCCTGCTCGACCATAAAGGTTAATTGCCATCCGCTGGATAGTACATACATACAGGAAGGTCTTGCTCTCGTCAGGCAGTGTCAGGTAAGAGTTTGGTAAAACTGACGGATTATATGGTTCATCATCAAAATCCTCTCGTCTGAATCGTTGAGAATACAGTTCATATTCATCCTTGAACTTTATGTTACGAGGTGTGTCAAACGAAGCAAAGGCTGTAACCGCCTGTGCAGCCAATGATTTTCTATCAACAAGAAAAAGTATACGTTTGGCATAACCAGACACCAACATCCTATACGCCAGAACGACAGTTGTGAATGTTTTACCCGTACCAGTCGCCATTGCTAGGAGCATGAGCCGCTTTGAATTTGCTAGGCCATCTTCAAATGATTCGATAGCCAGTTGCTGATAGGGTCTAAGTCCGGGAGTGTTTATTGGATTAGTCAACAACCATTGCAGCGAACAACCCAGTGAAACTTGAAATTTTGCCTCAAGAGCCTGGGGTGAATGGAAGCTGTATAATCGCCTGCCCAGTTCATATGAGTTTCTGATGTCTAAATGATAGATTAGCTCACCATTCGAAGAATATAGGAATGGCACGCGGTAACCATTCCATTCGCCTATAGTCTGATCGGCTCCCCTGGAGTACCTTTTTGCTTGTTCAAGAACGTTTTCGGCACCGACATCAAGTCTTTTTGCCTCAACGATTCCAAGGAGCATTCCATTAACTACCAAAGCATAATCTGCAGGGCCGGAGGCTGTTGGAAACTCTTCAATTGCATGATTTGAAAGAATAGTTATGTCTATATCTTCCTTATAAGGTGTTATAAGCCAGCCCGCATCGACCAATTGTTTATCTATGCGCAACTTCCTTGTTGTTCTTTCAGATTCGGGTGACATGGCGACAAAAACCAAATGTACAAAATACCTAGCTAATGCGAAGTCTAATGCTCTTGTGATTTTTTACAGATGCCGCCGTGAATACTGTGGTTAAAAACACGGAGGATTATGCCATCTTGAATTTATTCAGATCTTGAATTAATTTGTGTACAGTGGTAGAGGGGTTAGACGCTGCAGGATTTTGCAGGTTGGATTGGCCTAATAAATCAGATGCCCATTTCATTGCTCGTGCTTCATTTCCAATTTCAGCAAGAAGATCATACATATCGACAGCGTTTTTAGCGTATTCTCTACCTATATATCTTGTGAGTAATGGATAGTATTGATGTCTAGAGATACCAGTATTATGAAATTCAAAATGCAACAGATACCATAGTTCAAAAGCCTCATTCGTATATGCAACCTTAACCTTATTTGAACGTGCTTTGAAAATTGCATTGTTGAAATTTACATCAGGAAAATCGTCTTTGTCGAAGACTGCCCATACATGGTCATAAGGTCTGTGAATTATACTTTTCTTAGCCTTTTCTGCTTGTTCATGTTTTAATTTTATAGCTATATCAACTAAACTTAAGGTGTTGGCTCCAGTACCTTCAATATCAATGTCAACCAGACCTATGGGTAACTTCTTCTTTAAGGATGTGAAATAGTTTGGTTCTGTGCGTTCCCCTTCACATACTATCAAATATTTCTTTCGTTCACTTCGAGTATTGTATGGTCGCTCTTGTTGTCCTTGTTTTTGTGCCATCCTTTTCTTTATGGCATTGTCAATTTTCATAATTCTTGCCATACTCTATTCAGTGAAGATGTTTGTAAAATCACCAATAAAAGGAATAGCGCCATATCTCCCGGCAATATAATTCTTCTCATACGCTTCATCTTTCCTGATTTTCATTCCATCTTCTGTTTTATATTCAGCCAGAGAGAACAAAATAGTACTTTCACCATAGTCTTTTTCAGTAAACCAAATTTGATCCCGACGGAAAGTGCAAGAGTTTAAAAGATTGGTGTCATGGGTTGCAAAAAGTAATTGCGCATTTTTCTTGTTCGTTTCATTCGAATTGAATAATTGCACAATAGCGGTTGTAAGGGCCGGATGTAATCTTGCATCCAACTCATCAATAACCAATACTTTTCCATGTTGTAAGGTGTCTATTACTGGGCCTGCTAAGCGGAAATATTTTTTTGTTCCCTCGGATTCGTATTTTTCAAATGGGAAAAACTCTGTCCCTGAGACATTGTGATTTTTATCGTATTTATTATGTATGGATACGATATTATATCCCTTTTTGCCTTTCAAATCGATTATTAACTTTTCCTTTAATTTATCCGGCATGTTCGAGGGGAGGGTCTCTTTAGTTATGTCAAACTCTTCAACCATTAAGTCAGTAAATCCCAAGTCTGCTTTATCAAGAAAATCTTTTACAATTGGATTCAAGGTTGAATTTTGAAACATCCTAAGCGTAAAGCCTTCATACGACTGATCCTGTAATCCCGATATTTGGTTCAGATTCTTGAACCATTTCAGGAGCTTACTTGAAATCTCGCCATTAAACTGTGCCACAACAGAAAGAAATAATGCATTTTCCCTGGTTTTAGTTTCTAATCCTTCACCTTCAATAAATTCGTCATGTATCTCAATTTCATCAAAATGCCTGAAGAATAGTTCTGTTTCTCGAGTTTTCTTTGAATAATATAACCACTCGTTATGTATCTTTTCTTTGCTCACCTCAAAGCCATAGCGGTATCTATTATTGTCGATTAAGAAGATAGATTGGAAATAAGAAGGCTCTTCTTTGGTGGCATCGCTCAACTCAAAGGAATTGATATTGATTTCTTCGAATTTCTGAGTTGATTTTGATGAATTGATTACAAACCATTTATAAAAACCAATTGCATTTAAGAAGTTTGATTTTCCGGAAGAGTTGGCTCCGTATAGCACAGCACTCTTAACAAGTTCATAGCCATCAGTGGCGAAAGTGTTTTGTAGAGCAGGCTCTTTAAGTGCCTTGACTTTTTGGAAGCTAATTGTGGCAACATCTCTTATGGATTTAAAATTGCCAACACTAAATTCTATTATCATGATCTTGCGGGTTTTTCACAAATATAAACATGTTATTTTGAAATATGTTGTATGTGATACAACTATTTGTGAAATACTCTCACAAAGCGCCCGCATTACGTCTCTAATATTCAGGCTGACTAACGGCATTAGCATCAATAGTATACAATGGGTTTAAAATTTGAAAAAAGCGTATTTTGATTTCGATTCTTTTTAATGGCCGGAGGTGACCCTGCCCATGGCACTTTTGGATGCGGGAGAACCTAGTGTACAAGATATGAATGAGATGATGACAAAAATGCAATAGGCAGAAGTGCTTAATAAGGAGATTAAATCATTAGGACACAAAGATGCAATAGCTCAATTCTGGTGCATTGGAGATAGACTTCGAACAAACTTCCAGACCCATATGACGTAACCTGCCGATCCCTTAGTTAGCGGTGGATCATGCTCTTGACAAACATACTCAACGAAGGTCATGTTGGGATAATCAAGCACTTCCAGGAAATCCAACCATAGGTTTTCAATTTCATTGAATATTTCACACTTTCTTCGCCAAACATATTCTCTTCTCGCTTTTTCTTCATAGTCTTCTTCGTCTCTCATAATGAAAATAATTTATCAATTGAGGTTAAACATCTCATCAATGAAGTCATCGCAAGCGTTAATGTGGCTTTAACAATTTTGACTGACAGCCCACATCATCGTACCACCGTGGTGTTAACTCGGTTGGTATCCAGTTAAGGATTCTTGATGTATACTACAAAGATACATTGTTATTCTATTTCTTTTAGTACTGTCCGTATTATTTGACAAAAGATTAAGGTTTGAAATTTGAATAAAACGCATGTTAATTTCAATTCATTTTTAAGACCGGGGCGTGTGCCTGCCCATGACTTGTTTTGGCATATTGTGCTGTAGTGCGCAAGATATGAGCGAGATATAAAGAGAGACGCGGCATTGAATAGCATATACAAATCAGAGGCATAAGTATTAAATGCTACTATAATTTGTCAAGAATGATCCAATTTTCTCTAAAAAGTACATAATTATGTTTGAATGCTTCTTAATACGAATATCTCGCTAAAAATGAGAAAGATATTCAGGCAACTCCCCAGATAACTATAAAAATTCCTATCTTATCCCGTCAATAATTCTTGTCATTTTTTCTTCATACATCACAGCTGTGATTGTGCCCAAAAACATTCATAAAGATAGTTCAGAGTAAGCCCCCGTTTGCAAATTGTTTGCAAACGTCATAAAATCAAGAAGGGTCTGCATGATCGCAAACCCTCATTCTGTCTATAGTGGGGCGTACTGGAATCGAACCAGTGACCTCTTGCCTGTCAAGCAAGCGCTCTAAACCAACTGAGCTAACGTCCCTTTTGTGCCTTTCATCCGCAAGCTGGCGCTCTAAACCAACTGAGCGAAAGTTTCGGACGGGGCAAAGATAAAAAAAATCTGAATTGACTGATCACTCAACAATCACCTGAGTGTTGAAGGTAAATAAAAACGACGAGCCCCGGCCAGGCAACGACTCTACCCAGATACGGCCCTTCATCAGCTCAGACAGACGCTTGCATATCGCCAGTCCCAGCCCGGCGCCCTGAACCTTCGGCATGTTTTCGCTCCAGTACTGCACGAAAGGCTGAAAGATATCGTCAAGATTCTCCGTCGGAATGCCCGGGCCGGTATCGCTGACAAAATAGGTAAGTGTATAACCATCTCCGGAGGGCACGATCCTGTAACCGTATCTTACCTCCCCCTCATCAGTGAACTTGATCGCATTGCCTACAAGATTGCTGAAAATCTGACTCAGCCTAAGCTCATCAACAGACTGATATACACCCTTCCTGGATCTGTCAACAACCGGTGTCAGCTTCAAATGTTTTTTGCCTGCCGCCTCCAGCTCATAGGCGAATGTCGATCCCATTGAGGAGATAAATTCATTGACTTCTACATTGGTGTACTTGATCTCCATGTTGTTGCTCTCGATGCGCGACATGTCGATCATATCATTGATCAGCCGCAGCAACCTCTGTGAGTTGATGTCAATGAGCTTGACCATCTCCTGTTTCTCCTCTTCGGTAGTGCTCATGGAGGTGAGTATGTTGAGAAATCCGAGCATGGCATTGAGAGGCGTGCGGATCTCATGACTGAAGTTGGCCAGGAAGGTGGTCTTGAGCCTGTCCGACTCTTCCGCCTGCCGGCGCGCAGCGATGAGGTCGTCCATAATCCTCTGCGTGTCAGTGATATCCTGACAGGTGCCATAATGGTACAACAGCCGCCCATTCTCGTCAAACTTTATGTTCGAGTTGACAGCAATGGTCTTGACCTTTCCCGTAGGAGTGATTATCCTGTAGTTCACCGAGAAGGTCTCCTTCTTCTTCTCCATCGCATCCGTGATGGTGGTGAGCACATACGACCTGTCTTCCGGGTGAGTGTATCCGAGATTTTCCTGATAGGTCATCGAGAGGTTTGCCACCTCGTCGTTGAAGATCCTGGATATCTCCTCCGAACCCAGGTATCTGTCGGTCTCGGGACGGTACTCCCACCATCCGAATCGCCCTATCCTCTGGGCTTCCCTGAGACGTTCTTCGTTGATTTCCAGGGTCCTGCGTATTCTGTATTCCTCAGTAACATCGCTAATGAGGCTCACATGGAAACGGTCTGAATAGCTGGTCTGAACCTTGATGATGATGATCTTCCCATCTTTGGTTCTCGCCGACCTGACTATGGGGTCTTCGGCCTGCTCCTTTGTCTTGCGCTTCACCTCCTCAGGCTCTGTGGACAGATCGAGGGGCGTAAGCTTCCGGAGCTCAGCCCTTGTGTAACCGAAAAGCTCTGCGGCTGCCTTGTTGACCCTGATGAACCTGTTGGTGCGGTTGTCAATCAGCATGATGGCATAACCTGCCCGGTCAAACGTCTCCTTGTACCTGTTAAAGGCAGTGCCAGAAAGAATATGCCTGATAATACCTCCGGTTGAGTGACTTGTCACCATTTCCTTTTATTAGGGTGGATGCAGATGTAAAAATATATTTTTTTCCGGATAAGCCATCACAGCGATCCGATACAGTAGAACCTTCGGGTGAGGGTAACCCCCTCCTCATCTACGGCAGTGATAATATGCTCTCCCTCGCCGCACTGTATCTCTGTCTGGTGAATGTGGCGTGTCATGCCGATATAGCTGTCGTCAAGATGCCAATAGATTACTGCGTTTTTTCTCCTGTGGGCTATCTCGGGGAGGATAGACATCATCTCGCCACCAAGGCTTCGGGGGATAAAGATCCTGGCGTCGCGTGGCGGATAGATAAACTCCATTGAAGCCACCCTCGTGTCATCTGCGCATCCTTTAAGGAAGGGCGGAAGGGAATGGTATGAGGGGTTGCGCATGCGATAGTAGTATTCCATGGCAGGAGGAAGAACGAACCACGGACGGATGACCATCTCAGACGTGGAGTAACAAGCCGTGCTGACCCTGTACTTCTCAGAGGCATCCAGTGCTACCGACAGGTGATAGGGACATGCTTCGCTGCGGAGGCCTGCCTCAGGCACCCATTCTTCACGCCTGTCTGTACAGAAGGGTCCTGCCCTGTATCCGCTGGCAGCACATACCTCCGTGAGTGTCATGCCTTCCCCGGGTCGGGCGAACCAATGTGAGGAGGAGGGCTGAAGCAGCCTGATGATATCGAAGAGCAGCGGTGCCGAAGAAGTGATGCCCGTCAGCCCCGGGCGTCCCTCGCCGTCGGCGTTGCCCGTCCAGACCGCCACGACGTAATCAGGTGTAGTGCCAATGGCCCAGGCATCACGATAGCCGAAGCTGGTGCCTGTCTTCCATGCCACCTCCGGGGCGTTGCCGAAATACTGCCAGCCTGTTTCCGTCTCGGGCCTGTTGACCCGGCGGAGAGCCTCGTAGGTGAGCCAGATGGCAGGCGGAGTAAGAGACGGACCAGCAGCAGATGAAGACTCCCGATTGCCGACTGAGGACTGAATCAGCACCGGCATGTGCCAGTCGTCGGGTGCGGCGATACCTTCCAGACTGTTACGGAGCACCCTTGCCATGGAGGCATAGGCTCCCGCCAGCTCCCAGAGACTCGCTTCGCCGCCACCCAGTATCAGCGAGAGGCCATAGTGCGAGGCAGGTTTGCCAAAGGTGGTAAACCCCATCCTCCGGAGAAGGTTGAGAAATCGTTCCTCATCGAGCATCTGCAGCATGCGCACAGCGGGGATGTTGAGCGACCGTGCGAGGGCATCGCCGGCAGGCACGGCACCGCTGTAGCTGAAGTCGGAGTTCTCCGGACGGAAGCCCTGAAATCTTGTAGGTATATCGGGTATGAGCGCGTTGGGCAACATCTCGCCGGAGGAGAGCAGCGCCGCGTAGAGAAAAGGTTTCATGATGCTGCCGGTGCTGCGCGGCGCCGGGATCATATCAACCTCACGGCCGTGCCTGCCGGCACTGTCGGGCAGGGTGCTGTTGCCGGCATATGCCAGCACACTGCCCGACGCCACATCGACCACCATGGCGGCGGCATTGTGGATGCCGTTCCCCTCCAGCACTGTCTGGTGGCTGTTGACCAGAGCCGTCACCTCCCTCTGCAGCATCGGATCTACCGTGCTTTTCACCCTGCTGCCGGGAGCCGCAAGCATCATGCGGTCGGTAAGATGAGGTGCCAGCGTGGGCATGGGCCGGGGCGCACCCGGGAGAGGCTCACTCAATGCCAATGAGCAGGTAAGGCTGTCAATTACTCCCCGTGAGACCAGCATCTGCAGCAGCCTGTCGCGCTTATCACGAAGTTTTTGGGCATTGCGACCGGGATAAATAAGTGAAGGAGCATTCGGGAGCACCGCCAGAGTGGCCGCCTCGGCCCAGGAGAGATTGGCAGTGCTGCGACCGGTATAGCGCCATGCCGCCGCCTCTATGCCCACGGTGTTGCCACCGAAGGGTGCATTGGCAGCATAAAGGTGCAGTATGGTCCTCTTTGATCTGAACAGCTCAAGCTTAATGGCAGAGAGCATCTCGATGATCTTGCCGCTGTAGGTTCTGTCAGGATTACCGCGGGCCAGCCGTGCTACCTGCATGGTTATGGTGCTGCCGCCGCGGACGGTCTCGCCGGCCCTGATGTTGTCAAGGATGGCTTTCACTACGGCAACGGGATTTACACCCGGGTGCCATCGGAAATACCTGTCCTCGTAGTTTATGAGGCAGGTGACATATTTTTCAGGCAGGCTGTCGGGAGGAGGGAACCGCCACTGTCCGTCTGCCGCCACGCGGGCGCCGAGGAGGGTGCCGTCAGAAGCCTCCACCACCGTTGAGAGGGGGTTGTGGAATGAGGGCATTGGCGCAACCAGAATGCATAGGATGATGGTGGCGGCGATTCCGAAAATAATTTTTACGACTGGTCTCACGGAGGCGGTGTAAATCAAGAGATCAAATTTATCTATTCTATCATACAATCAACAATACTATAATCCCCGTTACGCCTTCCGGCTACAATACCACAACCCCTACGGGGTAGGGTTAGGTGTGTGCATGCCTGATCTACAATACCTTATCGCCTACGGCGAATGGTTTGGTTTCACTACGGCATATTGCCTACAGGCTACTCCCTGACCTCCACTGCGAAGCCCGGACGGCGGGCGGTGACACCCTCGTCATACATCGCCTCGCAGACAACGGCGGGCATCGAGTAGCTGCCACGGTAGGCGGCGGTGAGGATGATGAAATACCTCCTGGTCTCACCCGGCTTGAGGCTGAAATAGGAGAAAACCCTGTCGTCACGGAAGTCGCGGTAGTCATAACCACTCTCCTTCACCGGCAACGAGGCCTCGAAGAGACGGGTGTTCTGTATCTCCCACCCCGACGGCACCATCTGCGTCAGCGCCAGGTTGCTTACCTGCCGGAAGGTTGTGTTGGTGACAGACACCGTCATCATGAAGCTGCTGCCCTGCGCCATCGACGAGACATCAACGGCATTCTGCTCCATATCGGTGTAGCTGACCTTCATCGACAGGTTCTTCTCTGTCACCGTAGCGTCGGTGGCAGCAGGAACACCCTCTTCGGTGAAGGTGACGAACAACGGGTTGTCGCTCTCATTCTCCACCACCAGCGTGTTGGACCCCGCAGGCATCAAAGTACGCATGACAGACCCCTCCGCAGAACTCAGCTTCTCCCTGTTGCCGTTGAACTCCAGCGACACCTTCATCGGCTTGTTGACGTCGCTGTTCATCTTCCTGCTGAAGTTCATCCAGGCGAAGAGACCCCATGCCGTCGTCTGGGTGCTGTACCAGCTGTCGCGACTCAGCGCCGCCGACACCTCCTTCAGCAGCTTCAGCGCCTCATCGGTGTTGCCGAGCATGGTGAGGGTGTAGAGTATGATCGACTGGTCCCTCAGGGTGCTGCCATAATAGTACTGTGAGTACTCGGCATCACTCTTCAGGTTCCTGACGTCGGTGAGACCCTGCGCCACCTCCGGCCTCCCGATGGTGGCATAGGCCGCTGCCAGGAACCAGCGTGCCAGCGCCGGCAGGTCGGTGTTCTCGCGCATGCGGTTCATGGCCCCCCTGTCGGGCGAGCCGGCCAGCGCGAGGGTGAAGAGCCTGTATGCCTGATCGTTGGCAGTGTAACGGTACTGCGGCTGGTACCTCCACGAGGAGGCGGTGGAGTGCTGATAGGATGTCCACTTGCTCAGGAACCCTGCCGGCAGGGCATAGCCTGCCCTCTGTGCCTCGATGGCGAAGTGACCGGCATATGATGTCACCCAGTCGTCAGGATAGGGTCCTCCCGGCCAGAGCGTCAGCGCGCCTGTGGCAAGCTGGCGCGTGGCTATGTTGCGCAGCGCCTCCTGCACGTTGTTGCGCACGGCGGCGGCGTCATGCAGCCCGGCACCGAGCAGGTCGGGAAGATAGACCTGCGGGAAGGCTGCTGATATTATCTGTTCGGTGCAACCGTGAGGGAACGAGGTAAGGTATCCCAGGCGGCGGCTCAGGTTGACGGGCGGCAGTGAGAAGACCTCAACGGTCGCCATGGAGGTGCCGGGCACGCCAAAGGGAACGAAACTCTTCGTAAACCTCCCTCCGGCAGGTATGCTCTGCGTCTCTGCCCTGCGCTCAGGAGGGTTGGGATGACGTACCTGCAGCTGCAGGTTGTACGTTGCGCTCTCGCCGCCGCCGGAAGCAGTGACCTTTATCTCAGCCTTGCCCTGCCTGTCGGCGGTGTTGAAGAAGAGCTCCAGGTCTTTGTCGCCCGGCTCCGTAAACCGCACCGCGTCAGAGGCACGGGTGAAGGAGACCATCTCGTTGCCCGTGGCGGTGACCTGCACCTCGCCGATCTTGTTCTCCTGCGCAAAGACGGTCACCGGCAGCGCTACCTTGTCGCCGGGCGACAGCACCCGCGGCGCCGTGGCCAGTATCATCAGCGGGTCGGAGACCGTCACGCTCTTCTCCGCAGCACCGAAGGTGTTGCCCTTGCCGGCCGCGGTGACCATCACCCTCACTGATCCGGTGTACTGCGGCAGTGTGATCTTATGGCTTCCCGTCTTTCCCGGTGCCAGGGTGAAGGGCCCGATAAACCTTACCACCGGCTCGAACCGCCGTGCCCTGTTCTTGCTCTGGTCGATGGCAGCCTCACTGCCGCCTATGGCCAGGGCGCGGCCCAGCTTACCGCCGAAGGCGCCGAAGACGATGTCATACAGATCCCATGTCTTTACCCCCAGCGCATGCTTGACGAAGAACCACTTCCATGGGTCAGGGGTACGAAATCCCGTCAGGTCCAGCAACCCCTCATCCACCACGGCGAGCGTGTAGGTCATCTCCTGCCTGTTCTTCTCTTCGACCTTAATCTCAAACTCCTGACGCGACCTGATGCGGTCAGGCATGTTTATCACCGGCGTGAGTCGGGACGACGGGTTCTCCACCATCACCGGTATCACGCCGTAGAGCCGCACGGGAGCATCATTGACCGTCTGCGAGTGGGGCTGCAGCATGGTCACGCATAGATAGGCGTTGGGAGCCATCGCGGCGGTGGCTTTCACCTTCACCTCGCTGTTGCCGGCCTGGGTGTTCACCTCAGTTATGTCGAGCAGCCCGGTGCTGTTCTCAATGGTGATGATGGCGCGACCGTTCTCCGGCGACGGGAAGGTGAGGCTTATCTCATCGCCAACGGCATACTTGTCCCTGTCAGTATTGAGCTGCAGCAGGCTGGCGCCGTCGTTGCCGCCGGGCTTCATGCCGTAGTCCCAGGGCCAGTCGACCAGCACTATCATGCCCGTGGAGTGTCCTGACGGCAGCGTCGCCCTGACAAGGTAGCGGCCCCACCGCTGCTTGTCTACGCTGAACGATACCGTCCCCTCGCCGGCAGTGGAGGTGGTGACGGTCTGCCTGAAAATGTTGTTGGTGCTGCTGCGCGAGATATAAGATCCGAGGTACTCCTCGTCCGACTCCCACCACCAGCGGTAGTCGAGCTTCCAGACGTTAACCTCCACCTGGCTGCGTACCGGCTTGCCGTTCTTGTCGACCGTCACCAGCCGCACCTCGTTGGGCCTGTCGGTGAAGAGGATGCGACCTGTGGCGCCCAGGGCGGGTATGTTCATCCCGACAAAAGAGGGGTACGGAGCATAGGGTATCACCGTCTGTGTTATACTGGCGTCGCCGCCCTTCTCGAATACTCTGGTGGTGAAGATGGCGTTGAGCATGCCGGGAGCCATCATCTCCCTGTCGGGGGTGAAGGTGACTGTCGCTTCGCCCGAGCTGTTGATGCTGCCGTCGAAGACCGTCTGGCTGTCGAACCAGAACTGCGAGGCAGGATCGTCAAAGTTATACTGTCCGTATTTGTCGAAGGATGTCTTTACCGGCCGAAGCAGCAGCTCCACGGTGCTCTTCATGTCGCGCGCTGTGGCTCCGTTGAGCCAGGTGACCTTCATGTCGCCGCGGAGCGACCTGTTCTCACCGCCGGCGATGGTATAGGGGAAGTCGAGCTTGATCTTCAGCCTGTTGGGCTTGACGGTCTCCACCTTGATGACCCTGGTGAAGGTGGCAGCGCCGATGCGCACCTGCGCACGGTAGTTGCCTGTCTCCGCATCGTCGGAGGTGCGGGTGGTGAAGGTCAGGAACCCCTGCGGGTTCAGCAGAGCCACCTGGTCATCGATACGCTGCCCGCGGGTGTTGTACAGCTCGAAGTGAACGGGGTGCCCGGTGGGCAGTCCCTGCCCCATGTCGCGTATTATCACCCCCACAAAGATGGAGTCCCCCGGCCGCCTCACATCGCGCTCGGTGAAGAGGAAGGCCCTGATGCCGTCCTGCGGCGACTCGCCCGAGACATCGAACGAGCTCATGGAGAGAGCTGCACCGTCCTTGAGAGAGAGGTAGTTGCGGTTTTTGTCCTTGCGCGCTATCACCAGGAAAGGCTTCCTGGGGCAGGCCAGTGCGGCGATGCCCGCCCTGTCGGTGGTGACAGTACCCATAAGCTGCATCTGGAAGTCGTAGATCTCGGCGGTGGCACCCTCAACAGGATCGGCGGTGCGCAGGTCGCGGACAAAGACCCTCAGGTTGTTGTCGCTGCCCCCCTTGACGATGATGCCGAGGTCAGAGGCCAGGATATTGCTGACCAGCTTCTTGTAGGGACTGTAGTAGGCGTCGTTGCAGGGGTTGCTGCTCTCGCGCCAGTTATAGGCATACTCGTAGAAGAGCCCCTCCTCGGAGAGAGAATAATAATCATCCGATCCCTCCCACCTGCGATCGACATCCACCTGCTCAAGCATCTGCTCATAGACCGACTCCTTTCGTTCCCCGGAACATGGGTAGAGCGAATAGGAGGGTCGCATCCCCAGTTCAACACGGTAGAGAATCCCGGGCTCCGGCTCGATGTAATCTGCCAGGTCTATGGTAAAGAGGTTGTAGCGGTTCGGATCGAAGCCTGCACCGGCGGTGAGGTCGATGCGGCCACGGCAGACAGGCCTGCCGAACTGTCGCACGCTGTGGTACTCCCCGGCCTCGCCCATGCTGTTCTGCTGCAGGAAATAAGGCAGGTTGTTTTCGAATATCTTGATTATGGTGAGATCGACGGCACTAAGGTTGGCAGCCATGAACGGGAAGATGAGGTTGCCGGATGAGGGCATGATCACACCCCTGCCGGCCGACCTTATGCCCGGCTCTACAGGAGTGAAGTTGATGCCCCTCGTGACAGCCTCGCCGAGCTTCTCGCCGCGGGAGTTGCGCAGGGAGCCGTCGACGGTGATCTTAACCTCGCCGATGACATAGTCGCCCGGGATGACCAGCAGCCTGTTGCCGTCGGCGCTGAGGGAGAGAGGATGATACGGTTCCGAGGTGACCATCCCGTCGAGCTCGCCTCCTGCATCCAGCAGATCGGAGAAGAATATCTCGATGCTCTTGCTCTCACCCGTGTTAACCTTCATATCGGTAACCATGAAGTCGCCCGCGGCAGGTATGGCCACGGGGATTTCGCCCTTCGTCTTTATCCCGTATGGAGTGCCGTTCCATGCCACCGTCAGCCGGCTCTCATCATCGCCCCGGCCTATGTTTTTGATCTTGAAACTGTGGATGTTGCCGCTGCCGTGCTCCCAGGTCATTTTCTCATCGCGTTTGCCGGTGCGGGCGGTGAGGTATTTCTCGACCTCGGCATTGTCGATGCGGTCAGAGGTGACGATGGTGCCTGTGAGCGTGTATGTGCTCCCGTCAGGAGGGGTGACAGTTATCGGGTCGAGGTTAACCGTGAAGTTCTTCTCCACGGTGCGGAAGGCCAGGGGGAAGAAACGAAGCCGCTCCTCCATCTTTCCGAACCTGCTCATGTCAAGTTTACCCTGGTAGGAGGTGCCGGGTGCCAGCGGCCGCGATGGCCTGAATACCAGCGTGATATCGTCGGCCCACTCCGCCGTGCCCTTGATGTCAGGGGTGAACGAGAAGAGTCCCTGTGTGCGGCTGCGGTCGACGGTTGCCGCGAACCCGGGGGTGAAGACCACCTGCACCGTGGTCAGCGCCGGGACTGTTCCGGCAGTGTATGCCGAGATGAACTTGCTGAAGCCCTTGTCGATGACGGTGATGGCAGGAGGGAGGTCGGTGGAGCTGTCAGGTGAGACCCTTCCGCATGACATGATGATCACGGCCACAGCAGCGGCAACGGTGAGAAGTTGACGGTTCATGATATAAGGTTTTTCGGTTTGTTCAGACAGCAGTGACCTCGGCCCTCAGCCTGGCCACGTAATCGCGTATCTCATTCAGGGTGCCCACGGTGACATTCATCTCCGTCCCTGTCGTGGTGATCATCTGCCGCAGTGTGTCAACGGCGACATCCCCCTTCTGATAGTATATGTCAAAGGTATCAAACCAGCGATTGAGGTACTTCAGTTTCTTGGTGTAGAAGACAACCATGGGGTCGTCATAATAGTTCTTCATGAAGCTGAGCAGCGAGGTGAGCGAATACTTCTGCTCGGCTATCTTGCCAACCACCTCAGGGTCAGGGTTTGCCGGGTCATAGGCCAGCTGTGTCGCGAGGTACATCGCCTCTATCCATCCTCCCATGAGCATCAGCCCCAGGGTGCCTTCGCTGCCCTCGCCGCGCAGGTGCGCATCGATCTTCGCATAGGCATTGTTCATCAGCCTGGTGAGTGAGTCGGCATTGCTCATATCGGCATTCAGACTTCCAATGGCATCCGCCAGGAAGGTGTCAGGCATGTTGAGCCGTTCGCTGAGCGATTTTATAGTGCTGAAATAGCTCATTGTCTGGCGGTTGACGCCGAAGAGCTTTATGTAACCCATGTCGACACCGTAAACGCCCAGGTTCATGGCGGCCTTGTAACTGCTCATATAGAGATCGCGGTTTTCGGGGGCAAGGACGATGGTGTCACTGAAGGGGATATGCAGCCGCTCGAAGATATTGGTCACCTCCACGGGCGTCAGCAGTCCGTAATAGATCTCCCTGAGTTTTTCCGCCTCGTTGGGGGTCTCGGGATGGTATGTCGAGAAAACCGGAACGAGGATGCCGGAGCCCTTTTCTGCCCGTCTGCATGAGGTGAAGGTGAGGGTCATCACAGAGAGCATAATGAGGGCGGGAAGCAGTAGTCTCATGGTTCCGGAAATTTTCCACAAGTTAAGAAAAATGTTGTTTGGTTTTCTGTTGTCACAGGACGATGCTGGCGCCGGGTGCTGCAGATATTGTGTTGCTGTCACAGGACGAAGAGGCTGCCGGGCCCGGAAAAGCTTTTTGCTGTTGTCACAGGACTATGCGGCCACCCAGTCCGGCTGAAATTTTCTTTTGCAGCGAGGTCATCGCCTTGTAGCGTGCCTGCAGCTCCGATATCTTCTCGTCGTCGCCTGCCGCCTCAGCCATCGCTTTGCGTATCTCCTTCTGCATCACCTTGATCTTGTCACCCTTGAACTTGAGTACTGAGTCGAGGACGATCTCTTTGACCTTCATCTCCTCCGTCTCGACGAAGGCTCCGTGTGACCTCCATATGTTGCTCAGGGTGTACTGCTCGGTCAGCATGTCAACGACTGTTGAGCTGATGACGGGATCTGCATGCTGTACGAAGTGGCGTTCGCTGGCGACGAGTCCCTGGGTGACAAGGAAGGTTATCTCTGAATAGATGGTTGAGAAGAGGGTGTCCTCAAACTCCAGCTCATCCTCCGTTATCTGCGAGATGATATAGTCGGCCACGGTGGTGACGGTCTCGATGCCCGACTCTTTGTCGGTTTCGCGTGTCAGCACCTCGGAGCCGTAGCGTATCAGGAGGCGCAGCAGTTCCTTCTCAGAGTAGTGTGATGTCGCCTCTTTGATCTTCTGTTTCTGCACTGTGGACTGCGGCGCCACCACGGCATCCTGCACCGGCCAGGTGTTGCGGTCGCGGAACGTCTGCTGCTTGCGCAGCTTCAGCACCTCGTCGAGCACCACCTCCTCGGGCATGCCCAGCAGCCTGCTGCTCTCCTTGACATAGATGGTGCGGGCGATCTGGTCGGGGATGACGGCTATGGAGCGAACCACCTCACGCACCAGGTTGGCACGGCGGACGGGGTCGTTCTGCGCCTCATCGAGCAGCAGCCTGGTCTTGAAGCGGATGAAGTCGGTCTCGTTCTCCTTCAGGAAGGTCTTGAACTTCTCGTTGGATAACTTTTTAGAGTAGGAGTCGGGGTCCTCGCCCTCGGGCAGCATGACGATGCGTACGTTCATCCCCTCCTCCAGCACCATGTCGGTGCCGCGCAGTGAGGCCTTGACGCCTGCCGGGTCGCCGTCGTAGAGCATGGTGATGTTGGGAGTGAAGCGCTTGATGAGGCGTATCTGCTCCTGTGTCAGGGCGGTGCCGGAGGAGGCTACAACGTTCTCCACGCCCGATTCATGCATGGAGAGCACATCGGTGTAGCCCTCCACCAGGTAGCAGCGGTCTTCACGGCTGATGGCCTGGCGTGCCTGGAAGATGCCGTAGACAATGCGGCTCTTGTGATATATCTCTGTCTCGGGCGTGTTGACATACTTCGCCGCCTTGAGGTCTTTCTTGATGATGCGGCCGCCGAAGCCCAGCACCTGCCCCGAGAGCGAATGTATGGGGAACATGATCCGTCCCGCGAAGCGGTCGAAGAGATAGCCCTCCCTGTCGATGGTGAGGCCGCTCATGACGAGGTACTCGCTCTTGTAACCCGCGGCGATGGCCTTCTGGGTAAAGTCGTCACGCTTCTCATTGCAGTATCCCACCTCGAATTTCTTCAGGATGGCGTCGCCGAAGCCGCGCTCGCGGAAGTAGGACAAGCCCAGCGCCATGCCCTCATGGCCGTGGAAGAGAGTCTCTGTGAAAAGGCGGGCGGCGTACTGGGTGACGACCAGCATGCTCTCGCGCTCGTTCTGTTTGGCGATCTCCTCGGGCGTGACCTCCTTCTCTTCAATCTCTATGTGATATTTCTTCGCCAGCCAGCGGAGTGCCTCGGGGTATGAGAGGTGCTCGTGCTCCATGATGAAGTTGACGGCGTTGCCGCCCTTGCCGCAGCCGAAGCACTTGAAGATGCCCTTGGCGGGCGAGACGGTAAATGAGGGAGTCTTCTCGTTATGGAACGGACAGAGACCTATGTGGTTAACCCCTCTGCGCTTGAGCGAAACAAACTCGGACACCACGTCTGTTATCTGCGCGGCGTCAAAGATTCGCTCTATGGTTGAGTGGTCGATCATGGGTCAGTAAAGGTATTAAAAATAGAGATCAGGCAGCGGGGTCCGATGCCGACACTTCATTGCTCACCACCCATACCGGGGTCAACAATATCAAGCAGCTTTTTTGTGTAATCGACCAAGAAAAGTGGAATATTCAATATCCCTCCGTTGAAATTTAGGTTGCGGAGGGAAAACCGTATACTCACCGCAGGATTGTATTCCTTGCGATACCAGGACAAGCTCTTACTTCTGATATTCTCATCGGATTTTACTTCGACAGGAATAATATCATTGCCTGACTGAATAAGAAAATCGACTTCCGCTATGTTGTTTGATTTCCAGTAATTTGGCATACCTTCAAATTGATTAATCAGGCTAGCCAGAACAAAGTTTTCTGTAAGGGCACCTTTAAATTCAGTGAATAGCCTGTTCCCTTCAGATACAGCAACAGGGTCAAGTAAAGACAATCGTCGCAGTATCCCCACATCAGGCAAATAGATCTTAAAAGCTGTAAGATCATCATATGCAGGCAGCGGCAGTGAGGGAGCGGTGACACGGTTTATTTTCAGAGCCAATCCTGCATTCACAAGCCATAGAAGGGCATTCTCATAATCTCTTGCTCTTGCACCGGGTCTGACGGCATGATAAATAAACTTTTTGTTCTCCTTTGCCAATTGTGAGGGCAAGGATTTCCAGATATAGTTAATTTTTGGAATATCCTTATTTTCAACATGTTTAGAGAAATCAAGAAGATATGAATTAATGATTCCCTGCAGCACCTCCTGGGTGCCGGTAATGTCTTTATCGTCAAGCAACCTCACAACTGCCTCGGGCATCCCACCGCATATATAATACATCTTTAGTTTATCCCGCAGTGGATTGAAAAATATATCAGGAATAGGTTCTGCCTTGTCCAGCTGTTCAATAAAATTGAACAGCTCAGGTGATGAGGCTTTCAGAAACCCGGAAAAAGATACCGGATGCAGATCTAAGAAATCAACTTTCCCGACGGGGAATGATGCACCCCGGCTCATTGCAACACCAAGTAACGATCCGGCACAGGCGATAACGTAATCGGGACGCTCTTCGCAGAAATATTTCAGTGAGTTCAGGGCGTCATTGCACTCCTGAATCTCATCGAAAATAATAAGTGTTTTTTGAGGTACAATGGGTCTCCCCTGTACCAGTGCAAGATTATCGATGATCCTCTCCGGATCTTTTGTACTACTGAAAAACTGCTCCAGCTCTTTTTGTTTTTCAAAATTGAAATAAGCTGTGTCATCAAAATAGACTGAGCCGAAATGTTTCAGCAGCCATGTCTTGCCAACCTGTCTTACGCCCTGCAGAATCAAAGGTTTCCTGGAAGCTTTGTCTTTCCAGTCAACCAGACGTGTTAAAATATCTCTTTCTAATCTCATATTTCACATAATTAATATCATTTATGTGAATCTAATCACAAAAATAATATTAATTATTGGAATAAAGAATGGAGATCAGCATTTATAATGAATTATTTTTTGAGATCAGGATGACCATAAGATCTTCTTTCCGAAGCCCAGTCGGTTGTCCGTGAGCTTGATATGGTTGAGGTGGATGACCCACAGGTGCAGATCCACGAGGGCGGCGTAGGGGAAGCGCCTGAGGTAGATGCGGCGGGCGCGCTTCAGGTCGTCGCCTTCCGGTTCGCTGACGGTGCCGGTGAACTGCGCCCCGCGGATGCGACCCACGCGTTTTGTCTCAAGGGCGATGGTGCCGGCAACTTCAGGACTGCTACGGAACTCCGCACCGTGACGTGTTTCAGGATCGGTGGTGATGACCAGGGTGTTGTTCTCCTCGTCCCATGCATAGAAGCACGATGCGCACCAGGGTCCGCGCTCGCTGACGGTGGCAATGCTCAGCACATGGTGACGCCGGAACAGCGACTTTATTCTTTTGTGAAGTTCTGCTTCTGCCATCCGGCTCTCTGATTGTTTATGCTTAACCCTTTAATTGATACTATCTGTCCCACCTGAGTGTGTCAATGGATGACCCTTTGCTTTTATCTGGCTCACCGGGGCATTACCATTGGCTAACAAACTGATTGTGATCAATATGACTAACCCTCCTCTTTCCACCTGATTGTGATCAATATGACTAACCCTCTTCGTTCCACCTGAGTGTGTTAATGAATAACCCTTTCCTTTTATCTGGCTCACCTGGGCATTACCATTGGCTAAAAAACTGATTGTGATCAATATGACTAGCCCTCCTCGTTCCACCGGAATGTATCAACAGTGAATCCAGCCAGGGTAAGCACCCTGTCGATCACCGTCATCACTAGTTGATCAATTGTTTGCGGCCGACTGTAGAAGGAGGGTGTGGCGGGGCAGATGACGGCGCCGGCCTCGGTCAGCAGCTTCATGTTGGTGATGTGGATGAGACTGTAGGGTGTCTCGCGGGGGACGAGAATCAGGCGGCGTCGCTCCTTCAGCATCACGTCGGCTGCCCGTGTGATGAGGTCGTCGGAGACACCGTGGGCTATACGGCCCACCATGCCCATGGAGGCGGGACAGATGATCATGGTGTCATATGATGATGATCCCGACGCGAAGGGAGCGTTGAAGTCGTTGTTATCCCAGATCGTCTCTGTGCCTGACGGCTTATACCAGGCGCCTGTCTCGTAAAGCATTATCTCCTCAGCGTTGCCGGTGAAGATGACAGCCACCTCTGCCGGCGGTTCAGGCAGCTCGCGCGGTTGTTCCGTCTGCCCGGGGATTGTCTCAGCCTGTGCGTGCGTGTTCATACTATGCCCTGAAAGAGGCTTCACCTGACCCCGGGAATGCTCGCCCTGCCCGGGGAGTGACTCCGCCAGCCCGCGCAGCCGCTCCAGCAGCTTCAGGGCATACACCGCCCCGCTGGCCCCGGTGACGGCAACTATTATTTTCCTGACACTCATAATAACTTCTGTCCGGCAAAGATATCAATTGTAACCGCTACTTGTGTTTCGTCTGAGTGTTATAGCTGTTTTGCAGATGGATTGGGTAGTCTGTTATTTATTTTGGTGTTATAAATCATAGCTGGTTAAAAGCAATTTGACTCTTTTATCGAGAGCCTTGACCTTAATACGAGAGGAGTATTCAAGAAGCAGATCCCGGTTCAGCTCTTCATTGATGAAATAATCATCAAGCCGTAACTCAGTCATTTCCCTTGCACTATTGTAGAAAGGATACAGATAAAGCAGGATCATATCCGGTCAATTTGCAGACAATCAATCCCATCAGGCTTATTGCACTTAGTAAAACTCCGGCTACTTTGACCGGATAGCTGCTAATTCCGATATCTGCTTTCATGACAGTTAATCTTTTCCCAGCTGCTGCCGGACTATCTTGGCGATGTACTTGCCGAGGATGTCGAACTCAATATTGACAACGGTGCCCTCCCTGATCTGGTGGAAGTTGGTCACCTCCCAGGTGAAGGGGATGATGGCCACTTCAAACGACCTGTCTCTGGAGTTGACCACGGTCAGGCTGACGCCGTTGACGCTGACCGACCCCTTCTCCACGGTTATATGCTCGGGCGACTTCGGTTCGTATTCAAAGGTGTAGTACCATGATCCCTCGGCCTCGCGCACCGAGGTGCATGTTGCCGTGAGGTCGACGTGCCCCTGCACCATGTGACCGTCAAGGCGACCGTCGAGGCGGGTGCTGCGCTCCAGGTTGACCTTGTCGCCCGGCTTCAGCAGCCCCAGGTTAGTCTTGTCGAGCGTCTCCCTGATGGCGGTGACGGTGTAGGTGTCGTTCTCCTTCTTCACCACCGTAAGGCAGACGCCGTTGTGCGACACGCTCTGGTCGATCTTCAGCTCATCGGTGAATGAGCATCGCATTGTTATGTGGATGTTATCCCTGTCCTGTTCTATGCGCACCACCGGTGCGGCTTCCTCTACTATTCCTGAAAACATGATGTCAATGATTTATTTCGTGCAAAGATATTAAATGTTGCGGGATCGGATAAGGGAGTGATATCCGGGATCAAGTATGAAGATTTCTCACTTTAGTACTTGTAAGTACGAAAAAATGTAATATATTCGCATTATAATGATCATAAAAGTGTAATAAGATTGCATAAAATGGAACGAAAGATAGAAGCTAAGCTGATACGATGGATGAAAAGCAGAAATAGGCAGCCATTGATCGTCCAGGGTGCCAGACAGGTGGGAAAGACTTATTCAATAGTTGCCTTTGGCAGGAAACATTTCATTAATATGCTTTATCTGAATTTTGAGAGTAATAATGAGCTCTCACGGGTCTTTGACCGTGATCTTTTACCCGAGCGAATAATTAAAGAATTATCTGTGCTTACAGGAGAGCCGGTCATTGAGGGAAAGACACTGCTGTTCTTTGATGAAATACAATCCTGCAGCAGAGCATTAACTTCCCTGAAGTACTTTTGTGAAGAGGCCCCGGGATATCATGTTGTAGCGGCTGGCTCGCTGCTGGGTGTTTCTATAAATCGTGATAACAGTTCCTATCCAGTCGGGAAGGTCGATACTTTGAATATGTACCCGCTTGATTTTGAGGAATTTTTGTGGGTTGTAAGAGGAAAGGATGCAGTTGAATTAATCAGGGAGTCGTTCAATGGGTTTACACAATGCTCACTTCATGAAATGTTCAATGATTTCTACCGTACTTTTATTTACATCGGAGGTATGCCACAGGTGGTAAATGAGTACACTGCAACAGGCGATACCCCGATGTTGGACATGGCTAAGAAAAGCATAAATAATGCTTTTATAGCAGATATGGCGAGATATGCTGACAAAAATGAGACGGTACGGATTATAGCTGTCTATGAATCTTTACCGGTACAGTTGGCTAAGGAGAACCGTAAGTTTCAATACAAGACAATACGCAGTGGTGCAAGGTCTGCGGATTATGGGTCCGCAGTAGAATGGCTGAAGGCAGCTGGTATTGTAACTGCCTGTCGCAGAGTATCGGAGGGACGATTCCCTGTTTCAACGTGGGAAGATCCAACTGCTTTTAAGCTTTATCACTCTGATACGGGTTTGTTAACTGGAATGTCAGGAATTACAGCATATGAATACCTTGCAAGGGCAGGAGACAGATTTAGGGGTGCCATCGCTGAGAATAGTGTAGCTGTAGCCCTTTCATCATTGGATTACGATATATACTACTGGGAATCTCAGGGCCGGGCTGAGGTGGATTTCATAATTCAGAAAAATGGAGATGTGATACCGATTGAAGTTAAATCCGGTGACAACGTACGTTCTAAAAGTCTTGCTGAATATGTCAAGAGATATTCACCGCCGTTTTCATACCGTGTTTCATTCAAAAATTTCGGGAATGAGAATAATATCAGGAGCATTCCCTTCTATGCTCTCTTTTGTGTGTAGTATACAAATCTTTGTGCTTCCAACAGGATGGTTGACATCGTGGGCAGGCGCTACGGGGTAGGGTTTGGTGCGATA
>DHHM01000022.1:28339-248640 GCA_002403305.1 Bacteroidales bacterium UBA4772
CTATCGGGGCTGGCTCTACGGGGTAAAAAATCAATGATGGCCTATTGTGCTACAATACCTAAACCCCCCGATACGCCTTCCGGCTATCGGGGCAGGCGCTACACGGCAGGGATTTCAGACACTACTGCCGACTGCCGACTGCCGACTGCCGACTGCCGACTGAATCAGACCTTCTCTACCAACACCCGCACCATCTGCTCCTCGATGTCCGTCTCGCGGACGGCGGGGGAGGTGAGGGCGGAGGAGGGGGCAAGGGAGATATCCAGCGCCAGCGTCTGCGCCGCGATGTAGTCGGCGTGCTTGCGCACGGCAGCAGCGACCGCCGGCAGTTCCTCAATCACCACCCTGATCTTGTCGGTAACCTCGAAGCCGCTCTCCTTGCGTATGTTCTGTATGCGGTTCACGAACTCGCGGGCGATGCCCTCATGCAGCAGCTCCTCAGTGACGGTGATGTCGAGCGCCACCGTCAGCTTGCCCTCGTTGGCCACCAGCCATCCGGGTATGTCCTCGGAGATAATCTCCACCTCATCGGCGGTGATGGCATAGGCCTCTCCGTCAAGTTTCAGGGTCCAGGTGCCTAGCTTCTCGAACTCAGCTATCTCCTCCTGCGTCATGGCCAGGATGGCGGCTCCCGCCTCCTTCATCTTCTTGCCGAAGCGTGGTCCCAGCAGCTTGAAGCTGGGCTTCACCTTGCGGATGAGCATGCCCGACGTGTCATCGACATACTCCACCTCCCTGACGTTCACCTCGGCCAGTATCAGCGACCTGACAGCCTCGAATTTCTTTTTGAACTGCCCGTTGGTCACCGGCACCATGATCTTCGCCAGCGGCTGTCGCACCCTGATGTTCACCCGGCGCCGCAGCGCAAGGATCATCGACGATATCTTCTGGGCTATCTCCATCCTCTCCTCGAGATGCTTGTCTATCAGCTTTTTATCGTATGACGGGAAGGCTACGAGATGCACCGACTCTTCGCTGTGCCTGCCGCTAACGGCATTCAGGTCGACGAAGATGCGGTCGGTGAAGAAGGGTATGAGGGGTGCTGCCAGGATGGACACGGTCTCGAGGCAGGTGTATAGTGTCTGGTAGGCCGACAGCTTGTCCTCGTCGAGCCCGCCGCCCCAGTACCTCTTGCGGTTGAGGCGCACGTACCAGTTCGAGAGGTTCTCGGTAACAAAATCCGAAATGGCCCGTCCCGCCGGGGTGATGTCATAGTCGTCATACCGTTCCGTCACCTCCTTCACCAGCGTGTTGAGCAGCGAGATGATCCAGCGGTCTATCTCCGGCCTGCGTTCGACGGGCACCTGCGGCTCCCTGCCGGTAAAGCCGTCGACGTTGGCATAGAGGGCGAAGAACGAATATGTGTTGTAGAGTGTGCCGAAGAACTTGCGCTTCACCTCCTCCACGCCCGAGATGTCAAACCGGAGGTTATCCCACGGCTGCGCGTTGGTGAGCATGTACCACCTCACCGGATCGGCACCGTGCTGGTCGATGATGATGAAGGGATCAACGGCATTGCCCAGCCGCTTCGACATCTTGTTTCCGTTCTTGTCGAGCAGCAGCCCGTTGGATATGATGTTTTTAAACGATACCGAATCGGATATCATCGTGGCGATGGCATGCAGCGTGAAGAACCATCCGCGTGTCTGGTCGACACCCTCGGCGATATAGTCTGCCGGGAACATCTCACTAAAATTATCCTTGTTCTCAAACGGGTAGTGTGCCTGCGCATAGGGCATCGCTCCGGAGTCGAACCACACGTCTATCAGGTCGGGCTCGCGGCGCATGGGCCTGCCGGTGGGACTGACCAGTATTATCTCATCGACAAACGGCCTGTGCAGGTCGAGCAGCGAGTAGTTCTCCGCGCTGTTGTCGCCCTCGACGAAGCTCGCCAGCGGGTTGTGCATCATGTATCCCGCGTCGATGCTGCGGGTGATCTCTATCTTAAGCTCGGCCAGCGACCCGATGCATATCTCCTCCTGGCGGTCGTCGGTCATCCAGATGGGCAGCGGTGTGCCCCAGTAGCGTGAGCGCGACAGGTTCCAGTCGACGAGGTTCTCGAGCCACTTGCCAAAGCGGCCGGTGCCGGTGCTCCCGGGCTTCCAGTTGATTGTGTTGTTGAGCTCTATCATGCGGTCGCGCAGCGCGGTGGTGCGTATGAACCATGAGTCGAGCGGGTAATAGAGAACCGGCTTGTCGGTGCGCCAGCAGTGCGGGTAATTGTGAATCTGCTTCTCGATGCGGAACACCTTGCCCTGCTGCTTGAGCATCACGGCGATGTCGATGTCGAGGGTGTCGGCGCCCTCCGGCAGGCTCTCGTCGTATTCGTTTTTGACAAAACGGCCGGCAAAAGGACCGTAGGTTTCTGTATTGACCCGGGTGGCGATGAATGCCTGGTCGAGATCCTCAAGCGGCACCATCCGTCCGCGGCGGTCGACCAGCGGCGCCTGGAAGCCGTCGGACATCAGCACCAGCAGCGGCGGGACGCCATGCTCGCGCCCTGCACGGTAGTCGTCAGCACCGAATGTAGGCGCTATATGAACGATGCCCGTCCCGTCAACGGTGGTGACGAAATCGCCCGTGACCACCCGGAAAGCGCCGTCGTCAGGCTTTACCCAGTCGATAAGCTGTTCGTAGTCAATGTCTTTTAACTCCGAGCCCCTGTAGGTGCCGGTGACGGTGTACTCCAGCTTTTTGTCCGGCGCGAAGATCACCGGAAGAAGATCCCCGGCCAGTATGACTGTCAGGGGCTCACCGCTGTAGGGGTTCGTGGTGCGTACCCTGGCATATTGGATGTCGGGACCCACGGCCAGGGCGGTGTTGGAGGGCAGCGTCCAGGGTGTGGTGGTCCAGGCCATGATCTTCACCTCCTCGGTGTCGATGCCGCTGAAGAGGAACTCCGACTTCCCGTTGCGGATGAGGTTGAAGAGGGCGATGCAGGTGGTGTCCTTCACATCCCTGTAGCATCCCGGCATGTTGAGCTCGTGCGAGCTGAGGCCGGTGCCGGCGGCGGGGGAGAAGGGCTGTATGGTGTACCCCTCGTAGAGGAGGTCCTTCTTGTAGAGCTCCTTCAGCAGCCACCAGAGGGTCTCGATATACCTGTTGTCATAGGTGATGTAGGGGTTGTCCATGTCGATCCAGTAGCCCATGTGGCGTGTCAGGTCCTCCCACGCGTCGGTGAACTTCATCACATCCTTGCGGCATGCGGCGTTGTACTCCTCCACGGAGATTTTTGTCCCGATGTCTTCCTTGGTGATGCCCAGCGACTTCTCCACGCCCAGCTCTACGGGTAGTCCGTGGGTGTCCCATCCTGCCTTGCGCTTCACCTCGTAGCCCTGCAGTGTCTTGTAGCGGCATACGGTGTCCTTGATGGCGCGCGACATGACATGATGAATTCCGGGCATCCCGTTGGCCGAGGGCGGACCCTCGTAGAAGACGAATTCGCCCTTGCCGTCACGGCTGCGCAGCGACCTGCGGAAGGTGTCGTTATCGTCCCACATCTTCAGGACATCGTTGTTCACCTTCGGGAGGTCAAGACCCTTATACTCGGGAAATTTCTTCGACATTTGCCTACAATTTTTCAGCTTGCAAAGGTAATAAAAAGTCTGCAGGTCTCGGGTCATTATGTCTTAAGTCTTTTGCCACTCTCAGCACTTCAGGAATCAGGCCCTCAAGCCTTTGACCTATTTCAAGGCATTGACTACGTCATCGGGACTGAAGACAGTCACGTATTCGGGCAGATTGATTGCTTTGTGCTTCAAAAAAAGCACAGGAATTACTTTACGTGCTTTAATAAAAGGCAGGTTAGTAATCTTTTTCTTCAGGACCTCATACTCTGATGCAGCATTCGTTTTTTCACTCCATTTCGCTTCGCCTGCCACAATGATTTTTCTATCTCTCGATTCTGCAATTACATCGATTTCCAACTGAGAACCGTCAATGCCCCGACCCCACCAGCGTTTAGCCGGATTGAAATTATCATCAGGGAACAAAAATGGGACAGCCTTACGGCACAGTTCTTCCCAAACGGAAGCAGTGTAAATGGGCATTTTCTTTTTTATATCCTGGAGAGCCTGTGATGTAAGCCCTAAATCAATACGACTTTTTTCCGGAGCAATGAAGGTAAACCAGAAATTCAGAAAGGGATCATCAATTTTATAGAGAGTCTTTTTTGTTGATCGCAAGGATTCACCAAAGGGGATCTCACGTCTGATATATTTCAGTTCAATAAGAAATGCCAGTATCCTGGAAAGGTGAGTGGAAGGTTTTTCCATTCGTGCGGCTATTTCAGAAAGCCTATGGCAGCCGGAACCGATAAGAGTTAACATGGTGAACGCCTGAACGGAGGTTCTGATCTCATCTGAAAACAGACGTTCAGGTTCTTCTGCGAAGAGGCCGTAAGGATTAATAACATTATATTCAAGTGCCTCTTCGAGAGATCGCGACGATTTCCGTACTTCCCAATAACGGGGTATGCCTCCCCAGACACTGTATTCCATTACAGCCTCTTCAGGTGTTATAGCAAGGAATGTCATGAGGTGATGAACAGACAGTGGTGAAATTTTCATTATTTCCCCCGCCCTGCCGTATAGTGGGGCTTTTTTGTTAAGTACCAGATCATGCATCATCATTTGTGATGACCCGCAGATGATGATGTTATAGTTGCTGTGCGCTCCGTCGTCATGAATATTCTGGATCAGGGATGGCAATTCCGGGGAGTTTTTTACAAGATAAGGAAACTCATCGATGCAAAGCGTAATGCGTTTGTGCAGTGACCTATTAAGGGTTCTCAACAGCGAATCCCAGTCCGGATATACAGGAGTAGAAAAGCCAGAGATAATTCCCTCAATTCTTTCTGCTAAAGCGCTGATCTGCAGTGGGGTTTCCCGCATGTCTGCAGAAAAGAATATTGTGTTGTTGTCTATGATTTGCCTTAACAATGTTGATTTGCCACTGCGACGTCTGCCGTAGATCACTACTAACTGTGCCTTCTCATTGCTTAATACTCTTTTAAGCCTGGCGATTTCAATATTCCTGTTAACAAACATGATAAAATTATGCTTAACAAAAATAATGTTTCACAAACATAATTACAAATAATTACTTCAAAAATTTACTCAGTGTCTTGAGAAATTTTGCTCAGTCCAGTTAGTATATTTAGATGACATGCGGCAGATCAGTCCTGGAAGCTATCGGGGGAATCTGACTGTAGAATATCATCATAGAAATCACAATCTTTATAGTATATTGATAATCATATAAATAAGGCTTTGACTACTGCCTATTGCCTACTGCCTGCTGCCTCATAGCGAATAATGAAAATCATATCATATTTTATATTACATTTGCGGCATAATTCAAACACCGGTAGCCATGGCAGAAAAGACAAAATATTCGGATGAGGAGCTGGAGGAGTTCAGGCAGTTGATCATGGCCAAACTCGACAAAGCCAGGAAAGACTACGAGGTTCTCAAGGCAAGCATTACCCATGAGGATAACAACGATACCATGGACACCTCTCCCACCTTCAAGGTGCTGGAAGAGGGTGCCACCACACTGTCAAAGGAGGAGGCCGGCAGGCTGGCACAGCGTCAGCTGAAGTTCATACAGCACCTGCAGGCGGCGCTGGTACGTATCGAGAACAAGACCTACGGCATCTGTCGTGAGACGGGCCAGCTCATCAGCAAGGAGCGTCTCCGCGCCGTACCTCACGCCACTCTGTGCATGGAGGCTAAGCTGAAACAGAAATAACCTGAGGGACTCAGGGTCTCAATCTAAAAGGTCACGGGTCCTGACGCCAGTGACTTTTTTCCTTTTACGCCGATCTCGCGCTCCTGAACAGGATGTTGTAAACACTGCGGGCGAAGTACCTGATATCTGTGCCTGCCGGGTTCTTGTCCCAGGAATCGAAATACTTCTTCTCCGACAGCTGGATGGCCTCGAGCCCTGCCGGCATGTCGGCATAATAGGGGGGCATGAGGCCGGGCTTGTATTGTATGCGCCGGTCGCGGATGTCATCGTTGTAGAGGCTGAAGTAGTGGTTCGACAGCGGCCGCACGCCGAAGATCTTTATATCGCCCCGGAGGATATTGTAGAGCATCGGCAGCTCGTCGATCCATACGCGCCGGGCAAACCGTCCCCAGGTGGTGACACGGAAGTCGTGCTTCAGCTTGCCACCGTCGGCGAGGTCATGAAGATCATATATATAATCCTGTATGTACTCCGAATAGGGGTGCATGGTGCGCAGCTTGTATACATTGAACAGATGTCCGTCGCGCCCCACGCGTGGCAGGGCTATAATAAACCCGTAGCCGTTGCCGTTGGCATGCGCCGGCTCGGTCTTACGCTGCGCCTTGACGCACAGCATGTTGCCTGCAAACCTCTCCTGCCTGATGGAGAAGCCGGCACGACAGAGACGTCCCAGCGCCTCGGCCCTGGAGAAGGGCGGATTGGCACCGCCGGTGAAGGACTCCCAGAGTCCGCGGGTGAGGCGCAGGCGGGGCGTGACACGGTTGATGAAGAAATCGGGCAGGGCTATGAGGAAATAGATCACGGGCGAGTATTTCTGCCGCAGGCGTTGTGCCCGCTGCTCGAGCGTCTCCACCGAACAGAGGAAGAAGCCGTCGCTGCCAAGCCTGCCGTTGACGGTGTCGAGGAACCTGTCGAGCTTCCTGATGCTGTTGATGGGTTTCAGGTTGATGATGCAGGTGTAATCGCCCTTTTCGAGGTTCTGTATGTTAAAGGCCTCTCCTGTTGATACTATCGCCAGCCGTGATGTCTCGTCGGTGCTGATCATCGCCGACAGCGCCTCGGCGCGTTCGCGCGAGCATCCCTCCTGGAGACGCATCGTCAGCTGGGGGTCGGGAGTGACCTCCATGTCGTTGGCAGCGGCATGTGCCCGCTCAACCATCTCCCTCTCGGACAGCAGTTCAGGGGCTGGCTGCAGCAGCGGCGCCTTCCTGAAGGCCAGGTAGAGAGTACCGAACACCAGCTCCAGCATTGTGGCGGTGAGGGCCGTGCCGAACACCACCTGCCTCGAGTAGCCCAGGTCGCGCGAGGCAAACAGCAGCAGGGCCGCAATGCCTGTCGCGGTGAGGTTCGACGCCAAGACATGCGAGAAGAGGGTGCGGAGGTTGATGATATGCCCGCGGCCTATCTTCCCGGAGACGGCAGAAACGATGAGCCACAGCAGCGCCAGCACGATGAAAAAGGTGAGATGCGACGGAACATATGCCTTCAACCCCGCCGGCTTGAGCATCGTCATAAAGATATATGACAACGTAAGTATTGCAATATCAGCTGATAATGTGTAAACACGAAAGCGTCCTTTTTTCATTTCCCCCTAAGTTTTCAGACAGAACAATGCAAATGTCACTCAAGCGTTATCTTTGTAAAAACCCGATTCAGTGAACTATTCAACATACCTGATAACTTTATTAACAATACTCTTATTGTGTGGCGGCCTCACGGGCTCTGCGCAGTCGATCCCCGAACCTGTGGCCGACGGAGGCATTTACCTCTTCCTCGACGAGCTGGCGGGCGACGGGTTGACAGATCTGAACAGGGCGGTGAGGCCCTATAGCAGGAGGATGATAACGGCGGCGCTGGAGGAGGCGGAAGGCCACGGGGAGCAGCTCACCGGGCGGCAGCGCCGCGAGCTCGACTTCTGGCTCGAAGCATACGGCATGACCACCCCGCAGGGTAAGCTGAAGCTGGTGTATAACCCGGCCACGGCACAGTACCGCGACTCCCTTTTCAGCATTACTGTCTCGCCGATACTGGGAATAACCGGCGGTCTGACCCCTGACGCATCAGCAGACTGGCTGACAGGCGTGGCAAATACCCGCCCCGTAAGCTGGAAGAACGGGGCGAAGGTGTACGGTAATTATCGCAACTGGGGGTTCTTCGCAGCGCTGCAGGACAACCACCAGGATCCGCTGCCGGGAAGCGCACAGTACCTTACGCGGGAGCGCGGAGGGCATATCAAGGGCGGCACCGATTTTTCGGAGATGACCGGCGGCATAAGCTACAGCTGGGAGTGGGGTGACATCGCCTTTATGAAGGACGCCCCGGTGTGGGGCAGCGGCTATGCCGGGACGAATATTTTCTCGGGCAGGGCGCCGTCGTTCATGCAGATAAGGCTTCATCTGCAGCCCGTGCGCTGGGCAGAGATGACCTGGATGCACGGCTGGCTCACCTCGATGGTGATCGACTCCACCCGCTCGTTCTGGGTCACCAATGCCTACGGCACCGACTACCGCGAGCTCTACCGCCGCAAATACATCGCTGCCAACATCTTCACCGTCACCCCCGTGCCGCGACTGAAGGTATCGCTGGGCAACAGTGTCATCTGGTCCGACCCGCGGCTGTCGCCCTACTACCTGATGCCCATCTTCTTTTATAAGTCGGTGGATCACGGCATCACCTCGGGCATAGAGAACAGCAACTCGCAGATGTTCCTCGACGTCAGCTCCACCAACATACGGCACCTGCATCTCTACGGCACCCTCTTCATCGATGAGATGTCGACGAAGCGGTTCTTCACCTCCGATTACAATTTCTTCTCGTGGAAGGGAGGGTTCCGCGGCGGCAACTTCAGCTTCATGCGCAACATATGGCTGACGGCGGAGTGCACCTTCACCTACCCGCTAACGTTCCAGCACAATGTGCCCGTGCTCACCTTCGAGAACCAGGGTTACAACATGGGTCACTGGCTGCGCGACAATAGCCGCAGCTGGTATTTCGCGCTCGACTGGCGGCCGGTGCGCACCATGACCCTCCGGCTGTGGCACGAATGGTCGGAGCGGAGTGTTGACTACCAGAGCATTGGGGGCACAAGGATAGGGTTGCCTTACCTTGAGTCAGTCGAGTGGAGCAACACCGCCACCGGCCTCGATGCCAGCTGGTATGTCACCGGCGGCGTACAGGTGCGGGCCGCAGTCACCCGGCGCAATGTCACGGGTAATCAGTTCTGGTACCCCTCGCACCTGTTCGGCCAAACCACCTCGTTTACCGGCGGGGTGGTCTGGGGATTCTGATAGCTACGCTCAGTGGCAGCTGATCATGACGGGTGGTCATATGGTGCCGGCCTGTCCTGAAAACCGGTCCTAATGCACATTCATTCAGTTTTTTTCATACTTTTGAAGTATGAATATCATTGAGAAAAACATAGACAAGATCCGTGAACTGTGTAAGAAGCACAAAGTTGCCAATCTCTTTGTTTTTGGCTCAGTCCTGACTGACAGATTCACTAAAGGCAGCGACATTGATTGTATTGTTGATTTTAAGGACGTAGATCTGTATGATTACGCAGACAACTACTTTGACTTTAAGTTTTCACTTGAAGATATTTTAAATCGTGACGTAGACCTTCTCGAAGATAAAGCAGTCAAGAATCCATATCTCCGTAAATCGATTGATTCCTCAAAACAGCTTGTATATGGATCCTGAAATTAACACATGGCTTTATGACATCTTACAGGCTATTATTAAACCCTGAACCGGAGGGAGGATATACTGTGACAGTACCGGCCTTATCCGGATGTGTCACTTATGGCGATACCATTGATGAGGCTATTTCAATGGCGAAAGAAGCTATTGAGCTATATATTGAAAGTTTGGTCGCCCATCATGAGCCAATTCCTGATGAATAAAATACCAGGGAGTATTCCATAACCCTGGACACGGCTATATAACCAACACCACTTTCTCTTACAACAAAAGATGTTGTATCAATGCTTTGCATGGATCTTCTGGCCTGCAAAAAAATCTTATTAATTTTTATAAAGTAAACTAAATTTGACAAAAATGCGTATATTTGTAAAATAGAGTTTATGTTATGAAGTCAAGAAACAACATACTTATGCCCAGAGCACAGAAGAATCTGACTATCCTTGGTGAGAACATACGGCTAGCCAGGCTGAGAAGGAGATACAGCATGGAGCAGGTTTCAGAGAGGGCAGATATCAGCAGACCGACGCTGCACTCAATTGAGAGAGGCAACTCCAATGTGACAATAGGGGCATATGTCAAGGTCCTGGCCGTGCTTGGACTGGAGAAGGACATTGCTGAAGTGGCAAAAGATGACATCCTGGGCCGCAAGATTCAGGATGCCGGATTAATTATCAGGGAAAGGGCTCCGAAAATCAATGTAAGGACCAGGACAAGAACTGAAAGTCAGGATCCCGGATCTGCAATTAATGAGAAACGATACGATGGAAGCAAGAAATAGTCTCAGGAAAATCTATGTTTTTGCCCATTGGACAGGCCTGCATGAGCCTCTCATGATGGGGGAACTCAGGGCCGAATTTGTCAGGGGAAAGGAGATCTTTTCGTTCAACTATGATAATGAATGGCTCAAAACCCGGTCTTCATACAACCTTGACCCTCAGTTGTTTTTGTTTTCCGGCACTCAATATGCAAGCGATGAAAGACAAAACTTCGGTGTTTTTCTCGACTCCTCTCCTGACCGGTGGGGACGCTTGCTTATGAAAAGGCGTGAAGCAGCTTTGGCGAGATCCGAAAAGAGGCCGGAAGTGACACTGAGAGAATCTGATTACCTCCTTGGTGTATTTGATGGTCATCGTATGGGGGCACTGAGATTCAAAGAGGATATCAACGGTCCGTTCCTTAATAACAATGAAAGGTTCGCTTCTCCACCGTGGACCTCGCTGAAGGAACTTGAACAGATCAGCCTCCGGCTTGAGGAGGAAGATGTAATTGATGACCCTGAATACACAAAATGGCTGACCATGCTGGTCAATCCGGGATCCTCTCTGGGGGGGGCAAGACCTAAGGCAGGTGTCCTTGATGATGCAAAAAATCTTTGGATTGCCAAATTTCCGAGCAAATCTGATATAAAAAATGTCGGGGGCTGGGAGATGGTGGCAAATGAACTCGCGAGGTCTGCGGGTCTGAATGTAGCTCGGTCAACGGCAAAAAAGTTTTCCGGCCGGCATCATACCTTTCTGACAAAGCGATTTGACAGAACTGATAGCGGTGAACGGGTCCATTTTGCCTCAGCCATGACCATGCTGGGCCACAAAGACGGTGACAGCTACCGCGAAGGAGCAAGTTATCTGGAGATTGCCGATTTCCTGATATCCGGGGGAGCATATGTTGAGCGAGATCTGCGGGAGCTGTGGACCAGAATTGTCTTCAATATCATGATAGCAAATACGGATGATCATCTGAGGAACCACGGGTTTCTTCTGATGGACAAGGGATGGATTCTCTCTCCCGCCTTTGACCTTAATCCTGACGAAAACGGAACGGGTTTGTCACTCAATATCAGTCCTACTGATAATGCGTTGGATTTAGATCTGGCTCTTGAGGTCATTGAGTATTTCAGGATGGACAGGGACAGTGGTATTAGAATCATTGAGCGGCTAGAAGACACAATACACCGCTGGCGCAGAGTTGCCGAGAGGCATCAATTACCCGGGTCAGAGCAGGACCTGATGGCAAAGGCGTTCGAAAGATTTATCTGAACACGCTTTACAACCGAAGCGCTTTTGATTAAATATTAAATTTATGTATATTTGCAATTAGAATGCAAAATAACATAAAATGATAATTGAAAGACGAATTGTGGCTCATCTCAAGGAGATGCTTAATAAGTTTCCTGTTGTTTCACTGACAGGGCCAAGGCAATCAGGCAAAACCACTATTTTGAGAGATTCCTTCAAGGATTATAAATACTTCAATCTTGAAAGAATAGATATTCGCGAAATGGTCTCCGTAGATCCTGTGGGTTTTTTGAAAAAAGCAGGATCGAAAGTGATTTTTGATGAGGCTCAGAACTTGCCGGACCTGTTCAGCTATATTCAGGTTGTCTCTGATGAAAAGAGGATGAACGGACAGTATATCTTGTCCGGGTCGCAGAGTTTTCTCCTTAACAGCCATATAAGCCAGTCGCTTGCGGGAAGGGTAAGCGTAAATGTACTTCTGCCCCTGGATACCGGTGAACTTGATGTCATTGGAGATTTTGACCCGGCACAACTCATTTTAAGCGGTTTTTATCCGCGCATCTATGATCAGCATATTAATCCCTCGGACTTCTACCCTTCGTATCTTCAGACATACATTGAACGTGATATCCGAACTCTCCGGTCTGTTGAGAATCTGCAGACATTCTCAAGGTTTCTGAGTCTGTGTGCCGGGCGTACCGGACAGATCCTGAATCTCTCGTCATTGGCTAATGATACCGGAATTTCCGTTAATACTGCCAAGGCATGGCTCTCCTTACTGGAGTCAGGTTATATTATCTATCTGTTACAACCATATTACAGGAATTTTAACAAACGGATAATCAAATCTCCAAAACTGTATTTCTATGATACGGGCATTGTCTCATCTCTACTCCGTATAGAGGACCCGGAGATGCTCTCAAACCATTATCTTAATGGCGCACTGTTCGAAAATCTGGTCATTTCCGAGATAGTAAAATCACAGGTCCATAGAGGAAAGCGTCCTTCGGTATGGTACTGGCGCGAGAGTAACGGACTGGAGATTGACTGTATTGTCGGGAAGGGAGGCAACCGGATTGATGCCCTGGAGATAAAGGCAGGACAAACCTTCAATAGCGACTACCTTAAGAACCTGAAATCTTTTCCCGGAGGTTCAGTTGATCAGCAGATCAAAAAAACTGTCGTGTATCGTGGTGGAGAGTCCACCGTTGCGGGAGAGATTGAGGTTCTTTCCTGGACTGATTTTACCCATAAATTGATCCGGGATTTATGATTGCCGATTTTTTCTCAACGGGAAGTGGTGGATTTGTAGTTATCCGATGGGGCTACAATACCTGATGGCCCCGATACGCTTTCCAGCTATCGGGGCAGGCCGCTACACGCAATGACAGGCTGCAGGCCAAAACCCACTACTGCATACTGCTCTCGCCCTGCCGGCAGGCCGCTACGCGCAATGGTTGGCCGTGGGCCAACAAGTATTGTAGAACATGCATGTAAGATCGCATAATTTCCCTGTAGGGGATTAGCACCTCCCCATCCCCAAATTTTATTAATTTTGCCACACAACCTAAAAGGACCATGGAACCAACCCAGACACCCCCGGGCAGGGAGGAGCCGCAGGTGATTAAGAAGCCGGAGAGAGCCTGGTATGCCATATATACCAACTCCAGGGCGGAGAAACGGGTGAACGACCGGCTTAACGAGCTGGAGATAGAGACATACCTTCCCATGCAGAAGACACTGCGGCAGTGGTCCGACCGCAAGAAACTCGTTGAGAAACCGCTCATCAGCTCGTACGTCTTCGTCAAGTGCACCCCGAAGGAGTTCTTCACCGTGCGCACCACAGACGGGGTGGTGAAATTCATCACCATACAGGCGAAGCCTGCCCCGATACCGGAAGTGCAGATCAGAAACCTGCGCATCCTCTGCGGCAGCGACGCCGAGGTCACGGTGAGCAGCGACGTCTACGCCAAGGGCGATATGGTGGAGGTGACGGTGGGATCCCTCACGGGCCTGCAGGGCGAGCTGATACGTGTGCGCAGGAAACACAAGGTTGTCATACGCGTCATACAGCCCGGCATGAACCTGACAGTAGATATAAATACCAACTCCATCAGAAAACTCGAAAAAAATCAGGATATTTAGTACGCCAATTGCCAGGCAAAAATTTAAGACCTTGAGACATCATGACCGCACGACTGCATGACCTTCAGACCTTCCCTGCCCTCCGAAGCCTTGGCGGAGGAGGGAGACTTCAGACCTAAGCAGATCTTGCGCTCCTGAACACTATGTTGTAAACACTCCGTGCGAGTCTGCGAGGTATCCAATAAAAACAGAAGCTATACGCGAAAGATAGCTTCTGTTTGTTTCGAAATAAGATATTGGCTTCTGCCTTGCTGACTTGTTAGAAAGGCAGGTCGATTACCACTGTGGATGTTGGTGTAATATCGTGGATGCCGGGAGGGTCGGTGATAGGATAAGGGAAATTTTCATAAGATAGCTTATTATAGTCCTCTAGGGTACCAACAAACAGATATACAGTGTGATAAAGCATTTCCGTGTTAGTATTCTGAATGATTACTTCCCATCGGCCATCTTTATCAATGTCATCTACCGTGATGTCACCTACCGGCTTATTAGTATCTCCGGTTGCCGGAGTTGTTCCTGCTGACATATAAACTTTGCCTACCAATCCCTTATGAAAATCATAGTAAGCAACAAAGTTTATATCGCCAGGTCCACCGACAGTACATGCCCATGTGTTGCCATAAAAACCCTTGAAAGCTATTACCAGGTCAGGCTCCTCCTCACATTCAATAATGAAGCAGAATGTAACGTTGCTGATACCGGCCGGTTTACCGCTTGCGTTCTTAGGAGCGGTGAGGCCACAATCGCTCAGTGTGCCGCCATCATAAATATATACATCGGCAGCAGAACCACCCTTTACAATTACAGCACCAACTTTGTAATACTTATCCCCGATCATGATAGAACCGTCAGCCTCGAAACAGAGGGTTTCCCCATCTGAGGTAACAGTCAAATCTTCCGGGAAGCCGGTATCAAAATAACCGTAATCGACTCTTTCGCTGCAGTTGTCAAATTCTCCAACTTCAGCACAGGTTACGTTGCCTCCCGGGTTGTCCCCGACTATTACAATGGGTACAACTCCGCCATCAGAGGTATTACCTGGTAATCCCGTTGGTTTTGCCTTAAGCAATGCATCAGTATCATCTACGTCGCTTTTATTGCAGGAAATAAAAGCCAATCCCAATACAAAAATCAGTGTAAAAATGCTTAGCTTTTTCATAATTTGATGTTATTAATAATTATTCACCATTTTATACCAAAATTAAGCATGGAGATTACAATTAGAGGTATCAATCAAAGTTATTTTGACCAACAATATAAGATTTTCCTTTAAACTGCATTTATAAAGGATCAAATTTAGAATATTTATATGCCATTAAATTTTATTAAATTTTTAGCATTCAGCTTTAAACCTGCATTATTACGGTCTGCGGACTTTAACCTTTCGCCTTGTCCCCTTCCCTCCCGCTTCGCGGTCCCGGCATGCCCCATGCTCAATGCTCCATGCCCCACTTGTCCGCCCACTGGCAGACGCCTTACACCCCTTGCCGTAACTTTAGCTTTCTCCTTTCCGGGTTACAGCGCCATTGCCTGCTGTCCCGATCCGATAATATCGGATCAAGGATCCACGATCCGCTAACAAGGGGATCGCTCCACTACTGCATACTGCTCTTGCCCTGCAGGCCAAAACCCACTACTGCATACTGCTCTCGCCCTGCAGGCAGGCCGCTACGCGCAATAGTTGGCCGTGGGCCAACAAGTAGTGTAGAACATGTATGTGTGACCGCATAATTTCCCTGTAGGGGATTAGCACCTCCCCATCCCCAAATTTTATTAATTTTGCCACACAACCTAAAAGGACCATGGAACCAACCCAGATATCCCCGGTAAAGGAGGAACCACAGGTTATAAAGAAACCCGGGAAAGCCTGGTACGCCATCTATACCAACTCCAGGGCTGAGAAGCGTGTCAACGACAGACTCAAAGAACAGGGCATAGAGACCTACCTTCCCCTGCAGAAGACACTGCGGCAGTGGTCCGACCGCAAGAAACTGGTTGAGAAACCGCTTATCAGCTCGTACGTCTTCGTAAAATGCATCCCGAAGGAGTTCTTCACCGTGCGCACCACAGACGGGGTGGTGAAATTCATCACCATACAGGCGAAGCCTGCCCCGATACCGGAAGTGCAGATCAGAAACCTGCGCATCCTCTGCGGCAGCGACGCCGAGGTCACGGTGAGCAGCGACGTCTACGCCAAGGGCGACATGGTGGAGGTGACGGTGGGATCCCTCACGGGCCTGCAGGGCGAGCTGATACGTGTGCGCAGGAAACACAAGGTTGTCATACGCGTCATACAGCCCGGCATGAACCTGACAGTAGATATAAATACCAACGCCATCAGAAAACTCGAAAAAAAATAGGATATTTAATACGCCAATTTCCCGGCAAAAATTTAAGACCTTGAGACATCATGACCGCACGACTGCATGACCTTCAGACCTTCCCTGCCCTCCGAAGCCTTGGCGGAGGAGGGAGACCTCAGACCTTCAGACCCATGAAAAAACTCATCCCCCTCCTTGCCCTTATCATCCTGGCAGCCTCATGCTCCACACAGAAGGAGCTCTCATACCTCAACAACCTCTATGAACTCGGAGGCGAGAACTACTTCCCCATGGATGTGCCCGACTACCAGGTGCAGCCGCGCGACATACTCCATATCTCCGTCAAGGCCCAGACACCCGAGGGAACCCTCACGGAGATGTTCAATGACCGCACATCGGCAAACATGAACTACATCTCCAATGAAGGATCGGCATATATGATAGGCTACAGCATCGACCCCGAAGGCAAGGTCACGGTGCCACTTCTGGGTAAGATACCCGTGGCCGGCATGACGGTCTTCGAGATACGCGATCTCTTCCAGCACAAGGTAGACTCGCTCTTCCGCCACGCCTACGTGGAGGTGCGGCTCATGAGCTTCAAGTTCACGGTCATCGGCGAGGTAAGGCAGCCCGGCAGCTTCGTCAACTATAACGACCAGCTCACGGTGCTCGAGGCCATCGGTCGTGCCGGCGGTATTTCCGAGACAGGCACCAAGGAGAAGATCCTGGTGATACGTCCCACCGGCGACCAGACAGTGACATACCATATCGACCTGCAGGACAAGAGCCTCCTCTCGTCGCCGGCATACTTCATCACCCCCAATGATGTGGTGATAGTGCAGCCCAACCCCAGAAAGGTCTTCGCCGTCAACCTGCCGACGATCTCCTTCGTCATCTCCACCGTCACGGCAGCGATAACCACCACGCTGCTGCTCATAAACTACTTCGGCAAATAAAAACAGCTCCTGATGGAAAACGACGAGCAGAACTACTACATGCCTGAGAGTGAGGGAATCGACTTCCGGAGGTACTTCTCGCTGTTCATCAGCAACTGGTACTGGTTTGCCGGCGCCCTCATGATCACCATCGCCTTAGCCTACGGCGCCAACAGGTGGGGCGGGGAGTACTACACCGTGCAGAGCACCATGCTTATCAACGACGAGGAGTACGGCGGCGGCTATGCCGAGATGGACAAGATCATCCCCGGCGGCGATATCTTCCGCTCGCGTCAGAACCTCAGGAACGAGATAGGAATACTCAAGTCGTTCGACCTGAACCATAAGGTGATGTATGAGCTCACCGACTTCCACGTGGTATACACCGCCGTCGGCAAGCGCGGCATCGCCGAGAGCCGCATGTATCGCAACTCACCCTTCGTGGTGCAGCTCGACACCGCCACCGTCAGATTCCAGCCCGGGAAGAGGGTCGACATAAAAATCCTATCCGCAGAGAGGTATGAGATGGCCATCGAGGCCGATGACTACGAGGGGGAACACAGTTTCGGGGAGCACTTTGACAGGTTTGGATTCGACTTCATCATCACCCCGCGCTACAGTGACACCTCTCCCTACGTTGAGGGGGCATCGAACAAATACTACTTCTACATCACCACCCCTGCGGCGCTGGCCAACAGTTACCGCTCGCGGCTCTCCGTGGCTCCCATCGAGGAGGAGGCCACGCTGGTGATGCTCACCATATCAGGACTGGTCCCGGAGCAGGAGGCCGACTACCTCAACACTCTTATGGTGGCCTACCGGCAGCAGGGGCTCGACTGGAAGAACGAGGCGGCGGATAACACCATCAAGTTCATCGATGAACAGCTGGGCTTCATCTCCGACTCACTCAGTAACGCTGAGGACGATATGGAGCGGTTCCGCCTGAACAACAGTTTCGTTGACCTGACCACCGAGGGCAACCTGGTGCTGCAGCGGCTTGAGAGGTACGAGAACGAGAAGAACACTCTCAACCTGCAGATGCAGTATTATGAGTATCTGAAGGAGTATCTCGTCTCGCGCAATGAGAGCGGACTGATAGTCTCACCCAGCGTGATGGGTGTCAGCGACCCGATGCTGATACGGCTCGTCGAGGAGCTGTCGCAACTGCAGCTGCAGCAGAAACAGCTCGGTTTTGTGGTGCGCGATGACCTCCCCGCCGCCAGCCTGATAACGGGCAAGGTGGAACAGGCACGGGAGTCGCTTATGGAGAATGTGAACAACAGCATCAACCAGCTTAAGATATCTGTCGGCGACGTCGAAAGCCGCATTGCTGATGTGGAGAAGCAGCTTGGCAGACTGCCGGGCACAGAGAGACGGCTGATACAGATACAGCGCGACTTCGACCTCAACAACACCGTTTACAACTTCCTGCTTGAGCGAAGGGCGGAGGCGGGGATAGCCATGGCCTCGAAGGTCTCCGACAGCAAGATTATCGATAAGGCCGAGCCCTACAACGCCATGCGCATCAGGCCCAAGACCAGGCAGAACTACATGATGGCGCTGATACTGGGGCTGCTGATACCTGCCCTCTTCATCATAGTGATAGACCTGATGAACAACAAGGTGATCGACAAGAAGGATATTGAGAGGGCCACGAAGGCGCCGATACTCGGTTTCATCAGCCACAGCGGCTACGGCTCCGAGCTGCCCGTGACGGAGAAGCCCGGCAGCACGCTGGCGGAGAGCTTCCGCAGCATACGCACCTCGCTGAAGTACTTCATCCCCGAGGAGCGGTCGGCGGTGATAGCCGTCACCTCCACCGTCAGCGGCGAGGGCAAGACCTTCGTGGCGATGAACCTCGCGGCCATCATTTCGATGCTCGGGAAGAAGACACTGCTGATAGGGCTCGACCTGCGCAAACCGCGCATTCACAAGATATTGAATCTCAGCAACACAGAGGGGATGAGCACATATCTCAGCGGCAACAGCAAGTTTGACGATGTCATACAGAAGACCCCCGTGGAGAACCTCTGGTTTGCCACCTCCGGTCCCGTGCCGCCTAATCCTGCCGAGCTGATAGAGCGGCAGGCCATGACCGAATTTCTCGAAGAAGCCAGGAAGCAGTTTGATTATGTCATCATCGACACCCCTCCTGCTGCTGTGGTTACTGATGCGCTGCTGCTTGCCGGGCGTGCCGACGTGACCCTCTTCGTTGTCAGGCAGCGTTACAGCTCGAAGAACACGCTTCATCTCATCGACGAGATCTACAGAAATAAGGAGATAAAGAACCCCGGCATCATCGTGAATGACATCTCGATGTCAGGTTATTACGGTTACGGTCTCCGGTACGGTTACACCATGGGTTATGCCTACGGTTACAACTACGGTTACAAGTACTACGGCCACACTTCGTACGGCAGGGGCGCGCGTGACGAGGCAGGCTCATACTATACAGAGGACTGATGAATTTTACGGCAAACCAGAGCTTAGCGACAAGACAAACTTTAACCTTTATCCTTTATCCTTTAACCTTTTTATTTATATTTGTTCGTCGCAATCCGCGTCTGGCGGAAGTCCGAAAATCCTGGGGAAGAAAAGATATAGAATAAGAGCCGAAGAAGCAAACCCGGCTCATGACTTATTATACTGATCTCAAGCCTGTTAGGCACTCAACCCGATGTGACTGACCAACCGGAGGACTATTTAAAACTGAGATAACCGGCCCCCGGCCAGTAGCAAAAACTATACTCAATTCTCACTATTGCCATTTTCCTGACCAGCACTTTACCCTTTATCCTTTAACCTTTAACCTTTAACCTTTATCCTTTAACCTTTATCCTTTACCCTTTAACCTTTACCCTTTACCCTTTACCCTTTACCCTTTACCCTTTAACCTTTAACCTTTAACCTTTAACCTTTATCATTTATCCTTTAACCTTTACCAAGGCCTATTGCCTCACCCATGGAAACACCAAAAAAGCCCACACCACCCTCAGACGATATAGACCTCATGCGCTATGTCTCTCTGTTCATCAGCAACTGGTACTGGATAGCCGCGGCGCTCTTCATTGCCCTGGCCGTAGCCTATGTCTTCAACAGGTACTCCCAGAGAGTGTATAATGTCAAGAGCACATTGCTCATCAAGGAGCAGCAGGCAACAGGAGCCATTGCCAACATGGAGCAGATATTCGCCGGAAATGTATATAATCCGCATCCCAACCTCGATGATGAGGTGGCGATACTGCAGTCATACACTCTTAACTACCGCGTCATTGAAGAGATGCCGGAGATGCATATTGCATACATACCCGTGCAACGCAACGGCATCCAGGGCCAGCGAACATACAAAACATCTCCTTTTGTCATCAGAAAGCTGGAGGAAGAACAGCCGGAAGAAGTGCCGATGACAATTCGCTTTAAGGATTCGGGCACCTACACTGTTGAGATTGATGAAGAAGCTCTGGCCCGGTGGAGTGAAAACCGTGATGAAGACGAGGCCCCGGGAGAAATCAACCCGGAAAGGGAATACAAACCCGGAGAGCCCTTTACACAGGCAGGATTCAACTTTGCCCTGGAACCGCGCGACAGCACCAGATCCGTTAACGGAAAGACAAACCGCTGGCTGGTCTGGATGGAATCTCTCCCGGGACTCACCAACTCATATCGTTCAAACCTGAGCGTCGAACCTGTGAAGGAATATGCCTCGGTGTTTACACTTTCATTCGACGGGTACTCTCCGCAGCAGGGTGCAGATTACCTGCACAATCTTATGAACATGTATATCCTGCAGGGAATGGAATGGAAGAGAAGGGCTGCAGACAACACTATCATCTTCATTGAAACACAGCTGGGGCTGATCTCCGACTCGTTGAAGCTTGCCGAGAACAGTATGGAAAACTTCAGGCTGAATAATCGTTTTGTGGATCTCACCCTGGAGGGTACGCTGGTCCTTGAAAAGCTCGAGAAGCTTGAGGGGGAGAAAAACATGCTGGGACTGCAGATGCAATACTATGAATACCTGCTTGGCTATCTCGATTCGCGCGAAGAGAGCAGGGAGATAATCTCTCCCAGCGTCATGGGTGTCACAGATCCTGTCCTGGTAAAACTTGTTGAGGAGTTAGCCATAGCACAGCAGGAGAGAAGGAAGGTCGCATTTACTGTCAGGGACGATCTTCCGCAGATGCAATTGATGGATCAGAAGATTGATGATGCCCGCTCTGCATTGCGCGAGAATGTTACGAGCTCCCTCAACCAGCTCAGGCTCACCATGAATACCATTAACGAGCGTATTACAAGGGCTGAAAAGGAGCTGGACAGGCTTCCGGGAACAGAAAGGAGTCTGATAGGCATTCAGAGGAAATTTGACCTCAATAACTCTGTCTATACATACCTGCTGGAGCGCCGGGCAGAAGCCGGAATCGCAAAGGCATCACAGATAACCGACAACCGGATAATTGATGATGCAATCGTACACAACAGCACGCAGATCAGACCCAGCACCATGAAAAATTATATGATTGCCATTATGCTTGGTATCCTGGTGCCGATAGCGCTTATTATTGTTTTTGACCTGTTTAACAACAAGATAATAGGCAAACATGATATTGAAACATTGACGAAAGCTCCCATTATAGGGTATATCAGTCATTCCGATTACCAGGTTGAAGATCCTGTGGCCGAGAAACCCGGAAGCACTCTGGCCGAGAGCTTCCGCGCAGTCCGCACATCCCTCTCCTTCTACACCGGCCAGACAAAATGCCCTGTCATTATAGTCAGCTCACCTGTCAGCGGCGAGGGAAAGACATTCGTCTCGGTGAACCTGGCTACTATCATCTCCATGATGAACAAGAAGGTATTGATAATAGGTCTTGATATGCGCAAGCCGCGTGTTCATAATATTCTCAGGTCAGCAAATGGCCATGGCATGAGTGAGTACCTAAGCGGCAATGCGACATTTGATGATGTGATAGTGCCAACTGAGATAAACAACCTCTGGTTTGCTCCATCAGGACCCGTGCCGCCAAACCCGGCGGAGCTGATCGGATCTCCAAAAATGGCTGAGTTCATCGCGCAGGCTCGTAACCAGTTTGATACAGTAATTATTGACACTCCCCCGGTGGGCATTGTCACCGACGCTCTCCTGCTGAGCCAGCTGGCCAACGTCACTCTCTTCGTGGTGCGCCAGCGATACACCACCCGCGGGTCGGTGCAGCTCCTTGATGAGATATACCGCAAGGGCGAGATGTCGAATATAGCAATACTGGTAAATGACATCTCCGTCTCGGGGTATTACGGTTACGGACTGCGTTACGGCTATGCCCTTGGTTATGGTCATCGTTACTATGACCCCGGCAATTACTATACAAAGGGTGGAGGCAAGAGTTCAGGCTACTATACCAACGACTGACCTTTAGACCTTTAGACCAAAAGCACACTTATGAGAACAAAACTTACTCTTATACTGCTTGCCATCTCTATGGGCACGCTGCCGGCCCAGCCTGACCAGCGTATCGCACGCACACCCAAAGTCAACTACGACTGGCGCCCTGGTTTTGTCAGCATCACTGAGGCTGCATATGCCTTCGGATTGAGTGAGACTTCCATACCTTTATCGAAGTATTACTATGGCATTACCACCCAGGCCGGCTACCAGTTTACACGCAACATCAAGGCCGGTGTCGGTGCCGGCGTTCACAGGCATAATGACGGTACCCTGTTTCCACTGTTTGTTGATGCACGTTACAGCTTCAGCGCGCAGGAGATAGTACCTTACATATCTGCGGCTGGCGGGCTGGCAATCAATCCGGAGGATCCGGTAAACCAGACATGGTTGTACATCAATCCCTCAGCCGGTATCAGATATGTTGCAGCAAACAGGGTTGGAGTTTCATTTTCAGCCGGTATTATAGCAATGTCAGGCGGCACAAACCGCAATACTTTTCTAAACTTCAGACTCGGCCTTGAGCTCAAAGGTAAAAAATAGTTTTGACTACCTGGTAATAGGTGCAGGTATCATTGGCCTCTCAATAGCCAGGGATCTCCGGAGCCGATTTCCTTCAGCCGAAATCGCCATCCTGGAAAAAGAACCCGACGTTGCATTCCACAGCAGCGGTCGTAATAGCGGAGTTCTTCATTCAGGATTCTACTATACGGCAGACTCACTGAAGGCAAGATTCACACGCGACGGCAACCGGCAGATGCGCGAATACTGCTATGATAACAACCTTAAGATTAACGAGAGCAAAAAGGTCGTAGTAGCAAAGGATGCATCAGAACTCCCGGCCCTCTTTGAACTTGAAAAGAGAGGCATAACCAACGGGGTGGAGGTAAAAATAATCGATGAAAAAGAGCTGGCAGAGATCGATCCCAACATAAAGACATTTAAACATGCCCTATGGTCCCCGATGACCGCCACTGTCGATCCCGGGGAGGTAAATCAGGCCATAAAGAATGAGCTTAAAGAGAAAGGAGTTATACTATTTTTCGGTGAAGGGTACGCCGCAAGACTTGGGGATAATAGGATAAGAACTACCCACGGAAATATTTTTGAGGCAACAAAGCTCATAAATGCTGCAGGACTCTATGCCGACAGGGTGGCCAGGGATTTCGGATTTTCAAAGAGATATACCATCATTCCCTTCAAGGGAATCTATCTCAGGTACACCGGCAACAAAAATCCTGTCCGCACCAACGTGTTCCCTGTGCCAAACCTGAAAAATCCCTTCCTGGGTGTGCATTATACCGTCACTGTCGACGGCCATGTGAAGATCGGCCCGACATCCATGCCCGCCTTCTGGCGTGAGAACTACGCCGGTTTCGGCGGGTTCAGGCCGGGTGAGATGACAGGCATCCTTACCAAGGAGGCAAAGCTTTTTATTAGGAACTCCTTCGGCTTCCGCAGCCTTGCCATAGAGGAGATAAAGAAATACAACCGCAGGTATTTCACCTCCCTGGCAGCATCCATGGTGCATGAGCTTGATGCCAGGGGGTTTACAGACTGGGGCAAGCCCGGCATCCGCGCACAGCTGCTCGACATCACCACAGATGAACTGGTAATGGACTTCATCATAGAGGGAGACAGTAATTCGACACATGTTCTTAACGCCGTCTCCCCCGCCTTCACCTGCGCCTTCCCCTTCTCCAAACACGTGATTGATAACTACATAGTATAATCACTACTGCTTCCGGCCGCGTAGCCTTCTTCGACATCCGACTCCGTCGTACGAAGTCCGCTACGTCGTACGAAGTCCGTAGTTTTAACGTAGGATGTGGCGAAGGTGGCCTACTACCTATTCCCTATTGTCTTCTTTCGAACAGGCAGCAGCAGGCAGGTAATTAGTAATTTTCCTCTCGTCTAAATAATTAACTAAAAATAATTTCGTACATTAGAGCCCAAAGTCATTCACCATCACTAAAAGTACCATCATGAAAAGACTTTACACAATTGCCATTCTGATCTTGCTGACAGTCTCGTATGCCGGCGCACAGGTAGTAACAGAACGCTGCTGGCACCTCGATAAGGTACAGTTTCTTGATCAAAAGCAGGACTTCTGGCGTAGCCATAAACTTTATTCAACAACGGCCAGGCCACTTGATATGATCAAAGGTGGATACTATAACCTGACGGAACTGCAATACGGATTTGGACTTGCAGAAGTTGGACCACCGTATTCCAGTTTTTATTATGGCATCTCTACCGTTAATGGCTGGCGTTTCGGAAACGGCATAGCACTCGGGGCGGGAGTGGGATACTGGAGATACAATGACGGGTATGTTGTCCCTGTATATGGTGATGCCCGTTACTTTGTCGGGAAGCAGAAGAATAAATTCTTCCTGATGGGTTCAGGCGGGTTTCTCTTCAATTTCCAGGACTTTGACGATTATGCAAGGTTCTTCGGTAACCCTGGTGCAGGGATATCCATACCCATTGCAAAGAGCACCAACCTGACATTCAGTGCCGGTCTCCTGACACAATGGGTGATGAAACAGAACAGCACGGCAGACCACCGGCGGGATTCATTCATTAACTTGAAACTAGGCCTTATATTCGGGAAATAACATTTCTTTCATCTTTCTTGCAATATCTTCTCATCCAGAACTTTTTAAAGTATCCGGTGAAACATTACCGAATACCGGATACATTAAAATTGATAACTTCAGTCATTGGACAAAAAGAAATTATTATGAAAAAGATTTCGATCCTGGTAAGCATAATCCTTCTGACGGCTTCATATGCTTCAGCCCAGGTGGTGACTGAACGCTGCTGGCATCTTGACCATATACAGTTCCTCGATCAGCATCAGGATTTCTGGAGGAGTCATAAATTATTCACCACCGCGGAGCAACCATATGCCGGAATGGGTGTCGGACTATATAGCCTCACCGAGGTTCAGTACGGCATTGGCTTGTATATTATTGAGCCTCCCTTTGCACACTACTTTGCAGGGGCTACCACGGCGCTTGGCTGGCAATTTGGAGGCGGATTTGCACTGGGTGGAGGCACAGGATTCCTGAAGTACAATGACGGTTACACAATACCACTTTATGCTGATATGAGGTATTTTATGGGCAAGCAGAGGGTTAAGTTCTTTTTTGCATTTCCTGCAGGATTTCTTATGAACTTTGAAAACTTCAGGGATAATTCACGCGTCTTTGGGAATCCAAGTGTGGGGCTGATTGTGCCAATAGCAAAAAACACACATCTGTCGTTTTCTGCCGGTCTCTTCACTCAGATTGACAGGGACATCTTTGACAATCATGACTTCAATGCCGCCTGGCATGATAGCTTCATCCCCCTGAAACTAGGCCTGCTCTTCGGTAAATAGCAATCCGTGCAGATATTTTATTCCTCATTTTATTAAAGGGTTTTACTTTATCCTTTAACCTTTCTTAATGATCAGACTTGACCTCATCGTCGGCGCACGCCCCAACTTTATGAAGATAGCCCCAATCATTCGGGCCATCAGCGCTTATAACAATCACAGGAAACCTGAAACTATTGCGTTTCGCCTGGTCCATACCGGACAACACTACGACCGTAACATGAGCGGCTCTTTCTTTGAAGAGCTGGGTATACCGGAGCCGGATGTGAACCTGAATGTCGGCAGCGGAACGCAGGCGGAGCAGACCTCCGGTATCATGCTTGGATATGAAAAGTTGCTGATGCAGCAGAAGACAGATCTATGTATTGTGGTTGGTGATGTCACTTCTACCATGGCTTGCGCAATCACTGCAAGAAAGATGCTGGTCCCTGTTGCTCATGTAGAGGGGGGAATAAGGTCAGGCGATATGACCATGCCCGAGGAGATAAACAGAATAGTAACGGACAGTATCACGGACTATTTTTTCACTACTTCTGACACGGCAAATGAAAACCTAAGGAAGAACGGGGTGGGTGATGACAGGATCTTTTTCGTTGGCAACACCATGATCGACACCCTGCTCTACAGCAGACCCCGTTTCAGACAACCGGATATCTGGAATGAGCTGCACCTGGCTGAGAAGGGATATATTGTCCTGACCCTCCACCGGCCGAACAACGTTGATGATCCCTCAAACCTTCAGCGTCTCCTGGATGAGATAATTAACAGTTCCTCTGGTTTGCCGGTTGTCTTTCCTGTTCACCCCCGCACAAGAAAGGTATTGGGTTCAACAGCAGACTCCCTTGAGAGGCGCAGCCTCCATCTGACAGAACCTCTTGGTTATCTGGAGTTCAATTACCTTGTTGAAAGGGCGAAGGCTGTTATAACCGATTCGGGAGGCATAACCGAGGAAACAACAGTGATGTCTGTTCCTTGCATGACCCTGCGCGACAGCACCGAACGACCTGAAACAGTTACAATAGGAACCAACGAGCTACTTGGCACCAACCCTGACGCCATCGCCCCGGCAATGCAAAAACTCCTCTCCGGCCAATGGAAGAAAGGCTCCGTTCCCCCACTCTGGGATGGCCACACCGCAGAGCGAATAACAGACATTATCTGCAAACTCTTTTTATAGACCTTCAGACCATGAATATATCCATCGTTGGCACCGGCTACGTCGGCCTGGTAAGCGGCGCCTGCTTCGCTGAGCTCGGCGCCACAGTATGGTGCATCGACACCAACAAAGACAAGATCGACAAGCTCAACAACGGCATCATCCCAATCTATGAACCCGGACTTGAAGATCTCGTACACCGCAACGTCAAGGCCGGCAGGCTGTTTTTCTCCACTGACCTTACAGAGAGCCTCAATGATGTCGAGATGCTCTTCATTGCCGTGGGTACTCCTCCCGGTGAGGACGGCAGCGCCGACCTTAGCTATGTAATTGATGTGGCAAAGAAAATAGGTCAGAACCTTGAAAAATACCTTCTTGTGGTGACCAAGAGCACTGTGCCGGTAGGATCCTCCGGGCTTGTTAAAAATGCCATAGAGACTGAACTGAAAGGTAGAGGTAAAAACATTGAATTTGATGTAGCCTCAAATCCCGAGTTCCTCAAGGAGGGTGCAGCCATTGACGACTTCATGAAACCCGATCGTGTTGTAGTTGGTGTTGAGAGTGAAAGGGCTAAGGAACTGATGATGCACCTCTATGCACCCATGATGCTTAACAATTTCAGGGTTATCTTCATGGATCTACCATCTGCCGAGATGACCAAGTACGCTGCCAACGCCATGCTCGCAACACGCATCAGCTTCATGAATGAGATCGCCAACCTCTGCGAGAAGGTGGGAGCAGACGCTACGATGGTCAGAAAAGGTATCGGCACCGACAATCGCATTGGCAGTAAGTTCCTGTACCCCGGTGCTGGCTTCGGAGGCTCATGCTTTCCCAAGGATGTAAAAGCTCTGATCAGGACCGGAAGGGATCACGGTACGCCTCTGACGCTCCTTGAGTCGGTGGCAGCTATCAACGAACGACAGAAGAAAGTACTTTTTGCGAAATTCGCGAATCATTTCAAGGGCGAGGTAAAAGGAAAGAGAGCCGCCATCTGGGGACTATCATACAAACCCGGCACCGACGACATGCGTGAGGCGCCGTCGCTGACCCTTATAAGCCAGCTGCTGGAGGCAGGATGCACCGTCAGGGCCTATGACCCGGCAGCAATGGATGAGGCCCGGCGAAGGCTTGGCAGCCGGATAGAGTATGCTGACGACATTTATGATGCCATCAGGGATGCTGACGTGCTATTCCATATAACCGAATGGCAGGAGTTTCGGATGCCCGACTGGCAGAAGGTACGCTCGCTGATGAAGACTCCGCTCCTGATCGATGGTCGCGGAGTCTTTGACAAGACAAACCTGGATGGTATAACCTATCTTAAAATAGGATAATCGATCTTCCGACCTCAGATTGAGGCTCCGCAATAGGCGGAGACTCAACCCCGATAACGAAGTGTATCGGGGCCTTGAGACCTTGAAACCTTCAGACAAAAAAAAACTTGACTCGAGTTTTTTTTCTTTCTAAATTAGTGGTGTCTGTCAATAACTACTGATTATGAAAAAGCTTACTATTCTTGCATTATTAACGGTATCAGGCATTTTGCTGACTGGCTGTGCCACCGTCAAGATCTACTCTGATGCGGGACTCAAGAACGAGACCGGAATCCGCTTCTACACTCTCAAGCCCTATCTGCTGGTCGAATACCTTGCAGAGAAGGATAAAACAGTGAAAACATCCGTGGTTTATCTGCCTGATCTTTCTGATCCCCAGTTCATGGTACTGAAACCGGGCGTTGGCTCCAGTGAGTTGAAGATGGCCTTTAAAAACAGCGCTCTGGAATCGTACGGTGTTGCTGTCGACTCCCAACTGCCTGAAAGCATGGAAGCCTTTGCAGCGATGCTCTCCAAGAGCGCCTATGCTGCCCAGGCTTTCGAAGGCGCTCCTCCCTATACGCCCTCAGAAGAAGATGAACTCCCTTCTGATCCGGGAGCCTCCTTCAGACTGTTCGAGATAATAACCGGACCATCCGGGTCCACTTTAAAGGAGGTAGTAATATCAGGCAATAACAACCCGGAGTTATGAAGAACAGGGTACTCAACCGTAAGATATGGGTCACGGGTGTGCCACACAAGGTGGGCACCGGCTGGCTAGCCCCGCAGCCCGACCTGCGCGACTACACCCCTCTTAACCGCCAGATCACATCCTTCAACAGGAAACTCAATTTCCCAGGCCCTAAAACACTCCGCTCTCCGAACTCCGCTCTCCGAACTTCCCTCAAATCCGAAGTGGATTTGAGGGAATGGTGCAGTCCCGTTGAAAACCAGCAAGACCTGGGCGCTTGTACCGCCCACGCTGCCGCCGGCATAGTCGAGTACTTCGAGAAAAGAGCCTTCGGCAAGCATACAGATGCATCCAGGCTCTTTCTCTACAAGACCACCCGCAACCTTATGCAGGTGACAGGCGACACCGGCGCATGGCTGCGTGAGACAATGGGAGCGCTGGTTCTTTGCGGCGTGCCGGACGAGAAATTCTGGCCCTACAAGGTGAAAGACTTTGATAAAGAACCAGGCGGATTTGTATATGCCCTTGCGGAGAACTACTCGACCATAAAATACTTTTGCCACGACCCTCAGGGATTGGATAACGCAGCTCCGGATGTTCTCAGATCAGTAAAGGATTACCTCGCTGCCGGCATACCCTCGATGTTCGGCTTCTGGGGATTCCAGTCATTTGAAGATAATGACATCCCGGGAGATATCCCCTACCCATGCAAGGGAGAGAATGCACAGTGGGGGCATGCCGTCGTAGCCGTCGGTTATGACGATGACCGAAAGATATCCAATCTTAAATGCAAAACTGAAACCAAAGGCGCTCTTCTTATCCGCAACTCATGGGGTAAGAGCTGGGGCGACGACGGGTATGGCTGGCTGCCGTATGACTACGTCCTCAACGGCCTCGCCCTCGACTTCTGGTCGCTGATAGACATGCGGTGGATTGACACCGGTAAATTCGGACTTTGATGCTTCGTAAACAAACAACACTTTAACCTTTAACCTTTCCCCTTTAACCTTTACGTGAGCAGTGGCTCACGTTTAAACATCTGGTCCTGCGAGTTCGTTGCCAGACACTTCAGTAAGTATGACAGCGCTGCTGATATCCCGGCAATAAGAACAGGCTTCATGGTAACCCATGTAAAGATTGCGCCGTTGTCAAGAATGTCAATCAACCCCGTAATGATTGCGGTAAGTATGGCAATAAGCAGTCCCCTGAAAAAGTCTTTTGCATTAAGCTGCAGGAATTTTGATTTCATGACCTGGTTGTTTTAGTGTTTAACTTTCACAACCTTAAAGTTAAGCCAATCATCGGTCAAAGTCAACTAATGATATATGCTTAACGAAAAACAGTGGAACTCTGTATAAACTCCGTGCTGCACGGCAGGTGCTCTGTGATGAAAAAGATATGAGACGTGAGAGGTTAGATATTAGCGAAGGGGTATTCAGTATTCGGCATTCAGTAATCAGTATTCGGTCGGTTTTGACAGCCTGCTTACTACTTACTCCTTTCCTACTGGTGATGATGGAGCGACTAAGCGACTGAGTGACTTACTTTCGCCTTTATCCTTGAAAAGTCTTTTTCCTTTTGTCTTGAGTATATGCTGACCGCTGACCGCTGAACAAAACAGGGGCATGACCACAAAAAAACAAAATAAATATATATTTTTGTGGTTGTAACAAGAAAAATAACCGAGTGATAAAACGCGATTTATATTTAAACCAGCTTTGCCGTTTCATTGACAAGCCCCTCATAAAGGTTATTACCGGCATAAGGCGCAGCGGGAAATCGGTTATGCTCGCTCTTTTACGTGAAGAGCTGCTTAACCGGGGCGTCGATGCAGGCAGGATAATCCATATCAACTTTGAAAGCCTGGAATACTCCGGCATCAAAACAGCGGAGTCATTGTACAGATATGTAAAGGACAAAACAAAAGCCGGTGAGCGCTGTTATCTTCTTCTCGATGAGATCCAGGAGGTGGATCACTGGGAAAAGGCAGTTAACTCTTTCTTCACTGATCTTGATGCTGACATATATATTACGGGCTCCAATTCCCATCTGCTCTCCTCAGAGCTCTCCACTTACCTTGCCGGAAGGTATGTTGAGCTCAATCTGTTCACTCTCTCCTTTGCAGAGTATTTGCAATTCAGAAAAGAGCTTAAAGGTATTGAGCCTGTAAACATCAGGAATGAGTTCGGCGGATTTCTCCGTTCAGGCGGCTTCCCTGTCCTGCACGTGACTGATTATGAGGATGAGACCGCCGGCAAGGTGGTGTATGATATATACTCCTCAATAATTCTCCGCGATGTGGTTCAACGCAACAGAATAAGGGATATTGAGCTTCTCGAGCGTGTTGTAAAGTACCTGTTTGACAATATCGGCAATAGGTTTTCTGCAGCAAATGTTGCAGCTTATTTTAAAAGCCAGCAACGTAAGATAGATCTGAATACAGTTTATAATTACATTGACGCTCTGGAAGGAGCCTATATCATATATCGTGTTCCCAGGTATGATGTCAAAGGCAGGGAGATACTCAAGACGCTTGAGAAATGCTATGTAGGAGATCCCGGATTGATCCATGCCGTCATGGGTTACAGGGACAGGTCCATATCAGGCCTGCTTGAGAACATTGTTATGCTGGAGCTGAAGCGCAGGGGATATGATGTATATACTGGTCGTTCGGAGGAGAGGGAGATAGATTTTATCGCAAAAAAAGGAGAGGAAAGGATTTACGTTCAGGTCTCCTTCCGCATGGATGCACAGGCAACTGTTGACCGGGAGTTCACTCCTCTGATGGAGATACGTGATCATCACCCGAAATATGTTGTCACAATGGATGAAATCTGGCGAGACAATTATGAAGGCATAAAGCACATGCACATAGCTGATTTTCTTCTCGCCGATTTTTATTAGTGTTCTGCGCCGACTTGGAATTTGGAACCTTGAACTTAGAACCTGAACCCTGAACGAGCGAGCGACGGAGTGACTAAGTGACTCAGTGACTAAGCGACAAAAACCCGGAACCCGGCACCTGGAACCCTAAACCCTAAATTTGAAACTCTGAACCGGGGACTGCTTTAACGGGACGAGCTCGCCGACTTCATCGGACGTAGCCGACTATGTCGGCCGAAGTCCGTAGGCAAACACAGAACAATGAACACGAAACGAATATGATAAACACCTTCCAGATCCGCATCGATCTGGCCCGCTACCGCCCGAAAATATGGCGCCGGCTGCTGATAAGGTCAGACCTCCCGCTTGCTGACTTTCATATGGCCATACAGATAGCCATGGGATGGGATAACAGTCACCTGCACCAGTTTATAAAAGACAGGAAATTCTATTCAGAGCGACTTGAGGAAGACTGGACATGGGACGACATGCATAACATTGACTATGCCGAAATGCGCATATCAGATCTTCTAGAAAAAGAAAAGGATAAGATTGAATATGAATATGACTTTGGCGACGGATGGGTTCATGACATAAAGCTTGAGAAGATCCTCCCGGCAGATGACACCATGAAGTCACCTGTCTGTATCGGCGGAGCACTGGCCTGTCCGCCGGAGGACTGCGGAGGCATCTGGGGCTATGCACAGATGCTTGAGGCATTGAAAGACCCGCGTCACGAGCAACATGAAGAAACCCTTGAATGGATCGGAGAGGATTTTGATCCGGAACTTTTTAATATAGAAGCTGTCAATAAGCTGTTAAAGAAGTACGTCAAGTACGGGATTTCTAAGGCATAGGATCAATTGTCAGGGGATACCTGACAATTAAGACGGAAGGCTGAGGACTGGATTTGGAACCAGGAACAAGGAACTTCCGCCTCAGGCGAGTCTTGGCTCGCGTTTAAACATCTGGTCCTGTGAGTTTGTAGCCAGGCATTTCAACAGGTATGACAAAGCGGCAGAGATACCTGCAATGAGCACCGGCTTAAGAGTCACCCAGGTAAAAACAGCACCGGTGTCAAGGATATTAATAACACCTGTCAGTACAGCAGTAAGAAATGCAATCAGCAGACCTCTTGAAAAGTCTTTCCAATCAAGGGTAAGAAATTTTGATTTCATAGCGTAATTCTTTTGGTTGAACTTTCACAATCATAAAATTACATTATCTAAAATAAAAGATCAAACATTTGGATTTTTAAAGTATCGGAGCTTAAGCCCCACAAGATCAACCATTAGCTATTAATGTTATAATTAGACGATATCTCTAGATGTTCAGTAACAAAGTTTTGCTCATTACCGGCGGAACCGGATCATTTGGAAACGCGGTGCTTGATCGGTTCATTAACACCGAGATCAAAGAAATACGCATCTTTTCCCGTGACGAGAAGAAACAGGACGAGATGAGGCACAGAATAAACAATCCTAAGGTAAAATTTTACATTGGAGACGTTCGCGACAGACGCAGCCTTGATAATGTTATGCATGGTGTGGATTACGTATTCCATGCTGCCGCTCTTAAGCAGGTTCCCTCATGTGAGTTCTTTCCAACGGAGGCGGTGCGTACAAATGTGTTCGGAGCTGAAAATGTCATTGACACGGCAATAAACCATAAGGTTAAACGCATTGTGGTCTTAAGTACCGATAAGGCCGTTTATCCCATTAATGCGATGGGTATGAGCAAGGCCTTGATGGAAAAGGTCATGGTTGCCAAGTCGCGTAATCTGAATGGAACCGGTACAGTGGTCTGCGGAACTCGATACGGAAATGTCATGGCTTCCAGGGGCTCGGTTATACCCTTGTTCTATGAACAGATAAAGGCTGGAAGGGATATAACAGTAACCGACCCTGAGATGACTCGTTTCATGATGACTCTCGAAGATGCAGTTGATCTGGTGCTGTATGCCTTCCGGCACGGAAAAAATGGCGATATTTTTGTTCAAAAAGCCCCGGCGGCAACTATTGACACTCTTGCCCAGGCTGTTAAGGAACTGATGCAGTCCGATGTAAAGACACGGGTAATAGGAACGCGTCATGGTGAAAAACTGTGGGAAGTCCTTGTCAGCAGGGAGGAGATGGCAAAGGCAGAGGACCTGGGAGATTACTACAGGATTCCCTGCGATACCCGCGACCTGAATTATGGTGTCTATTTTGATAAGGGTCAGAAAAAGATATCAGAAATTGAAGATTACACCTCTCACAATACAGAAAGACTTGATTTGCACGCAATGAAAACCTTATTGCGTAAACTTGACCTGTTTCAATAAAGCCCATTTGAATGGGTTAGGGAAACTGAAAAACAAATGTATAAACGCATTCTAGTCACCGGGGCAAAAGGATTTATCGGCAAAAATCTCGTTTCTGAACTTCGAAACAGGAAAGTATTTGAGATTCTCGAATATGATAAAGACAGCACACCAGGGGAGCTGACAGATTTTGTCGACAAGTGCGACTTTGTATACCATCTCGCAGGAATTAACAGACCGGAGAAAACAGAGGAATTTAAAACAGGTAATGTTGATTTTACTACGCTTCTGTTGGAAACTATCCGAAGTGAAGGAAGGCAGGTTCCTGTTATCTTCGCCTCTTCCACACAGGCAACACTCGACAACCCTTACGGCGCATCTAAATTGAATGCTGAAAGGTTATTAGAGACTTTCTCGGAAGAAACGGGAACACCCGTTATTACATTCAGGCTTCCAAACGTCTTCGGGAAATGGTGCAGACCTTCCTATAACAGCGTTGTTGCGACGTTCTGTCATAAAATAGCCAGAGACCTCCCGGTTGATATTCATGACCCGAATAAAATTCTCAAACTGGTCTATATTGATGATGTAATTAAGGCATTTACAGATTATCTGGCTGACCAGGCAATGGTTCCTGGATACAGGCTAATAACTGATATTGAACCTGTTTACACAGTCAGGCTTTCTCAATTGTCTGATATGTTGAAATCATTCAGAGCGTCAAGGGAATCCAGATCCATACCGGACATGTCGGATCAGTTCACAAAAAAACTGTATTCAACTTATCTGAGCTATTTGCCAGAGGATCAGTTTAACTATTCTTTGAAAATGAATACCGATGCCCGGGGCTCTTTCACGGAATTCATAAAAACAGATAACTGTGGTCAGATTTCAATCAATGTATCAAGACCGGGGATAGTAAAAGGGAATCACTGGCATCACACAAAACTCGAAAAGTTTTTGGTTGTAAGCGGCATAGGGAAGATTCGGTTTCGCAAATTAGGCACTCCTGAGATAATCGAATATACTGTTTCCGGAGAAAAACTGGAAGTTATTGATATTCCGGTTGGCTATACTCACAGCATTGAAAATACCGGATCAACTGAAATGATAACCATAATATGGTCGAGTGAGATTTACGACCCGGATAAACCGGACACATATCCGGAGGAAGTCTGATACCATATGTAAATAATAGAATCGTTAAAAATTAATAGGTATTTCGTCATCTCACTCATAACAATCGCATCAAATGAAAAGGCTTAAGGTGATTACTGTTGTAGGTACACGTCCTGAGATTATACGCCTGTCGCGTGTAATGGCAAGACTTGATGAATCGGAAGCGATTGAGCATATTACCGTTCATACGGGGCAAAACTATGATCATGAGCTTAACCAGGTATTCTATGATGATCTCGGGATACGCCAGCCTGATTATTTTCTTAATGCAGCCGGCAAAAATCCTGCAGAAACCATAGGTCAGGTCATATCTGCCATTGATCCCATTCTCGAGAAAGAACGGCCGGATGCCTTCCTGGTTCTTGGAGACACAAACAGTTGTCTCTGTGCAATTGCTGCCAAGCGAAGGCACATTCCTGTGTTTCATATGGAGGCGGGAAACAGGTGTTTTGATCAAAGGGTTCCAGAAGAGACAAACCGTAAGATTGTTGATCACATAGCGGATATCAACCTTCCATATAGCAGTATCGCGCGGGAATACCTGTTAAGAGAAGGGTTGCCACCAGACAGGATCATCAAGACCGGATCGCCCATGTTTGAAGTTCTGCAGCACTATATGCCAAAGATCAAAGCTTCACGCATCCTTGATGACCTTAAGCTGAAAGAAGACACATATTTTGTGGTTTCAGCTCACAGGGAAGAAAACATTGATTCCGCGAAGAATTTCAACAATCTGGTAGACGCGTTAAATCAGATTGCCGAAGAGTACAGCTTACCGTTAATAGTTAGCACGCATCCGCGTACCAGGAAGAGGATAGAAGCGGGAGCGGTTAAGTTTAATAAGCTTATTAGACTAATGAAGCCTTTAGCATATACAGATTATGTTGCTCTGCAAATGAGTTCCAGAGCTGTTCTTTCAGATAGTGGAACTATATCTGAGGAAGCTTCCATACTTAATTTCAGAGCATTGAATATCCGTGAAGCACACGAACGTCCTGAAGCTATGGAAGAAGCTTCTGTTATGATGGTTGGGCTTAACCCTGAACGCATCTTTCAGGGCCTTGTTCAGTTGCAAGATCAGAAAATAACCAACCGTAACTTCCGGATGGTTACTGATTATTCCATGCAAAATGTTGCAGATAAAGTGGCAAGGATAATTTTAAGCTACACTCATTGCCTTAAAGACAATTTTGAACCCAATGCTTGTTAGTACAATATAAATCAGCCACCTAACTGTCTTTTTTGGTTCCCCCAATTTTTAAACGGCAAGGAATTAATTATGAAGCATATTAATGGCCTCTGACCTGGCTGCAACCAGTCTTAAAAGACGGTGATTGATAGAATATAGCATTGATAAAAGGAAGCGTTTATTAAAATATAATATTGGAAAATAATAAACGCAAATAGAACTGATCTTTAAAAAAGAGTAAATCAGGACTAGCTCTACCCGAGAAAATTTCATTGTTTATGAATAATGTACTTCAGAAAATATTGAATCTTTCAAGGTCAGAATATTATAGAATATTTAAGCCTTCATATGTATTTACGGGAAAGCCGAGGTTAGGTTTGAATATTGAGTATGGGAACAGGCTTGTGAGAGAAGCATTGTTAGGAGAAGAACCTGTTATGATAGCCAGAATGGGGACTACCGAGTGTGGAACAGTATTAAATTACCTCGGAGTACGGGAAGGCAAAAGAAATCCTTGGAATTATATTAGATGGAAACAGCAGGCTTGGTGGTGGAATGGTACAGCAAAGCGCTATATGCAAACTGGAGCAGGGTTTTTCCCTACTACCGATGCTAATTTGGTGAAATTCTGTGAACTAATGCTGGCAGATTTACAGCTAACGGACATATTGGTGACCCTTACTTATGCCGAAGAATATCTAAAGGATTATTTTGTTCAAGCTAAAAGGATAACTCTGCCCTCGATGGAGCCATATTTTTCCATTAATCCCTAGACACATGCATTAAAAGGTAAACGTGTTATTGTTGTTCATCCAATGGTTGATACTTTCAAAAAACAATATAAGATCATTGATAAAATATGGCCTGATGGTATGATGCCAGATTTTGAATTATTAACAGTAAAAGCTGTTCAATCACTAGCTGGCGAGCCGACGGGATATAAAGATTGGTTTGAGGCTTTGGATTGGATGAAATACGAAATAGGAAAAGCAGAGTTTGATATTGCTATAATAGGATGTGGAGCCTATGGATTTCCTCTGGCTGCTCATGTAAAAAGACTTGGAAAGAAAGCGATTCATATGGCAGGAGCTACTCAACTTTTATTTGGTGTCAAGGGAAAAAGGTGGGAAAAAGATCCCAGTCAGCCATTTACCAACTTCATGAATGAATACTGGGTACGTCCAGACGATTCTGAAAAACCAATTAATGCCATTATGGTGGAGGGTGCCTGTTATTGGTGACCAACAAAACGAATAGGAAGGCTTTTAACAAATTTCATTGTATAGAATATGAAGCAGTGTTTGTAATTGAATTTGAATCAGTAAATACTATCTGCCAATTGCCGAATCAATTTTTCATAAACTTGATAAATTTTCTCTAAATGGCATCAGAAGCCAATAAAAGAATCGCCAAGAACACAGTTATGTTGTACATCCGGATGCTGTTTTCTATGGTTGTTTCTCTTTATACCTCAAGAATTGTGTTAAATACACTGGGTGTTGAGGATTATGGCATCTACAATGTGGTAGGTGGCATAATCACTATGTTCAGTTTCTTAAACGGGGCAATGGCTGCTGGAACTCAACGATTCCTGACCTTTGAACTTGGCAAAAATGATGCTATTCAACTTTCCAGGGTTTTTAGCATGAGCATGAGCATTCATTTGATGATTGCCCTAGTAGTCTTTGTATTAGGAGAAACATTGGGCTTGTGGTTTGTCAATACGCAGCTGACAATTCCTTCAGAAAGAATGGCGGCAGCCAACTGGGTCTACCAATTTTCTGTCTTATCTGCAATGGTCGGAATATGGAGTGTACCCTATAACGCTTCAATTATTGCACATGAACGAATGAATGTTTATGCCTATGTTAGTATATTAGAAGTAATACTTAGATTGTTAATTGTTTTCTTGTTGCAGTGGTTTGGATTTGACAAACTCAAGTTTTATGCCGTATTAGTCTTTTCTGTTTCTCTAACTATCAGGTTTATTTACGGGAGGTACAGCAAACTACATTTCTCCGAAACAAGATTTAAGTTTTATTGGAATAAAGACCTTTTTAATACTTTGGTTAGTTATGCCGGCTGGAATCTGTGGGGTAATCTGGCGGTTGTAGCACATGATCAGGGGGTTAATATACTGCTTAACATTTTTTTTGGGCCGGCAGTGAACGCTGCCCGGGGCATTGCATATAGTGTTAAAGCAGCAGTATATAGCTTCGTTCAAAACTTCCAGGTGGCAATGAATCCTCAAATTATAAAATCTTTTGCGTCAGGTGATTTTAAAAACATGCATCAACTTATATTTCAGGGATCCAAATTTTCTTTTTTTTTGCTGTTTTTTTTGTCTCTCCCAATTTTGTTAGAAACAGAAATGATAATTAAACTCTGGTTGAAGATTGTTCCTGAGTATGCTGTTATTTTTACAAGATTGGTAGTTATAAATATATTAATCGAAAGTCTGTCAGGACCTCTGGTAACAGCGGCTCAAGCTTCAGGGAGAATCAAATTATATCAGATAGTAGTTGGGGGACTGATATTGCTTATTCTACCAATATCTTATATGTTTCTGAAGATTGGGTTTCCCCCTGAGGTTGCTTTTTGTGTAAGCATTTTTATTTCCATTATAGCACTTTTCGCTAGACTCATTATTTTGCGTCGTCTTGTTAAACTAAAAGCAGCTAAGTTTTTAGCTGAAGTAGTAGGCAAATCTCTAAGTGTAAGTTTAATTTCCGCACCATTGCCTTATTATATTTATTCTTCTTATGACGATTCGCTAAGAAGATTACTTTTAGTTGTTTGTATTTCAATTATTTGTTCTACCTCCGCAATTTATTTTTTCGGACTAAATAAAATCGAAAGAACATATTTGGCAATTCAATTTAAAAAAATCAAGCAAAAAATTACGAGAAATTTGTTTAAGAAACTTTAAAGGAAAAATTGATTTATATATTTTCTCATATAACTCATGCTTACAACATTTTCTTGCCAATTCAATGAGGCATGCTAAAGATTCGGTTTTAAATAATATTTAGATTGATTTTGACTTAAAAAAAATGAGACAATGAAAGAATTTTATTGGATGTTATTGATTATTTCACTTGCGGTTAACTTCATTTTTTTTTATTTCGATATACTTCCAGCTATAAAGAAAAGGATTTATAGACGACGATTGAGCTTTATAAGCAGGTTTTCTAAGGATCAATTAACTAGTGAAATTGAAGAGAAGATTATAAACCAAAGTTTACGAATGGCAAAGTCAAAAACAGTACTTATGCCGATGGCAGAACAGCAAACCCTTATTGATGAATTGAAAAAATATTTTTACAGACGCGTAAGGAAGGAAAAGTCAAGGTTCAACTACCCAAAAGCTTATCTTTTTGCTGGTCTTTCAGAATATGGTGTCTCTAAACAAGACGATGGGTTGTTAAAAATGATATCATCGGAATTTGACAACTATATCAATAACGATGGCCTTCCTATCTTTCCGTTCGAAAAGATTGATCAGATTCCCTTCGGTATTGCAGCTATAAACTTGTTTTCATATTTTGGAATGGAGAAATACAAGTTTACTGCCGATTACTATTTTGAGAAATTAATGGAACTAAAGGAGGAGAAACTTGGTATAGTATATTATAGGAAGAATGAAAGTATAGACTTTGTAGATACTATAGGCATGATTTGTCCCTTTTTGGTGCGATATGGAGCCACATTTAATAATCAATCTGCAAGAGAGCTTGCTAAAAATCAACTCAAATATTACATTAATAAAGGATTAGACTTAGATTCTTCCCTTCCAGCTCAAGCATTAATAAAAAGAAACAATATTAAAGTTGGCTCTTATAATTGGGGAAGAGGGATTGGATGGTTTATTATTGGGTTATCGGATTATTTGCGATTTACAAATGATTCGTCCTATTTGGAATCATATAATAAAATACAAAAGACCCTTTTTGACCTAAGGACAAAAGATATGGTTTGGACACAATTCCCTGGTTCTTGTGAAGACTTCGATGCATCTTCTACAACGATGATTATGTACGGATTAAATTCAATATTAGAAATATACACAAAGAATGAAATTTTTAGTATATTAAAACCACACATTATTGAAGGAATAATTAGAAATACGTCAGGAGATACATACTATGCAAATAGGTTTTCTCATTCTTTCGGAGAGAGCGAATTATCTCAAGGCTTTTTATTAATGCTCCTTGCTACCGCAAAAAAATAAAGGTAACATCATTGATTCAAATATTACTGAATGAAAATCGGCATCGCAACTTTCCAATGGGCTGATAATTATGGGGCTGTAATGCAAGCTCATGCGCTACAATCGTATTTAAGAGAACAAGGAAACGAGGTTGAGATCATTAATTTTCAGCCTCAGAACTTCAATTCCGGGCTCAGACAATTTATTGCCGCTACACCTAAGGCAACACTAGCTAAATGGGAAGCTTTCTATAAAAGAAAAGTATTTTTGGATTTCAGAAATGATTATTTGCAGCTCACCCCAGATTCTTTTAATACAACAGCCGACCTCGATAAAATTAAAGATAGATTTGACCTGTTAATAACAGGTAGCGACCAGGTTTGGAATCCTAAATGGCTTTCACAGTTTGAGGGATTGTGGGATTTATGCTTTTTAAGATTCGCGGGAAATAAGACACGACGTATTTCCTATGCTGCTAGCTTTGGGCATGCTGATTCTGCCACAATCAGTCAGGAATTCCAAGCCAGAATAGGCGCCTATCTAAAGGAATTCGATGCAATAAGTGTAAGGGAAAAATCTGGAATAGAGCTAGTAAATAAACTATCCGGAAGGGATGATGCGATACAGGTAGCTGATCCGACATTGCTTCATGACAGGTCTTTCTATGAAAAGCTTGCTGGTCCTATCAGAAGACGAGCACCTTATCTTTTAAATTATATGCTCCATGGCCAGTTAAGGAATGCTCAGCAATTGGAGTATGAAATTAGCAAGCAACTAAAAATTAAAGTTTTAAGATGTGATGTTGTAAACACTATGCTTCATAAAGGTTATACAATGCCTTCACCGGGAGGTTGGCTTAGAATGATTCGAGAAGCTAATTTTGTAATTACTAATTCTTTTCACGGCGCTGTTTTCTGTCTGATCTTTAATACGCCATTTGTGGTTTTATTATCTGAAGGTGAACTTCAATCTATGAATAATAGAATTACAGATTTACTCGAGAAAGTTGGGCTTTCTGACAGAAGTATTGGTATTAGTCAATTAGATGACATTAGACGTATATTTTCTGGTATAGATTGGCAATTGGTGAATAATGAATTAATTAAATTAAATAAGCTAGCCACAGACTTCATTACTTCAAACGCGTAAAAATGTTTTTTTCTGTTGTAATACCCTTATACAATAAACAAGATTATATACGCAGAGCAATAGAATCTGTATTATTTCAAACTCATCCATGTTTTGAACTCATAGTGGTTGATGATGGATCAACTGATCAGAGTGCAGATATTGTTAATTCGTTTATTGATAATCGTATAATACTTATTCAACAAGAAAATTCCGGTGTTTCAAAAGCTCGAAATAAAGGAGTTGCTGAGGCTAAAGCAGACTGGGTGTCTTTTTTGGATGCTGATGATGAATATGAATCAGATTTTTTAAAAGAAGCAGAAACATTTATTAACGAGCACCCTGATTCCAATATAAGTTTTTTGGGAGCCAATTACTATATAAGGTCTCGAGAAAGAATTGCCAACACCTTAGATATTACGACAGGTATATACGATTATTCTAAGTTATTTAAAGATCAAAAAAGTCCTAATAATAGCTCAAGTACAATAGTTAACAGAGATGCTTTCTTATCGGCAGGAGGATTTCCTGAGGGGGTGAAATATTTTGAAGATTGGATAACCTGGTTTAAACTGGGAATAATTGGCAGATTTGGATACATTTCCAGACCATTAGCCATGTATAATTTTATTGAAAGTTCTGTTTCTAGGGCACCTAGAGATATGAAGGAATTTTATAATAATGCAGTATCCCTGCCCTTGACTTTAAATGAGTATTTAAGAAGCCACCAAAGTCATTCGGCATATGATAGTCTGATAAAGAAAAGAATTGCTTCTTTCTCCTTAAGTATTGCAGAAATTCTGGCAATTGGGGGAGAGAAGGGATTATCAATAAGGATGATGCGTTTTGTTTCACCACTAGTTTTCGCAGCAGAATTACGGAAATCCTTTCGAACCCTTTTTTTTCTATTGTTGCCACTCAGTATTAGAAGGCTCTCTCATTTGATTAGACATTAGTTACGACTCTGGAATCTTCGGGGATCAATAAATGAAACTATATATTCATATAATAGTTGCCTTCTTGGCGCTTTCTATTGGATATCCCTACGGGGGAACCAATTTTATCTTATTAATGGCTCCTTATCTTGTGTACATGGTTTTGAAGTGTGATGCAGTATTTCTGCCTGCACTGATGTTGCATTGCGCCTCTGAAACCTCTGCTTTTTCTATTGTGTTCATAAGCTTTATTCTGTTAAGTATTTTGAAATATAAAAAGCTTATTAAGCTAAAACTAGGAGTGTTGTTTTGGATACTAATAGGCCTGTTACCAATATTTATTTGGCTTGTAATCACTAATATTTTGAATCATGAGATGTACCCTCCTCTAGCAGTCGCTCAAACAGGCTATTATCTTTCATTTTATGCATTTATGTATGGAGTTCTTGTTGCTAATACATTCACTGATAAAGTATTAAATTCGGTCTATGTCACTCTGTTTGTGACCTATTTATTGTACGTTTCAGGATTGATAGAATTCACACGAATCGTTGTAGGCTTTTCATTCCTTTTTTCAGCTCTGCTGGCACTTTTTATAACATCACATTCAAAGAACCCACTTCTTTTTGTACTTGCATTGTTTTCTTTCTTATCAGTTCTTTTTATTAAAGAAGAAACCACCTTAACGACTCTCTTTGTCAGCGTATCATCACTATTACTGACATACCTTTATTTTAAGAATAAGAACGTCCTGGTGCAAAAATTAACAGGAATCTTACCATTCTTAATTATTCTAGTCTTATATGTTTATGGAATAACCAGCTATTTAAATGCTTCTAAACTTCCAATGCCACATAAGACAAATATAGCTGATTTACAGGATTTAAAAAATTGGGTTCACTGGAAGTTCTTCTTTGATCGTGCACCATTTTGGGCGGGAGGTTTTGATCAAATTATTGAATATAAACATTTATTTCCGATACCAGAAATGCCAGATATTACTGCAGTTTTAAGAAACCGTTCTAAAATGGAAATTTCTTTTGGATCTCACACAACTATGATCGAATTGGTAAGGAAATATGGTATTATTGCGGGAGTTCTCTTGAATTTTTGTCTGATCTACATTGTCTTAATTTCAAGAAAAATATTTAGTATACGGGAGATAAATCCTTATACAGTCCCTTTATATGCTATGGCAGTTGCAGTAACAATTGTGCTTACACTAGTAGGTCAATATCAGATTTTACCCGGTTACGCCATTTTGAGCTTGGGAATTCTGGGTGTTGCATATGGTACTTATCAATTTAATACCGAAAATAATTCATAGATGAAAATTCTTTGGTTCTCAAATACAGCAGGATCTGCAGCAGAATACCTTCGAATTGATTCAACTGGAGGGGGATGGGTTAGGTCTTTGGAAAACTCGATGAGAGAGAAAGTTGATCTGCACATAGCTTTCTACTATCCAAGATATTCTGAAGCATTTGAATATAATGGCATTCATTATTATCCTATATGCAAGAATAGGTGGAAATTGAGAATGTTCCTCAATCTTTTCCATGAAAAATTCATTGATAAGGAAGATATTGAAATCTATCATAATATTATAAACAAAGTTAAGCCGGACCTGATACATATTCACGGAACCGAAAACCCATTCGGATGCTTGATTGATTCTGTAAATTTACCCATAGTTGTTTCTATACAGGGTAACGCTACCGTCTGTCATCATAAATTTTTTAGTGGTATTGAACGTGCGAAACTTTTGACTAAATTTTTCTTTTGCTCCTCTTTTCGAGATATCCCTTTTCTCATCAGCTTCAATAAAGTTTACAAACGATTAGCACGTATGCGAGATCGCGAGACGCGCAACCTTAAAAAATGCAAATATGTTATTGGTCGTACGGATTGGGACTTTAGAATAACCAGAGTCCTTGCACCTGAAAGTAAATATTTCCATGGAGATGAAGTGTTGCGCAATGCTTTCTATACAAATCAATGGAAGAGCAATTTTACGGAGAAGCTCATTATTCATACTACAAATGGGAATAGTCCCTATAAAGGATTTGAAACAATATGCCAGTCATTGAGCTTACTTGTAAATAAAGGCCTTGACATAGAATGGCGCGTGGCCGGAATTAAAGAAAAAGATTTAATTGTTAAGGTGGTTAAAAACAAATTCGGGAAAGCCTTTCCTAAAAAAGGGCTGAGGTTGTTAGGGAATCTTGATGAAAAAGCTTTAGTAAATAAACTGCTGGAAGCAAACATTTATATTATGCCTTCTCACATTGAAAACAGTCCAAATAATTTATGTGAAGCAATGATGATCGGCATGCCCTGTATAGCGACTTTTGCTGGAGGTACAGGATCTCTTCTGGAAGATGGGAAGGAAGGAATCCTGATACAGGATGGTGATCCCTGGGCTATGGCTGGTGCTATAATTCAATTGATGAATGATCCAACGAAGGCGGTTGAAATGGGGAGAAAAGCAAAGGAGCGGGCGTTAACCAGGCATGATAGAGACGGCATTTCAAAACAATATCTAAAGGTATACAGCGAGATTATCGCAGACAATCATAGATGAAGCTTTTTATTATTGCTAGAACAAATCCTTATTTTGAGAACTCGGCTTCAGCAAATCGATTAAGAAGTCTGATTGATGGTCTCAGGGATCTTGGCATGAGCATCCATCTGTATATTACAGGTGGCTATAAAGACCAAGAGGAATATAAATTAATTGGCCGAAAGAGTCAGAATAATGGCATAGAAGTCAATTACCTTAATATACTTTTTAACCATAGCATTTGGTTAAGAAGAATCAATAATTATTTTTTACTTCCTCTTACAAGGTCGTTTGTCCACAAGAAGATACTTGCGATTGTAGCCAATAATAGTGATGCGATTATTTGGACAAACTCAGACTATAATTCTTTTAAATTGGCTTTGAAGATTAAGAAGCAATTCCCAAGGCAAAGATTGTTTCTTGAATTAAGTGAGTATTTAGATATATATCGCTTTAACACAGGAAGATTTGTCCATACACTAGAGGGTAAAAAGAGGCAATTATTATTTGAGGAGAAAGCGTTGTATGCTTATGATGGGTTAGCTTTAATGACAAAACAGCTAATGAAACATTATAAAGCATTCTCATTGAAAGGTCCTATACTCTTACACCTGCCAATGACAGTTGATCTTAATCGCTTCAAAACTGCTAATAACCCGGTAAATGGATTTAACAAACCCTATATAGCATTCGTGGGAGTAATGAATAATGCAAAAGAAGGGGTGAATATCCTTATCAAAGCATTTTCAATAATAGCGAAGGAGTTCCCTGCTCACCGGTTATATCTTATTGGTTCCTGGCATTATGATACTGATGGACACATAAATCTTATATCAAACCTAAATCTCGAAGACAAAGTGTTTTGGATGGGCGAATATAAAAGAGATGAAATTCCGCCCATAATAAAGAATGCTGATCTGCTTGTTTTACCTCGCCCGGATTCAAGGCAGGCTCAAGGTGGATTCCCAACTAAATTAGGCGAGTATCTTGCATCTGGGAACCCCGTTTGTGCCACAAAAGTGGGTGAAATCCCAGATTACCTTACGGATGGGGAGTCTGTTTATTTTGCCGAACCCGGATCTGTAGATTCATTCGCAAATGCTATGCACAGGGCATTGAGTAACCCTAAGGAAGCCAGGCGGGTAGGCGCAAATGGCAGAAAAGTAGCAGAAACACACTTCAATAAAGATATCCAGGCTAAAATATTATTTGATTTCCTACAACAGAATCTTCAGCCAAATGCTTAGATGGACTGTAAAACGGAAGCGATTTTCTTTTTAATTCTTAAATGCAATTACCACCAAAAATAGCCCGCCATCTCTCCAACCTCCCCGGCTGGCGCACCAACCGCAAAATTATTGTCTTTGAAAGCGACGATTGGGGCAGTATCCGTATGCCTTCGCGGGAAGCTTTTAATAGATTATTATCGACTGGTATTCAGGTTGATAATAACCACTACAATAGGTTTGACGCTCTGGAAAGTAACGCTGACATTGAAGGCTTGTTTGATATCCTGTCGGCCTTTAAGGACAAAAACGGAAATCACCCTGTCTTTACAGGAGCCTGCGTTGTTGCAAATCCTGACTTTGAGAAGATCAAAAGGGCAGACTTTAAACAATATTTTTATGAGCCATTTACACAAACCCTGAAACGTTACCCGGCTCATGATCGAGTTTTTGATCTATGGAAAGAGGGCATTAATAAACGATTATTCGTTCCACAATTTCATGGGCGTGAACACCTTAATGTTCGGCGTTGGCTTCGAGATCTCCAGGCTGGTAATACCCATACCATGCTTGCATTTGACAACCAACTATGGGGCATTACCTCGTCGATGATAAAAAGAGGTTACCAACCCGCATTTGAACCTGATACCTCAGACGACATAAAATACCATGCGGAAGTTATTAGTGAGGGCGTTGAACTGTTCGAGGAGTTGCTGGGTTATAGCCCAAGATACATTGTCCCTCCTAATGGTCCGTTTAGCAATAGGTTGATGCCTAAACTTGAGGAAAAACGGATCAAATATATTATGGTTGAAAAGTGGCAAAAAGAACCATTAGGTGATGGCAGAATCAAAAATAGATTTCACTATCTGGGCAAAAAGAACAGTTATGGAATTATGTACCTTTCAAGAAATGCCAGTTTTGAACCAGCTTTGGATACCAGCGACTGGGTGGATAAATGTTTAGCAGATATAGATTTTGCATTTCGTATACATAAGCCGGCAACGATAAGTACGCATAGGGTTAATTATATTGGATATCTTAATGCATCAAACAGAAGCAGAAATCTGCTATTGCTTAAAGAATTGCTTAGAAGAATCATTGTTAAATGGCCGGAAGTGGAATTTTTTTCTAGTATAGAATTAGGTGATTTGATAAACCAGCGGTAAAAATATTTAATCAGAGACTTGAGTAGATTGAGACACACCCTAGGGCTGCACCTGAAGAATATCCCAGGTTGGCGTACTGACCGAAAGATTGTTGTAATTGAAAGCGATGATTGGGGAAGCATTCGAATGCCCTCGTTAGAAGTCTTTCAGAAGTTACAGAAACACGGAATCAGAGTTGACAAATGTCCCTATAACCGTTACGACTCTCTCGCAAGCGAAGAAGATCTTGAAGCACTTTTTGATGTCCTTATTCAATACAAGGACAAAAATGGCAACCATCCTGTGATAACAGCAAATACGATTGTTGCTAACCCTGACTTTCCCAGAATCAGAAATTCCGGATTTAGTGAATATTATTATGAACCTTTTACAGACACTTTAAAACGTTATGCCGGATGTGGCAATGCATTTAACCTATGGGTGCAGGGTTTAGAGGAAAAAATATTTTTTCCACAATTTCATGGCAGAGAGCATCTTAATGTTCCTCGTTGGTTGAAGAGTCTCAGGGACCAATCTGAAGAGACACGGCTCACATTTGATTTTGAGATGTTCGGTATCAGCACAGAAATCACCAAAGAAAACAGACTCAGTTATCTTGCTGCTTTGGATTTTGATACTAAGGCTGACCTAGAGTGGCAAAAAGAGATGCTGGCTGACGGTCTAAATCTGTTTGAAGTTATCTTTGGTTACCGTTCAGATTCGTTTATAGCCGCAAATTATACATGGCATAGTGAAATTGAACATATTCTTTTCCAGAAGGGCATAAAGTATATTCAGGGTGCCGGCATGCAAAAAATACCAGATATACCAAAGCCGAAATTTAAACGACATTTCTTCGGGCAGAAAAATGCTTTCGGCCAGCTTTACTTGACCAGGAATTGCATTTTTGAACCATCTTCAGATGAGGGCAAAGATTGGGTTTCTGCTTGCTTAAGAGAAATTAGTACGGCTTTTCTTTGGAATAAACCGGCAGTAATTTCCTCGCATCGGCTAAACTTCATTGGAAGCATAGATAACAATAACCGAACAAGAAATTTGAAAACTCTTGACAGTTTGTTGACTTCAATACTCAAAAGATGGCCGCAAACAGAGTTTATGACCACTAGTGAGTTAGGATCTCTGGTTCTTGCTTAAATTACACCTCGATGGCACAAGATATAAATATCTTATTTACAGGCGACTTTTACTCTGGTCCTGAAATCAGCAGGCTTATAGATAGCAGATCTTTTGATGATATTTTTGGCGATTTTCTACCTTATGTCAGAAATAGTGACATTGCCGTAACCAATCTTGAAGCACCCTTAACTTACAGCAGAGACAAGATACAGAAGACAGGGCCTGCACTTAAATCCAGTCCGGAAACTGTGGAAGCGTTGAAATATGCTGGCTTTAACCTGATAACACTTTCAAATAATCACATTATGGATTATGGTGTTGATGGCCTTAAAGATACATTGTCATCCTTATCGGATGCTGGTATAGATTATTTGGGCGTTGGAGAAAATCTTAAGCAAGCATCAGGTATTTTGTATAAAAAAGTAAAAGGGAAAGCGCTGGCCTTTATCAATGTATCAGAAAGTGAGTGGTCGACACTTTCTGTAAATTTACCCGGGGCCAATCCTTTAAATCCTGTATTAAATTACTATTCTATAAAAGAGGCAAAAGAAAAGGCGGATTATGTTTTTCTAATTGTTCATGGTGGTCATGAAAGATACTCTTTGCCAAGTCTTCGTATGAAACAAACATATCGTTTCTTCATTGATGTAGGCGCCGATGCCATAATTGGGCATCATACACATTTCATAAGTGGATATGAATATTATAAAGATAAGCCCATATTCTATAGTCTTGGCAATTTTATCTTTGAAAATTCAGAAAATTCAGACGCGAGGTGGTATAATGGTATAGCTGTTAAAATAAGATTAAATGAGACGGGAATAGGCCATGAGATTATTCCATTTGTGCAGAATCAAAATCAGCCAGGGTTGAAATTATTAAGCACTCTTGAAAAAGAAGCTTTCAATCTTGAGATTCAGAGGCTTAGCAATATTATAATTGATGATTCTCGATTAGCAGATGAATTTGAAAAGTATTGTCAGAAATCAGAACGTCTTTACAATTACTATAAAGAACCCCATGCAAATAGATATATTTATTATTTGCAACGAATTGGACTGCTACCATCATTTCTAAATCGAAAGAAACGGAAGTTACTTTTGAATCTTATTAGATGTGAATCTCACAGGGATGTTTTGCTGAAAGTGCTTGATAAATGAAAATTGCTATTCATAACTCACCAGGTTCTTTTAGTGATCGGTGGATCGCTTATTGTGAAGCCGAGGGGATAGAATATAAGACAGTCGACTGCTATAAAGACAGCATAATTCAGGATCTTTCTGATTGTGATGCCCTGATGTGGCACTTTTCACAGAATAACCCCAAAGCAATCCTCTTTGCAAAACAATTGCTCTTTTCTCTGCAGCAGTCAGGGATACGAGTTTTTCCAGACTTCAATACAGTTTGGCATTTTGACGACAAAGTTGGTCAAAAATACCTTCTAGAAGCAATCGCTGCCCCCTTGGTGCCAACATGGATTTTCTATAGTAAGAACGAGGCAATTTTATGGGCAAAGAACACTTCATATCCCAAGGTGTTTAAACTTCGGGGAGGTGCCGGTTCACAGAATGTCAGGTTACTTAAAAATTACAGGCAAACCAGGCGATTAATCAGAAAAGCTTTTAATCGTGGTTTTGCAGCATATGATCCACGTGGAAGCCTGAAGGAGCGGTGGAGGCTGTTCAGGTTGAATAAGACTGACTTAAGGGATATTTTTGAAGGTATTGTACGATTTGTAATTCCTCCTCCTTATGCAAGGCTGCGAGGACGTGAGAAGGGTTATGTCTATTTCCAGGAGTTCATTGCTGACAATGATCATGACATACGTGTTGTCGTAATTAGAGATAAGGCATTTGCAATTAAACGGATGGTACGGAGTGGCGATTTCAGGGCCTCAGGAAGCGGAAATATTCTTTATGACAGAGGCCTATTTGACGAGGATACTATCAAGCTATCGTTTTCTTCGGCCGGGAAACTGAAGAGTCAGTGTGTGGCATTTGATTTTGTACACGACAATGTCAAGCCACTATTAGTTGAGATTAGTTATGGTTTCTCACCATCAGGTTATGATCTCTGTCCAGGTTATTGGGATAAAGATTTGAACTGGCATGAAGGCAAGTTTAATCCATATGGATGGATGGTTGAAATAATTTCGTAAAAAGTCTTATGGAGAATATTTCCCTTCTGGATTATTGTTATGGATGTGGAATTTGTTCCTTGATATGTCCGGAGAATATTATATCGCTGCATCTAAATGCAGATGGATTCTATCAGCCATCTATTTCTGATCAACCTTTGTGTAATGAATGCGGTTTATGCTTGTCTGTATGTGCTTTTTATAATACCGAAGAAGTAAGCAAGAAGCTACAGGTTAAAGGATTTTCAGCTTGGAGTCATGATAAAGAAGTCCTCAAAACGTGTTCATCAGGGGGAATTGGTTTTGAAATAGGGAGGTTATTCTTGGAGAAAGGATATCGTGTTTGTGCGGTGCGTTACAACGTAGAAAAGAGAAGGGCTGAACACTACATTTCCGACAGAGTTGAGGAATTTGAACGATCAAAAGGATCAAAATATTTGCAAAGCTATACGCTTGATGGTTTCAGAGAATTCAATACAAAAGATAAATTTCTTGTTTTTGCAACTCCCTGTCAGATTCATTCAATAAGGAAGTATATACAAAAAATGAATTGTGAGGGAAACTATGTTTTAGTGGACTTTTTTTGTCATGGAGTACCATCTTACAAACTGTGGAATAGATATGTGGGGGATATATATAAACAACATGACATAGGAAAATTAGAAAAAGTCAACTTCAGAGATAAGATATTTGGAAGGCAGACATATACAATCATGATTTCTGGAAGCAATGGCAGTTTTTATAGTTCAACTAAAAACAAAGACATTTTCTATCGTCTGTATCTTGGAGACTTATGTCTTAATAAAGCCTGCTACAAGGAATGCAAATACAAGCTTGACCAATCTTATGCTGATATAAGGATTGGCGACTTATGGAGTAGAAGGTTTAAAAACAATAACGAAGGACTTTCGGGAATTTTAAGTTTTACTGAAAAGGGGAAAAAAACTGTTGCAGGCCTACAGACAAGATGTTCTTTTAAACAAGAGGAGACAACTACTATTACAGAAGGTCAGATGAATAAGCCACCAAGACTACCTATATCTAGAGATTGGGTGCTTAAAAAATTAGACGATGAAAAAGTGTTATCATCCAGATCTTTATTAGTATTACTAAATCTTGTAAAATACCGAAACAAGTTTCACCACTTAGTAAAGATTGGTCTAAAAATTCTGCCAAACAAGAATTATCATGAGAATTAGAACTATTACTTGTCATAATGTATACAATTTTGGTGCCTCTCTACAGGCCTATGCATTAATGAAATACCTTCAAAATCTTGGTCACCAGGTAGAAATCATTGATTATAAGCCTGATTATGCAAAATATAACCTCTGGGCTATAGGAGAAAAGTATAGAAGAAATTTGTTAGTTCGATGTCTTTACTATTTGTACGTTGTTCCTAGAAGAATGAATCTAAAATCACGGAGGCAGCGTTTTGACTTGTTTACACAAAATATGCTTACACTAACATTGAAGAGATATCAATCATTCAATGAATTGAAAAATGATCCTCCTGAAGCTGATGTTTTTCTTGCCGGAAGTGACCAAATATGGAACGTTTTACATGACTATGGTAAAGATCCGGCATTTTATTTGGATTTCGTTCCCATGAAAAGTGTGAGGGCATCATATGCTGCAAGTTTCTCAATTTCTCAAATCCCAGTCGAGTATAAAGATTTAATTAAATCAAAACTTGCGAAATTCGATGCTATCTCAGTAAGAGAAAAATCCGGATTAAAAATACTTGACGATTTAAAAATAACAGGTGGAAATGTTGTAATGGACCCGGTTTTTTTATTGGACCGGAGAAGTTGGGAATTACTGGCTTCTTCTAATGAAACTGAAAAGTATATCCTAATATATGATCAGGAGAATAATTCGCTTATTAAGAAGTCAGCTATAAAATTATCTAAAATGATGAAACTAAAGATATATGCAATAGAAAGCCTTTATCCAATGATCTATGCGGAAAAAAAAATAAAAAATATAGGACCTCTAGAATTCTTGGGACTTATTAAAAACTGTGAAATCCTTTTAACTAATTCATTTCATGGCACGGCCTTCGGTATATTGTTTCAAAAGGAGTTTTTTACATTCAAAAGAATACACGAGAAAGTAAATAGCCGTATGATTGACTTGCTTGAAACCCTACATTTAAGTGATCGTCTAGTTGATCAGCCAATAGATAATTTTAATGCCAAAAAAATAGATTACCAATATGTAAGTACACTGCTTTCATATGAAATTCAACACTCAAAAGAGTTTATTGAACATGTCCTGAAAATTGCCAAATAGTATGACTAAATACAAAAGCAAAATAGCTATGATAATTCACTCTTTGACGCCCGGTGGAATGGAAAGAGTGATGACTGAATTAGCAAATTACTTTTCAGGCTTTGATAATTACGAAATTCATTTGGTTATGTTTGGCAGGTCACCTGAGTGTTTTTATACTTTGAGTGAAAACGTGTTTATACATATGCCTAATTCTGATTTTAAAGATAGTTTTAGAATCATTTCTTCAGTCAAACGGCTTTTATTTGTTCGAAAAAAAATAAAACAAATTAGCCCGATTTCAATCCTGAGTTTTGGCATTCACTGGAATAATTTTGTAATACTGTCACTCATGGGGTTGAATTATCCAATATTTGTATCAGAACGTGGAAGTCCAACACGCCGATATTCTTTATTACAGATTCTCTTAAGAAAAGTTCTTTACCAAAATACAAGAGGAATTATTGCTCAAACAAATGTTGCGAAAGAAATCACACAAAAGATTTTGCCAACTTGTCATTTTAAGGTAATAGGTAATCCAATCAGGGGTATCAACAAAATGGATATTTCGAATCACAGACAAAATATTATTCTTTCTGTTGGTCGTTTAATAACCACCAAACATCATGATCGTTTAATAAACATTTTTTCCAAACTGATAGCGCCTGATTGGAAACTAATTATTGTTGGAGGAGATGCTTTAAAAGAGAAAAACAAGGGGAAATTACAGAAATTAATTCGGGACTTAAAATTGGATCGAAGAGTAGTCCTAACAGGAGAGCAAAAGGATGTCGACAACTACTATTTAAAAGGTAAAATATTTGCTTTTACTTCCAGTGTTGAAGGTTTTCCAAATGTAATTGGCGAAGCTTTATCTGCCGGCCTCCCGGTTGTATCATATGATTGTGTTGCCGGTCCTTCTGAGATGATAACTGACGGGGAAAATGGATTCCTGGTGCCTGTATTTGATGATGATTTGTTTCTAAAAAAGCTGCAGCTATTGATCGATGATGAAGAATTAAGGCTAAAGATGTCGGCAAACGCTCCTGCAAGTGTTGAGAAATATTCAATTGAAAAGATAGGTCAACAGTACCTCGATTTTATCCTTTCATGAAGATCCTTCAGATAAACACTACAGTAAATTCCGGTAGTCATGGCAGGATTGCCGAAGAGATTGGCTTATCGTTAATTGCAGCAGGCCATGAAAGCTATATAGCAGCAGCTTACACAGTAAGGCCCAGCCGGAGCCAGGTAATTAGAATCGGGTGTGACTTCGACAGGAAACTGCATGGACTAAAGACTCGTTTATTTGACCGGCACGGGTTCGGTTCAGGAGCTTCAACACGTAAGCTGGTTAATCAGATCAAGAATATTGATCCAGATATCATACACCTTCATAATATCCATGGTTATTATTTGCATGTCGGGGTTTTATTCAACTATCTCAAAGCAACAAATAAACCGGTTGTCTGGACTTTCCACGACTGCTGGCCCTTTACCGGGCATTGCAGTTACTTTGATGCAGTTAACTGCTATAAGTGGAAGACAGAATGCTATAGATGTCCCAATAAATCGGGCTATCCTAAATCGCTTTTAATTGACAATTCCCTGATTAACTACAGGGATAAAAGGCAAATATTCACAGGCATTTCTAATATGGTACTCGTTTCTCCATCGCAATGGCTGGCCGGGCATCTCCGCGAATCGTATCTGAAAGATTACGAAATCAGGGTGATTAATAACGGAATTGACACTAAGAATTTCAAACCGGTAAGATCTGATACGCTGAGAGAGAGATACAAAATAAAGGGTAGATATATTCTGGGTGTGGCCAGTACCTGGACCAGAAGAAAAGGCCTTGACGATTTCATCAGGTTACGCGCCATGCTTGAACCAGAGATCGGGATTGTTCTTGTTGGCCTTAATCGAAACCAGGCTGGCAGACTTCCTGAAGGCATCATTTCGATATCAAGAACAGAAAATATTGATGAGCTGGCAGCACTCTATTCCGGAGCTGAGGTGTTTGTTAATCCAACATATGTAGACAATTTCCCGACCACCAACATCGAAGCACTTGCCTGCGGCACTCCTGTCATAACCTACAATACCGGAGGTAGTCCTGAGGCTCTTGATGAAAATACAGGGATTTTAGTCGAAAAAGGAGATATCAGAGGCTTGGACAAAGCAGTTAAGACGATTCTTAAAAACGAGAAAGAACAATACAGTGATGCCTGCCGGGGAAGGGCCGTGAAATTGTATAATAAGAACGACAAGTACAAAGACTATATTTCACTTTATCAAAGTCTGCTTGACAAGAACAAAGCCTGACAACATTGAAGAGAATTGTTTTAATAAACCAGGATTCGGGGTATCTTATGGTAGACCTGGCTAACGCCCTGGTTGAAAAGGATGCAGAAGTGGTCCTCATTGCAGGCAGGCTTGTCGTAAGAGAAACACCTTTATCTGCTGAGGTTAAAATTAGAAGAATTGCTAAGTATAAGCGTGCAACCGGGTTCCTTCGTTTATTCACATGGATTATCGGATTCCTGCAGATACTTTTCATCATTAAAACCCGGCATCGCAGGGACCACCTTTTAATCATATCAAACCCTCCCCTTGCAACACTGCTTCCATTGTTTTGCAGAAACCGCTTCACATTCTTCATTTTTGACGTGTATCCTGATGCCATTGCTCAAGTAGGAATCCTTTCAGAAGGTTCTGTTTTCTACAGATCATGGGTGAAAGCCAATAGAAAGATATTCAGACGAGCTGAAGACATTTTCACACTCACCGAAACAATGGCCGGACTGTTAAAAGAATATAGCCCTGCCAAAGAGATAAAGGTTGTTCCTGTCTGGAGCAACAATGAATTTTTCAGGCCAGTCGCGAAAGAGACCAATCCGTTTATGGCAGAACACAATCTGCAGAACCGGTTCATAGTTCTTTATTCCGGCAACCTGGGAGCCACTCACGATGCATTTATCATACCTCAGATAGCTGGTAAAGTGAAAAATCAGAGCATTCTCTTTCTGATAATTGGAGATGGTGATCAAAAAAGAGACATTGCCGAAGCAATAAAAAGATTACAGCTAACCAACTGCCGCATGCTGCCCCCTCAGCCGGTAGAGGTTATCCCCTACTCATTTGCCTCTGCAGATCTGGCTGTTGTAAGCCTTGGCAGCAGGGCATCATCATTGAGCCTCCCCAGCAAGACCTTTAATTTCATGTCGGCCGGCCTGCCCATGTTATGCATCGCGGGAGAAGAGTCTGAGCTGAGCAGGATAGTGACAAAATATAACAACGGCAAATGTTTCAGTCACAGCCAGGTTAATGAAATGGCTGCTTTTATTGATGAAATAGCTGACAATCACGATCTTCTTACCTTATACAGGGGTAATTCCCTGAAAGCATCGACCGATTTTACCGCAGCAAATGCAAACATTATCGCTGATGTGGTAATCAAAGCAGCGTCAAATTGACATTACGACTATACAGAAAGGTATTTAAGAGAGCAATTGATATCATGGCATCTTTTGCGGGACTCCTGGTTGTCATGCCATTCAGTTTGCTTCTTCTGCCTGCTTTAGCATTCTCAAACAGAGGCCCGGTTCTTTTTATTCAAACACGTCCGGGGTTGCGAGGCAAACCATTCCGGCTCATGAAATTCAAAACGATGAATGATCTTAGAGATGAAACCGAACGCCTGCTTCCTGACAATGAAAGGCTGACCGGTGTCGGCAGGTTTATTCGCTCACTATCACTTGATGAATTTCCACAGCTTATCAATGTGCTGAAAGGAGATATGAGCCTGGTCGGTCCGAGACCGCTGTTACCAGAATACTTGCCACTCTACAATGCTCGCCAAGCCCGGCGTCACGAGGTGCGTCCCGGCATAACAGGCTGGGCACAGATAAACGGCCGTAACACTCTCTCATGGGAAGAGAAGTTCGAAATGGATGTGTGGTACGTTGACAATATGTCATTCCTGCTGGACATAAAAATTCTTTTTCTTACGTTACTGAAAGTGTTAAAGCGCGAGGGAATAAATTCAGGCTCTGCTGCCACAATGGAAAGGTTTACAGGATCCAGGGTTCAGGATGCCGGGTAGTTGATTGCCGTTCACTTATCCTGGTTGCAATGGTTCGTTTCTCCGTGTATGATACAAGAACAGTAACGGAGTTTCATGAAAGAAAAATGATGATCTTAAGCGTGCGTAATAAAAATCTATATCAATAATACAATGGAAGAAAAATTAGTAAACGCCCTCGCGGAAGCACTGGAGATGGACGCAAGCATTATCAAACCGGAAGAGACTTTTCGCGACTATGAAAACTACAGCTCACTGACCGAGCTTTCAATGCTGGCGATGCTCGACAGTGAATTCGGGATTGAGCTCGAGATGAAAGATTATAACAAACTGAAAACCGTAGCTGATCTTATTGCACTTGTTTCATCCAGATAAGGGTCATGGGCTTATTGTCTTTTAACAATGTCGGTATATCCGGGCTGACCGCGGCTGTGCCAAGGCATGTCATCAACAACTACGAGTATGATCTCTATTTCAGCAGGGAAGAGATCAAAGATGTTGTTGATAAGATAGGCGTTAAAGAACGCAGGTTTGCTGACGAAAACACCTGTTCATCAGACCTTTGCTTCGCCGCTGCCGAGAAGCTTATCAATGATATGAACATCGACCGGCAGGAGATAGACCTGCTGATATTCATCTCACAGACGCCCGATTACCGCATGCCGGCTACGTCGGTGCTGCTGCAGGAGAGACTTCAGTTGCCTACTTCCACCATCACCTTTGATATCAACCTCGGCTGCTCGGCATTTCTCTATGGCCTCACGGTTGCCTACTCCATGCTCACAGCAGGCGGTATCAGGAAAGCCCTTGTGCTGGACGGCGAGACCCGCTCGAAAGTCTATTCGCTGAAAGACCGCAAGACAGGCTTTCTCTTCGGCGACGGCGGGGTGGCAGCACTGGTGGAGCGAGATGATCAATTTGGTACCAGCTGGTTTTCACTGAACTCTGACGGCTCGAGAGAGTCGCTCATTAAGATTCCTGCCGGCGGTTATCGCAGGATGAGCTCGTGCGAGACTGTCGCCGAGAAGGTTGTGGATGAATACGGAAACATTCGGTCTGAGGAACAGGGTTACATGAACGGAGCTGATGTCTTTAACTTCGTGATACGGGAGGTGCCTCGCGACTTTAATCGCCTCATTGAGTTCGCTGGTGTTGAAAGAGACTCAATAGACTATTTCGTCTTTCACCAGGCCAACAGCTATATAAACGGCTTCCTGGCGAAGAAGCTTAAACTGCCCGAAGAGAAGACCCCGGCAACGATACACAAGTATGGGAACACATCATCGGTCTCCATTCCTCTTACCATTGTCTCGGAACTGAAAGAGAAGCTGCAGGGTAAGAAGCGTATCCTGATGAGCGGGTTTGGCGTGGGACTGACATGGGGAACAGCAATGATTGGTCTGCACGACTGCTATATCGGAGAGGTCGTTGAGGTATAAACTTTTTTCCCTTGTCTGAATTTCAGGGTAAGCCAGAATAAACCGGGCAGAAAATCCAAAAGCAAAGAGCAGGTGATATGACAAAAACTGCATTTTCATTAAATGGCAAGTTGATCATGGTGACCGGTGCTTCATCAGGTATCGGTCGTCAGTGTGCCGTTACCTGCAGCCGGGCAGGAGCCAGGGTAGTGTTGCTCGGAAGGGACCAGGCAAGGCTGAAAGATACCCTGAATAAGATGGAAGATCAGGATAAGCATGTTATCTACTCTGTTGACCTTATCCAATATGACAGGGTTGCCGAGATTATTAAGGATTTAGTTGCGCATAAGGGCAGGATTTACGGACTGATTAACTGTGCAGGGATTTCCACCACCCTGCCATTAAATGCAATATCACCACAGAAGATGGAAGAGTTTTTTCGGACCAATGTAATTGGCGCAATTAATCTGACTAAACATGCGGTAAAATCAGCTCATTTTTCTGAGACAGGGGGCAGCGTTGTTTTTATAAGTTCAGTGATGGGTGTTGCCGGTGAGAATGGGAAAACTCTCTATTCAATGACCAAGGGTGCATTGATTGCTGCGGTCAGATCCATGGCTGTTGAACTCGCACCAAGAAAAGTAAGGGTCAATACTGTCTCCCCGGGTGTAGTGGAATCGCCGATGTCAAGGAGTGCCGTTTATAGCAAAGATGAAGAGTCGCTCAACAGGATCAGGTCGCTCCATCCCCTTGGCCTCGGTAAGCCGGAAGATGTGGCAAACGCCTGCCTCTTCCTGCTTTCTGATGAAGCGCGGTGGATCACCGGCACAAACCTGGTGGTTGACGGGGGGTACCTCGCCCGGTGAACTGTCTTTAATATCTAAACAGGATGAAAGATGTAATTATAATAGGCGCCGGCGGGCACGCTGCTGAGATTGACGAGTATATAAAGTATTCCCAGAGGGTGACAGGCAAAAGAGAATTGAACGTTATCGGTTTTCTGGATGATGATCCGGATAACTATGCCAGGTACAGGTTATCTGCACCGCTGCTGGGCGGGATAAAGGATCATAGCGTCATTGACGGACAGGCTTATATCATTGGCATTGCCAATCTTAAATACAGACGCCTGTTCGTGGATAAGTTCCTGGAGGGCAGCGGGGTCTTTGTTTCATTTATCCATGCCGGTGCTTATGTTTCGGAATCTGCACATATTGGAGAGGGTGTGATTATCGGCCCGAACGCCAACATAGGACCCAATGTGCGAATTGGCAGCTACACACTGATTAATTCACGCTGCAGCCTCGGGCATGACACAGTAGTTGGCGAATGCAACTTCATCAGTCCCAATGTCTGTTTCTCGGGTTTTACCACCGTGGGTGACGAGAACCTCTTTGGCATTAACAGCGCCACCATCCCGGGAGTGAAGGTCGGCAACCGCAACAAGATAGCAGCAGGGATGGTGCTCGATGGCGACATTGGTGATGACTCGGTTGTTTTTTACCGGTTTAAGGAGAGGGTTATTGCTGTGCCCAGACAGGGATGAGTGGCGGGTTTGGATCAGTATATTGTAAAACCATGCCTGAGTGAGAGTTGGCCGGGCCGGGGTCAGGAGAGGATAAATGAAGAGAGCATTTGATATTATCGCCGCGATGATCGGGCTGATACTTATCAGCCCTTTATTGCTTGTAATAGCAGCGCTTATCAGGCTGCGGATGCCCGGCCCGGTGCTCTTCCGCCAGAAGCGTGCCGGACGGTTTGGCAAACCTTTTACCATTTACAAGTTCCGCACCATGACCGTGAATCACGGTGGAAGCACCATCTCAGTAAAAGGTGAAAACCGCATCACCCCCCTGGGCGCCAAACTGCGCAAATACAAGCTTGACGAACTGCCGGAGCTGTGGAACGTTCTGAAGGGCGACATGAGCTTCGTCGGGCCTCGTCCTGATATGCCTCAATATGCCGAGACACTGAAGGGTGATGAGAGACTGATACTCGAACTACGTCCGGGGATAACCGGTCCGGCATCACTGAAATATGCCAACGAGGAAGAACTGCTGGCGTCAGTCCCTGACCCGGTGAAATATAACGACGAGGTTATCTGGCCCGATAAGGTAAGGATCAATCTCGACTATTATCGTAAAAGAAGTTTTTTAGGTGATCTGGCATTGATTTTAAAGACGATTTTCTGAAAGAGTTTATCGTTCAGAGTTAATCGTTTATCGTTAATTGCGGGAACCAAATATTACGAGATGAGAGAAAGGGTAGTACTTTTCAGTCTACTGGTTTTAATTGCAATTGCGGATATTACGGGTTGCCGCAGGGCGGGGGAATGGCTTATCAGAGATGACGATCCTGTTCACGGAGATGCCATGGTACTCCTCATGGGAGGCATATCAGACAGGGTGCTGCAGGCTGTTGATCTGTACAACGAGGGGAAAGCCGGCAGAATGATCATCGTCGAGGAGAGCATGGGAGTGTATAAGAAACTTGAGGAGAGAGGCGTGAGAATAGTTAGCAACACAGCACAGGTTGTGAATGCAGCTGTTGCCCTGGGTGTGCCGATAGACAGCATAAATATTCTGCAGGGCGATGCAGAGAGTACAATGACAGAAGCAATGGTGGTAAGAGATTACCTTGTCAATGACGATAAGACAGACACGATCATTATAGTAACCTCTCCCACACACAGCCGCCGCGCATCTATGATTTTCACGACTGCATTCCGCAAAAAGGAGATGCCCGTTTACGTAATCAGCATGCCCAGTAAATACTCGTCGTTTGACTCCGACCACTGGTGGCGAAGAAAGGAAGATGTGCAGAAGGTTTTGAGCGAGTACGTTAAAATTGGCAGCTTCATTCTTGCAGAAAAAAAGTGGCTGAAATAATTATTTGACAATGGATGGTCTTAAATCAATAGTTGATCTCATTCGCTCCTTGTACCATGAACAGGAGGCATTCATCCCCCTGCACGATCCCAGGTTCATTGGCAATGAGAAAAAGTATCTTGAAGAGTGCATAGATTCAAATTTTGTCTCAAGCGTTGGCGAGTTCGTGGGTAAGTTTGAAAGGATGTGCGCTGAATATACGGGTTCAAAATATGCCGTAGCAGCCATGAACGGCACGGCAGCGCTGCACGTGGCACTGCAGCTATGCGGTGTTAAACGGGATGATGAGGTGATAACGCAGTCGCTGACATTCATCGCCACCGCCAATGCCATTACCTATACAGGTGCAAAACCTGTCTTCCTTGACGTTGACCGCGAGACAATGGGACTCTCGCCTGACAGAGTGGAGAGGTGGCTGGCAGAAAATGCGGAAAAACGCGGCGACTCTGCATATAATAAGAAGACCGGACGCAGGATAGCCGCATGCGTCCCGATGCATACCTTCGGCCACCCGGTAAAAATTGACCGCCTGGCGGAGGTGCTTGAGTCTTATAATATCCCGCTGATTGAGGATGCCGCGGAGAGCCTTGGCAGCCTGTTCCGTGGAAAACACACCGGCACCTTTGGCAGGGCAGGCATACTCAGCTTCAACGGCAACAAGATCATCACCACCGGTGGCGGGGGCATGATATTGACCGACGACGAGAAGCTGGCAGTGAAGGCAAAGCATATCACCACCCAGGCAAAAGTCCCACACGCGTGGGAGTATGTCCATGACATGACAGGGTATAACTATCGTCTCACAAATATAAACGCCGCCCTCGGCTGCGCACAGATGGAGACACTTGATCAGTTTATAGCCCTGAAGCGTGAACTGGCCTTCCAGTACAGGGAGTTTTTCAAGGATAGCGAGTTCATCTTCTTCGATGAGCTTGAGGGCTGTCGCTCTAACTTCTGGCTGAACGTGATAATAACAAAAGACCGCAAACGTCGTGATGAGGTTCTAGAGTACACAAACAGCAAGGGAGTAATGACCAGACCTATCTGGGAGCTGATGAACAGGCTGCCGATGTACCGCGATTACCAGACAGACGGATTGGAGAACTCATGCTGGTTTGCAGACAGAGTGGTGAACCTGCCCAGCAGCGCATATATTGAAGGATACGGCAAGAGAAGAGCCAGGTGAAAGGAAGATCCGCAAAAGTAAAAGGATTAATATGATAACATACGTTGACATAGATGATTTTACCGGGAAGTACATCACCAAGCGTGCTGAGAGCCTGCTGAAGCCTGACCTTGATAAATATCACACTGAGCTCGGCAAGAGGCTGAACGGCAAGAGCGTGCTGGTGATCGGCGGGGCGGGTACAATAGGATCGCACTATATCAAGGCGATACTCAGGTATCATATCGGCCGGCTGGTGGTTGTTGACATCAACGAGAACGGCCTCACCGAGCTGGTGCGCGATCTCAGGAGCTCGACAGGTTACAACATACCACAGGAGTTCATCGAGCGGCTCGGCAAGCGCCAGCCATGGTCGTGCCCTACAGGTATCCGCCGGTTCTTCGTCTCGCCCCGCGAGTCGGGCGAGCTGTGCATGATAGCCTCGGTGCTTGGCGAGTCGGGAGACATCATCTTCCCGAATCTTGATGAGAAGAGGGATATGATCACCTTTGATGCCATCGCACACGACCTGCTGCATTACCTGGGACTGCAGGCTGACGTATGCGCTACCGAACAGGAAGCACGGGAGAAGGCACTGCTGCTCAACGAGAGCTCTGTTTCATACCCGGTATATTTCTTCGAGACAGACACCTCAGGAGAGAAGCCGTACGAGGAGTTCTTCACCGAGGGGGAGGTGATTGACACTGATAAGTTCACCAGCCTGGGGGTGATAAAGAACTCCGTAAAGAGGGATAGCCATGAGATTGACGAGATATTCACCAGGCTGCGGACGCTCTTCGATTCCGGAAACGTGACCAAAGCTGCCGTGGTGGAGATACTCAGGGAGTACCTTCCGAATTTTGAGCATATAGAGAAGGGGAAGGGACTGGACTCAAAGATGTAATTTATGTCTGAAGGCCCCGATACACTTCGTTATCGGGGTTAAGTCTCCGCCTATTGCGGAGCCTTAATCTGAGGACTGAAGGTCAGGGAAAGATATGTACAGGAAGTTTTTTAAGAGGTTTTTTGATATTGTCGTGTCTGCATTGGGACTCTTGGTGCTGTCACCGCTGCTGGTGCCGGTGATGATCATACTGCTGCTGACAGGGGAGCATTACATCTTCTACGGGCAGAAGAGGGTGGGTTATAAGAACAGGCCATTCAGGATATGGAAGTTCGCCACCATGCTGAAAGCCAGTCCGTCGCTGGGGACAGGCAGCCTGACAATCAGGAATGACCCGAGGGTCTTCCCCTTCGGACGGTTCCTGCGCAGGACGAAGATCAACGAGATACCGCAGCTGTTTAACATTCTGCTTGGTGATATGTCGGTAGTGGGTCCGCGTCCGCAGATGGAAGTCGATTTCCTGAAGTTCCCGCCTCATGTGCAGGAGACAATCTACGATGCCGTGCCGGGGATGACAGGCATAGGGTCAATCATATTTCGCGACGAGGAGAAGTGGATCTCGGCACATGAGGGCGACAGGCACGAGTTCTATCGCGATCATATCGCACCTTATAAAGGAGAACTCGAGATCTGGTACCAGGAGCACTTGTCGTTCCGCACCGACTTCATGCTGGTATTCCTGACAGCCTGGGTGATTCTTTTTCCACACTCCGGATTTATTCATAAAATTTTCAGTGATCTGCCCGCCCGTCCGGAATATTTAGATTAATTTTGAGCACTGAAACCCGGTTGGGTGTTTACGGATAGGTCAGGAAAGCGGATGGGGAAGACTGCTGCTGGTAAATGATTTTTTTGTAAGGAACTGAAAGAATTAACTTTCCGCCGCAATGCCAGAGATAATAATCACAGGTTTACCGGCTATTTTACTTGCCTTTGCAAGTTCATTGGTCATTACCTGGTACTACATACCGAGGGTGATCTCGGTGGTTAAGAAACGCCATCTTGAGGATAAGCCCGGATTCAACAAGATACACAAACATGATGTCCCCACGCTCGGCGGGATAGGCATTTTCGGCGGTTTCATCTTCGGCTTCCTGGTGGGGGTCAACGGCTATGTGCCCGGGCTGTCATACTTCACGGCCGCAGTGGTCTTCCTGCTGTTTGTCGGGATCAAGGATGACCTCGTTTATCTCAACCCGAAGAAAAAGTTCTGGGGCGAGCTGGGATCAGCTGTTCTTGTAGCCGTCTTTACTAACATCCACATCACTCATTTCCACGGTTTTTTGGGAATAACCAACATTCCTGTCTCGACTTCGTATATTGTTACTATCCTTCTGATAATACTCATCATCAATGCTGTCAACCTGATTGACGGCATTGACGGGCTGGCGGCAGCGGTAGGGATCATCGCCTCGCTGGCGTTCGGTACCTTCTTCTTCCTGTCGGGCGACTACGGATACACTATAATGGCCGCGGCACTGCTGGGTTCACTCATTGCCTTCCTGAGATACAACCTGTCTGAGGGCCCCGGGAAGATCTTTATGGGCGATTCAGGATCTCTGGTGATCGGCTTTACTCTGGCGGTCCTTGCCATTCACTTCAATGAGCTGGTTGCCGCAGATGGAGCGGTGCTCGACCTTAAGTCTGCTCCTTCGGTCTCGATAGGGATACTGATAGTGCCCCTGTATGACACACTGCGCGTGGTGATACTGCGCCTGCGTGACAAAAAGAGCATGTTCATAGGCGACAAGCGGCATATACACCACCTGATGCTTCGTGCCGGCTTCAGCCACAAGCAGGCCACTCTATGGATTGCCCTTTTCAATGTGTTCATTATTGCGGTGGCTTTCCTGCTTGACGGAATAGGGATACTGCTGCTGGGGCTGGTGCTGCTTGCGCTCTGTCTTACGGCAACACGGTTCCTGAAAATGGCTGTCAGAAGGAGGAGTTCTGCCGCGGATAATGTAGTTAAGGTCGCGGGGATCACCGAGGTGACCAAAGTGGGATAGAGAGTTTCTGAAGATCCACAGCCTGCTGCTGGCCGAAGGCATTCCTGCCGTGCCTTTCAGGGGATTCCGGCTGGCTCATGACGAGCTTGTGATGATGGACACTGATCAGGGATTAATTTTTCGCGTTAAAGAATTTTAAACGCTTAAAGCATGAAACATTTTCACTCCATTATCAGAGTGACATTCCTGATCTCAATTATCATTCTTTTTTTTCAGGGCACCTCTTCCCGGCTGATCGCTGCCTTGTACTCCGTGGGGACTTATACTCTTGAATCAACAACGGGAATAACACCTGACTCAGGTGTTGAGACTGCTACGATAGATATCGACAGTCAGGGTAGGATGTGGCAGGCTTCTGATGAAGCCGAAGAGGTCTTTGTAAGACACAGTGATTCGCCATATTCGTCGTGGAGCTCTCCTATTCAGATTGCGTCAGGTATTGACACCCACATAGGATATATTACTGTTACTATTCCTGCTTCAACAATCCGGGACCGGATTGATGGTGAAATGGCAAATGACGGATGGCTGATGGTCGCCTCGCATGCTACTGAAGGTCAGAGAGAAAGAACAAGAGAATGGACAACTGTTGAGGAGAGGCCCGGATTGACGGTCAATTACCTGATCAATCCTCCTGATCAGCCTGATCTTGTCTCCCCTGCTGACAATGCAGTTAACATTACCACCTCACCTTCATTGAGTGTCACAGTAACAGATCACGAGGAGCGTTCCATGACAGTGAACTATTATGGCAGAAAGAAAGAGAGTGACGGAGAGACGTTTACTCTTGTGGGATTGCCAGACAGCCAGAGTTATACGGCTTACGAATTCGGAGGAACACCTGCAATGTTTAATGCTCAGACTCAATGGGTGAAAGATAACCAGCTTGCAGAAAACATTGTCTTCGTTTCACATTCTGGCGATGTTGTTGACACTGATAATGAGACTCAGTGGAATCTGGCAAACACTGCACTGTCAATACTTGATGTAGGTGCTTCTGTGCCTTATGGAATAGCAATAGGCAACCACGATGCAACCAGCGGATCTTCTGCATTATACAATACATACTTCGGGGTATCAAGATTTGCCGGAAGAAGCTACTACGGAGGTCACTATGGCGAAGACAATGATAATAACTATGAGTTATTCAGTGCCGGCGGGATGGATTTCCTGGTGATTCACCTTGAATATGATCCGGCGATTGGGGCAATTCAATGGGCGGATGGGATACTCAGGGACAATCCTTCAAAAAGAGCCATTGTCACAAGTCATTCGCTGATCGGAAAGGGAAATCCTGCCAGCTTCAGCTCAATTGGTCAGACAATATATGACGAACTCAGGGACAATCCGAACCTCTTCATGATGTTATGCGGGCATGTCAATGGCGCCGGAAGGAGAACTGATACTTATAATGGTTCGGTTGTCCATACGCTCCTGGCGGATTACCAGAGCGATGCAGGCGGGGGTAACGGATACCTGAGAATTATGGAATTCTCGCCTCAGACAGATGAGATATTTGTTAAAACATATTCGCCATATCTTGACCAGTGGATAACGGATTCAGACAGCCAGTTCACCCTGAGTTATGAGATGGAGAGTGATGGGTTCCAGTTGACAGGAACCACCACTGACATTGAATCCGGATCGGAAGCAAGCATCACATGGGATGGTCTGGAGAGTGGAACTGAGTATGAATGGTATGTTACTGTCAGCAATGGGAATGAGACTATTACCGGCCCTGTCTGGTCATTCACAACGGCTCCTCAGGCAGTGTGGACCGGCAGTACAGGTACGGACTGGGAGAGTCCGACAAACTGGACAGATGGATTCTATCCCGGTCCAACAAATAATGTCACCATCCCGGACGTTACAAATGACCCGGTGATTGGTGCTGCAACCTCTGTTGATTGTCATGACCTTGAAATTCAGCCTGGCGCAGGTTTAACCATCCAGGCTACTCCTGAAAGCAGCGGGTCTCTGATCGTGCACGGCACAGCCACGGGTAATGTTACATACAACCGCTTCCTGCGGCCTGATGACCGAACCGGCGACAAACACCTGTTTTCTTCACCGGTGGGTGGACAAAGTATTCCTGAATTCAGAACAACTTACACTGACAAGATCGATTACCTCGGAACATGGGATGAACCTGGTGCGGTATGGGCTGAAGTAACAGAAGGTGTCTTCATGAAAGGGAGAGGATATAACGTCTGTCAAAAAGATCTTAGTGATGGAGAATTTTCCTTTACAGGCCCGGTTGTTAACTCTGCCTCAGTAACAGTAACATCGCCGTATTCTGAGACATATTCTGAGCGAATCGCCAGATATCCGGATAATCCTTACGGTGTTGCGAATCCCGAGCAAATTATCTGGGCATCTGGCAGAGGTTGGACAGATGGCTGGGGCAGCGGTGGATTGAACCTGTTGGGGAATCCGTTTACTTCAGCAATGAATGCAGAAACCTTCATAACCGTTAACGTAGGTAACGGGACAACCACCAACAGGTTTGATCCGTACTACCAGGCATTATATGTATATGATGGCGTCAGCGGTGTATATAAGTATTCAGCTGTTTCAGCACCTTTGTTACCGCAAGGATCAGAAAGTCATGGCAGTGTAATACAGGCAGGACAGGGGTTTATGGTTATGGCGAACAACAATGATGTGCAGTTTGAATTCACGTCCGCCATGCAGACTCATGCTACCGATGTAGTCATGCTGAAATCTCCCGGAACAGAAGACCCATGGCCCGGGCTTCAGCTTAGGGTCAGGTATGGAGAAAAAGAAAGCGCCACGACGATTGTCTACAATGATGAAATGACAGCCGGACTTGATCCGGGTTATGATGTGGGACAGCTGAGCGCTGGTCCTGCTGTTGAGATTTACACTGTCATGGCAGAGAAGGATGAAGGTGTTAACCTTGCACGACAGGCATTGCCGATATCCGGTGCTGAGACATTACCTGTTCCCGTGGGTATTGACACGGAAAAGGGAGGAGAGGTTACATTCTCAGCCTTCACGGTACAGCTTGGGAATAACAAATTCTGGCTTGAGGACCGTGAAACGGGAATCTTTACTGACCTTAACAACAACACTTACACAGTTACGCTTCCGGCAAACACATATGGCACCGGACGGTTCTTCATAATAGCTTCTGTCAGCACACCCACAGGCATCAATCAGTCCCAGGCAGAGGAGACAGGTGTCCGCATATGGATCTCGGATGAGAAGGTGATCATCAGGGGAGAGGTCAGTGACAGAGCCATCTGCGAGGTTTATGATCTACGCGGGAAGAAAATCCTTGAAACAATACTTGTTGACAGTGAGTTGAACACAGTCACACTGCCTTCAGGCTCACATGGTGTTTACCTGGTGAGAGTTGTTGACGGGGTGAAGGTGACCACGAGGAAAGTGACAATATTATAAAAGGAGAAAGGAGAAAGGAGAAAGGAGAAAGGGGGCCGACTGTTAATATCCCGCAAGGCGGGATCAGGGAGGAGACAGACTGCAGGGAGGGCCAAGGTGAAAGGAGAAAGGCGAAAGGCTAAAGTATTTCAAAGATAAAAGACAAAAGACAAAAGGCAAAAGTGCCTGAAGCTGGGAGTGAACTAAAGTGAGCCAGAGTTGAAGATGTGAGATGTGAGGGGTGAGCGTAGAGCGTTGAGAAAAGGGTATTCGGTATTCGGTAATCGGTCCCGATAAATCGGGATCTCCGCTTCGCTCCGATATTCAGTATTCGGCGGGGATTGAGGGATGAGTCGTAAAATTCGGGGATCAGAACCATGAATGTCAATAAAAGATACTATTATTGCGAAAAATATCGCAGCGAAAATAATCGCAACGAAAAATATCGCAATCAGATATGAAAAATCCATTCAAGTTCGGAACAATTGTTGAAGAACCCTATTTCATCAACCGTAAAAAGGAGATCGAAAAGGTAATCTCCTTGCTTGGCAGTGATAACCACCTCGTGGTAATCTCTCCACGACGCTTCGGCAAATCGAGCCTCATAGGCATGGCCGTAAAAGACCTTGACAGACCGGTGATAGCCATAGACCTGCAGCTTGTAACCAGTCCTGCCGACCTGGCTGCACAGATACTCAAACGCATATATCGCTTTTATCCTGCTGAAAAGCTTAAACAGTACCTGAAAAGTTTCAGGGTGGTACCCACCTTGTCACTAAATCCCGTCAGCGGAGCGGTGGATGTCTCTTTTATGCCCGGGACTACTTACCTGCCGGTCCTTGAAGATGTATTGAACCTGGCTGAGAGGGTCAGCACTGAAAAGAAAAAGATCATTATGATCTTTGATGAGTTTCAGGATGCGGTTAAAATTGATACCAGCCTGATAAGTTTTATGCGGGCTGTAATGCAACACCATAAAATGATCAACTACGTCTTCCTCGGATCACAGGAATCACTGATACGTGGGATATTTGAGAAAAAGAAATCTCCTTTCTATCACTTCGGCCTGGTGATGTACCTCCCAAAGATTGACGTAAAAGAGTTCATGGTGTTCCTAAAAGAAGGGTTCAGCAAGTTATGTGAAAATGCTGACGCTGTTGCTGAAGAAATACTTTTTGTTACTAAGGGTCATCCGTATTATACCCAGCAACTGGCATTCACTGTATGGGAGAGGGCTGCCTTAAAGAAAGGTGAGGCCGGTATAGTTTCAGAAGCCGTTAATGAGCTTATAATGATGCATGATATGGATTATGAACGCCTCTGGCTCAATTTTAACAGGACTGACAGGAAGATGTTATTAGGACTTGCATTATCTGATCTTCAGCCATTATCGGATGCTTTTGACCGGGAGTGGGACATCGGAGCGACAAGCACTGCTTTCAGCAGCATCAAGCGCCTTATGGTTAACGGATTCGTAATCAAAACCGATAAGTATGAGCTTGACGACCCATTCTTCACAAAATGGCTCAGGGGGAGGAGGGAGAGATAGAAGTGCCTGAAGTTGGGAGTGAACTAAAGTGAGCCAGAGTGCCTTTATTGGCAAAAGATGCAAAGTGTTTGATAGCGGCAAACAGAAATGTTGTTTAGTAACGAACACTATTATCAAGGGAGATGTGAGATATGAGTAACAAACGAACATCTGAACAAACGAATTAAGAAATCTGAATGATAACAAATCCTGATCTTGACCATTTTATCAAAACGTATGTAACGAAGCGCAAGGAGAGCCTGCTTCAGCCTGACCTTGAGAAATATTCCAATGATCTGGGGAAGCATATCAACGGCAAAAAGGTACTTGTGATAGGCGGGGCGGGAACGATAGGATCATCATATATCAAAGCCATCCTGAAGTTCAATGTCAGCCGGCTGGTGGTGGTGGATATCAATGAAAACGGACTGACAGAGCTGGTGCGCGACCTGAGAAGCGCAACGGAATACAATATCCCGGGTGACTTCATTACCTACCCCATGAACTTCGGCGACCGGGTTTTCATGAAGATGTTCCGCTCACTGGCGCCATTTGATATAGTGGCCAATTTTGCGGCACATAAGCATGTACGCAGTGAGAAAGATGTCTTTTCTATTGAGGCAATGATCGAAAACAATGTGCTTCGTGCACGTAAGCTCCTTGACCTGCTGCTGGAGTTTCCTCCGGAACATTTCTTCTGCGTCTCAACGGACAAGGCGGCCAATCCCGCCAACATCATGGGCGCCAGCAAAAAACTGATGGAGGAACTGATCATGGCATACTCTACCCGCTTACCAATCACCACGGCCCGTTTTGCCAACGTTGCATTCTCCAATGGTAGTTTGCCACTGGGTTTCATAGAGAGACTTAATAAGCGTCAGCCATGGTCGTGCCCGACGGGCATACGTCGTTTCTTCGTATCACCGCAGGAATCCGGAGAGCTGTGCATGATTGCATCGGTGCTGGGAGACTCCGGAGACATCATCTTCCCGAAGCTTGATGAAGAGCATGACATGATCAGCTTTGATGCCATAGCCACGGATCTTCTGAAATACCTTGGATTGAAAGCAGATATATGCAAAACGGAGGAGGAAGCACGCAGAAAAGCGCTGCAGCTAAATGAGAGCTCAACTGCTTATCCGGTTTATTTCTTTGAAACAGACACTTCAGGGGAGAAGCCCTATGAGGAGTTCTTTACTGAAAAAGAGGTGATCGATAATGATAGGTTCATTAATCTTGGCGTCATAAAGAATTCTCTTAAAAGAGATTTTCGGGAGATAGATGAGATTTTTGAAAGATTGAGTACGCTCTTCGATTCAAAGAATGTAACAAAAGCTGAGGTAGTTGAAATATTAAAAAGGTGGCTGCCTGATTTTGACCACATAGAGAAGGGGCGCGGTTTGGATTCTAAAATGTAAAATGAAATAACAATCAGGGATAATCGGTATTCGGTATTCAGTAATCGGTAAGTGTTCAAAGAATAACCGAATACCGAATACCGATTACTTCGTTTTAAGAGTAACTTTATTCTATCCTGATCTGAAAATGTACTGTAAATTCTTCAAGCGCTTTTTTGATATTGTACTGTCATTCATTGCATTAGTAGTATTATCACCAGGCTGATACCGGTGGTCATTGGATTGTTACTTACTGGGGAGCATTACATCTTCTACGGGCAGAAGAGGGTTGGGTATAAAAACAGGCAGTTCCTGATATGGAAGCTCGCTACAATGCTGAAAGCCAGTCCAAAGCTCGGAACAGGCAGTCTGACGGTGAAGAACGATCCACGTGTTTTTCACTTCGGACGCTTTCTTCGCAAGACAAAGCTCAATGAGCTGCCGCAGATATTCAACATCCTCACAGGAGACATGTCAGTTGTAGGTCCGCGGCCGCTTGTTGACAGGACTTTTGCTCCATACTCTGACTATGTAAAGGCAAATATCTACAACGTCAGGCCCGGTCTGACCGGCATAGGGTCAATAGTGTTCAGGGATGAGGAGAGGCTGCTGTCGGAGACGAAGCTTGACCCGAAGGACTATTATGCGAAATACATTTCTCCCTACAAAGGAGAGCTGGAGCTGTGGTACCAGGAGCACCTCTCGTTCCGCACCGACTTCATGCTGGTATTACTGACAGCCCGGGTGATTCTTTTTCCGCACTCCGGATTTATTCATAAAATTTTCAGGGATCTGCCTGCCCGTCCGGAATATTTAGATTAATTTTGAACACTGAAACCTGGTTGGGCGTTTACAGATAGGTCAGAAAAGCGGATGGGGAAGACTGCTGTTAGTAACTGATGTTAATGTAAGGAACTGAAAGAATTAACTTTCCACCGCAATGCCAGAGATAATAATCACAGGTTTACCGGCTATTTTACTTGCCTTTGCAAGTTCATTTGTCATTACCTGGTACTACATACCGAAGGTGATCAAGGTGGTTGATGATCGTTGTTGAAGCGGAGAGAATAATCCGTGGCGGAGGGATAGACCGGGAGAGACTCTATGCCGGGGCTGACCTGCTTTCAGTCAGGCCGCAGATGGCAAAGCTCGTCTCCATTCTCCCGACTGAGATGGTCCCCTACAGTTTCCGGACCAGGATCAACAAGGCATACCTCGATACAGTACATGATCTTGCGAAGACCGTCGGCGCTGCTGCGAAAGCCTTCGGTGCTGCTGCCCGGCGAGGCCAGTTCGTCGCTCGACGCCGAGAACGAGGCTACAGTCATGGAGGTGCTGGCACAACGCTGGATGCAGAGAACGAAGCCACTTCGTCGCTTGACGCGGAGAACGAGGCCAGTTCGTCGCTCGACGCGGAGAACGAGGCTACCGTCATGGAGGTGCTGGCACAACGCTCGACGCCGAGAACGAGGTCACTTTGTCGCTTGACGCCGAGAACGAGGCCACCGTCATGGAGGTGCTGGCACAGCTGAAAGAGCGGATAACCATCGTCTTCGTCACCCACCGAGAGTCGGTGGTGAGGTGGTTTGATGAGGTGATAAAGATCTGATATCGAACGATTTATATTTATATTTTCGTCGGATAACTTAAAGTAGTACTTTAAAATATCCTGTTAATTTAAACCGTTACTTTAAATTATCAGGTTTAGCAGGCAAGGGATATATGTCAGAAAAACATAATAATATACGATTGTAATCGAATAATAACATAATAATATGCGATTACAACCAAATTATATCATATTTGTTTTCGATTAAGGTATGATAAAAAGAGATCTGGAGAAATTACTGCCGGACCACTTGTTTCAAAATAAGACCGTTGTTTTATTCGGGGCGAGACAGGTTGGCAAGACCACTTTGGTTAACGAGGTGGTCAGAAAGCTTAACAGGAAGTCCCTGGTCCTTAACGGTGACGATGCAGATATTAGGGCATTGTTTGACAATGCTACGGCCGCAAGGTTCAGGCCAGTGGTATCAGGTTATGAAATAGTTATAATTGATGAAGCCCAAAGAATCCGGGATGCCGGTCTGGGTATCAAGATAATACATGATAACTTCCGCAAAACCCAGTTAATTGTTACCGGGTCATCCTCTCTCGAGCTTGCCGCTAAAATCAAAGAACCTGTGACAGGCTGGAAGCATGAGTTTTGTTTATACCCATGTTCTTTCGCGGAGTTGGCGGAGCACAATGGGTTCCTGGAAGAGAAGAGGACTCTTGATCAAAGGCTGATATTCGGTTCATATCCTGATGTAGTAGCACATCCGGGTCGTGAGAAACGGATTCTGAAAGAGCTGACATCGGATTATCTATATAAAGATATCCTGGCCATTGGCGGGATCAAAAAACCCGCCCTGCTTGAAAAAGTTCTGAAAGCCCTCGCATTGCAGGTCGGCAATGAGGTCTTCTTTAATGAGGTTGCACAGATATGTGGTTCAGACAAGGGGACCATTGAGAAGTACATCGATCTTATGGAGAAGGCTTATATTGTGTTCAGGTTACCCGGGTTGAGCAGGAATGTGAGGAATGAGATCAAAAGGGGGAAGAAGATATATTTCTGCGATAACGGTATAAGAAATGCGATACTTGGCAATTTCCTTCCACTCCGGTCCCGGGTAGATGCCGGGCCCCTCTGGGAGAATTACCTGCTAAGTGAAAGGATTAAACTGACTTCGAACCTGGATGAAAGACCGGAGGCCTTTTTCTGGAGAACAACCCAGCAGCAGGAAATAGATTACATTGAAGAAACAGGAGGAGTGTTCCGGGTTTATGAGTTCAAATGGAATCCGGTAAAAAAGGCGGCTCTTTCGAAGACTTTTGCCAATGCATATCCTGTTAAATCATTTAATGTGATTAATCCGGAAAACTATCATGAGTTTCTTACAGAGACCGATGGTATCTGAACGCTTACGGGAATCACTTATTTGTATCAGTTGTGTGATTTAATTCACGAAAACGGCATTAAATGTGTGATAAATTGCATAAGGGAAGGCTGCCTACGTTGCATTAAACATATATCTAATCGGGAAAAAGATCTATCTGTGCAGTCCGCACATGGGTGGCAGGGAGATGCAGTGGTCCACAACATAACTGCACAAATCAACAATATATGATTATATTTGCAGTTAGAGTGTAAATATTGTGATGCAGATTACCGGTAAAAAAAGTGTCAGTTTATGGATTGAGGAGCTTCAGAGACGGGGCCGGATTACCTTTTCTCTTCAGGATGTAAACAGTCAGTTTCCATCGCATAATACTTCAGCTTTACGAAATGCGCTTACCCGCCTGGCAGCAAAAGGCAGGATTGTCTCAGTCTGGAAAGGATTCTATGCCATAATTCCTGTTGAATACAGCTCAATTGGGATGATACCACCCGTGTTGTATATAGATAATTTGATGGCTTACCTTGGCAGACCTTATTACATCTCATTGTTCAGTGCTGCAGTCTTTTACGGTGCAGCGCATCAGAGACCACAGGAGTTTAATGTAATAACATCCTCCGGTTCTCTTCGATCTTCCCAAAAGAAGGATGTCAGAATAAACTTTAGAACAGTAAAGGAAATCAATCCTGACTTTATCATAGAGAAGAAGACGAGAACCGGGTATGTGAAAATTTCATGTCCTGAGCTTACAGCTACCGATCTTGTGAGGTATGAGGGAGAAACAGGAGGGCTAAACCGCGCTGCAACAGTGTTGAATGAGCTTGCAGAACACCTGCAATTCGGGAAGATCCCGGATTCATTCTTTTCATATGTGCCTTCACCGGTGATACGCCGCACAGGCTACCTGCTGGATAAAGTCCTTGACCATCCGGGGCCGGCAGGAGAGCTATACGAAGGGATACATAGGAATGAGTGTTCTATGCGCGTTACACCTCTGAAAACGGGCAAGCCGGCTCCGGGTTACATCACGGATAAAAAGTGGGGGATAATTGTCAACACAAGCATTGAGATTGACGAGTGATACCTGAATATGCAATAATTGAGTGGAGAAACACAGTACTCTGGGGCGGGCTCGAACAGGTTGAGCTTGACCTTGTAATCAGCCGGGCCCTGACAGAACTGTACAATGATGATTTCCTGGCCTCTCACCTTGCATTCAGGGGTGGAACGGCGCTGCACAAGCTGTATCTCAGCCCGCAACCACGATATTCCGAAGATATTGACCTTGTTCAGATAAAGAGCGAACCTGTAAAGGAGACAATTAATCGAATCGGCAAAGCCCTCTCATTCATAGGTAATCCGGTAGTAAAGCAGAAAGCAAATAACAATACTCTTGTATTTCGCTTCGAGTCAGAGATTCAGCCCGTTGTTCCGCTAAAGCTGAAGGTGGAAATAAACTGCAGGGAGCATTTCAATATTCTTGGTTTGACAAAGATCGGGTTTGATGTAAACAACCAGTGGTTTTCCGGTGAATGTCAGGTAACCACTTACCTGCTTGATGAACTGTTGGGCACAAAGCTCAGAGCATTGTATCAACGCCGTAAAGGGAGAGATCTTTATGACCTTTACAAGGGGTTATCAGTGGCGAATGTTAATGCTGACAATGTAGTATTATGCTATAATGAGTATATGAAACACTCTGCAGGCAGGCCTCCGTCAAGGAGAGAATTTCAACGGAATGTTGAGCTGAAGATGCAGGATGAGGATTTCCCGGGTGATATGAATATGCTGCTGCGCGTTGGTGAAGAGTATGATCCGCAACAGGCCTGGGAGGTGGTAAAGTCCTCATTATTGGACAGGATGTAACTTTAGGGGTGGATTTGTCCATCTGCCGGGCCGGAATCCTTGGCGGAGATTATGGTTTAGTTAAAGAGGATACAGGGCAGGTATCATGACTCAGGTAACGGACCATGTATCCGAAGAGATCTGACGCAAAAGACAATTGCTATAATATTATATGGTAAAGAAGATCTATCTGTGCAGTCCGCACATGGGTGGCGGGCTCACTTGCCTTTATCCTCAGTTTTTAGTATCTTTATTTTTGTTGAACAATAAAAATGTTGCCTGAAACCGGACATAACAAAAGGCTGCCTGAAGAGTTCCGTAAGTATTTCCGGGATGTTGATTATGATGATCTCTCCCTGGAGAAGTATCCGAAGTTTATTGCTGAACGTATTATGAACTACGGCGATCTTGATGCAGTTAAATGGCTGCAGTCGGTTCTGGACAAGGAATTCATCAGGTCTGTTGTTTTGAACAGTCGGAACCTGAATCCCAAAACAAGGAATTACTGGGACTTAATGTTAAATAATCCCCAAAGCTGATGCTCTTATCATGACCGGGGAGCTCCATTTTGAGATTTTACCGGAAGAGCAGCAGAGGTTGCTGAAACTGCTTTCGGGTGAATCCTTTCTGAAGGATTGGTATCTTGCGGGAGGGACCGGTCTTGCATTGTACCTCGGTCACAGGCAGTCATTTGATTTTGAATTCTTTCTTCCCGCAGATTTTAACACCTCGAATATTGTTAACATCCTGACCCGTATAGGCAGGTAGAGGCCGATTGAAAACGCTATCCGGATCAGAATTAGAAAAGATCGTACCGTATAACTTAGTTAGAAGTCCTCAGTCCACAGTCTACAGTCAGCAGTCGGCCACTTTCGCCACATCCTACGTTAAAACTACGGACTTCGTCCGACGGAGTCGGATGTCGAAGAGGGCTTCGGCGGCTGGAAGCAGTCCACAGTCGGCCACCTTCGCTACCTACTTCGCTTAAGCTACGGAGCTCGAAGAAGGCTTCGGCGGCTGGAAGCAGTCCACAGTCGGCCACCTTCGCTACCTACTTCGCTTAAGCTACGGAGCTCGAAGAGGGCTTCGGCGGCTGGAAGCAGTCCACAGTCGGCCACCTTCGCCACCTCCTTCGCTTAAGCTACGGAGCTCAAAGAAAGCTTCGGCGGCTAAAAGCAGTCGGCAGAACCGGATTTACGGGTAAAAAAAGGTTGGATAAACGGGGGATTTTGACTATATTTGGGTATAGCCAGTTATAATGTATAGTTCAGAAATAAATGCGTTTATCAGGGAGAAGAGCAGCTTGTTCTGGTCTATCCCCGAAGATAAAAAAGAGGAGATCAGTCCTGCCCTGCTGGTTGAGACAATTCTGAATTACGGCTCAATGGATGACGTTAAAAAGCTTATCAGACTCATGGGTATGGATGAGGTCGCCAGGATATTCTTTAGTGCAAAAGGAAGGCAAAAGTTGAACTATTATCCTGCGGTTTACCACTATTTCACACTCTTTTTTAAGAAATATTCAAATGTCGAACCGCCTGAAAAGGTTCAGGAATTGTTTCCTCCACCTAACCATATCCGGGGGGATTAATCAATTATACCTGGACTCTGTCAGTGTCGTCTGTTGGCAGTTTCCTGTCATCATAGATTTTTCTTAATTTTACGGAAATATCGTTTATGTCAAAAACAGCACTTATAACCGGTGTGACCGGGCAGGACGGCGCCTACCTGAGCGAATACCTCCTGAAGAAGGGATATACGGTGCACGGCATCAAGCGTCGTGCTTCGATGTTCAACACCGAGAGGATAGACCACATCTACCAGGATCCACACCTGGAGCAGCGCAATTTTATACTGCACTACGGTGACATGACCGACTCGATGAACATCACCCGCATCGTGCAGGAGGTGCAGCCCGATGAGATATACAACCTCGCGGCGATGAGCCACGTGAAGGTAAGCTTCGACACACCGGAGTACACCGCCAACGCTGACGGCATAGGCACACTGCGCCTGCTGGAGGCGGTGCGGCTGCTGGGGATGACGGGGAAGTCGAGGGTCTACCAGGCCTCCACCTCTGAGCTCTACGGCCTCGTGCAGGAGGTGCCGCAGAAGGAGACGACGCCCTTCTATCCGCGGTCGCCCTATGGCGTGGCCAAGCTCTACGCCTACTGGATCACCGTCAACTACCGCGAGGCATACAAGATGCACGCAAGCAACGGCATCCTGTTCAACCATGAGTCGCCCATACGCGGCGAGACGTTTGTCACGAGGAAGGTGACGCGTGCGCTGAGCCGCATAGCCATGGGCGTGCAGCAGAAGATGTACATGGGTAACCTGTCGGGCAAGCGCGACTGGGGTCATGCGAAGGATTATGTCAGGGCGATGTACCTGATACTGCAGCAGGAGGAGCCGTCGGATTACGTCATCGCCACCGGTGTCACCACCACCATCCGCGACTTCATCACGAAGGCCGCTGCCGAGATAGGGCTTGAGATAGTCTTCCGCGGCGAGGGGGTGAAGGAGACGGGACATGTGGCAGCCGTTGACGGGAAGATTTTCACGGAGCGCGTAGGTGAGGAGTTCCTTGACGGGATGAAGGAGAAGGTGAAGAGCGAAGCAGCCATTGTGGGTGTCGATCCCGCCTATTTCCGTCCTACCGAGGTTGATCTGCTGATCGGCGATGCCACGAAGGCGCGCACCCGCCTGGGGTGGGAGCCGCGGTATGACCTGGCGGGACTGATAACAGATATGATGGAGGGGGACATTAAACTGGTGAAGAAGGAGGTTTACTTGAAGAGAGGCGGATTCTATACACCCAATTATTTTGAGTAAACAGTCTTCAGTCTTCAGTCTTCAGTCGGCAAATGATACCGCGTAGCGATTAAGGTATTGCAGGACAGGATATTATAATAAAATATATACTCCGTAGGAGTTCAGGTATTGTAGATGTTAAATAAAGATTCCAAAATATACGTCGCCGGGCACACCGGACTGGTAGGCTCGGCGATAACGGCGGCGCTGAAGAGGAAGGGTTTTTCCAATATCATTGGCCGTACCTTCGGGGAGCTCGACCTGCGGCGCCAGGAGGATACCGAGGCGTTCTTTGCCTCCGAGAAACCTGAGGCGGTTATATTGTGCGCTGCAAAGGTGGGAGGCATCATGGCCAATAACACCATGAGGGCCGAGTTCATCTACGAGAACCTGATGATACAGTCGAATGTGGTGCATGCCTCATATCTCAACGGCGTGAAGAAGCTGGTCTTCCTGGGCAGCAGCTGCATCTACCCGCGCGACTGTCCGCAGCCGATGCGTGAGGATCACCTGCTCACCTCGCCGCTGGAGTACACCAACGAGCCCTACGCCATAGCCAAGATCGCCGGGCTGAAGATGTGCGAGGCATATAACATGCGCTACGGCACCGACTTCATAGCGGTAATGCCTACCAACCTCTACGGTCCGAACGACAATTTCAACCTGACAGGCGGACATGTGCTGCCGTCGCTGATGCGGCGGATACACCTCGGGAAATTGCTTGAGAACGGGGATATGGACGGGATAAGGGCCGACCTGAAGCGAAGGCCGGTGGAGGGCTTCGACGGCAGTGAGAGTGAGCAAGAGATCATGGATTTACTGGAGCAGCAAGGGGTAAGAAGTCTGAAGTCTGAGGGTCTCCCTCCTTCGCCAAGGCTTCGGAGGGCAGGAAAGTCGAAAGGTCAGGGTCAGAGATCACGGGTGACGGTTAGCGTTTGGGGAACAGGCAACCCTTTGAGGGAGTTCATGTACAGCGGTGACATGGCGGATGCTACGATCTATATAATGGAGGAGATCTCGTTCAAGGACGTTGTTCCTGAGGGTACCGACGAGATCCGCAACACGCACATAAACATCGGCACCGGGGAGGAGATATCTATAAGGGATCTGGCTCAGATGGTGAAGGAGACTACGGGTTTCCACGGCGAGCTGGTATTCGACCACAGCAAGCCCGACGGCACACCGAGAAAATTCCTCGACTCGTCGAAGCTGCGGTCGCTGGGTTTCCGGCATGCGACATCGTTGAGAGAGGGGATGGCCAGGGTATACGAATGGTATTTAATAAATTAAGAATTAAGAATTAAGAATTAAGAATTAGGCATTAAGAGTTAAGAATTGGAAATATGAAGAAGGGAATTACATTTTTGATGACGGTGGTGCTGGCGCTGATGATGACAGGATGTGCAGCATCATTTATTGACAGCTCGGGCGGACGCGACGGATCGACGTTCGACAGGGCAGTGATAGTCGGGTCGGTGAGGGCAGAGTACCTCTATATCGACCGCACATTCAACGGTGCCAGCATCATGACACAGGTAATGAAAGAGCATAACGGGAGACCGTATGACATCGTTACCATCAGGTCAGAAGAGGGAATTGAGCAGGATGTCTATTTTGACATCTCGAAGTTCTATCGCAAAAAGACCTACGCGGACGATCTGGAATAAGTCTAAAGTCTGAAAGTCTAAAGTCTAAAGGTCTGCGAATTTGAAGGTTATAACAGACCTTAAGACCTCAGGACTTATTCAGTTCTATCTGGTGCTTTGCACCAGGCGAATGAACTCTGCGCGGTATCCATCGGGGTCTGAGCCGCGGGCGCCGGTGGCAAGGGTGATAACGTCGGCGAGCGTGGCGGTGCCGCGAAACTTGCTGTCGCGCAGGATCATACCGAAGGCTGCCACGGCGGCAGAGAACCGGTAACGGTCGGTGGTCTCACCGGCCTTTTTTATGTCGGTGCCCACCGTTTTGCTGAACAGCTTGCTGGTAAGGGCCCCGGGGTCCTTATAGCGCAGCTTGATGTTACAGAGCTCGCGGGGAACGTCCTTCATCGATGGGCGCATGCCACTTCCTGCTGCCTCATTGCCGTACCGTATTTCGCTGGCAGAGCCAACTCCGATACCCTCACTGTAGTTCGCTTCTCCGGCCGTTCTGTAAGCGCCACCGGCAGAAGCGCCGGCGCCCGTACCCTGATACCGCAACGGATCCACGGTGGGCAATCCCGTCTCCTCCGATCCTGCCGGCACGATCTCGTAGAGGGCCGTCACGGTATGCCCCGCTCCCATCTCGCCGGCATCCTTCGTGTCATCGTTGAAATCCCTGTCGGCCAGCAGCCTGTTCTCGTATCCCACCAGGCGGTATGCCTTTACATATGTCGGGTTGAACTCGACCTGGAACTTGACATCCTTCGCGATGGTGAAGAGCGTACCTCCGAACTCCTGCACCAGCACGCGTCGTGCCTCCTGGATGTTGTCGATATAGGCGTAGTTGCCGTTCCCCTTGTCGGCGATGATCTCCATCTTGTCGTCCTTGATGTTTCCCATCCCGAATCCCAGCACCGTCATATAGACACCCAGTCCGCGCTTCTCCTCCACCAGCTTCTCCATCGAGGCGTTATCAGAAACCCCCACGTTGAAGTCGCCGTCTGTGGCAAGAATGATGCGGTTGTTTCCACCTTTGATAAAATTCTTTTCTGCGATCTTGTACGCGAGCATCAGTCCTGCCCCGCCGGCGGTGGATCCACCGGCCTGCAGTTTTTCGAGAGCCTGCATGATAGCCGGCCTGTTGTTTCCGGGGGTTGACTCGAGCACCACACCTGCAGCTCCGGCATAGACCACAATTGCTACCCGGTCCTGCTCGCGGAGTTCGCTGACCAGCAGTCCGAACGCCGACTTCAGGAGCGGCAGCTTATTGGGGTAATTCATTGATCCGGATACATCTATAAGGAAGACAAGGTTTGACGGCGGTAGTTCGGATTTGTCGATATCCTTTCCCCTGAGTCCTATGTGAAGGAGGTAATGGTTTGTGTTCCACGGGCAGATACCGGCCTCTGTATAGACAGAGAAGGGATGCTCGCCGGTAGCTTTCGGGTAATCGTATTTGAAGTAGTTGATCATCTCCTCGATGCGTACGGCGTCCTTCGGCACCTCCTGGCCGAGGTTGATGAAGCGGCGCACGTTGGAGTAGGAGGCGTTGTCGACATCGATGGAGAAGGTTGAATAGGGCTCCCTGAGCGGATCGCGGTAGCCGCTCTCGTCGATTCCTGAATATGACTCGGTGTTCTGCGGGACGGGATAAGGATGGCGGTAGTATGCCGACTTATGGTGTGCAGCATAGGCGTAGTCGGCTCTCCGGTCGCGCGAGGTGCCAGCCACGATGGCATAATCGGCCTCCTCCTGTGAGACTGTCACTTCAAGTGAGACTGCATCCTCGGGGTGAGATACCACGATATCGTGTGGCGGAGGCGTGTTATGGCCACCGGGATGTGCAGTATCAGGCAAGGCAGCTGTTTCAGGAACCATCTGTATATTGATGACAGTGCGTCCGGCGATCGGCTCCTCCAGCCTCTTCATCCCCCTGAGGGAGAAGAGCAGTATCTTTGCTTCCGGTCCTGCAGTGATGAAGTACTTTCCCTCGGCATCGGTGAGAGTGCTGACGTTGCTTCCCTTTATCATAACCACAACCCCGCTGAGGGGATCGTCGTTGAGATTGGTTACCCTGCCCTTGATGACTATCTGCCCGGCAGCTTGCGGGGCGGTCAGAAGCAGGAATGCGATGATTGATAAAAATGTTTTCATTCGTTTAATTTTTAATTATTTAACTGGTCGAATGGAACTTGCATGAAGTCTATCATCATAACCATTTGTGATTTCATGCTCATGCAAGTTTCATGGTTTTTCTGATTTAAGTTTCTGTGATAAGGATGCAGCGGCGGGGGGAATTCCATAAAGGGGTCCGAAAAACCAGTAAATATTTACACCCCTGATTAATCAGGAGTAAACTGAGCCATTAGGTCCGGAAGAAGCAGGCATGCTAAAATCAAGTGATTTTTGTAAGTTTATGATTGAATTGACAATTGTTGAACCGGGATTTGCATGCCGCCATTATTTATAAGGAAAAGATCTGCTGAGGCGAGTGACGGGGAGCTCCTCAGGAGGTTCAATGAGGAGGGTGACATCGCAATACTGGGGCAGCTCTATGAGAGGTACATGCACCTCGTTTACGGTGTGTGCCTGAAGTACCTGGAGGAGCGTGAGGCAGCGAAGGATGAGGTGATGAATCTTTTCGGGAAGCTGGTGACGGCGGTGCCGGGACAGGAGATCGTCAATTTCAGGACTTGGCTCTATGTGGTGACGAAGAACCACTGCCTGATGCTGTTGAGGAGCAGGAAGAGCGAGACGGCTCACACGGAGGCGATGCTCGCCGACCCCACCTTTTTTATGGAAAATTCCTCTGAGATGCATCCTTTGGAAGAGGATTGTGAGGGCGACACGGAGAGGCTGCGGGAGTGTATTGAGCGGCTGAAGGAGGAGCAGAGAGAGTGTATCCGGCTCTTTTACTACGAGGGATTTGGATACCGGCAGATAGCAGAGAAGCTGGGGATGGAGGAGAAGAAGGTGAAGTCTTTCATACAGAATGGCAAACGAAATCTCAGGATATGTATGGATGGTCTGAAGGTCTAATGTCTCCCTCCTCCGCCACATCCTACGTTAAAACTACGGATGCCGAAGAAGGCTTCGGAGGGCAGGGAACGTCTGAAAGTCGAAAGTCAAAAGCCAAACGTGAATGAGTGCTACAAGAGAATCATAAGATGAAGGATAAGGAAAAGGATAAGAGGTTGCTGATACCGAAGGATGAGTTCGGGGAGGAGGCAGCGGATGGACTCGGGAGGTTAAGTCGCGATGAGGCCGCCGAGGATCTCCGTGAGCTGAAGGGGAGGATGGAGAGGAGGCTCCGGAAGCCACGGATGATATGGCTGCCGGCCGCTGCGGCGGTGACAGTCATACTGGTGGCATCGGCACTCTATGTATCAATTTTCCGCGACAGAAGCGCAGGGCTGACTGATCTTGCCAGGGTTGAAGAGGCAAAAGCCGACTCTTTATTGATTGCAATTGCCGGAGAAGTGAAGACTGACACTGCACTTATTGCCATGGCTGCACCGATAGAAAAGAGTGGTGATGCAGCGGGCAGTGCCGGCCGGGAATCGATGAGAAGGGCCGATATGGCCACTTCGGAGGCAGTACCCCCACCGCCGCCGGAGGAGGTGACAGCGGCAGGTGTACCGCTTATCGTTGAGACAGATGATGAGGTACTCGAGGTTGTGGCAGAGGCTCAAAGTGAGGAACCAGGAGCGGAGAGAGTGATTGTTGAGGCTACGCAGCTTCCCAAGGGTAAGGTGCCGGCAGGCGAGGAGGTGATTGTTGAGGCGCTTCCAACGGTTCAGCAGGAGGAGGCTGTGGCCGAAGAGGCAATTGTTGAGGCGCTGCCCATGATGCAGAAGGCTGCACTCAGAACAGATGATGCAAAAAAAGACAAAGCTGTCATGAAGACAGAGGCTGCCCGCGCGGCCGCCGCATCGGGCACCGTGAGACCCGACGCTCCTGCCCAACCGGTCGGGGGGTGGGAGGTTTTTAATGACTGGACCAGGCCTAACATGAGCCATGCCGGAGAATTAACAACCCCGGTAAACCGGTTAGTGGTGATAGCCTTTAAGGTAAGAACTGACAGTACACTGTATGATCTTAAGGTGGTGAGCACCCCGGGTGAGAGCTACTCCCGCGAGGCCCTAAGGCTGCTGCGCGATGGCCCGAAGTGGACTCCGGCAGTGCGTGAAGGCCAGGTGGTTGAGGAGAAGGTCACTGTATCTATCGTTTTTAAGTAGAGGCCTCCATGCAATAAATGTCTTTGACGGGCAGTTTCAAGACTTAAGACCTTCAGACATCAGACTTTCAGACCTATTTTAGTACATTTGGGAAATTTCAGAAGCATGAATTTATTAACAGGAAAGCGTGTGCTGGTCACCGGCGGAGCGGGGTTCATAGGGTCATCGCTGTGCCATGACCTGCTGGAGCGCGACAATGAGGTGGTTTGCCTTGACAACTTCGCAACGGGAAAAAAGGAGAACATCAGTGATCTGAAAACCAATCCCCGCTTCAAACTTATTGAAGGCGACATCAGGGAGCCGGAGGTTTGCAGGAAGGCAGTGAAGGGTATGGATCTCGTTCTGCACCAGGCTGCACTGGGCAGTGTCCCGCGAAGCATTGCCGATCCTGCCACCACCAACGCCGTCAACATCAACGGCTTCCTGAATATGATCATTGCCACCCGTGATGCAGGCATTAAGCGCTTTGTATACGCCTCGAGCTCATCGGTTTACGGCGACTCTGCGGAGCTTCCCAAGGTGGAGGAGCGCACCGGCAAGGTACTTTCGCCCTATGCTATCACCAAGCTGGTGAACGAGGAATATGCACGTATCTTCGGAAGCCTTTATAATATGGAGACCATCGGGCTGCGCTATTTCAACGTCTTTGGCAGGAGACAGGATCCGGAGGGACCCTATGCTGCCGTGATACCCAGGTTTACACAGTCGTTCATGAAGCATGAGCCGCCCGTCATCAACGGCGACGGTAGCAACTCGCGCGATTTCACATACATAGACAATGTCGTCCTGGCCAACAACCTGGCAGCTACCGTTGAGAATCCCGCAGCCCTGAACCAGGTCTACAATGTGGCCTGCGGCGATGCGGTGAACCTCAATGACATGACCCTGATGCTCAGAAGTTACCTTTCAGCGTATGACATCTCAATTTCGAAGGTTGACCCGGAGCACGGCCCCAACCGTCCTGGCGACATACCCCACAGTATGGCCAGCGTGGGTAAGGCAGTGAGGCTTCTCGGCTACCAGCCGCAGGTGCTCTTCCCGGAAGGACTGAAGCGGGCCGTGGAGTGGTATGTTGATAACCTCTGACGCTGTTAACAGGCAAGTGATACGTTCTTTTTTATCTTTGTGCATATCGCGCAATATCATTCAGCAATCACCGGCTGAATAATCAGATATACAATTCGTTAGGCACTGATACAGTGTGACTGACCAACCGGAGGATTAGACAGGCTGCATGCAGGTCTGAGGGGAATGGTATATAATTTACCCTGCAAATAATTCAAAAGAGACTATGAAAATACTTGTTACAGGTGGGGCCGGATACAAGGGAACGGTACTCACGAGGAAGCTCCTGGAGAACGGATACAGTGTAACTCTGCTTGACAATTTCATGTACGGCTACGAGCCGGTGATGCACCTGGCAACCAACAGGAACCTTGAGATTGTAAAGCATGATATCCGCAACGGCATTCCGGGAATGAAGGATTACGATGTGATCTTTCATCTGGCGGGAATAAGCGGGTTCCCTGCCTGTGCCTCCAATCCTCACTCTGCCCAGCTTATCAATGTGGAGGCTACGCGGCAGATCGCGACTGACCTGGCACCGGGTCAGATGCTCATCAATGCCTCAACAACGTCGATGTACGGCAAGTCAGGGGAGGCCTGCGACGAGACCACTTCGGTTGACCCTGTCAGCACCTATGCTCAGACGAAGTACGCGGCAGAGCAGATCCTGCATGACAGGCCGAACGTCATCTCACTGCGGTTTGCTACGGTGTTCGGATTCAGCACCCGTATGCGCATGGACCTGATGATCAACGACTTTGTTTACAAGGCAGTTAAGGAAAAGGTGATAGTGCTGTTTGACAGCTTCGCCAAGCGCACATTCATACACGTTCAGGATGCTGCCGACTGTTACATATTTGCCATGCGCAACTTTGACACGATGAAGGGCGGAATATACAATGCCGGCGGCAACAGCCTTAATTTCTCAAAGGAGGAGATTGCTCAGAAGATAAGGCAGAAGGTTGATTTTTCAATAATCAATTCCGAGGTGAGGGACAAGGATCTGAGGCACTTCATCGTCAACTTCGACAAGATTGAAAAGCTTGGGTACAAACCTCAGAAGTCAGTTGAAGACGGTATTGACGAGCTGATAAGGATCTACGGTTTTTACGAGTATTATTCACATTACAGGACAATCTGATGCTATACAAGGGAAACAGGGAACTGGCAATCAACGGGGGAAAGCCGGTCACGGCTGACCCTGTGCTGATACACAAGCCTTACCTTGACGAGGAGGATTTTGCTGCCGTTGACCGTGCCATGCGGTCGACTTTTGTTTCAGGTGACGGTCCCCACTGCAGGAAATTTGAAGAGATGCTGGCTGAGTATCTTGGTGCGAAGCATGTTTTGTTTGTCAATTCCGCCACGGCAGCGCTGGAGCTGGCATTCCGGGTGAAGGACTTCCCTCCCGGATCCGAGGTGATTGTACCTGACTTCACCTATACTTCCACTGCCCTGGGTGCACTGTACAACAACTTGAAGATAGTACTTGCCGATGTGTATGCCGACAACGGCAGCATCGATGTTGCGAAGATTAAAGGTCTGATCACGGCAAAGACAGTAGCCATCGCGCCCGTTGACTATGCAGGTATCCCGGCGGAGATGGATGCCGTCAATGAGATTGCACGAAAACACGGACTCTATGTTGTGCACGACACGGCACAGTCGCTGGGGTCTCTCTATAAGGGCCGTAAGACAGGCACCCTGGCTGATATCTCGACCTTCAGCTTCCACGGCACCAAGAACATGACCACCGGTGAGGGCGGAGCCGTTGTTACGGATGATGACGCCCTGGCCGCACGAATAAGGGTGTTGCGTGAGAAGGGAACCGACAAGCACTCCTTCCTGACTGACAACCGCACGCGCGGCTTCTATGAATACATTGACACCGGCAACTCATACGTGCAGTCTAACATACTTGGCGCTCTGGGTGTTTCGCAGTTGAAAAAGATTGACCTGATGAACGGGATACGCGAGTCGGTGGCGAACTACTACATTGAAAACCTCAAAGATATCAGCGAGATTGAATTTATAAGGATTACCGAAGGGGCGGAGAGCAACTGGCATATCTTCGGGATACTGGTGCCTGCCGAAGAGAGGTACTGGATCATGGATGTCCTGAGGGCGGAAGGGGTGATGGCCAACGTGCACTACTCGCCGCTGCACATGAACAGGTTCTACAGCGACCTGGCCACCGATGATGATATGCCCGGCTCAGTCGCATTTTTCAGGAGGCTGCTCCGGCTGCCGCTCCATCCGTGCCTGACCGAAGAGGAGCAGGGTCATGTTGTGAAGGCGGTGAGGAAGGTATTCGCAGGTTGATTGTACCAATAAGACTGTGGAGGAAACGGCAATAAAGATTGTAATGCAGTGATGATTTCACGATGACTAACAGGTGGAAGTCGGTCATGATCTTCGGCGCCGGGCTGAACCAGCTGGAGCTGATCCGCGAAGCCAGGGCGCTCGGACTGGTCACCGTGGTGGTTGATCCGCAGCCTGATCCTCCCGGAAAGGCGGAGGCGGATCATTTCTGCCGTATTGATGGCGACGACTATGAGGCAACGAAGGCGGCGGCTGTCAGGTATGGCGTCAGCGGCATCGTCACCGGGCAGATGGAGAAGCCCCTGAGGCTGATGGCCAGGCTGGCACAGGAACTGGGATTCGTCTTTAACTCCCCGGAGGTGACCAGGCGGTGCCTCGACAAATGGCTTATGAAGCAGGCGCTGCTGGCACACCGTGTGCCGTGCGCAAGGGGTTTTCTGCTGAAGCCTGGTGACGAGATCATACTTCCGGAGGGAATGAGTTACCCGGTGATAATAAAACCACGTGATGCCTTCTCAAGCAGGGGTGTTTACAAATGTGAAAACAGGGCTGCGGCAGAGGCATACATAGCCGAAAGCAGGTCGTTCTCCTCAACCGGGGATGTCATCATAGAGGAGTTTCTGCAGGGTAAGGAGTACAGCGTGGAGTCGTTCACCTTCAACGGTGAGACAACCATCGTGCAGTTCACCGAGAAATTTTTAACGCCCTACCCCGGAACAGTTGAGGTGGGTCATCTGCAGCCTGCTGCGCTGGACCTGGCTACACGGATGGAGGTGTCTGCCGTCACCAGGAAGGCGCTGGCTGCCCTCGGGGTAATGAATTCCGCTTCGCATACCGAAGTGATGGTGACGAAAAAGGGTCCGGCAATCATCGAGGTGGGAGCCAGGCTGGGCGGCGACTTCATCGGATCGTACCTGACAAAGGCATCCACCGGGATGAGCATGGACAGGGCGGCGGTGGAGATCGCCATGGGGGTAGCCCCTTACTGCAGGCCGTCGTCAGGGGCTTTTTCCATGATCAGGTACCTGGAACTGCCTGAGGGAAAAAGAGTTGAGGAGGTGCTTCCGGCAGATGACATCATGAGCCTTCCGGGAGTGGTGTTTGCAGCAATCTTTGTCAGGCCGGGCGACACGATCATGCCTCTCACCCACAGCGCCTTAAGACCGGGATGCGTCATAGCAGAGGCAAAAACGAAAGAACATCTTCTTGTAAGGATTGATGAATTTGCCAGGTTGCTGGCGCAGAAAATAGTATTGAAGTAACAAACACCAGATATTATGTTAACAGGAGAAAAAATCATCCTCAGACCGATCCGGTTTGACGACTGGGAACAGACCGTAAAATGGCGTAATGACCTTTTCATAAGGTCGAGCACGATGTCACATCCTTTTCCGGTGACGGAGGAGCTTGAAAAAGAGTGGTATGAGCACCACACCAAATCAAAGGCAAACATTTTTTTGCCCTTCACCGTGGTGTCAAAGGAGAGTGGTGCAGTGCTGGGTTATTTTTCACTCAACAGCATAAACTGGATCTCCAGGAACGCATTTGTCAGCGGCGCCATTGGTGAAACGGGAAATCTGGGCAAGGGACTGGGAAGGGAGGCGGTGGAGCTGCTGCTTCGTTATGCCTTTGACCACCTCAACCTGACAAAGGTATGTGCATATGTCAGAACGGATCATCCGGCGATGAAGACCTGGATGGAGACCGGGGCGGTTCAGGAGGGGGTGCTGAAGAAGCACTTCTATTCCGGGGGCAGTTACCGTGATGTTGCATTTATCTCGTGGTTCAGGAGTGAAGTCTAGGCTGCTGGAAGGACGCATAGCAGAGTCCGGGCGTCCTGTCGCAGCCGGGAATACAATGAAAGTGGTTCGTTTTACGAAAGCCTTCAGTCGTGCCGGCTGGGTGTATGAGTCATTGACGTGGCCTCTCCGGTCACACTTTTACAGAAGAGCACTGCGAAGGTCGCCCCCTCCGGATCAGTCAATTGGCGTAACGACATACAAGGACCGCTTTGACAGCTGTCTTAAGCCGCTGATTAAAAAACTCAGCATCCTTTTTCCCAATGAACAGATAATTATCGTTGCCAACGGGCATTACCTGACGAATGAGCAGAAAGAGTTCATCAAAAAATTCGATGCTTTCTGTGCCGGGTTCAGTAATGTTGAGGTTGAGAGCTATACTGATCCGCAGGGACTGAGTTTCCTGTGGAACAGGTTAATTAAGAGGGCAGCATCAGATAACATCCTGATGCTGAATGACGACATAATGATAAAGTACGGCTTCAGGCGCTTTATTGAAGAGTCGGGCATAGTCAGTGCCCCTATGGCAACGATAAATTCATCATGGAGCCACTTCAAAATCTCAAAGTCCGTCATAGAAAAAGTCGGGCTGTTTGATGAAGGACTCAAGGAGATTGGCGGGGAGGATGATGATTATCTTGCACGGATGGCCATGTCAGGGTTACAGGCGAAGGACCTGGCGACCGGCATGCTTGCATCGCGAAGCAAGCGGAGGATAAAGGCACCACGGCTTAACTCCTATGGCAGGGACATGTCAGGGGAGGCCGGTGGTTACAGCACCCTCAACACGGAGTACCTGCTCGGCAAATGGGAGACCTCTGACACTTGGTTTGAAGGGGCGGTGGAGGTCCCGGGAAGAAAAGCCAGGTACTGGAAACCAAGAATACTTAGCGAGAATTAGCGGGATGATAACCGCCGGATGTAGATGGAGAATTTAAAGGCAAAGACTGCTACGGGGCTATTTTGGAGTTTCCTTGATTCGTTTGGTATTTACCTCGTAAAGTTCGGTTTCAGCGTTGCCATTGCAAGAACCCTGGCGCCGGAGGATTACGGACTCATGGGGATGATTGTTATTTTCATCTCCCTTGGCCAGATGATAATGCAGGGAGGCTTCTCAATGGCCCTTATCCAGAAAAAGGATAGCAATGAAACGGATCATTCCACTGCATTTTGGTTTAACCTTGGCACAGCACTGGTAATCTATATTATTCTTTTCTTCAGTGCCGGATCAATAGCCTCCTTCTTCGGGAAACCCATTCTTGTAAGTATTACCAGGGTGGCAGCCGTGGGCATAGTCCTCAATTCCCTCTGTTCAGTACAGGTGGCTGTCTTAAACCGGACCCTTGATTTCCGCAAGCTGACATGGATAAATCTTACCGGTGCACTCGTATCAGGAATAACAGGTCTGGCTGTGGCACTTGCAGGCTTTCAGGTATGGGCGCTTGTTTTTCAGACTCTGGCCGGGAATGCAATATACACGGCAGGGCTCTGGTTCACAGGTAAATGGAGACCGCAGCCGGTATTCAGCGGTGCCTCATTCAGGTCACTGTTCGGCTTTGGATACAAGATACTGCTACAGGGTCTTACCGATGTTATTTTTACAAAGGCCTATTTTCCGCTGATTGGTAAACTATATTCGGCGCCACAACTGGGTTATTATACCAACGCCAGTCGATTTTACGACATTTTCATCAGGCAAAGTTCCAACTCTGTCACTCGGGTAATATTTCCGGCTTTCTCATCGGTTCAGGAGGAGCCGGAGCGGTTTACCAGGAATTATGTGAAGTCATTCGGCATGCTCTCCGCGATAATGTTTCCGGCAGCACTACTGCTGATAGTAGCCAGCAAGCCCTTCATCACCCTGGCGCTAACTGAGAAATGGCTACCGGCGGTGCCTTTCATGCAACTGTTTTTTGCAGAAGGATTTTTCTTTCCTCTGCTGATGTTTAATCAGAACATTATCCTGTCAATGGGCAGAAGCGGATTGTCGCTAAGGATAGACATAGCACGCAAAACATTGATTTTTTTGACCATTATTCTATTGTTCCATTCGGGGATCGGAGCTCTGATAGCAGGTCAGGTGACTGCCACTGCGATTGTCTTTATTGTATCAACAATCGCAGTGATAAGGCTGAGAAAGATAAGAGCTGGTGAGATAATAGTTCCCTTTGCAAAGCTTGCAGCCATTATATCTGTTTGCCTGGCTATTGACAATCTTGTTATTGAACGGGTTTTTCAGAGTGATTGGGTTCTGCTTTTGGTGAAATTCACGATCATTCCGGGAATATTTCTTCAGCTCGGGAAATTAATGCGTTTAGGTTCATTGGCCGATATCAGGGATTTTATGGCAGAAAATAAACTCCTTCGCATAAAGAAATGAAACTGGGATCGGGGACATTCTGCACTATTTTTCCCGGATACAGGGATTACCACTTCTACAAAGACCCGGGCCAGCTTCCCTACAGGGTATCAAAACTTGGTTATGATACATACATTGTTTGCTGCGGGAAAGAGAACGACTATCCGGAGACGAGAAAATACCTCAGGATCAAAGCCATATCCGGGCACGGGCTCTCCAGGAAGTTCAATGCATCAATAGTCCGTTTCCTGCTGTTCAATTCCCGGAAGATTGACATCCTGAATCTCTTTCACATTTCATGGCCCAGTCTCCTGTTTATATTTATATACAAAGCAGTAAACAAAAAGGGATTTGCCTATCTCAAGCTTGACAACTGCGTCTTTTCCGGTACCTATCCCTGGGAGGAGGATTTTACCGGCATCGTCATGGGAAGCCAGTCAGGGAAGAATCTTAAACGCAGGATAAAAGGGGCTTTTGCACGACGCTTCTTCATGAACAAGGTTGATCTCTGGAGCGTGGAGGATGAGTATAGCAGGGAGCAGTATGAAGAAAAGTATGAATTTTTCCGGGGCCGTATTATTACCGTCACTAACGGTCACACCTCTGACCTGCCCGGTTCCGTTCCGCTGTGCGGCATGGAAGGAAAGGAGGAGATTATTCTCACTGCCGGGAGGCTTGGGAGTTATCAGAAGGCCACAGAAGTGCTGCTTGAGGCCTTCAGGCTGGCAGCACCCGGGAACAATTACAAGCTGCATCTTGCCGGCCCGGTTGATCAGACATTCAGGCAATCAGCGGAAGCATTCCTTGAAGCAAATCCCGATCTGAAGGAGCGGGTTATTTTTCACGGCCTGCTTGGCAGGGATGAACTTTACAGCCTGTACTGCAGGTCGAGGATATTTTGTATGCCATCAAGGTATGAAGGCATGGCGATAGTATTCCCGGAGGCGATGTACTACAGTAATGCTATTGTCACAACGTGGCAGGTGTCACTGAAGTGGTATATTGACAACCATGAGGTGGGCATCACGGTGGAGAAGGATGATCCGGAGGCTCTTGCTACAGCACTTGGGAGACTTATGGCCGATGATGGTCTCAGGGAGAGGATGGCAGAGAATGCGCATATGACAGCCAGCGGCATCATGAACTGGAACAGGATAGCCGGTGAGCTTATCAGGGAGATAGAGAGGAGGTCAGTTAATGAAAGGAATTAGGTCCAGGCTTAAGACACTGAACAACTGGCTGGAGAGGGTGTGCTGCTATGGTTTCAGAAACTCGCTGAGGCTGTACCTGAACCTGAAGCGTGATGTCACATTCTCCGTCAGGCATTACGGATACGATTTTTACCTTCGTGGCAACACCGTTGATTTTCCCGTTTTCAATGGCATCTTTGCACGGGGCGAGTATGATTTCACGATTGACTTCATACCGGAATTCATAATTGATGCAGGGGCATTCATAGGGGCCTCTTCTGTCTATTTCAGCCACAGGTTTCCAGGGGCGAAGATCGTCGCTCTTGAACCTGAGGAAACAAATTACACTCTTCTGGCAAAAAATGCCAGACCGTTTGAGAATATTATTCCGGTTCCTGTGGCACTGTACGGAGAGGACACCTCTGTGAGAATCACAGACCCGTCAGCAGAGAAGTATGCTTTCAGGGTGGAGAGGGGTGAGGATTCTGGCAGAGGGCTCTTCGCCTTTTCGGTTGAGACAGTAATGAAGCGTTACGGAATGCCGCGGATTGATATTCTGAAGATGGATATAGAAGGGGCGGAATATGAGGTTTTTTCCAGCGAGTCTTTGGAGTGGCTAATAAAAACCAGGTTGTTAATAATAGAGATACATGAACATATAAAACCCGGAGTGACTGAACTCATTCTCAAAACCCTGGACACCAAGAATTTTGAGATTCAACGGCGGGGGGAAAACTTCATTGCGGTCAATAAACCCCTTATATAGGTAGTGTCCGATTAATTGAATACAACATGGCTAAAAACAGGGTAGTAACATATCTGTTAAGTCTTCCTGATATTTCAAAGTTTCTGATACTTATCTCCATAACTCTCGGGATGACCTACTTTGTTCCTGAACAGTTCAAATTCATCTGGTATCTTGTACTGCTCATTCTTTATTTCAATTCCAGGAATGAAGCCCTGTGGCTGGCGTTTTACCTGGCTACTGTTGATGGATTTATAGGATTCTTTGGATTATACTCCACCACCCTTGAGTTAATACCGGGGCTTCCGTCAATAGAACTGGCACAGTTGTATATTTTACTTTCGGTAATAAAAGCAGCCAGTAGACATGTTAAGGTTGAGATCTTCTACCTGAAGTATCTTCAATTATTGTTGATTTATGTGTTTTTTCTTATCATATGGGGTCAGTTTAATGGTTTATCGGGTGAACTGAATGTATATTTCAGGGTTATAAAAGGCGTTCTTCCTCTTTTACTTTTCTATTCTATTCCCCGCCTCTTTACTGAAGCAAATACATATGAGCGCTTTTTCAGGATAATTTTTATCATAGTAATATTAGGTTTCGTCACTCAGATTTTTACGATAATGACCGGCATTGTTCCGTTGACAGGAGATGTTCTGGGAGACGAAGAAGAAAAGAGGGTCTATTACAACGCCTCCTGTACACTTCTGGGTTTATTTGGCGCTCTCTATTTACTGGCTTTAAAAAGGTATAAGGGGATAATGCTTTTCTTCCTTTATGCAGTAATAATTTCAGCACTGGGCATGGCCGTTCTGTCCGCTACCCGGGGATGGATTATCTCATTCGGCCTGATTATAATTGCAAGTCTTTTACTAACCAGCTCAGTCAGAAGGAAGCATCTGCTCCCCTTTTCTCTTATCATAATTCCTTTGCTTTACCTGGGTCTTTCAAATTCAATATTGCATGAACAGATTGTTTTTTCGCAGCACCGGCTTCTGACGATGAAAGGCCTCACTGCCGGTGATCTTACAGCCGGAGGTACATTACAACGGCTTGATGTTCGCAGCAAACGTGTCATGAATGCCTGGGAGCAATCTCCCATATTTGGCTGGGGTTTTTCTGATAATGGATATCTTTATGCAGACGGGCATGTGGGAAATCAAAGCCTCCTTGCATTTTCAGGACTTACCGGATTCGCTCTTCTAAACATTTTTTTGATATTCTTTGCTTACAAAATTTATCTTTTAAGGAAAGTAATGTTGCAGAATCACTTTAGACGTGATGCATTATTGATTTTTATTTTCTTTCTGGTTGGTTGGTTTATTATCCATTCGTCAAGTGGTCAACAGTTTGGATTTTTTGGATTGCCATCACAAATGATACCTCTTTCAGTTTTTTTCAGCTTTGGTGCTCTTGAATATGCCAATAATATAAAGAAAACAAATGTCCGGAAAGTTTAATCGAATCCTGCTCTTATGTGCTGAGAAGTATTCTCTCTACAACTCTTTGACCAGTATTCTGGAACTTCTGTCTGAGAATGTAAGAGGATTTGATGTCAGGTCATCACTTGGCCCGTTCAGGTTAAAAATCAATTCTCAATCATTCAGACTGCCGCATGTACTGAGAAAATCACTTGAGAGAAGTCTGTTTGACAGGGCAAATGAGGCTTTATTGAGTGAAATACGTTTGTACAGGCCTGATATTGTTTTAGTATACAACAGTGAATATCTGTTACCGGAGACCTGTGCTGAGATAAAGAAAAAGTCAAGGCTCATTTTCTTTATGGGAGACAGTCCATTTTATACTCCGCTGAATCCCTATTACCTTTCCTGTCTTTTCTACGCAGATCTAATTCTTTGTCCTGATACTTTTTGGATCAGCCAGCTAAATATGCTCGGGTTGAAAAAGACAGCTTATTTTCTGCCTGGGATTGATGTTACCTCATATTATCCGGATAATAATCCTGAAGATATGTCGGCAGGGTATAAGGACATCATTTATGCCGGCTCATGCTATAACAATTCCTGGGGGTACAAGAAGGCGCTGCTGATGAATCAGTTTGCCGGAATGAATTTTACTCTTTACGGCAACAGGTCGTGGGTACGCTGGTTTGAATTTTTCCCCGGACTGAAGGCTCATTTTACAGAGTCAGGTTATATCTCCACCGAAAGACTGAACCGGATGTTCAGCAGGGCCAGGATTATGCCTGTTGACGGAAATCCGGCTATCCTCCATGGATTTCATCTCAGACTTTTTGAGGCGCTAGGATCAGGAGTTCTTCCGCTTACCGAATACCGACAGGATATTGAAAATATTGTATTTGAAGAGTGCAGTGCAAAACCTCCGTTGATAAAGGATTATCAGGAAGCACGTCAGTTGGCAGAGCATTACCTTAGTCATGAACCTGAGAGAAAAGAGCTCATCAACGCATTAAGATCATTTATCCTGGAGAAATACAGCCCCCACGAAAATGCCTGCAGACTTGATGATTTAATTCTGTAACAGACTACCTTTAAGAAGGAATGCGTGAATAAAAACAATACTGCTGTAAATCTGGTTCATCTAAACTCTACACCCGGAGGTATAGAGGTCCTTCTTCCCGGTATCATAAGAGGAGTCAGGGAGATTGACTTCAGGGTATTTGTAATCCGCAGCCGGAATGATACCACACCATTTGTCTATGATGGACTGGAGGAGAAAATATCCTATGGCAGCAGGAATAATTTCATAGCTATAAGGAAGCTATTTCGCTTTGCCCGGCGAAGGAGATCAGAAATATTTCATCTCTTTAACACCGGGCCACTCTTCATCATAATCATGAGGCTTGCAGGGGCAAAGAGGATTATCTATTCCATTCATGGTACAATTTACTGGCACAATAGCTTTGAGAAGATCAGCCGTCTGATTCTCTGGCGTTTTGCGATGAGAGGCAATGACATACTTTTTACGGCCAACTCTGAATACAGCAGAGACATGTTCCGCAGCAAGATATCAGGCTCAATTAAATGTAAGGTGCTTTATAATTATTTTGATCAAAACAGGTATGCAGTCACATCAGATCAAATAGCAGATGATCATGTCATGAAAATAATTTATGTCGGCCGGCTTGCACATGGTAAAGGGTTGGACAAGTGGATTGATACTGCCATGAAGATTCACACAGTAAGGTCTGATATAGAATTCTTCATTTACGGAGCCGGTGAGCTTGATCTGACTCTCAGAAAAAAAATAGATGATTCAGATGCAACCGGCTATATTCAGATGATGGGTTACAGGGCTGATATGGATGAAGTTTACAGAGATGCAGACTTATTGTTGTTTTTGTCAGAATATGAGTCATTTGGCAATGTTGTTGTTGAGAGTATCCTGTCCGGAGTTCCCGTCCTTGTCTCTGACATTCCGGCATTAAGGGAAGTGCTTTCAGATTTCCCTGAATTTATACTCTCATCCTCGCCTGATATTCCGTCTCAGGTTTTGGCCAAAACCGTCAATATGAGAGTCCTGCGGGAAAAAGCATCTGCGGCCCGCGATATCTTCAGAACCAGGTATTCCGCTGAAAGGCACTTTAAATCACTTACCGGTTTTTATGAGAGAATATGATAAGCCTGTACCGGTAATTTATTACCATTCGGTCGGCGAAAAGAATCCTGGCTGGAAAAGGAATTTCCTGACTCTCGGAACGAAATATTTTGAAGATCAGATCAGGTATTTCAGGAAGAATTTTTCGGTTATCAGCCTGAAAGAAATGCTTGACATCAGAGAGGGTTCAGCCAAACCTGTATCAAATCCGTTGGTTATTACATTCGATGACGGATATCTTGATAACTGGATATGGGCTTTCCCGGTGCTAAAAAGATATGATACAAAAGCTACAATATTCGTAAGTCCGGAATTTGTTGATCCGCGACCCGTTGTGAGGCCGACCTCCCTTGATATTGAGAAAGGAAGGGCTGATTTCGATCAGGCAGGAAATGGAAGTTTTTTATCATGGGATGAGATGAGATTAATGGAGCAATCAGGTTTGATTGATATTCAGTCTCATACTATGACTCACACAAAACTGTTTGTATCTGATCATCTTACAGGTTTTCATCCGGGTGCAGACAGTTTTTATGCAATCTGTAACCTGTTCCGCGACTATAAGCCATATTGCATATCTGACCCCGGTTTCGATGAGTTGCCGGAGCCCGGTTATCCGATATTTGAAGAAAAGTCAGCTCTGATTGCCAGGGCGGTGACAATCAATAAGGACTTTAATGATGAGAGCATTGCTCTTCTAAAAAGTTATCCGTTCGGCAAATATGAGTTCTCATCAGCCTGGGCCAGAATAAAACCTGTTTATGAATACTTTAAGTCTCAGAACAGGTTAATCATGGCAGTTGAAACAGAGCAGGATTATCTGAAAAGACTGCATTACGAGATCTATGAGTCAAAAGCAGTCATAGAGAAAGCCTTGAATAAAAGGGTGGATATTATAGCCTGGCCGCACGGTGACACTTCAGAAACCGCAGTTGAATTAGCCTTTGCAGCCGGATACAGGGGAATAACATCAGGTAAAATACTCTCAGGCAGGAGTGATTTCAGGATCTTCCCCGAACGGATTGGAACCGGGACAATAGCAAAGAGCAGATTTCTGACAATATGGAGGACCAGGATGAAGGTAAACCGCTATATAAAAAGGTTTCCATATTTTCAGATTGACAAATTATACCGACTTATTAAAGACTGATGAATTTTATTATAACAATACCTTTAGAGCAAAAGTGGTCTGTACAGATTCAGGATAGCGGAAGAGTCTCCGAAACGTCTGCAGAAAACAGTGCAGTATTACGACTGGAGAGTTCAGGACATTCAAGGAGTAAGATTTTAAGGCTGGAAGGTCGTATTTTCTGCATTGTGGGTGATTTTATTATTCCGGAAGCGAACAGGCGCGATGAAGAGGCCTTCCTGCAAAGATTTCTCTCAGGATTCACAACTGAGCGGCTTCGGGAGACGAAGGGTAATTTCTACCTGATAATAATAGATGAACAGGAGCAAAGCCTGAAGGTGATGTCAGGCATGATGAGCATTTTACCTGTTTATTATGCTTCCTTAAAAGATACTCTGATTTTGTCATCGCGGGCCGATGCTATAGTTCAGTCAAACAGAGATGACTTTTCCGTAAGCAGGAAATATATTCTGGAACATCTGATATTTGGTTATGGGTTTCTTAACAATACACTCTTCAATGAGATAAAACTTCTGCCGGCAAACAGTGCAATTGTGCTGGACAACGGTAAGTGGCGGGTATCTCAGCATACGCTGGTGAAAGATCTTTTTGACAATACCCCGAAGCCCTGGAAAGATTCGGTAGAGGAGATAACTGATCTTTTCATTGAAAGAATTGCAGACTATTTTCCGAAAAAAAGATACTACTCCAGCCTTACCGGAGGACTTGACGGACGAACTGTCCTGGCAGCCGGACTGGCCAGAGGCAGGGAAATCACTGCCTATTCCTATGGTACTGAATCTGATAAGGATATTTATATCCCTCGCGATATCTGCAGGGCGATCAATCTGCCTTACAGGGCCTTTATCCTGGATAAGGACTATGCCGAACACCATTTTCTGGACGACGCCAGGGCGGCCAACCGGATCACAGAAGGTAATCTGAGATTCTCACGTGCCACTTACCTTTTGCTTGCCAGGGAGATTTCCAGGGAATCGGAATTCATGTTATCAGGAAATTTTGGCAGTGAATTATTCAGGACTCCCCGCAAGCCCGGTAATATGATTGCACAGGTCGTTTTTGCCATGTATGGTACTGACAGTGATTCTGAACTGGCGGATATTTTCAGAAATTTACCGGTTCTCAGGTATCTGGAGCAGGAGCTGTTTAAGAATGAACTTGAAGAACTGATAACGGACTGCCTGGAGTACCGAAATTCCGTCTTAAAGACACACTCAAAGATACAGGGATTTTACATTTATCTCTTTGAGGAAGTGTTCAGGAAGTATTTCGGTCCTGAGCTTATTCTTGAGAATCAATATATTACAAACAGGACCCCATTCCTTGATTTCAAGTTTATGGAACGGGTATTAAGGTCAGAACTTGCTGGGTGCAACAGCGAATATGTGACAGAAAATCCGTTTAACCGGTACAAGGGTCAGGTTGTCTATCCGTATATAATAAAAAAAACTTATCCCGAACTGCTTAAGTATAAGCTTGACCGCGAGTATTCTCCTGCTGATTTTCTGACGACTGTCGGAAAATTGAAGATTGCTTACGGTTTCATTCTGAGAAAGCTTTTCATTGACCGGGGGCGATACCGGCAGCCCGGTTATAACCGGCTGGCAATGAGCACTACAATAGGCAGTCTTGATTCAGATGAATATGATTTCGGATTGATAAATCTTAAGAACTTTGCCCCCCTGTTTCATAATGACGGCTGGTCAGATGACTATATCAGTTTTAACATTATGTTGTCATTGTTTGATTATATGAAAACCCTTACACTTGAGAATCCAAATGTCCGCGTTTAGTCAAAGCGCAAGATTTTTTCTGCTTGATGCCTTTTCGGGATCCGTGATTTGGCCGAGGTACAAAAATTTAACTGACTCTTTTCACTGGTCCAGGGACAGACTTATCGATTATCAAAACCGGAAACTGAAGATACTATTGAATCATGCGTATCATAATGTTCCCTATTACACCGGACTTTTCAGGCAAACCGGTTTGCAGCCAGGTGATATAAAGGATTTGAACGATCTGAAGCTGATACCTGTACTCACGAGAGACCAATTGACAGAGCATAATGATTTGCTAAAGGATAAAAATAATGATTACGGGAGAATAATCCAGGGAAGCTCCTCCGGAACAACAGGCGCCCCGGTAAGGTATGTACATGACAGCTATTCTGAAAGTGCAGGCATAGCAGCCGGATATGCCCTTTATTCTCTTTCCGGCTGGAGAATGGGAAGCAGGAGATTGCATGTCTGGGGAAATCCGGCATCGGTTGCCAGATGGAAAACCTGGCGCAGTAAGAGCAAAAGGCTTTTACTGAATCAAAGAAACTATCCTTCTTATCTGCTTAACTTTCCGGAAAATTATCCGGAACTCCTTAAGGTTATCAATGAATTCAAGCCGGAATTTATTGACGGGTATGCAGGACCGATAGGTTCATTCGCCTTTTGGCTGAAAGAAAGGGACATCACAATAAGTGGAGTAAAGGCAGTGTTTACCACTGCTGAAAATCTGTCACCGCTTCACCGGGCTGCAATTTCAGAAGTGATCGGTCCTGTAAGTGACCTGTATGGCAGCGGAGAAATTAATGGTATAGCCATTCAGCCGGTCTCATCAGACAGGTACTATATCCTTGGTTCTCATGTTATTGTAGAGCAGCAGGATTTCCATGATTCTTCAGAGCTGATAGTAACCGATCTCGATTCCAGGTTAATGCCATTCATCAGGTATAAAATTGGTGATGTTACAGACAGGTTAAGCAAACCTGACAGCTCAGAATACCTTCCCTTTGACTGGTTCAGGAAGATAGACGGCAGGATAGCGGACTATATAAAGCTACCCGATGGTAATGTGATTCATCCGATTAACGCCTTAGGCGGTACTTTCCTGAGGAAGTTTCAGGAAATCAGGAAACACCGTGTTATCTGGGATGGCGCTGTTTTGAATTTCGTTCTTGAATTGTCCGGCACGTGTGATATGGAAGCGATTCATAATGCGATACATGAAAATTTATCACAGTATGATGTCAAATTCATTATTACCGTAAAGGAGCGCCTGGAGCCCTCTGCCGGCGGGAAATTCAAGTATGTTGAAATCACCGGTTCAGGCCTGCCATGAGAGTTCTGTTTATTGGCAGAGGAAAAAGAAACGGAAAACTGAGCCCCCTTTTGCTTGCTCAGGGTAATTCCCTTTCTGAAAAGGGGGTTGGGATAGACTATTTCATGATTGCAGGCAGGGGATTCAATGGTTATTTCAGGGCATTAAAGGATCTACGGAGGGTAAGAAAGGGAAATCACTATGATCTGTTTCATGCACACTACTATATTTCCGGATTTGTAGCCGCACTGTCTTGTTGCAGGCCTTTGGTGGTTTCACTTATGGGAAGTGAGCTGAAAAGCGGATTGTATATTAAAGTTATGGTAGGAATCCTGGTCAAATATGTCTGGCAGGGTACAATTGTTAAATCTGAGAAAATGTATCTTGATCTGCACACAAAGCGGGTCAGGGTAATACCCAACGGAGTAAACTTAAACATATTCAGGCCATTGGACAGATCAGAGTGCAGAACCAGGGCCGGGTATAAAAGCAGGAATAAATACATCCTGTTCCTTTCTGACCCTGCACGACCTGAAAAAAACTTCAGGCTCGCACAGGAAGCCGTTCGCATCATATCTGATGAGCAAATTATTCTGCATCCTGTTTTTGATGTTGGCCATGAAGAGGTACCGGCTCTTTTATCCGCTGCTGATCTTTTGCTGCTCACCTCCTTTCATGAAGGGTCTCCTAACGTTATCAAGGAGGCGTTGGCATGTGGTTGCCCTGTGGTTAGTACTGACGTAGGTGATATAAGATGGGTAATCGGAGAGACACCTAATTGTTACTTGACTTCATTCAGACCGCAAGAGGTGGCAGAGAAAATCCTGTGGGCAATCAGGAGTGAAGAGAGGCACAATGGCAGGGACAGGATCAGTTATCTGAGATTGGATGCCGGCTCTGTGGCAGATCGGATGTTGGATTATTATGATGAGATTCTAAGTGATGCAAATGAAGGTACTCACAAATAATCAGATTCCCTTGCAGGAATGGAGTTATTTTCTGGCTTCGAATAAACATGCATCACCATTCCAGACAGTTGCTTTCTATCAACTTTTTAATTCTGTCAACCGCCTGAGGGCTGATGCTGTTGCAGTTACTTACAATGGCAGTATAAAAGCTCTTGCAGTTGTAACAATACAAAAGGAGGCCGGATTCGGCAGCTACTTTTCACGACGTGCAATTATCTACGGAGGTCCTCTTGTTGCGGAGGATTACCCGGAGGCTTTGGATATCCTTCTTAAGAATGTCTCCGGCCGTCTTAAAGGTAAAGTGATCTATACTGAAACCAGAAATCTGTCAGACTTCAGTTTCTGCGGGGACATTTTTGTAAAGAACGGATATCAATATATTCCATACCTAAACATAATTCTTGATACCGGCAATCCTGACCGGGTATTGCAAAACGTCAGCAATTCAAGAATTCGCCAGATCAGGGCAGCCAAAAGAGAACATGTAACATGGGAGGTTGCCTCGGATACCGGAGAAGTTCGGGAATTCTACAGGATACTGTACAGGTTATATACAGAGAAAATTGGTAAACCGCTGTTGCCTCTTAGCTTTTTTGAAGGATTTCTTGAAACCGGTCCCGGAAAAATATTGTTGGTTAAGTTTGAAAATAAGATTATCGGAGGAATCTTGTGTCCCATACTGGATCAAAAGACAATATATGAATATTATGTCTGTGGTCTTGACGCTGAATATCCTAAGCAATATCCAAGTGTGATGGCAACCTGGGCTGCCATTGAGTATGCAATGGAAAACAATATCTCCCAGTTTGACTTCATGGGGGCAGGCAGTCCCGCCAAAAAATATGGAGTTCGTGATTTTAAACTCAGATTTGGCGGCTCTGAGGTTGAGAACGGGAGATTCATTCGAATAAACAACAGATTCCTTTATTTAACAGGCAGGTTAGCCCTGGCAATCAAAAGCCAACTCAGAAAATGAGAGTTCTGATAGACATAGGACATCCTGCCCACGTACACCTTTTCAAAAATTTCTATAGTGAAATGATCAGCAGAGGGCATGATTGCCTTGTCACGGTCAGAGAAATACCGTCAGCCATAAGACTTCTGCAAATCTTTAAAATTCCTTTTATTTCAATTGGTTCAAAGTCTGACGGACTGCTTAAGAAGGCAATGAACCAGGTTTATTACAATAAGCAGGTTTATTCGATAGTACGAGATCGGAAAATTGATATAGGACTTGGAACTTCCATTACCCTGGCACACGTTTCTGCCGTATCAGGGATGAAGTCACTCCTGTTTGATGATGACGATGATAAAGTACAGCCCCTGATGACTTTGTTCGGTCATCCATTTGCAGATCATGTTGTTTCCCCTGATTCCCTGAGGGGGAAACGAAGAAAGAGCAATACAGTATATTATTATGGTTATCATGAACTCGCCTACCTTCATCCGGAGATATTCACCCCTGATCAAAGCGTCCTGGCTGATCTCGGGATTTCACGGGGTGAGATTTATTTTATTCTTAGATTCAATGCTTTCAAGGCTCACCATGACAGGAGTGCGCAGGGCTTATCAGACCCGCAGAAGATACAACTGGTGCATTATCTTGAACAGCACGGGAGAGTAATTATAACCAGTGAGTCAGCTACTAATGAATTACTAAGGAAATACCTGTTAAAAATTTCTCCGGAGAAAATTCACTCCCTTCTCTATTTCAGCAAAATGCTTATAGGTGACAGTCAAACAATGACTTCTGAAGCATGCGCACTGGGAGTTCCGTCACTTAGATGCAACAGCTTTGCAGCCCGGCTGGCTGTTCTGGAAGAGGAAGAAAAAAAGTACGGTTTGACCTATTCATTCAGACCGGATGAATTTGAAAGCCTTATGGCCCGGCTTGACTCCCTGCTTTCAAATGATTTCCTTCATGATGAGTGGCAGGCAAAACGAAAAAGAATGCTTAATGATAAAATCAATGTGACTGCATTTATGATCTGGCTGGTGGAGAATTACCCTGAAAGTATAAAACTGATGAAAGAGAATCCTGAATATCAATTCAGGTTCAGAAGCCACGATCATTGATAAAAGAAATAGGCGGATGCAACTATTTGGGCAGATGCTTGTATAATACAATAAATAATGAAACTTACATGACCAATAGCTCACAAAAGGAGTTGATCATTTAATTCATGTAAGTTCCATTTGACTAATGAAATGAAAATAAAATTATCGAATGAAAAGATGAAAGCCATTATATTGTTTCTGACAGTTTCACTGACTCTTCAATCCGGTGCAACCGGCATAAGAGAGGAACCGCGAACGGATTTTTCAAAGTATATGATTGTTGATTCAGCTACGGTTTATGTGTGGGACGCCTCCATATCAGACTGGGTACCGCGGCAGGTACAAGCATATCAGTACTTCGAAGGAAGGCTGATCAGTCTTCAGACCCGGGATTATAATTCGGGATCTGTTCTGGCTGTTACAGTATACAATTACAACTATTCAGGGAAGCCTGATACAATCACCAACTTTTCTTTAAAAAATACCATAGTACCGTCTACCAGGTCAGTTAACGATTACGATTCGCAGGGACGGGTATATTCAATCAGAATCCAGAAGTGGTCGGGAGAAGTATGGAGTGATGACAGGTTGCAGAATAACTATGAGTATGATTTGGGAGACCGTCCTGTTGCCTATGAATCAAGGTACTGGAGGAATGGCTCCTGGACTTTACCTACACTGAACGATCTTTATTACAATGATCTTGGACATCTGGAGAGTCATGTCGCTACCAGGCCTGACGGAAATATTGATTATCGGATTATTTATGAATACAGTCCATCCGGACAACAGCTCCAATTATATACCCAATATCCGTCAGGGGCTAAGTGGAGCAATTGGAACCTGAGAACAATTCAGTATAATGATTGTGGAACCAGAGCATCTCAGGTTCAGTATACCGGCAAAGGTCCTGACTGGATACCATCGACCAAAACAGAATTTTTTTATACCTTCAATTCTGACCAGTACCCCGGAAGAAAAGTTCCTGTGTGCCATAATGGCCATACCATATGGGTTGCCGTTCAAGCAGTTCCTGCCCATCTAAGACATGGAGACTGCATAGGCGAATGCAGGGAGGAAAGAACAAAACAGAACATATACTTGAAGGAACCACCTTTTATTATTTTTCCTAATCCTGCAAGGGAAAGAATTACTCTCAGGTTCAGTAATGAATGCTCTTGCGACGAAAAAAGGATTGAGCTTTTAGACTACTCAGGGAATTTTATCAAAGCATATAACGTCAGCGGAAGTTCAGATCTTATAATTGAAAGGGGAGGATTAAAGGCCGGACGTTACTTTGTCAGAATATCGGGGGCTGAAAAAAGCTACAGTGTGGCAGTAGTTTTTAAATAGCATCCCGCAAATCATTCATGGCGCTGTCAGGAATCTCTTGACGGCGTTTTTTGTATTCTGCCAGAAAAGTTCATACAGCCATGGCATCAATCTGTTGTCCCATCGCTGGGGATGAAGGGTTATCATCACCACAGGAGGAAGACTCCCTGTTTCTGCGGCCTTTATTATGTCAGCAGTTGACCTGAAATTCTGCCGGCTTTCTCCCTTCGCAGCCCTACTGAGTTGTTTGTCACCCCTGCCATCAGGTTTTCCTGACATTACACGGTCACGCACGCTGACTTTCTTGCCGTTCCAACGTCTGCCGGTATCAGTGAAATATTGAACTTTATTGAAGTCAATGTCAAGGTAAGGTTCACCGCTTATCCCGAAAGCCCCGTAATCATATTTATCCCACAGCTTCCTGTTGTCATATTTTGACAGCGGGCTGCCGTGCATGCATATCGTTTCTATGGGAACGAGCCGGCGGAGCTTTGCCAGGCTTTGTTCAAAGAGCCTGATCGCCAGATCATAATCTCCGCGGGCGGCGGCCAGGTCTTCATAATGATAGCCAATCTCATGACCGAGATGGCTTATCTCCCTTATTATACCTTCGTCATAGCTTTCGCGGACTGTCCGGAAATAGTAAGTGCCTCTTATTCCCATCCGGCTCTCCAATTTGGCACATCTTAATGAGTTTTTCGGCCTTGCATCTACATCATGTCTGAGGATCAGGTATTTACCTTCAGGATTCCGAAAGGCCTCTGCCACAGGTATGAAGTTATAGCCTGAATTCTTCAGGGAAGAAAGAAGCCGGTTCAGAGTATCGAAGGTAAAGTCGCGCATAGCATAGTACCGGTATCAAAAGTATAAAATTAACCCTTCAAACAGACTTACCGGCAGTGCCGGAATTACTTCATGAGCCAAATTAATACATTAAACTGCTTAAAATGTATCCATTTACTAAATAAATCGTTAAACAATTAGTTTATAGTATATAGTAATTCACGCCATGCAACCATATGACCTGACCCATGGTCACAGAATAAGAATGCAGGGTAATTTTTTTTAGGGTGTAATTAACAGATCCTGATATGAAGAGCTTCTTATATTTAAAATCCGTCGGAGGGCAGGCCGGATTTGCAATCAAAGCACTGGTACTGCTGTTTTTCATGGTTATTCCATTCGCTGTCGTTCAGTCGCAGCCGGTATGGGTTCCCACCACTCCCTCAACAGGAACTGTCGGGCCGATGTCAATCCCAATAAACTGTGGAATTGACAGGGCAGGAACGATTTATATCATTGTTCTTAACTACAATAACCCCAGTGCACAATCACCCGGGACGATAAGAAGCCAGGCAATCAATCCAACTGCACCCGGCATTGTTTTCAATGCTGTCATCCCAATTGCCGGGGCAGACATCAATGCCATTCTTCAGGTCATCGCAGGTTCACTGGCTCCAAATACATACCACACTATTTATCTTGTAGCAGCCGATGCAGCAAATGTCCTTCAGGCGACTTCAGTCAGGCTTAATGCAACAACTCTCCCATGTCCGAAAATCCAGGTTCAGGACTTCTTCGGCAACATGGGGGAATGTGTTAACCTCGGTGCGAGCGGGATGTTTCAGGTCAACCCTCTGGCATCAGTGCCAACGGGCATTCTTGCCGGAAGCCAGTGGACAATTGACTGGGGTGACGGATCGCCCATCTGGACTTACACATCCTCTGCAGACAATGACCTTCCTCCTCCACAGATTCATAATTTCTCTACAACAACCAACTGCGCATATGTCGGTACCTGGACAGTAAAAAACCCATGTAACGAATTTTATGCTAAGCAGGGAGTGTTTGTCATTCACGGACGTGACATTCCCCTTGACGGAGACGGCCTGCTGCAGATGCAGGAGACCACCACAGGGGACGTAGATATAGTCTACGTATGCGAAGGAAGCGAACACGACATAGAACTCAGGGATATAAGCATCTGGAACTGTCAGACCCCGACAGTGCCGCCGCCGCTTAACCCGAGCGATTACGACAACGAATCACCCAGGACGATACAGTTTGTTTACGGGGAGACCCCTGCCGGAGCAGTCATGAATACGATCACCGGCAACGTGCTTATTGGCGGATCAAACATCGCCAACGGCGCCAATGGTTATGTCGGACCTGTGATTGGTCCGCTATCACCGCCCAACCCCAACACACTCACTGATGTCATTACCATACCCGCCACCTGCAAGGCGGGTGAACGGTTTTATGTCTACCTGAAAGACTGGAATAAATGCAATCCTTTCCTTGACGAGAACACTGATTATGTCTCTGAGGATTTTATAATTGAGGTCATACCTGCACCCCCGGCCCCAGCCGTCGTGACGCCCCAGGAGTACTGCTTCGACGGTGTGGCCCCCACCCTTACCGCCACCATCAGCCTTGCAGGCAACACCCTGAACTGGTATGACGATGCAGCGCTGACCACACTTCTCTACACGGGCAATCCGTTTACCCACGGGATGACGGCACCGGGCGTCTACGACTTTTATGTTACGGAGACCAGCGGTGTCAACGGATGCGAAGGACCGCCCTCACAGATTGATCTTTACATCAGGGAGGAGCTCTCCAGACCCGGACCGATAACGGGGCCGTCAGAGGTATGTATAAATGCCACGGGCCAGGTCTTTTCAGTGGCAGCTGACCCGCCGACATATCCGATAGGCGGTACCACAGAGTATATCTGGAGCGTCCCTGCCGGATGGACCATAACCTCAGGGCAGGGCACAAAGGAGATAACCGTCGATATCGGCGGCTCGGCCGGGTCAAGGACAGTCAGTGTTGTTAACCAGTATACAACTGATCCCCGGTGTCCGTCACCGGCAAGGACATTTAATGTCACTGTCAGTCCGCTGTCAGTGGGAGGCACCGTATCGGGCACCTCCCCGATATGTTTCGGGTCGAGTGTGACACTGACCCTTTCAGGGCATACCGGTACCGTACAACGGTGGGAGAGAAGGCTTCTCCCTTCAGCCACATGGACTAACGTAGCCAATACAACAACATCGTATACATACACTCCTCCAACGGCAGGCACCTGGGAGTTCCGTGCCCTCGTCAGGAGCGGATCATGCTCGTCAACTTATTCATCCGTCAGAACCATCCAGGTAGACCCTGCATCCGTCGGGGGTACAATTTCCGGAGGTATAACACCCATATGCCTTGGCTCGAGCACCGGGGTCATGACCCTCTCGGGCTATACCGGTTCCATTGTAAGATGGCAGTACAGGCGCAACGGCGGGTCGTGGGACAACATAGCAAACACAACTCCCACTCTCAATCACACCCCGTCGCAATCTGGTACATATGATTACCGCGTCAGAGTACAGAGCGGAGTATGCTCTGCGGTATATTCCAACCTGAGGACCATAGTTGTCAATCCTCTCTCAGTGGGTGGATCAGTTACCGGTGGTACAACTCCCATATGTATCGGTTCATCAACCGGCGTGATGACACTCACCGGTTACACCGGCACCGTTGTTCGCTGGCAGAGAAGGCTTAATGCCGGGGCATGGTCAAACATCGCCAATACCAATGCCACCTATTCCGAGGTACCTTCGTCAGCTGGCACATGGGAGTACCGTGCAGAGGTCCAGAGTGGAGTCTGTGCTTCGGTATATTCAGTCCCGCAAACGATAATAGTAATTCCTCCTTCAGTAGGGGGCACGATATCAGGAGGGAGCACACCAATCTGTCCGGGGGAATCAACAGGAGCAATGACCCTCTCGGGATATACCGGTGCCATTGTCAGGTGGGAGAAGAGAGTTAACGGAGGCGCCTGGTCGAACATAGCAAACACCAATGCCACCTATTCGGAGATACCGTCATCATCAGGCACCTGGGACTACCGTGCCTATGTGCAGAACAGTCCCTGCGGCGGCACCTATTCCTCCGTCCGTACTATTATTGTCAGGCCGGCATACAACGCACAGTTGCATGATAACATCAGCATATGCAACAATGCGGCTGCCGATTTCAATATCGTTCTGTCAGGCGGCACTCCGCCATATACCATTAACTATACACGCAACGGTTCCGCACAGCCGCAGTTGAACGGCTACACAACCGGCACCAATGTGTCGACCGGGATTCTGACCACAGGTACCTATGTATACACCCTTACCTCGGTGGTTGATGCTGACGGCTGTAATGCTCAGTCGCTCGGTACTCCCATAACCGTTACCGTAGGTGCAGCCCTGGTTGACGCAACCATCTCCGGCAGCGGAGACGGCTGCGACGGTTCAGCAAGCTGGTTCTCACTGAATGTGAACGGCGGTGCTCCGCCGTACGTGGTAACCTATACCTATGACGGCGGAGGAAATACCTCCGTTGCCGGGTACAACAACGGTGATCATATTGATCTCGGAACGCCGGCTGTCGGCCCCCATACAGTACACATTGTCTCCATCCGGGATGCATGCCTGAATCTTGTACCATCGCTGCCGGCTGATTATTCATTCGCAATCTATGCGATTCCCAATGCCGGTGGTACGACAAACAACACACCCGATCTCTGCAACGGAGGCACGACAGACATAGTGCTGCAGTCGACCGTTCCCAACACCGATTTCACATGGTCAGTGACCAATATTCCGGCGGTCACATGGGTGAATGCACCTTCAGGCGGTACCATTGCAAACGGCAACGGTGTTTCGATAGCACAGTTGCTTGCACATACGGCCACCTCACCGACAACCGTTACATATGCCATCACCCCGTCAGGGCCTCTTCCCACCTCCTGTCCCGGTCCTCAGATCACAAGGAATGTGGTTGTCAATCCTTCCGGCCAGGTCAATGACCCTGCCAACCAGGAGCTCTGTGCAGGCAGTGCCACCACGGCTGTGAACTTCACCACCAACCGCACCGGAGGCACCACCACCTATTCCTGGACCAACAATAACACCAGCATCGGCCTTGGCGCCGGCGGCAGCGGTAATATTCCTGCTTTCACCGCCATCAACGGTGGAACTTCGCCGGTGACTGCCACTGTTACTGTCACTCCTTCATTTGAGGGTTGTCCCGGCACGCCGCAGAGTTTCACCATCACCGTCAATCCGGCAGGTCAGGTCAATGACCCGGCCGACCAGGTGAGGTGCAACGGAGCGGCTACGGCGGCAGTGAATTTCACCACCAACCGCACGGGCGGCACCACCACCTATGCATGGTCGAACAGCAACACCAGCATCGGTCTGGGTGCCAACGGAACAGGAAACATACCGTCGTTCACTGCCACCAACACAGGAACCTCGCCGGTGACGGCCACCATCACCGTCACACCGTCGTTTGAAGGATGCGCGGGTGCACCCGATACCTTCACCATCACCGTCAACCCGAGCGGACAGGTCAACGACCCGGCTGACCAGGTGAGATGCAACGGTGCTGCTACAGCAGCGGTTAACTTCACCACCAACCGCACGGGTGGCACCACCACCTATGCATGGAGCAACAGCAACACCAGTATCGGTCTCGGCGCCAACGGAACAGGAAACATATCGTCGTTTTCTGCCACCAATGGCGGCACATCGCCGGTAACGGCCACCATAACAGTCACACCGTCGTTTGAGGGCTGTGCCGGTACGCCGCAGACCTTCACCATCACCGTCAATCCAAGCGGCCAGGTCAACGATCCTGCTGACCAGACGAGGTGCAACGGTGCCGCCACAGCGGCAGTGAATTTCACAACCAACCGTACCGGCGGCACGACCACCTATGCATGGACCAACAGCAACACCGGCATCGGTCTCGGCGCCAACGGAAACGGTAACATACCGTCATTTACGGCCACCAACGGCGGCACCTCCCCGTTGACAGCAACCATTACCGTCACGCCTTCGTTTGAGGGCTGTGCCGGCACGCCGCAAAGCTTTACCATCACCGTGAACCCGAGTGGTCAGGTTGATGACCCGGCCGACCAGGTGAGATGCAACGGTGCAGCCACGGCAGCAGTCACCTTCACCACCAACCGTAGCGGCGGCACGACTACCTACGCCTGGACCAACAGCACTCCTTCAATAGGGCTGGCAGCCAGCGGCAACGGCAACATAGCTTCGTTCATTGCCACCAATACAGGCACTGCGCCTGTTACGGCTACCGTCACCGTCACGCCTTCGTTTGAGGGTTGTGCCGGCACTCCGCAGAGCTTCACCATAACTGTCAATCCTACTCCGGTGCTGACCAGCACCCTGACACCTCCGGCTCTGTGCAGCAACAGTGCATTCACCTATACCCCGACTTCGCTCACAGCAGGCACGAACTTCAGCTGGACGAGGCTCGCCGTGGCAGGTATCACTCCTGCCGGGCCGGCATCAGGCGTCAACGGTGTCAGTGAAACGCTCAGGAACTTCACTTCGGCCACCATACCTGTCACCTATGAATATACGCTGACGGCCAACGGCTGCAGCAACGTGCAGAATGTCGTGGTCAACATCAAGCCGGAGCCTGTCATCGCTGACCAGTCGGCGTCAGTATGCTCAGGAGAGACGCTGACACATCACATATTGCTTGATAATTTCACAAACCCGGCCGACAATGTGACCTTCACCTGGCCTGCTCCGGTGCTCTCCGGCGGACTGACGGGCGGAACGGCACGCAGTGTGCCTTCGTCGGCTGACATGACAGACAGCTTCGTCAACACTACAGGACTGGCTGAGACGGCAACCTATACCGTCACACCGGTTTATAACGGATGTGTCGGTGAACCCAGGGATATCGTTGTCACCGTGGGCTCACAGCCTGTCCTGGGCAACCTTGACATGTTTGCCTGCAGTGCTGTGCCGACAGGGCTCATTCTTGCCGTGGCGCCCACCTCCTCGCCTGCCACCACCTATGATATAGATCTGATAACCGTTCAGGCAGGACTCATTCCTGCCGCCGGCAACGCCGTTGCCGCCAGCGGTATCGCAGATGTCAACTACCTGGCCAATGACCGGTTTACGAATCAGACCGGTGTTAACAGGACTGTCACCTACCATGTCAGACCGGTCTTCGGTGCCACATGCATCGGCGACTGGGTTAATGTGGTTGTGACCATCAGGCCACAGCCTGTGATAGCGCCCGGACAGGTGCAGACCGTCTGTTCCAACACGGCAGCCTCACGTGAGATACTGCTGGTACCGGCCAACACACCTGCAGGGAGCACCTTCAGCTGGCCGCTGCCGGTGATGTCCGACGGATCGGTTCAGGGAACGACAGGCACCAATGTGCCGGCTGATCCTGCGGGAACACCTCACATAACTGATACTTTTGAAAATTACGGTGCCGCACCGATCACGGCCACATACACTGTTACGCCCTACAGCTCATTCGGCTGTGCCGGTACTCCCGTGGATGTTGTGATAACCGTCAATCCCGAGCCTGCCGCGCCGGTGATCACTGGTGACAACATGCTTTGCACCAATGAAACCAACGTAATTTATATGGTGCCGTCTACGCCGGGCTCGTCATATACCTGGACCGTTCCGGCATCTGTCGGTACCAAGATCTTTGACGTCAGTTCCAACGCCATCATAATCACTGCTGCATCATCCGCAGGCAGCGGAGCGATAACGGTCACGGAGACCAACAGCTACGGATGTACCGGTCCTGCCGGTTCATTCAACGTCGATGTGCTGGCTCCCTCACCTGTCTCGACAATTACCGGTGATGATGTTGTATGTGCCCTTGAGACCGCCGGTTATTCCGTCCCGAACAATGCCGGGTCAATATACACATGGACACTGCCGACCGGGGCGGCCCTCATAGGTGATCCCTCGGCTGCATCGATAACGGTTACCTTCGGCACGATCAGCGGCAACATAACAGTCCGCGAGGTGAATGCTGCAGGATGCATTACCAATCACACACCGTTGCCGGTGACCGTCAGGCCTCTGCCCACGGCCATCATCAGCAACAGCGGCACGATATGTGTCGAGGATACGCATCCTATTAACATTTCGCTTACAGGAACAGCACCGTGGGATGTCGTTTATGCCATCAATGGGGTTGACCAGCCTGCTCTTAACATAGCAGCCAGTCCGTATACCCTCAATGCAAACATCTCCGGGAACTATACAATCACCAGCGTCACCGATGCCAACAACTGTACCAACGTCGGTATCGGCAATGCCACGGTATCGCACTTCCCGGTGCCCACAGCCACCATCAGCGGCACGACTGCCGTATGTGCAGGCCAGAGTGCGGTCATCACCGTCACTCTCACAGGGGCTGCACCCTGGGATTTCATATATACTGACGGTGTCACCCCGGTTACCGTAACCAATCATCCGGTGAATGTCTTCACCTTCACCGTCACTCCTGCTGCTGCCACCACCTACACGCTCGTGTCGATGGAGGACAACAACGGATGTACGGGAACCCTGTCAGGATCAGCAACGGTGACCATCAATGCGCAGCCGGTGCTGTCGTTTGCCGTCACTGACCTGCAGTGCTACGGCGATAACAGCGGCGCCATCGACCTTACCGTTACCGGCTCGGCTTCCAACAGCTTTGCCTGGATGGGTCCCGACGGCTTCACAGCCGGCACCGAGGACATCTCCGGAGTGAAGGCCGGGCTGTACAATGTGACTGTCACCAGCGGCGACGGATGTGTCGCCAGCGGCCAGACCACGGTCTTTGAGCCGAGCCTGCTCACCCTCACATCGACAGGCAACATCACGATACTTTGCAACGGTGATCCCACCGGCACCGGCAGCTTCACCGCCGCCGGAGGCACGGGACCCTATACCTTCTCGACGCTTGTGAACACCTCGGGTGCTACCCTCACACCGGCAGCATCATCGGTGGCTGTCACCGACGCCGGCGGAGGCACCATCACCGTTCAGGTCACCGACGCACATATGTGCACGGCCCAGGCCACCATCACTGTCACCGAGCCGTCGGCCCTTAACCTGAGCGCTACCACGGCCAACATACTATGTTACGGAGGCAACAACGGTACTATCATTACATCCGTCACCGGCGGTACCCCACCTTATTTATATGCATGGACAGCCTCGGGCGGCGGCAGCGGACTCACCGCCGGTGCCCCGAGCCAGGGAGGACTGACGGCCGGCACCTATGATGTCACCGTCACCGACGCCAACGGATGCCAGATCACCGGCAGCTGGACACTGACGCAGCCTGATGCGATGGTTGTCACCGTGACAACTGATGACAACCTCATCGGTACCTGCTCCAGCGCACAGCTCAATGCAACCGTCACCGGAGGTGTTGAGCCTGCCGGAGGCTATATATACAGCTGGTCACCTGTGGCAGGACTCAGTGCAGCCAACATAGCCAATCCTGTTGCCGCCCCGGCCTCGACAACCACCTATACAGTTACGGTCACTGACGCTAACGGATGCGTAAAGAGCGCTTCGGTGGTTGTCAACGTGGCTCCGGTGCTTACGGCTGTAGCCTATGCCGATGACAACCTCATCGGCACATGCCCGTCGTCACAGACGCAGCTGCATGTCAACGTCAACGGCGGCGAGGCTCCCTACAGCTTCAGCTGGCTGCCCGTTGCAGGACTGACGCCTGCGAACATCCAGAATCCCGTTGCCAGGCCGGCTGCCACCACGACCTATACCGTCACCGTGACCGATGCCAACGGATGTATTGCCACGGCAAATGTCACTGTCAACGTTGCTCCCGAGCTCGATGTGACCGTCACCGTTGATGACAACCTCATCGGCACCTGTCCGGGCTCCCTGGCACATCTCAGCGCCACGGCCACCGGCGGTGAAGGCGGTTACACATACCTCTGGGACAATGCGGCGACGCTTGATGACGCTACGAAGTTCAACCCGACGGCCAAGCCTGCCGCTACCACGACCTATACCGTCACCGTCACTGACGCCAACGGCTGTACCGACCAGGCCAGTATCGTTGTCAACGTTGCTCCTGACCTGAGTGTCGCTGCCTCGGCTGATGATATGTTCATAGGTACCTGTCCTACCTCCGTATCGCATCTCGATGCGACCGTTGCCGGAGGGGAAGCAGGGTTTACCTATAAGTGGAGTCCGACGACAGGGCTTGACGACAGCAACATACAGACACCGACGGCCAAGCCTTCAGTGACCACGACCTACACCGTCACCGTCACCGATGCCAACGGCTGCCAGGCTACAGATAACATTACCATCACCGTTCGGCCGGCTCTTACCCTTACGCTGGCTGTTGATGACAGTTCAATCGGGACCTGCCCGGGTTCTGAGGCTCATATCACCTCCACCGTCGGCGGCGGTGAGCCGGGATATACATATCTATGGACGCCAGCTGCCGGACTCAGTTCGGATATCGATCCCAACCCGACGGCCAAGCCTGCTGCCACCACCACCTACACACTTACGGTGACAGACCAGAACGGCTGTACCGTCTCCCGCGACATCACCATCACCGTTGTTCCGGTTCTGACGGTCACTGCCTCGGCCGCTGACCCGCTGATAGGCACCTGTCCGGACTCCAAAACAACGCTCAACGCGGTTGCTCTTGGGGGCGAACCGGGTTACACCTACAGCTGGCTGCCTGTGGCAGGACTTGACAACCCGTCGATACAGACGCCGCTGGCCAAGCCGCTGGTGACTACCACCTATACTGTCACCGTCACTGACAACAACGGTTGTACGGCCACCGCTGACGTCACAGTCACGGTTGCCCCCGATCTTACTGCCGTGGCTACGGCTGATGACCTGACTATCGGCACATGTCCGACTTCGGTGTCGCATCTTGATGTCACCGCCAGCGGTGGAGAGCCGGGTTATGCCTATCTCTGGTCTCCCGTAGCAGGGCTGAGCGACCCGAACAGCAAGACGCCGACGGCCAAGCCGGCTGCCACGACGACATACACTGTCACCGTGACCGACGCCAATGGTTGTCAGACCACTGCCGCCGTTACGATAACGGTAGCCCCGGCGCTTACAGTGACCGCCACGGCCGATGACTACAATATAGGTACATGCCTCTCTTCCGTTGCGCAGCTCACCGCCGTTGCAGGAGGAGGCGAGCCGGGTTATACCTATCTCTGGTCGCCTGCTGCAGGGCTCAGCGCAACGGATATAGCTGATCCTGTTGCCAAGCCGGCCGTCACCACGACCTACACCGTGCTGGTCACCGATGTGAATGGCTGTACGGCCTCCACGACGGTCACCATAACCATTGCTTCCGAGCTGACGGCCACGGCGACAGCCAGTGATCCGAACATAGGCACCTGTCTCACCTCCGTCAGCAATCTTGACGTCACAGTCACCGGCGGTGAGACACCGTATATATCATACAGCTGGGCACCGTCAGGCGGCCTCAGTGATCCGAACATCAAGAACCCCGTTGCCAAGCCGCCGGTGACCACCACCTATACGGTGACCGTCACTGACAACAACGGATGCACTACCACGGCCAATGTAACGGTTAACGTCCTTCCCGATCTTGCAGTCACGGCTTCTGCCGACGACCTCTTCATCGGCACCTGTCCGACCTCAAGGTCGAACCTTGATGCCACCGTCACAGGCGGCGAGGCAGCGTACAGCTACAGCTGGGCACCCGTTCCCGGGCTCAACAACCCGAATGTTGCCAATCCTGTTGCCAAGCCTTCAGTAACGACAACCTACACGGTCACCGTCACCGATGCCAACGGCTGCCAGGCCACTGATGACATTACCATTACCGTTCAGCCGGAGCTGACTGTCTCAGCCGTGGCTGATGACTACATAATCAGCACCTGCATTACCTCGGTGTCCAACATCACGGCCACTGCCATTGGCGGCGAGGAGCATGCCGGCGGCGGTTACACCTGGAGCTGGGCTCCCTCGGCAGGTCTCAGTGCAACGGATATACCCAATCCTGTTGCCAAGCCGGCATCAACGACCACCTACACTGTCACCGTCACTGACGCCAACGGCTGTACTGCCGTCAACACCGTCACCATCGAGGTGCGTGCGCCGCTGGCAGCGATTGCCACGGCTACCGATTACCTTATCGGTGACTGTCCCGGGCAGTCGACCACCCTTGACGTGGCTGTCACCGGAGGAGAGGAGATTTACACCTACAGCTGGGCTCCGGCGGCAACACTTAATGATCCGAATATCAAGAGTCCTGTTGCGTCGCCCACGGTGAATACTACCTATACTGTTACCGTTACCGACGCCAACGGCTGCACAGTCATGGCTGACGTTACAATCAACATTGCTCCGCCGCTTACGGCGACGGCAGCTGTTGATGATGACCCGATAGGCGAATGCCCGCTCTCCGTAGCTCACCTGAGCACCACGGTCAGTGGCGGCGAAGGCGGATACACATATCTCTGGGACAATCCGGCGACGCTTGATGACGCCACGAAGGCCAACCCCACTGCCAAGCCGGCGGTCTCAACCCTCTATACGGTCCTGGTGACCGATAGCAACGGCTGTACCACCACTGCGCAGGTGCAGGTCAATGTGGCGCCGCCGCTGACGGTGACAGCCAGCGCAGATGACTATATCATTGGCGCATGCCCGTCTTCGGTTGCACATCTTACAGCCATCGGTGCCGGAGGTGAACTGCTGCTCTCGGGAGATTATACCTATAACTGGTCGCCCGCAGCCGGGTTGAACTACACCAATGTAGCCAGTCCTACAGCCAAGCCGGCAGCAACGACAACCTATACTGTCACCATCACCGACAGGAACGGCTGTACGGCCAGTGACCAGGTTACCATTACGGTCAATCCTCCGATAGTGCTGACCACCACTCCGGTTGTCTATGCCGGCGGTTACAACATAACCTGCAACGGTGCCACTGACGGTGCCATTGATCTGGGTGTCAGCGGCGGCGAGGCTCCGTATGCATACGAATGGACCGGTCCTGCCGGATACACTGCCATAACTGAGGATATCAGCGGGCTTGCCGCAGGTACTTACAGTATCACTGTCACCGATGCCAACAGCTGCATCTCTGTCACCACCGTCGTGCTGCTGGAGCCGGCGCCTCTGACGCTGGGCAAGACACCCGATGTGGTGCTGGCATGTTACGGTGATGCTACTGCCACCGGCTCGTTCACCGTCTCGGGAGGCACGGCGCCATACACCGTGATCGTTGTGAGTGACAACACTGGTGCGAGTGTTACCATCACAGGCACCTCTCTTGCCTTCACCGGTGCTGCTGCAGGAACCATCACTGCCGGTGTGACCGATGCCAACGGCTGCTATGCCGAGGCCTCGATCATCATCACCCAGCCACCGGAACTGATGCCGGGCTCCGTTGACGGAGACCAGGAGGTCTGCTTCCTTGGTAACCCGATGCCGCTCAATGAGGTGACAGCACCTGCCGGCGGTCCGGCCGTGATACTCTTCCAGTGGGAGAGCAGCATTAACGGAGGCTCAACGTGGAACATTGTTCCCGGTGCCACCATGGCTTCGTACGATCCTCCTGCCGGCATTATGCAGACGACACATTTCCGTCGCCGCGTAAATTCAGCAGCATGTGATCCGGCATACAGCAACGAGGTCGTTGTGACCGTTAATCCGCTGCCTGTGGCTTCCATTGCAGGAGCAGGATTTGTTTGTCCGGGTGATCCCGCCACACTGACCGTCACGGTTACTGTCGGGGTATCGCCCTTCACAGTAGTTCTCAGCGACGGCACGTCGGTACCCAACTACGTCAGCGGTGACCCGATAACCGTCAATCCGCTTGTATCGACCACCTATACAATCACCTCGGTTACTGACAGCAAGGGATGCACGGTCTCTGCACCGCATGCTGACCTCACCGGTTCTGCCACCATTGATGTGAAGGTTGTGCCGGAGATCCTGCTTCAGCCCGTCAATGCCACTGTCTGTGAGGATGATGTCGCAACTTTCGTCACTGACGCAGGTATGACCACCAACCCGCTGTACCAGTGGTTTGTTGACACAGGTTCAGGCATGACGCCAATGGCGGGTGAGAATGCCGCCACTCTCCTTGTGACAGCAACATCAGCCATGAACGGCAACCAGTACCAGGTTGAGATATCCGGTGACTGTCCCGTGGCTGTGCTGTCGGACATCGTGACCCTCACGGTTGATGAGAAGCCCGAGATCACCAGCCAGCCTGCAGATGTAACGCTCTGCGCCGGCGAGGATGCCGTCTTCACCGTTGACGCGGGTGTCACCACCAACCCGACATACCAGTGGTATGTTGATACCGGTTCAGGCTGGACACCGGCTGTCGGCGCCCGTTACCAGGGAGCCAGCACCGCCACGCTGACGGTAGTGAGTACGCTGGAGATGATGTCAGGATATATATATATGGTAAGGGTATCAGGAACCTGCCTGCCTTATGCCGAGTCGGCTCCCGTCACGCTGACGGTGACCCGCCAGGCTGAGATCACGCAGCATCCCTCGAGCCTCACCCTCTGCGAGGGCGAGACGGCGACATTTAGTGTCAATGCCGGTCTCACCACCAACCCGTCATACGAGTGGGAGGAGAGCAGTGACGGCGGCGCCACATGGTCGCTCATTCCCGGTGAGACCAATGCCTCATATATCATCGCAGCGGTAGCCACTGCCGGCGACAACACTGCCTACAGGGCTATAGTGCACAGCAGCTGCGGGTCGAGTGTGACCTCGCTGCCCGCCTTCCTGACGGTTAACGAGCTGCCCGAGATAGTGGATCAGCCTGATGATGTTATAATCTGCGAGTACGCCATTGCCGACTTCATTGTCGATGCGGGCGTCACCACAGGTGCAACCTACAGGTGGCAGCGCAGCATTGACGGAGGCACCAACTGGAACAACCTCACCGAGACGGCCACCTACTTCGGAGTCTCGACGATGAATCTCAAGGTCAACGGCACGCACCGCACCATGAGCGGAGACATGTTCAGGGTGATAGTCAGCGGCACATGCCTGCCTCCTGACACCTCTGCGGCTGCCCTGCTGACGGTCAACACTGCGCCGGAGATACTTTCACAGCCGCTGGCCTCGACCATATGTGAGAATACCAGCACTGCATTCACCGTCGCGGCACAGGGCACGGCCCTGACGTACCAGTGGTTTGTTGACATCGGTGACGGTCTGGGCTTCAGCTCCATCACTGACGCCGGTGTATACTCCGGTGCCACCACGAACGTGCTTTCGCTGACGGCGGTGCCGCGTACATACGATAACTACCGTTACCGCGCAGAGGTTGAGGGCAGCTGTCTGCCAAAGGCCATCTCGCAGACGGTACAGCTCGATGTCTTGATTGAGACACTCATAACGCAGCATCCTGCCGACTCGGCTATATGCGAGTTCATGACTGCCGGTTTCACCGCCCTGGCTGACGGAGCGAACCTCACCTACCAGTGGCAGTTCTTCGACGGCGCGGCATGGACTGACCTGACCAATACCGGGCTCTATCTCGGTGTGCAGACCCCGAACCTTATGGTCTTCGGTCCTCCGCGCACCATGGACGGCACCCGTTACCGTGTGGTCATCGGAGGCGACTGTTCGGCTGACCTTATCTCGGATGAGGCAGTGCTTACCGTCTACACGGCACCGGAGATATCGGATCATCCTGACGAGTTCAGGGGCTGCCCCGGCGGCAACGCTACCTACAGTGTAGTAGCTGCCGGCACCAACCTGGCCTACCAGTGGCAGGTCAACAGCGGATCGGGCTTTGCCGATGTGACCGATGGCGCTGTCTATTCAGGCACCAACACACCCGATCTTACCATCAGCAACCTGGATATCTCCATGAACGGTTACCTGGTAAGGGTGGTTGTATCAGGTACCTGTCTGCCGCCTGTCACCAGCTCGTTTGCACCGCTGAGGGTTTACATGGAGCCTTCCATCATCACTGAGCCGAATGATGCCGAGGTGTGTGACCAGACCGGCACGGCCTTCTTCTCGCAGGTGTTCAACACCGGCGCGGGAGAGACGACGGTATGGCAGGTAAACAACGGTTCGGGATGGAGCAGCCTGAGTGACGGTGCTCTCTACCAGGGTACCCAGACACCTCAGCTGGTGATCATGAACGCCGTCAACGCCATGAACGGATGGCTCTACAGGCTTGAGATAACAGGTCCGTGCGGTGTCTACTACACACGCGAGGCACTGCTGACGGTCAACGCATGGCCGACGGCACAGATCGCTCCTGTTGACACCCTGCTTGTCTGCGGTGGCATTCCCACGCAGCTGCACGGTAACCCGGCAGGCGGATCACTGGTATACGCGAACCACAGATGGTTCGGGGATATCGGACCGCTGAGCCGGTACAATGTGGAAGATCCGGTGTTCAACACCTCCATGGCCGGCTACTACAGGCTGGTCTACCAGGTGACTGACAGCAAGGGATGTGTGGGTCTTGACACCCTCGTGATCGAGGTCGAGAAGCCTGTTGCCATGTTCACGGTTGACGCTCCTTCGGGATGCCAGCCGCTGACGGTCAACTTCACCAACGGATCAACGGGGTACACCTCGTTACTCTGGGACTTCGGCGACACCCAGACATCGACGGATGTCAACCCGACCCATACATATCCAAATGCAACCTCATCGCTGGCCTACTATACGGTAAGGCTGGAGGTCACATCGGCGAACGGGTGTGTCTCTTCGATGGAGAACAACATCACTGTCTTCCCGGAGATACTCTCTGATTTCATCATCAGTGATGACACCATCTGTTCCGGAGAGAGCGTCATGCTCTCGACGCTGCCTGGGGCGTACAAATATGACTGGACCTACGGCGACGGTAACGTTGAGTCTGGGTCGAACGTGATCAGCCATGTATATTTCAATTCAGGTACTGATCCGGTGACTTACAATGTCACCCTGAGGACTGAATCGTTCTTCGGCTGCATCAGTGAGACGACCCTGCCGCTGGTTGTTTACCCGACCCCGGTGCCAGCCTTCACTGCCACACCTGCGTCGCAAGTCTTCCCGGCTGCCACCGTCACCTTCACGAACAACACCAATGCCGGCAACTGGAGCTGGCTCTGGGAGTTCGCTGACGGGAACACCTCGACGGAGACCTCGCCGGTGTACACCTATGCTGCCCCTGGCGACTATGATGTCAGTCTGACGGTCAGCAACGGCATCTGTACAGAGTCGGTATCGCATACGGTGAGGATACTGCCCACGCCGCCGATAGCCGCCTTTGACTCGATACCGTCAGGCTGTATGCCGTGGAACATAGCTCCTGTCAATAATTCGCTCTATGCAACAGGCTATTACTGGGACTTTGGTGACGGGCACACCTCCAACGCCATGAACCCGAATTATACCTATGTGCAGCCGGGCACCTTCCAGATCACACTCACGGTGACCGGTCCGGGCGGAAACGACACCCATTCGCAGATAGTGCATGTCTATCCTTCGCCAAGGGCGTACTTCGACGTCTCACCGGCGAAGGTATATGTCAACGACGAGCAGGTGAGGCTCTTCAACCTCACCGAGGGCGGTGACAGCTTCATCTGGGAGTTCGGTGACGGCGACACGTCGCATATACGCGATCCGTACCACAGGTACACCACCGAGGGTATCTATGACATCACGCTGCACGCATATTCGGCCAACGGCTGCTATGACACCTATACGAAGTCGCCGGCAGTGACTGTCGAGCCCTTCGGCGACCTGGTCTTTGCATCAGTCTTCAAGCCCAGTCCTGACGGTCCGATAGAGATAGACGAGCTGCCCAACAGCGGTGACGCCATGGATATGTTCTTCTTCCCGCCGATCAGGGAGACGGTGCTTGAGTACCATCTGCAGGTCTTCAACAGGTGGGGTACGCTGATATTCGAGACGTTTGACATCAACATACCGTGGAACGGCTACTACAAGGGCCAGCTGTGTCAGCAGGGGGTCTATGTATGGCTTGTGGAGGGCAAGTATGCCAACGGCCGGCCGTTCAAGAAGGCTGGTGACATCACTCTGCTGCACTGATCACGGAAGCATACGGTCTACAGATAAGGAAGAGGCGCCCTCATTGGGGCGCCTCTTCTGTATCTTAACTGAACGGTTTGTCGGAGAAGGGAGAGGCGAAGGGACTGTCAGGCTCGCTCTCTGCACCCGACCGGCGCCGGGGAGGCGGGTTGGGAGGAGCCGAGGTCATCATGACAAGAGAGATGGAATTGTCAAGCTCGATGCGTATTACTTCCGGCCTGACATATCTTCTTCTCTTCCTGATCATGGATTTTTTATATTGCGCATCAAATATAGGCATTTGACAGAAATCCCCCGTAAAACATTTTTCAACCGGAAATGTTCGTTCCCGCTTTCATTCAATCTCTTGTGAGGACGATCTTTTCCAGGTAACGTTTCCCGCCGGTCACAACCTCAACGATAAGGAGGCCGCCCGCTGCCGAGGGGTAATATTCCTTCAGTTCGCCTGAATTGAAGCGTTCATCGTTGGCTGCGACTATCATCCTGCCGGTGATGTCAAAGATCCTGACCTTACCGCTGATGCCGTCCCACTCCGGTCCCTGCGGGAGCACGCAAACCTTGCCCGAGGCGCCGTAGATCCTGAGATCACTGACTACCGTTTCCGGCTCAACCGTCGGTGCTGACTTCTTCTCCGGTGCAATAACCGTCAGGGTGAACCTTTCGGAGTCTGTTCCCGGCACAGCGGAGAAGGTGTACTCCGAATATGCGATCAGGTCAACGCTCTTGCCGGCAAGGCGGTCAATAAGTTTGAACCTGTAATTGCCGGTTGCCTGCAGCTGGCTTCTCCTGATCGTAAAGGTTCCTCCCTCCGGTATCACTACCGTCAGCGGGATAGAGATCGTCTTCTCAGGCCAGGGGATGGAGTTGATAGAGTAGTTTTCTCCGCCCATGACTGAGTATATTTTTGGATTTTTGACAACAGGATTAAATATCTTTCCTGCATCGAAGCCGTGGTCAAAGTTCATTGTTGCCGAGGGCTCAAACCTGATTACCATCTCGTCCTGCGACGACGGTGAGGCCATGGTGAGTCTCAGCAGGGGTATCTGTCCGGAGGACTTGAATCTCGGGGTGGCATTGTGTTCACGGGCGCTGGCGGGTATGTTGAGCCAGGTGCCTGTGCCGCGTGTCTTCACGAAGAAGCCCTGCATCGGCGGCAGGTGTGCCGTGCCTCCGTTGGTGCCGACGCCGTTGACGTATGATGCCTCGCCGGTCTCGGTGCGGATGTAGTAGGCATCCCTGACGTTGCTGTCGGAGAAGGTGACCGCATCCCAGTTGATGCCGCAGGTGAGGGAGTTACCCAGCAGCGAATAGCCATAGAGAGAGGTGTCGCCGCCCGAGCCGCTGAACGGAAGGTTTATCTGCCCGATGGATGTTACAAGCGATTTAAGGTTGCTGTAGGTCATCGTAGCATCTTCGAAGACGAAGACATTGTATCCTTTCCTTACCTCCAGGTTACTGAAAGGTGTTGTGCCGTCATAGCCGTCGTGCCACTGCCACCCTTCGGCCACGCTGGTGACCACCTTGCTCTCGTCGTAGCTAAGCAGGTTCTCCGGCTCTATGTCGGTGAAAACTGTCTTGGAGACGGTGGCGGGGGAGGCTATATAGTGCCATCTGTCAATCTCGGGCGGGGCGCTCTTGAGGAAGAGTTCCACATTGAGGTTGCCCGCGGCTCCCGAGTAGCTGTCAGTTATCACTGACGCCATGGCGGTCTCTGTTGCCCGCAGTTCAATGGTTCCGTTGTTTGTCAGTGAGGCGAAGGTCACCCTGGCCCCGGCTTCGACGATCATCTCCAGGCCGGCATTCAGTGTGAAGGAGGGACCGGGAACAGCCACAGGGTAGGTTGCCAGTCCTGCAGGGATGACAACGTTTCTGTTACCAGGAGGGAAGGCTCCCTCCCAGTTCTTGGGATGCGTCCATGAGTTACTGAGCTTGCCGTTCCAGCGGCTGTATATCATCTCATAGGCACCCCTGTCGGGAATATGGATGCGTGATGCCCTGACGATGTCACGGTCCGGGATGGTGATGCCCGGATATGTTTCAGCTCCGCTGTCACGCAAGACAGAAGTATATGCAATGTTGAAGTCGCCTCCGGAGGGGTTGATGAAGTTGGGTCCGTCAGCGGCACTGTTAACGCTGCTGAGAGTGAGGTTGCCGGCAAATGTTGCACCCTCGATGGCATTGTATTCCAGCACGGACGACGGTGTACCGCTCAGCCCTACGTGGTTTGATCCGCCCCAGATAACATTGTTGACAACGATGGCTCCCGGTGAGTCCTCAAGATAGAGTGATGTTCCGTCGCTCACGGGCGAGGAGCTGTTCACAATGGTCGAGTTCACTATTTTGGGTGCTGCGGCGATGGATGCCACAGTTCCTCCCTTGAGGGTCAGGGATGCGGAACTGTTGCCGTTGAAGAGGGAGTTCTCGATCAGCGGGGCTGAGCCTGCATCGGTATAGATGGCGCCTCCCTGTTTAAGAGCGTTGTTATTCAGAAAGGTACATGCCGAGATGGAGGGTGTGGCGCCGTTGACGACAGCTATGGCTCCGCCTTTTTCAGCAACGCAGTTGCGGAAGGTGGAGTTTGTGACAGTAACTGCTGACGATGCAATTTGCACTCCTCCTCCGATCAGTCCCCACTTGAAAAAATCTTTCCTGCCGTTCTCAACAGTACAGTAGATCAGCTGGCTGGCGCCGGAGGAGTTGATGTTGATGTTGCCCCAGTATTCGCCAGACTCACCGTTGATGCCGTCGAGGTCGGTGTCACATGAAAAGAGGATCGGACTCAACTTTGTTCCGACTGCCAGTATCTGGCCGGTGCCGGTTACAAAAATGGATGCCCTGTTCTGGACAGCTATGAGCTTTGCTCCGGCGCTGACCGTAAGAGTCTCATTGTCAACGTAGAGGTTCCCGTTGAAGTACTTCGTGCCGGAGATGGTGAGATTACCCGACAGGAAACCGCTGTACGGATTTGCCATGGAACCGTCGCCCAGCAGCTGGCCCGACAACGGCAATACTGACAGTAATGACATGCAGGCGAACAGAAAGCTCACCTTAATGCCAAGCCTTTGGTGTTGTGTTATATTCATCCCTAAATAGATAGCCCTTTCTTGTTTAACTGACAGAAGCTGTAATTGTTTCAAAAGTAAGAAAAGTCATGGTACCCTAAACAGGAATGTTGTGTTAATAACCTGTTAGATATTAACGATGCAGGTCGGCACCTATCATTTTTCTTCGGAAAAACGGGCAGTTGCGACTGAGAACCGGGTGTTTTTATTTAAGTTTGTGAATATCACTGACAATATGGTACAGCAGCGGAAGATCATATCACGGGCACTCAGGATGCTTATGAAAAGCTCCTGGAAGGAGACGGCAGTGAGTCTTATGATATTGACGGTGAGATCATTTCTTCCGCTGGTGGGGGTTTTGCTGATCAGGTATTATGTAGACAGGATTACCGGTGTGACTGACGGGAGCGATTTGCCGGTACTCAATGCAATGACAGGACTGATAGCTGCCATGGCGGCGACCCTTCTTGCCGATGACCTTCTCGCCTCTGCCGGGTCGTGGTTCACCAGGAAGCAGTCGGTCCGTGTTGAGGGGCATATCTCATCCCTGATTCACCGTCATGCCACAGGCATGGGACTGAGGTTCTTCGAGGACCCGGCGTTCCATGACGGTATGTCGCGTGCTGCCAGGGACATCTCCTGGAGGCCGGCGGCGATGGTGGCGGACATGGTTATGCTTGTACGTGGAGTGATATCATTCATTGCCATGGGTTATGTTCTCAGGACCTTTGGCATCATTCCGCTGGCGGTGCTTGCACTGCTCTTTCTGCCTCTTCTGTGGATCAGGTACAGGAACTCTTCACGCCTGTACAAGGCTCGTAAGGATGTCACTCCGCTGACGAGGCAGGCGGCATATTTCAGCTGGCTGCTGACAGGCGAGAAGCCTGCCCGTGAGGTTAAGCTATTCGGGCTGGGCGATTACTTTGAGAGGCTGTTCCGCAATAACTTCGACGGTTCAAAGGGACCGGAGCTGAAGGCTGTCAGGAAGAACACCCTACTCGAGAGTGCCGCTTCCCTGGTGAAGGTCGCTGCCTTTGCAGGCATACTGGTATATGCCAGTGGTGCTTTCGTGCGGTCAGAGATCACTGCCGGCGAGCTGGCGATGTACATGGTGGCCTTCAGGCAGGCGCTGGTATATCTCCGTGATGCGGTATCGGGATATGCAGGGCTGGCGGAGAACAGGCTCTTCCTGCACGATCTCTTCAGCTTCCTTGACATGAAGGGCGATATGGGTGGCGAGGCGATGCCGCCGGAATCATCAGACTTCGGCGAAATCGTGGCAGAGAATGTCACCTTCACCTATCCCGGTGCGAAGGAGCCGGCGGTGGCAGGAGTTAACCTGAAGATCAGCAGGGGCGAGAAGATTGCCGTAGTAGGACCCAACGGGTCGGGCAAGACCACCCTGGTGAAGCTGCTCTGCAGGCTCTATGACCCTGACAGTGGCAGCATACAGCTCAACGGAATTGACATAACTAAAATGGATCCGGCCGGTTACCGGAGGCTCTTCTCAGTTGTATTTCAGAATTTCATGCTCTATTTTCTCAGCGCCGGAGAGAACATACGCCTCTCGTCGGATGAGAGGCGCAGCGATGAAGGCCTCAGGAGTGCCGATAGTAGAGGGGATGATCGCATCAGTGATGAAAGCCTGAGGGATGATCAGAGGGTAAAGGAAGCAGCTGCCAGGGCCGGCATAGCCTCTCTGCTTGAGAGCATGCCGGAGGGCTATGACACCATGCTCGGCCATCATACCGAGGGCGGTCGTGAGATGAGCTGGGGTGAATGGCAGAAGATAGCCATAGCACGGGCGCTCTACCGCCAGGCCCCGGTGCTGATACTTGATGAGCCCTCCTCTTCGCTTGATGCCGACTCGGAGTATGAGATATTCTCTGACCTGGGCCGTATCACTGACGGCAGGAGCTGCATCTTCATCAGCCACAGGCTCTCCAACGTGAGGGAGGCGGACCGCATCATCGTGCTCGACCGCGGCCGCATCGCTGAGAGCGGCACGCACGATGAGCTGATGGCTGCCCGCGGCAGGTATCATGAGATGTACAGCCGGCAGAAATCGATGTACCGATGACCGCACCGGCTGCAGGCAAGGACAGGGGAATATCCCTGCTGCTCCTGCTCTGCAGGAGCAGCTTCACTGACGATGAGCGGCAGCGTGCCGCCGCGGAGGCAGGCTCGTTGCAAGAGTGGAACCGTTTTACCGACCTTTTGGTGCGTCACGGGGTGGCAGCCCTGGTATGGCAGAGCCTGAGCGACCTGTCGCTGGCGGCGCTGGTGCCGGAGACGGAACGGACCATCCTGGAAGGGTCAAGGCTCAGGTCTGTTGCCCGGGTGGCATACATCACATCCGTTGCCGCGGAGGTTGCACAGACCCTGGAGAAGGAGGGTATCAGGGTCGTGCTGCTCAAGGGGCTGGCACTGGAACACCAGGTTTACGGTGCCAGGGGCCTGAGGCAGATGAGTGACGCTGACCTGCTGGTATCTCCCCGCGATGCGCTGAGAGCCAGGGATATACTCATTAGGGCAGGCTTCGTTTCAAATTCACTGAAGTCACGACTCTACAGGCATATAATACTCGATATCGGCAACCATCTTCCGGAGCTGCACCGCGGAGGGATATCCGTCGATCTTCACCACAGGCTCTTTGGCAGGGAGGGGACGGAGCTGGTGGCCAGGGCCATGGAAAATGCAGAGGTGATAGATGCCGGAGGGCAGTCGCTGTTCGTCCTTCCCCCGCTGACAGCCTTCCTGGGGCTGGTCAGTCATATCGGCAAACATGAGATCAAGGGCGAGTTTCAGCTGAGGCTCTATATAGACATATACCTGCTTCTCAGAAAGTACCATAGCGAGATCATCAGTGAGAACCTTCCGGCTGCTGCCGCAGAGGCAGGAATAGAAAAGGAGACCAGGGATGTGCTGACCCTCATGGATAGGGTATGGGGCCTGACAGTTACCGCAGAGTCCGGTATTGCGGCAGAGGAAGGGGATGCATTGACCCTTACGAAGAAGTCATGGGGCCTGACGGTACCCGGAGAAGCCGGTATGGCAACAAAGAGGGATGCTGCACCTACCCTCGCAGAGAGGGCTCCGGGTCTGACAGAGTCTGTGGAGAGCGGTATGGTGCCGGAGACGGGTGGTGCACCTACCGTAGCAGGGAGGAAATATGGGCTGCCGCGATCTTCCGGGATAAACCGTTTCGAGGAGCAGCAGCTTGTCGATGCCTTCCTGTCAAAGATCAGGCAGCCCTGGTCAGTGCCATCGCTCAGCCAGCGTGAGTTCTTCCTGAGGAACCTGCAGTCGTTTGACAGTCGGTGGAAGAGAATCATCTTCATTACGGGCGATCTGTTCCCCTCTGTTGAGTTTATGAAGCGCCGGTACGGATGCCGCACAGGGCTGAAGACCCTCCTGTTTTACCCCCACAGACTCGGTAAACTGTTATGGGTTTTAGATCTGAAAAGGGGTGGTTATCAGGACGACTGACACAAAAACAAAAATTTTACTAAATAATGTGAATTTTTCTTGACAGATAAGAAAATTATTTCTTATTTTTACTTTAGTCAAATTTTGAATTTTAGTCAGTGTCTTATTGGGGCTTTTATTTTAGGTGAGGATTAAAACGCGGCAAATGGAAACTACTGGTCTGAAGTCAACTTTCGCATAACGGTTAATCGGGCAAAACGGCGCTTCATAAGCAAGTCTCGCTGCATGGATCGTCGCTTCTGACGAGAGACGCTGCTCTCCTCGTCGCGACCCTGCCCCGGGCCCTATCGCCCGGGGCAGTTTTATGGCACCCCTTTTCGGCGCCGTTACTCCAAAAGCATTACTTTTGCATAAAGAGCCGATCTGATGGAAAGAGCACTTTATTTATATAACACTCTCGTGCGCAAGAAGGAGCTGTTCGAGCCGCTGGCTCCTCCCTTCGCAGGTATGTACGTCTGCGGTCCCACCGTCTACAGCGAGGCCCATCTCGGTCATGCCCGCCCGGCGGTGACATTCGACATCCTCTACAGGTACCTGATGCACCTGGGCTACAGGGTGCGTTATGTGCGCAACATCACCGACGTTGGTCATCTCGAGAATGAGGAGGATGACAGCGGTGAAGACAAGATAAGTCGCAGGGCCAGGCAGGAGAACCTGGAGCCGATGGAGGTGGTGCAGAAGTATATGAACAGCTTTCACAGGGCCATGGAGAGACTCAACACCCTGCCTCCCTCTATTGAACCAAGGGCTACCGGCCACATCATAGAACAGCAGCAGATGGTAGAGAGGCTTCTGGAGAGGGGATATGCCTACGAGGTGAATGGCTCGGTCTACTTTGATGTTGAGAAGTATGCCCGTGAGCATCACTACGGCATCCTGTCCGGCAGGGTGCTGGAGGATATGCGTGCCAACAGCCGGGTGCTGGAGGGACAGGAGGAGAAGCGGGGACAGTTCGACTTCGCCCTGTGGAAGAAAGCCTCTCCGGGGCATATCATGAAGTGGCCTTCACCGTGGAGCGAAGGGTTTCCGGGATGGCACGTGGAATGCTCGGTGATGAGCACCAGGTACCTGGGTGAGACCTTCGACATACACGGAGGAGGCATGGACCTGATCTTCCCGCACCACGAGTGCGAGATAGCACAGAGTACAGCCTCGCAGGGCCATCCCCCGGTTCGTTACTGGGTGCATAACAACATGGTCACCATCAACGGCCAGAAGATGGCAAGGTCGCTGGGTAACTTCATCACCCTCGAAGAGCTCTTCACCGGCAGCCACAAGCTGCTGGTACAGGCCTACTCGCCCATGACAATCCGTTTCTTCATGCTGCAGGCACAGTACCGGAGCACGCTCGACTTCAGCAATGAGGCACTGCTGGCGGCATCACTGGGACTGCAGAAGCTGATGAACGCGGAGAGGACGCTGGCGGGTCTGATGCCCTCTGAGAGGTCAACGGTCGATATCAGCAGCACGGAGAAGGGATGCTACGAGGCGATGAGCGACGACCTCAATACGCCGGTGGCTCTGGCACACCTGTTTGATGCCGTGAGGATCATCAACCTCGTCAGTGACGGAAAGGAGAAGCTGACGGCAGATGACATCACTGCTTTGCGGCGAGTGTTCAGCACTTTCATCCATGACATCTTCGGACTGAAGGCGGAGGAGGGTGCCGGGAGTGAGAAGCTGGCAGGGGTGCTCACGCTGTTGCTCGACATGAGGCAGGAGGCCAAGGCAAGGAAGGAGTGGGAGGTGTCAGACCGGATACGCAACAGGCTCAGTGAGCTCGGAATCACGGTCAAGGATCGCAGGGACGGATACGATTGGGAGATAACAGCATGAGAGCTGCTCCGGCAATGAGATGGCAGATAAGCCTGCAGCTGCGGTGGTGAGGTTGGGAGACAACAGCATGGCATATGCTCCGGTAAGGGGAGGGCAGATCAGTCCGCCACCGCAGGGGGTACTGAACGGCAGATAACGGTATGACTATCAAACGATACAGGTCAGATATAATAACCATAGGCAGCCTGACCATGGGGGGTGATCTCCCCGTGCGTGTGCAGAGCATGACCAGCACCGACACGCTTGACACTGCTGCCAGCGTCAGCCAGTGCATACGTATCATTGAGGCGGGCGGTGAGCTTGTCAGGCTGACAGCCCAGGGTGTCAGGGAGGCTGAAAACCTGGCCAGTATAAAGAGAGAATTACGCAGGGCAGGATTTGACACACCCATCTGTGCCGACATACATTTCAATCCTGTCGCTGCCGAAGTGGCGGCACGCATTGTTGAGAAGGTACGCATCAACCCCGGCAACTATGCAGATAAGAGAGCCTCATTCATCAGGCAGGAGCTCACTGAAAGCGAATGGATGGCAGAGCTCGGACGGATCAGGGAGCGGCTGTTGCCACTGATCAGGATCTGCATGGATCATGGCACTGCCATAAGGATCGGGGTGAATCACGGGTCGCTCTCTGACCGCATCATGACCCGTTACGGTAACACACCGATGGGGATGGTTGTCTCGGCCATTGAATTCCTTAAGATATTCACAGGAGAAGGGTTTAACCGGATAGTTGTTTCCATGAAGTCGTCCGACACACTCACGATGGTGATTGCCAACCGTCTTCTGGTCAGGATGATGGCGGAGGAGGGGATGTTTTTCCCGGTTCACCTCGGCATCACTGAGGCTGGTGAGGGTGAGGACGGCAGGATCATCTCCGCTGCCGGCACCGGCACACTGTTGGCGGAGGGTATAGGAGATACCGTCAGGGTATCGCTCTCGGAACCGCCAGAGGCAGAGATACCGGTAGCACGTGCCATCATCAGGGCTGTGGCCGGAGAAGCAGGACGGGTTGTGGAGCCCGTTGCCCCGCTGGAGCGAAGGCCCTCAGGTGATCCGTGGATGCCACAGGTGTTTGTTGCCGATACCGGAGGGGTCCGGGGTGAACCGGAGCAGGACTCTGAAGTTTCAGGAGGGTTCGCTGATGAGTCCGGAGCCCTTTTTGAGGGTGAGGCGCTGACCGTCGCTGCTGATCAGCTGATGACCGTGGCGGGCAGAGAGGCATATGACCGGCTGCTCAATCCTCACTTCCACTGTGATGATCCGGAGCAGCTGGCCGTTGAGTCTGCCGCGCTGCTGGGGCGCTTCTTCATTGCACGGCACCCGGCGGGACTCTGCATCACAAACAGCGGTGCGGTGCAGGGCGAGCCCCTGAGGAGGCTGGCTTTTTCCATACTGCAGGCCACGGAGGCACGTATCACCCGCACGAGGTATATATCATGCCCCACCTGCGGACGTACAAAATTCAACCTTCAGGAGGCGGTGCGCAGTGTCAAGGCGGCGACATCGCACCTCACAGGCATGAAGATAGCAGTCATGGGATGCGTCGTCAACGGTCCGGGTGAGATGGCCGGTGCCGATTATGGCTACGTGGGGGCTGCAGAGGGCAGAGTACACATCTACCGCGGTACCGAGGCCGTGTATAAGAATATACCGGAGGCCGAGGCGCTGGAGAAGCTGCTGGAGCTCATCGGGAGCGATCAGGCAAGCCGATGACCGTAAGGGCTGCCCGCCGGTAAGCTCAGAAACACAGTGATCGGAAGCCTTCCCGATTGGGAGATCAACCAGTACTGACTACATTCAACAACCAGCTTCAGACAATCCCGGGACCAATGGGATCAATTCGTTGGAGATCAACCAACCCGGTAATCCAACTACTCCTTATCAGATGAATCGGCAAGTTTGTAATCTAGTTGCCTCTTCTGCAGGTCGGCCCTGGCAACCTCCACGCTGATCTTGTCGCCAAGCATGTAGACCTTGCCGGAGTGCCTGCCCCTGATGCTGTAGTTCTCCTCGTCGTATTCAAAATAGTCGTCCTGCAGCTCCCTGATGGCTATCATCCCCTCGCACTGGTTCTCGATGATCTCGACATAGATACCCCATTCGGTCACGCCGGAGATGACACCCTCGAACACCTTCCCGATCTTGTCGCTCATGAACTCCACCTGCTTGTACTTGATTGATGCCCTCTCGGCATCGGTGGCCAGCCGCTCCATCTTCGACGAGTGCTCGCACATCTTTGAGTACTTGTCGGGGTCACGCGGAGTCTGTCCCTCAAGATATCTGGAGAGCAGCCGGTGTACCATCATGTCGGGATAACGGCGGATGGGAGAGGTGAAGTGGGTATAGTGGCTGAAGGCGAGACTGTAGTGGCCTATATTTTCTGTCGAGTATACCGCTTTGGCCAGGGAGCGCAGGGCAAGGGTCTCGATGATGTTCTGCTCTTTCTTGCCGGATACATCATCCATAAGCTTGTTCATGGCGGCGGGGAGGCCCTTTACATTTTCGGTGTCAAGCTGATATCCAAACCTCTTGATGAAATATCCAAATGAGCTCAGTTTTTCAGGATTGGGTTTGTCGTGGATGCGGTAGACAAAGGTCTTCCCCCTGAGTTTTTTGCCTACATGTTCCGCCACCCTTTTATTTGCCAGCAGCATGAACTCCTCGATGAGCTGGTTGGCGGTGCCGAACTCGCGGAAAAGGATGCCGAGGGGCACTCCCTTTTCGCTCAGGTTGAACTTGACCTCGAGCCTCTCGAAGGCAAATGATCCTGAGGCAAAGCGTCTGCTGCGAAGTATCTGTGCCAGGTTGTTGAGGGTGAGGAGCTGCTCCTTCATCTCCCCGTCGCCGGTGTCGATCACCTTCTGTGCTCCAGCGTAGGAGAAGCGCATATCCGAACTTATCACCGTGCGTCCGAACCACTCACTGACGACTGTAGCCTTGCTGTCGAGCACGAAGACGGCCGAGTAGGTCAGCTTATCCTCGAAGGGGTTGAGTGAGCATATGTGGTTCGAGATCCTCTCGGGCAGCATCGGTATGGTGCGGTCGACCAGGTAGACCGAGGTTGCCCTCTCCTGTGCCACCTTCTCAATAGCCGATCCCGGCCTGATATAGTGGGTTACATCTGCAATGTGCACTCCCACCTCCATATTGCCGTCAGGCAGCTTCCTGAGTGAAAGGGCATCGTCAAAGTCCCTGGCGTCTTCAGGGTCGATAGTAAACGTTGGTATATCGCGGAAGTCGCGCCGTGCGGCAATCTCCCCGGGGGTGATCTCTGCCTGTATCTTCTCTGCAGCAGCCTCAATCTCAGGCTCGAACCTGTTGGGGAGGCCGAACTCGGCGAGGATGGCATGCATCTCGGTGTCGTTCTCACCGGGATTGCCGAGCACCTCTATTATCTCACCCATGGGGTTTCGTGACCGCTGGTCCCACTCCACCATCCGTGCCACAGCCTTCTGCCCCTGCTTTGCCCCGTTGAGTTTGGCGAGGGGGATGAAGAGGTCGAAGGGCATGTTCTTGTTATCAGGGATGAGGAAGGCAAACTGTTTTGTAAGTTCTATTGTTCCAACGAAGGTGGCGCGTGAGCGACTGATGATCTCCGTCACCTCTCCCTCAGGCCTCTTGCCCTTGTGCCGGGCATAGAGCAGCACCTTCACCTGGTCGCCGTGCAGCGCGGTGTTGAGGTTGCGGGCTGCAATAAAGACATCATCCTCCATCTCTTCAGATATCACGAAGCCGTAACCGAACTTCGTTAGGTCAACGGTGCCGGTAATATAGCCGCCGACAGCCCTGAGTATATATTTGCCGTGGTTTCTCTCCTCCGACAACCCATCCTTCTTCATTTTCAGGAGAGCCTCCGAGAGAGCTTGCTTCTCTTCCTTCTCAGAAAAATGCAGCCGTGCGGCGATCTGTTTGTAATTAAGGGGCTGCTTCGGATTCTTTGCCATAACCGCGGTGATCATCTCTATCAGTTTCTTCTGATCGATGCCGGGTTTTTTTTCCAGTTTTTTTCTTGCCATTTCAAGATTGATTTTACTTTTTCAAAGATAGGTTGAATTCAGCTATCTTTCCTCTGTATATCAGTGCATATGCTCCGATATACATTTGTCTGAACAGAATCAGACGTTTTTGTGTAAGTTTGAGTTGATTATTTGTTATATGATTTCACTTTCCTCTATACCGTCGCATTCGCCGGCAGTTGTTTTCCGCAGGATCAACGACGAATTTCTGTTGATTCCCCTGACAGACAACATTGCCGACATGGATTCGCTTTACAGGCTGACCGAGACCGGAGCTTTCATCTGGGAACTTATTGACGGAGAGCTGTCCGTAGGTGATATAACGTCAAAGATAGTTGAAGAGTTCGATGTGGAAAAGGATATTGCCGAAAAGGATGCTCTGAATTTTCTCGGGGAGGTGCAGGAATTCCTTCATTTCAGGAGCTGTGACCATTGATCTTTTGATAGCCGGAAGGAGGATCCGCCTGCAGTCAGCGGAAGGAGTCGCTCTGAAGCCTGATGAGCGGTTCAGCGCCTTTGCGGTGCCCTCTGATGTCCTGCCTTTTATGTTTATTGACACCACTCCGTACATCTGTGCCGATGTTGACCCCGGGAGTGTTAATGCGGTCCTTCCCTTCATGCCAGCTGATACTGAGCCTGATCTGGTTGTGGATGTTGAACCCGGTGCGGGGGAGATACCTGCCGGGGCGGTAAAAGTATTTGACGCACAGCTCATGGAGGAGGTTCCCGGGGGAGTGAGGAACTCGGGTGAGCCTTTCTGGGAGGTCTTCAGGGATGATGAGGCTGTCCGCGCGAGAGTGTTTCTGAAAGATCCGGAGAGGAGCCCTGTTCTGGAGATGCCTCACGGCAAAATGCGGTGGAGGATCTTTGCAGGTATCCTTCCCGCCAGGCCGGATTCAGGATTGCGGTCGGATCAGGTACTCCGGGATTCCTCTGACAGTAAATCAGTGGCAAGACCACATACCAGACCTGTCCACGACAAGAATACCTCTGATCTGTTGGCTGAATATACCAGCGGCGGCATTTCCGATATTACTGTTGATCCTCTTCCCTGGCCTCTTGACGGACTGCTCCTTTATTTTCTTTTCTCACGGGCGGGTGATATCATGATCCATGGCTCAGGGGTCGTTGCCGGCGACAGGGGCTGGCTCTTCACCGGGCGCTCCGGCAGCGGCAAGACAACACTGGCAAGGATCTTTGACGGCGCTGGCGACAGGGTCATACATGACGACAGGCTGGTGCTGCGCCGTGAAGGTACCGGATGGGTGATGCACAGCACTCCTGTCTACCGCAATGATGAGCCGCGCAGTGCACTTCTCGATCATCTGTGGGTCATCAGGCACGGCGCGGCTAACGTGTCGGAGCCTGTTGCCGGGGCAGAGGCGGTGGCCTTGATACTGGCCAACTGCATACAGCAGAACTGGGACGGGGAGGCAGCATCACGGCTGGCGGCAGCGGCGGAGGACCTGGTCTCGTCAGTGAAGATCAGCAGGTTGTCGTTTGTGCCTGACAGCAGCATACGCGATTACCTGTTGCTGAGAAAAGCGGAGGATAAGACTCTTACCGCGGATACAGCTTCTGTGATGCTCGGTGAGCAGAGGCCTGTCACTTTAACTGCCGGCGGTTACAGCATGTGGCCCGCCATCAGGCCGGGTGATACGGTGGTGATTGAGCCCGGCGGTGCCAGGCTGCCGGTGCCGGGAGAGATTGTGGCGCTGCGGCGCGACGGAGGATATGTGATACACAGGGTAACCGAAGTGACTTCCGGGGAGGAGGTGTCCCTTATTCACACACAGGGCGACGCCGTCATCCTGGAGGATGAGCCCTCCGAGGCTGCCATGGTAGCGGGAGTGGTGAAAAAAGTAATCAGGTCGGGGAGAGTGATACATCAGCTTCGTCGTCTCCTGCCCAGGCAGATCAACCGGTTGACAGCACTCATAGCCTCAGCCCTCTGCGGGCGGTCACGTTAACTTCGAATCCTGCTGCAAATCTATACTCACCTAGGCAAATATATCTCTCAATTCCTTATTGCTTAGCTTGCCAATCCAGTTTTCTCCGGTGGCAACGGTCATCTCGGCCAGGTGTTTCTTGTTACTGATCATTTCATCAATACGTTCTTCAAAGGTGTTTTTGGTGATGAAACGGTGTACCATAACATTTTTCTTTTGCCCGATGCGGTAAGCTCTGTCGGTTGCCTGGTTCTCAACTGCCGGGTTCCACCATAAATCGTAATGGATGACGTGCGTGGCGGCGGTAAGGTTCAGTCCTGTTCCGGCGGCTTTGAGCGAGAGAACAAAGATCCTGTCGGCACGGTTATGCTGGAAGCGGTCTATCATCTCCTGACGCTGCCTGACATTGGAGCCACCGTGATAGAACAGAGGCCGGTCGCCGAAACGGTGGGAGATAAATCGTTCCAGCAGATCGCCCATCTCCCTGAACTGGGTAAAGATGAGCACCTTCTCCCCTGCTTCAATAATGCTGTCGAGTAGTTCGAAAAGCAATTCCGTTTTGCCTGACAGTGACGGGTCATAGTTACCGTTTTTCAGAAAGTTGGTCGGGTGATTGCATATCTGCTTTAACGCCAGTATCATCTGCAGCACCAGTCCCTGTCTTTTAAACAATGACTGGCTGTCCGGCCCGGTCACTCCTTCAATCTCATCCATCGCCATCCGCATGGTTTTTTCATAGAGTGCAGCCTGTTGCCCCGTCAGCAGTGCATACTGATTTTGTTCTACCTTATCAGGCAGATCCGAGATAATGGACTTGTCCGTTTTCATGCGGCGCATCATGAACGGAGAGGTTATCTTGCGGAATCTTGCCACTGCCTGTTCATCATTGAATACCTGAATAGGTTCGGCGAATTCAGATCTGAAAGTTTTCTCATTGCCGAGGTAGCCCTTATTTGTGAAATCCATGATAGACCAGAATTCTGTCAGTCGGTTTTCAACCGGTGTTCCGCTCATGGCAATGCGAATATTGGCAGGGATGCTTTTAGTCGCTTTGGTCTGTGCCGTATCATGGTTTTTAATGTTTTGCGCTTCATCAATGATCATTACCTGCCATTTCTGTTTCTTCAGAAGCTCGGCATCACTGCGAAGCACACCGTAGGTGGTAAGCATTATATCGGCATCAAACTGTTTTATGTCGCGTACGCCTCCATGATAAATGTGGGAGGAGAGGGAGGGGGCGAATTTCCGGATTTCCGACTGCCAGTTTGTGAGCAATCCCGTGGGAACAACCACTAGCGCTTTATATTTATCGTTCAAGGCATTTTCTTCCTTTAATTTCATCAGGATGGAGATAACCTGCACTGTCTTGCCCAGACCCATATCGTCGGCGATGATACTACCGAACCCGATGCGGCTGTTCCGGTACATCCACGAGTAACCCCGTTTCTGGTATGGCCGGAGTATGGCAATCAGTCCTGCCGGCAACATAATATCTTCAGCTGAAGTGAGTTCCCTTATCAGTTCTCGTACTTCGCCGGTAAGCAGAACCGGGGCTCCTTCATATTCCTCCGACAGGGCTGTTTGGAGTAACTGATAGGAGTTCAGGCTTTTATCGGCGCTGAAAAACTTATACAGTTTTTCCATTTCCGGTTCGCTGACATAGATATAGTTCTCTTTGAAACGGAAGAGACCCGAAGCGTTGGTAAGCAGTTTCCTGAACTCATCGGGCGAGACAATGGTATCACCCAGCGCGACTTGCCAGTCGAACGAGAGCAGATCATCCAGGCGCACGTAGCCCTGCTGTTCGGCATTTCGTCTGAGCTTCACTGTCGCTTTGGGACGAATCAGCTCCTGCAACGATTTCGGGAGCATGATCTTTATGCCCAACAGCCGAACGGCAGGCAACATATCCATCAGGAACGGGGCAAACTCACTGATGTCAAATATTATGGGTTGATTGCCGCCCGAGTTGATATGTGTGTCGAGTCCTTTTATAAACGGTGACAGCAGGGAAAGTGACTGCAGTATCCTGAACCGTTGCTTTTCATATTGTTTGTCCTGCAGTATTTTTGTAACGGGAACCGGCAGGTTTTCTGCATCCGATTCATCCTCAATACTTACCTGCACGTCAAACTGTTCATTGCCGAGCTCTGACACAGTTATTACCGGCTTGTAGTTTTCGGTGCTAAGGTGAAACCGGTCAAGCCAAACCTTCACGCCGCCACTCAGCGCGTTTTCTCCCACGCCGGTGAAAGTGTAAGCCTTGTTTTTAAAGAAGAAATCTTCGAACAGATCGCCGTTTGATGGCGGCGAAAGACGGGAAACCAGTTCGGTGACAACTATGGAAAGCAATTCATTCGTCTGGTTTTTAAGAGACAAAAGCTGCCTCGTGCCCCGCACTGTTTTGGGCGACAGGAGCAACCCCGGCGGCAGGATTTTGTCCATTTTCCCTGTCATAAGACGTACCTCGCTGTCAATCAAAGCCGGAAGCCAGCGGATGATAAAATGCTTGTTGCCAAGCTGCACTATTTGCGGAACTATATTCCCGTTGGCAATCAAATGCAATGATGCGAGAATAATTTTGTGAAGAGCAGCTATCGAAGGCTGATAGTCTGGCAGATGGCCGGTATTAAGCCGGTAAACTGCAGGAATGAGTTGAGTCAGCTTTTTCAGCGAATGGTGTTCCCCCAGGATCTGAACGTCATGATCACTGTCAATAGAAAGTGAGACAGTTGAATGATGGTTGACCTCGGGATGATTGGTCTCTGCAGGGAAGTGGGCATCAAAATCGAGTTTTCTGCTTAAAACACGCCTGGCTGATTTGGTATTGCGCAGAAACTGCAGTGAGAATTTTTCGCGGAAATTACCTCCCGGGTAGAACGGCGGGGCCTCCGGCAGCAGGTGCACCAAAGCTTCGGAGATATCGTTCAGTGTGGAGAAATCGACACGGTCGTAAACTTTTTCTTCATCGTAGCCACTCCTCAGGCTCTTTCTTGTTTTCAGGAGACCAGAGAGTTTTAAAATCTCAGTCTTTTTAGGGTTAGCCACAAAAATTCCCCGCTTCTTCAACTCTTCAATGAGATTAACCTTATGGATTGCGAAGACGAGAAAGGGATTGTTGTCAATCTCACGGCTCACCATGTAAATAACTGAGGCCAGGTGCTTACATGGCACCGCCCAGTCAGGGCATGTGCATTGCATCTTAAAATCAGTCCATTGTTTTGGAAATACCTTCAGTCCTGCCCCTTCGGCTATGGGCAGCAATTCAGGATCGAGCTCACGGTTCAGCAACCTGGAGATCAGGGCCGGGCGTTTGATTATCTCCTGCATGAGTATTTCGATCTCCTCCCCGAAAAAAGGGGGGACGATCAGGGTCACACTGTAGGGCGTGGGGCGACTGCCGGCCACTCTGGCTTTAATTATATTTTCCCTGATCTTTATATCCTTCACATATCCGTTACGGGCATAGGACGCGCCCCGAGGCAGGCGGTTGTCATAGTCCACGTTTGCCAGGGAACGCAGCCATTGCTCGCCCCACCATGTTTTTCCAAATTGCATAACCATAATTTGCCAGCTATTTTAAACGGAGGTAAGATGTAAATCTAATGCATTGAAAATTATTTTTACTCATTGTTTTTTATTTTTTTATGCAGCCTCACTGGCGTTGTCCATTCAGGAAATCAATCTGATTTTCATTTATCACTGCTTTAAGGTAGTTTTGCGGAACTAAAAACCGTCAGACATTGAAAAGATCTGTCAGAGAGGTATTGGCTGAGAGGGTCCTGGTCCTCGACGGGGCCATGGGCACCATGATACAGCGCCACCGGCTTACCGAGGAGCAGTACCGCGGTCAGCAGTTTGTGTCGCACCCTCAGCCGCTGAAGGGCAATAACGACCTGCTCAGCATCACGCAGCCTGACATCATACGCAACATTCATCTCGAATACCTGGAGGCCGGTGCTGACATTATCAGTACCAACACATTCAACGCCAGCAGGATATCACAGGCCGACTATGGCATTGGGGATTGTGTCCAGGCCATAAACGTTGCTGCCGCCACGCTGGCGAGTGAGGCTGCAGAGCAGTATACCGGCCGGATGGGCAGGGAGGTGTGGGTGGCAGGATCAGTAGGTCCCACCAACCGCACTGCCTCCATGTCGCCCGACGTCAATGATCCGGGTGTCCGCACCGTCACCTTCGCTGACCTGGCGGAGGCTTACGGGGAGCAGGTGAGAGGACTCATCGACGGAGGGGTGGATATCATCCTGGTGGAGACGGTGTTTGACGGGCTGAATGCCAAGGCGGCACTCTTTGCCATCAGCGGTGTCCTGGAGGAGAAGGGTGTTGAGATTCCCGTCATGGTCTCCGGCACCATCACCGATGCCAGCGGCCGCACGCTGACGGGACAGACCCTCGAGGCGTTTCTCATTACCATGTCTCACTACCCGCTGCTGAGCATAGGGCTCAACTGCGCCCTGGGAGCCGAACAGCTCAGGCCCTTCGTGGAGGAGATGTCGGCAAAGGCACCCTTCTTTGTCTCGGCACATCCCAATGCCGGGCTGCCAAACCAGTTTGCGGAGTACGACCAGTCGCCCGATTATATGGGCAACATCATAAAGAGTTTTCTGCAGAACGGCTGGGTGAACATCATCGGCGGCTGCTGCGGCACCACCCCTGACCACGTACGTGTGATAGCCTCGCTGGCTGCCGGGCAGAGGCCGCGCAGCGTTCCGGAGAGGAAGCACATAACGGCGCTGGCGGGGTTGGAGCCGCTGGTGATCCGTCCCGATACCAACTTCATCAACATAGGTGAGCGTACCAATGTCGCCGGCTCCATAAAATTTGCAAGGCTGATACGCGAGGGTAACTTCCAGGCGGCGCTCGATGTGGCGCGCGACCAGGTGGAGGGCGGAGCGCAGGTTATTGACATATGCATGGACGACGCCATGATCGACGGTGTGGCGGCAATAACCCGCTTCATCAACCTGGTCATGAGTGAGCCTGACATAGCGAAGCTGCCCATCATGGTCGACTCCTCGAAATGGGAGGTGCTGGAGGCCGGACTGCAGTGCATACAGGGCAAGCCGGTGGTCAACTCCATCAGCCTGAAGGAGGGCGAGGAGGATTTCCTGAAGAAGGCACGGCTGGTGCGGCGCTACGGTGCTGCAGCCGTGGTCATGCTCTTCGATGAGCGTGGACAGGCAGACACCTTCGGGAGAAGAAAAGAGGTGGCTGACAGGTCGTACCGGCTGCTGACGGAGGAGACAGGTTTTCCGCCGGAAGATATTTTCATAGACCCCAACATACTGGCCATTGCCACGGGCATAGAGGAGCACAACAACTACGCCGTTGACTATATCAGATGCACGGAATATATCAAGGCTAACCTGCCGCATGCCAGGGTGAGTGGCGGGGTGAGTAACCTCTCCTTCTCCTTCCGGGGCAATAACCCGGTGAGGGAGGCGATGCACTCCGTCTTCCTCTATCATGCCATCAGGGCAGGGATGGACATGGGGATCGTCAACCCCGGCCTGCTGCAGGTATATACCTCCATAGAGCCCGACCTGCTTCAGCTGACAGAGGATGTGGTGCTTAACCGCAGGAAGGACGCCACAGACAGGCTGCTGCAGTATGCTTCGGGAATGAAGGAGGAGAAGCAGGAGGAGACCACAAAACGACTGGAGTGGAGGGATGCTGATGTGGTGAGCCGCATAAAGCATGCGCTGGTAAACGGCATTGACACTTTCATCGAGGATGACATTGAGGAGGCGCGCCCGCAGTACGAGAGGGCGCTGAGGGTGATAGAGGGTCCGCTGATGGACGGCATGAACGAGGTGGGCGACCTGTTCGGGTCGGGGCGCATGTTCCTGCCGCAGGTGGTCAAGAGCGCCAGGGTGATGAAGAAGGCTGTGGCACGGCTGACACCCTACATAGAGGCGGAGACGAAGAGCGGCGAGGCATCATCGGCCGGCAAGGTGCTGCTGGCAACGGTCAGGGGCGACGTGCATGACATCGGGAAGAACATCGTGGGAGTGATACTCTCATGCAATAACTACAAGGTGATAGACCTGGGGGTGATGGTGCCGGCGGAGAAGATACTGGAGACAGCTGAAAAAGAGAAGGTTGACTTTATCGGACTGTCGGGACTGATAACGCCGTCGCTTGAGGAGATGGTGCATATCGCATCGCTGATGGAGGAGCGCGGCATGAAGACGCCCCTGCTGATCGGTGGGGCAACAACCTCGGAGATACATACTGCAGTCAGGATAGCACCGGTCTATTCATACAGTGCTGTTTACGTGAAGGATGCATCGAGGGCTGTGCCCGTGATGTCGGGACTGGCTGCGGCGGACGGCTCACTGGGGGTGTCGTTGAAGGAGAAGTACGAGAAACTGCGCAGGGACCATGAGGCATCACGCAGGGAGAAGAGGCTGGTATCGCTGAGGGCAGCAAGAGAGAACGGGTTGCGCACCGTGACTCCCATGCATGCCCCGGCTAAACCGGGAGTGATCAACTCCGGGCCGGTGAGTCTGAGGACGCTTGCTGAGTATATCGACTGGACATTTTTCTTCTTCGCATGGAAGATCAACGGCAAGTATCCGGATATATTCAATGACCCTGTCAAGGGCGCCGAGGCTAAAAAGTTGTATGATGATGCCCTGGCGATGATTGAGAGGATCATTAACGAGGAGCTGATGGTTGCCGAGGCCCTGTCAGGTATCTTCCCGGCGGAGCGTCACGGCGACGATGTGAGGCTGATCACCGGTGAACCCGGCGGCGGCGCAATATCCGGCAAATCGCGCGGCGGCAACGTGTCAGCCGGTGGATCCGGCAGCGGCACCGGCACCGGCGAGGCGTGGCTGCGCTTTTTGCGCAACCAGGAGGAGAAGGAGGCGGGACAGCATAACCTCTGCCTGGCTGATTTCGTGGCCGAAAAAGGAGATCATGCCGGGGTGTTTGTGGTGACGGTCAACCCTGTGGCACAGTTGCCTGAAGGAATTGCCGGTGACGATTATATCACTATTATGTTCCGGATCCTTGCCGACCGCTTTGCCGAGGCTGCTGCCGAATGGCTGCACCGCGAGATACGTGTCAGGCACTGGGGCTATGCCCCTGACGAGGCGCTCACGGCGGCGGAGATGTTCAAGGTGAAATACCAGGGCATCAGACCTGCGCCGGGGTATCCTGCATGTCCCGATCATACCGGCAAGCAGGTGATCTTTGACCTTTTACGGGCGCCGGAGACGATAGGCGTGACGCTGACGGAGAGCTTCGTGATGGTGCCTGTTTCTTCAGTTTGCGGTTATATCTTTGCATCGCCGGAATCGTCATATTTCAACGTGGGCACAATAGGAAGGGACCAGCTTGAGGACTATGCTGCCCGGTGTGAGATAACCGTTGAGGAGGCGGCAAGATGGCTGGCACCGAATCTTTAGATTTGCATAATGAAAGGACCGACAGTAATTGATCTCATAAACAGCTCGAAGAGGCCGCTCTTCACCTTTGAGCTGCTGCCGCCGCTGAAAGGGCACAGCATTGAGCGTATATACAACACCATTGAGGGACTGCTGGAATACGAGCCGGCATATATCAACTTTACCTCGCACCGCAATGAGGTGGTGCTGACGGAGAGGCCCGACGGGCTGCTGGAGAGGCGTACGAGCCGTAAGCGGCCCGGGACCATAGCCCTTGCCGCTGCAGTGAAGTACAAGTATAATGTCAACGTGGTGCCGCACATCCTCTGCGGCGGCTTCTCGAAGGAGGAAACGGAGAACGCTCTGATAGAGATGAATTTTCTGGGTATCAATGATGTGCTGGCCCTTCGTGGGGATCCTCCCAGGGGCAGTCGTGTCTTCATACCGGATCCCGGAGGCCACAGGAACACCGACGAGCTGGTGCAGCAGATAACCGATATGAACCGCGGCCATTATCTTGACCCGGATCTGAAGAACACTGCTGCAACATCTTTCTGCATAGGTGTGGCCGGTTATCCCGAGAAGCATTTTGAGGCTCCGAATATGAAGAGTGACATGGTCAACCTGAAGCGCAAGGTGGATGCGGGAGCGTGTTACATTGTCACGCAGATGTTTTTCGACAATGAAAAATTCTATGCCTTCCGTGATGCCCTGCGCGCCATGGGTGTGACAGTGCCGCTGATACCCGGCATCAAACCTGTCTCGGCCATGACCGATGTTAATCTCCTGCCTCAGACCTTCCATATCGACCTGCCTGAGGAGCTGGTTCACGAGCTGTCAAGATGCCGCAGTGATGAGGAGGCGAGAGAGGTGGGCATAGAGTGGGCGGCGGAGCAGAGCCGCGACCTCCTGAAAAACGAAGTGCCGGGGATACATTACTATACCCTCGGCAGATCGGATAACATTGCGCGTATTGTCAAAGCCTCGTTCTAGAGCCCGCTGGTCTGCCCGGCCCCAATAGTCAAAGCCTCGTTCTAGAGCCCGCTGGTCTGCCCGGCCCCAATAGTCAAAGCCTCGTTCCGGCGGCCGATAACCTGCCGGCTCGAATTGTCCGGGCTTCAGATCACAGGCTGAAAAGTCTGCCCGGTGCGAACTCTCAGAGACTATTTCAGAAGGCCGAAAGCCTTTTTTATTGCAGCCACCCTGTTGAGTTCCTCCCACTTGAAGAGGGTGACCTTCATGGTCTTGTCCGGTTTCTCATTGAATGACCTGAAGGTCTTCTCCACCGTGACGGGTGTGCGACCCATGTGACCGTAGGCGGCCGTTTCGAGGTAGATCGGCTTGCGCAGCCCGTACTCCTTCTCTATCATCGCAGGGCGAAGGTCGAACATCTTGCCTATCATTTCGGCAATCTCACCGTCGCTCTGTTTCACCTTTGAGGTGCCGAAGGTGTTTACATAGATGCCTACCGGCTGTGCCACGCCGATGGCGTATGATACCTGCACCAGCATCTCGCGTGCTACGCCGGCAGCGACCATATTTTTGGCTATATGACGTGCTGCGTATGCTGCCGAGCGGTCTACCTTCGAGGGGTCCTTGCCCGAGAAGGCGCCGCCGCCGTGGGCACCGCGGCCGCCGTAGGTGTCGACGATGATCTTGCGTCCCGTCAGTCCGCTGTCGCCGTGAGGCCCGCCGATGACAAACTTGCCCGTCGGGTTGACATGGTAAATAATCTTCGAATCAAAAAGCTTTTGTAAATCCTTGCCCAGTTGCGCCTTCACCCTCGGGACCAGGATATTAATGACATCCTTTCTGATTGTCTCCAGCATTTTTTTCTCATCCCTGTCGAAGTCGTCATGCTGCGTCGAGACCACGATGGTATGCACTCTCTTCGGTGTGCCGTCATCATTGTATTCGATGGTTACCTGCGACTTGGAGTCGGGCCTGAGGTATTTCATCTGGTTACCCTCGCGACGTATCCCGGCGAGCTGGTAGACAAGCTCGTGTGCTATGTCGAGAGAGAGGGGAAGGTAGTTGTCGGTCTCGTTGACTGCGTAGCCGAACATCATCCCCTGGTCGCCTGCGCCCTGCTCCTCCTTTGTCTGGCGGACAACGCCCTGGTTGATGTCGGGCGACTGTTCATGGATGGCAGAGAAGACGCCGCAGGAGTTGCCGTCGAACATGTATTCGGCCTTAGTGTAGCCGATTTTGTTGATGACCTCGCGGATTATTGTCTGCACGTCGATGTAGGTTTTGGTTCTGACCTCACCGGCCACCACCACCTGTCCGGTGGTGACGAGGGTCTCACAGGCGACCTTTGAGTCGTGGTCCCATGCCAGGAAGTTGTCGAGGAGTGCGTCAGAGATCTGGTCGGCGACCTTGTCGGGGTGGCCTTCGGATACGGATTCAGAAGTAAATAAATAGCTCATTTGTTAATTTTTTACGTTTAACAATGGCAGGGACGGATTGTTGGCAAAGCAGCGGGTGGATACCGTTTTAGCATTTTTTTCCGTGGTTGCAATCAGCGCAAATCTGTCCACCTGTCGTATAACGGTACAAAGATAATAAAATTTCCGATTTCCGATTTCCGATTTCCGATTTGCGTCTTCTGTGTATTGTCCGGAGTTCCAATCAGCATGGACAGGCAATTGAAAGAAAGCTGTGATCGTTGGTGACAACAGTCAAACAAAATGTCGAATTTAATTAGCGGGCAAAAATGCTGAAGGCAGGGTTATTTCCCGGTGAGCTGGCGGAAGGTCTCCTCGAGGCGGGCGCCGGCGAGGGAGGATATTTCTTCAATAGGGCCGTCGGCAACGATGCGGCCGCGGTCAAGTATTATCACGCGGCTGCAGATGGCCTCCACCTCCTGCATGATATGGGTTGAGAGCATCACGGTCTTTTCCTTTCCGGCCTCGGAGATGAGGTTACGGATCTCCACTATCTGGTTGGGGTCAAGACCGGTGGTAGCCTCATCGAGGATCAGCACCTGAGGGTCATGTATCAGCGCCTGTGCCAGTCCTACCCGCTGCCGGTAACCCTTGGAGAGGGCCCCGATCTTCTTCCCCTGCTCCGGGGCCAGTCCCGTGCGCTCAATTACCGAGTCGACGGCACTCCTCGCCCTGCCGCCGAGCCGGTAAATGTCAGCTACATACCCGAGGTACTCCCTGACATACATGTCAAGGTAGAGAGGATTGTTTTCGGGGAGGTAGCCAATGAGCTTCTTCATATCCGTGGCATCCGGCCCCGCGGGGAGTCCGCATACCGTTACACTTCCTGCATCAGCACGAAAGAACCCGGTGATGATCTTCATCATGGTCGACTTGCCGGCACCGTTGGGGCCGATGAAGCCTGCTATCTCACCTGCAGGGATGGCAAAGGAGACGTCATCAAGGGCTTTCTGCTGCCCGTAGTTCTTCGTTACATTACTGACTACTATGGACATTGAGAATTGTCGATTTGCGATTTGCGATTTCCGATTTCCGAATTGGATTTGCGATTTGCGATTTGCGAATTGAATTTCCGATTTCCGAATGGTACAGTTAATCAGATAATTGATCCCTAAATCGACAATCGCAAATCGCAAATCGCAAATCGAAAATCCTACCCGTACATGAACTGTCCGAGGTTGGCAAAGGCCGATGTCGGATTCACGCAGCATACAGGTATTTTGGAGCTGTTGGCAATGATCTCCTGCTCTTTTGCACCTATGACGTAATCTGCAAAGGTGATGTCTTTGGTGGTCATTATCAGGATCAGGTCAGCCTTCGTCTCGTTGGCTATCTCCAGGGTCTTTTCGGCCAGCTTGTCGGAGGGCACCTCCTTAATATCATATTCTATATTATTCTGAATGAGCATCCTCACCGCATAGTTGAGGTTCAGGTTGGCTTTCCTGGCCAGCGACTCATCCTTGCGGGTAGCTTTCAGGATATGGACTTTCGAATCGAAGTATTTGCCCATGAAGATAGCCATGGAGAGCTTCTCCTTCTCCTCTGCCCGCCAGTCGATGGGACATACGATATTGTGATACCGCTCCTGGTCGTCAGGCGGTGCCTGTACAACTATATAGGGTACCTTCGACTTGGCTATCACCTTCAGCGCCCAGCTGCCGGTGATCTTCTGCATGCCGCTCATGCCGTGCGTTCCCATCACCACCAGTGATGCTCCGCGGTCGTTGACAAATTCAGGGATCTGCTTGAAGATGGTGCCGCGTTGCACGTGCGTCTTTACCTTTACGCCGTACTGGCGCTCCACCTCGTTGCCCTTTATGTTCATGGCAGCCCGCTTAGCCTTGATACCCCCCTCGGTGGTTATCTTCTCAACAATGTGCAGAAGGCAGATATCATTGTGTGTCATACGTGATATCTTGATGGCGTGCTGCAATGCATAATCCGTCACCGGAGTAAAATCCCATGGCACTACAATTATCTTGCTGTCGACTTCCATAATGTTCGCATTTACCGTTATAAGAAGTAAAATTACCTTTTTTACATGACTAATCAAATAGCTGTATATCCTTAGAAAAACGGGACGAGATGGCGAAAAATTGCTTTTGTGTACAAAAACAATGCCATTTGTTAATTCTTCATTCCGCCAAGATCAACAAAATGCTATTTTTGTGAGTGTATAGGATAAAGGTGTTTATGAAGAGGAAAAGAGTAAAGGAGTTGCTTTCCGGTCAGGCCACCGGAGAGAAGGTGCTTGTTAAGGGTTGGGTCAGGACCAAGAGAGAGATCAAGAATGTGGCGTTTGTGGCGCTGAACGACGGGTCAACCATCAACAACATACAGATAGTTATTGACATAAATGCTTTTCCTTCTGACCTGCTGCGGGATATAACTACCGGGGCAAGCCTGGCTGTCACAGGTACCCTCGTGCCTTCGCAGGGCAAGGGTCAGAGCGTGGAGATCACAGCTTCTGAGGTCACCCTTTACGGCAAGTGTGACCCGGAGACATACCCTCTTCAGAAGAAGGGACATTCGATGGAGTTCCTGCGCGAGATAGCGCACCTCCGTTTCCGCACAAACACTTTCGGGGCGGTAATGCGCATACGGCATGCCATGTCCTTTGCCGTACACAAGTACTTCAACGACAGGGGATTCTACTACCTCCACACTCCTATCATCACCGGCAGTGACGCCGAAGGGGCAGGTGAGATGTTTCATGTCACCACCCTTGACATGGAGAACATCCCCCGCACAAAAGAGGGGAAGGTGGATTATGAGAGTGATTTCTTCGGCAAGCCCACCAACCTGACCGTCTCCGGCCAGCTTGAGGGCGAGCTGGGAGCCCTGGCGCTGGGAGAGATATATACCTTCGGGCCCACCTTTCGTGCCGAGAACTCCAACACCCCGCGCCACCTGGCCGAGTTCTGGATGATAGAGCCGGAGATGGCCTTCTGGGATATCACTGACAACATGGACCTGGGGGAGGATTTTACCAAGTACCTTATAAGGTATGCTCTTGACAACTGCAGGGAGGATCTTGAGTTTCTAAACAAGATGATAGACAACGCCCTGACAGAGAGGCTGGAGTTTGTGCTGGCCAACAGCTACATGAGGCTGACCTACACCGAGGCGGTAGAGATACTGGAGAAGGCCAACCGTAAATGGGAGTATCCCGTTGGCTGGGGTCGAGACCTGCAGGCTGAGCATGAGCGTTACCTTGTTGAGACTCACTTCAAAAGGCCGGTGATACTTACTGACTACCCGATGAGCATCAAGGCGTTTTATATGAAACAGAATGATGACGGCAGGACGGTGAGAGCGATGGATGTGCTCTTCCCCGGCATAGGTGAGATAATAGGAGGTTCGCAGAGAGAGGAGGAGATGGATAAGCTGACGGGAAGGATTGAGGAGCTGGGACTGCCGCTGAAGGATCTGTGGTGGTATCTTGACACCAGGAGGTTCGGCACGGTGCCTCACTCAGGCTTCGGCCTGGGCTTCGAGCGCCTGATACTCTTCATGACAGGCATGTCTAACATCCGCGATGTGATACCCTTTCCGCGTACACCGCGTAATGCCGAGTTTTAAAGTCTTTGAGATAAGTGGCAATGCTCGACCAGAAATTACAACAGAAACTGCTTCAGAAGCTTTCGCCGCAGCAGATACAGATGATCAAGCTGCTGGAGGTGCCTGCCATGCAGATGGAGCAGCGTATTAAGAAGGAGCTGGAGGAGAACCCCGCACTGGAGGAGGGTCCTGATGAGGATGATGTCAGGGCTGAGCAGGAGGATGATATCGATGATGAGCAGGATCAGAGTGAGCAGGATGAGTTTGGCCTCGATGATTACCTCAATGATGAGGATATACCCGATTACCGGCTGCAGGTAAACAATGTCTCGAAGGATGACGATCGCAGGGACCAGATACCCTATGCATCGGGCTCATCCTTCCACGAGAACCTTACCTCACAGTTCAACCTCAGGAGTGACACGGAGCGCCAGGAGATACTCGGGGAATACATCATTGGTAACATTGATGACGACGGCTATCTCCGCCGTGAGGTCGAGAACATGGTTGATGACCTTGCCTTCCTGCAGAATGTCACCACCGATGAGGAGGAACTTAATGCCATCCTGAAGATCATACAGGACCTTGAGCCGGCAGGTGTCGGGGCGCGTGACCTGAGGGAGTGTCTGCTGCTCCAGATAGAGCGTAAGGACCAGTCGGTGCCTGCTGTGGCTCTCACCCGTACAGTGCTGACTGATTATTTCGAGGAGTTCTCGAGGCGGCACTATGAAAAGATAATGTCGAAGCTGATGATCAGCGAGGAGGAGATGAAGAGTGTGATCGACGAGGTGCTGAAGCTCAATCCCAAACCCGGGGGAGTGGCCGGCGACCCCTTCAGCAGGTCAGCACAGCAGATCATCCCCGACTTCATCCTTGATCAGACTGACGAAGGACTGGAGCTGAGCCTGAACAACCGCAACATACCCGAGCTGAGGATCAGCCGGGGGTACAGTGATATGCTCGAATCCTACTCGCGTGACAAGGCATCAGGAAAGCAGAACCGTGATGCCATTATGTTTGTCAAACAGAAGCTGGATTCTGCAAAGTGGTTCATCGATGCCATGAGACAGAGGCAGAACACACTGCTGCTCACCATGAATGCCATACTGGAGTACCAGAAGGAGTATTTTGAGGAGGGCGACGACACCAGGCTGAGGCCCATGATACTCAAGGATGTGGCAGAGATGACAGGGCTCGATATCTCCACCATATCGCGGGTGGCCAACAGCAAATACATACAGACTCACTTCGGCATCTATCCGCTGAAGTTCTTCTTTTCCGAGGGGATGCAGACCGACGCGGGCGACGAGGTCTCCACCCGCGAGATAAAGCGTATTCTCCAGGAGTGCCTCAGCAATGAGGACAAGCGCAAGCCGCTGACCGACGAGAAGCTGACGAAGATACTGCAGGAGAAGGGATACCAGATCGCCAGGCGTACGGTGGCCAAATACCGTGAACAGCTGAACATACCTGTCGCCAGGATGAGGAAGGAGATAACAGGATGAGGAGGGAAACAGCAGGATGAGGAGGGAAACAGCAGGATGAGGAAGGAATTGCCGGGATGCGAAAAGAGATAACAGGGTGAGGAGGCCGAAACTATGAATGACGCAGGGAAATCGAGGCTGATCGTAGGGGCAGAGGTACTGTCTGTGGCTTTTCATCCCATATTCATGCCGCTGTACGGACTTCTGATCATTTACAGTTCACCAACACTGCTCTCATTCATCCCGGTGGGACTGAAACGGATGATCTTCATTCTCGCAGTGACGAACAACGTTATGCTGCCGCTGGCACTGGCTGCCGTGCTCTGGACCAGGGGAGCCATAACGACATTCAATGCCCGTGACCGCAATGAGAGAGTGCTGCTTCTCACCTTCGCACTGCTGATGTACACCCTGTCAGCCGGGCTGCTGCTGAGGATGCAGGTGCCTCTGCTCTTCAGGGCTTATTTCATCTCACTTGCCGTTGTGACTCTCATTACACTGATAATCACCTCGTTCTACATGATATCGCTCCATGCAGCCGGCATAGGGGGATTGATTGCACTGATTGTTTTCATGATACTTCTCTATGACATACGCACGGTATGGCAGCTGGTCACGGTAACCATGGTCGGGGGGGCTGTCATGTCGTCAAGGCTGTATCTCAACGGACACACGCCCACCGAGGTGTGGACCGGTCTGTTCACAGGGGCGGCGACAATGGCGCTCTCACTGCTCTTCCTTCTCAAGTAGCATATCCAGTGCCTTCTTCAGCAGAGGGGCAGCATCGGGCAGTAGTTCCCCGGCATGTTCTGTGTTCCGGTGCCGCAGGGGTACTGTCGGCCTGATATCTCTCTGGCTGACGGTCACAAACCCCAGGCGACCGTTGAGGTATCTGCCCAGGTACTCCTGTTCCGTCTGCCCGGGAGTAGGTATGAGGATCGCACCCCTGCCCAGTGACGCCAGCTCCATAATTGTTGTGTACCCTGCCCTGGATATTATCCGGGCGGCCTCAACCAGATATCTTTCCATTGTCGCAGTGTCAGGGTTTGTCACCACGGTTATCTCCTGACCCACGGTCCCCTCCGGGTGCAGGGGTGTAGTGCTCAGTATTACCAGCGGCATATCAGTGACTGCGGCAATAACTTTTTCCAGCAGTATCGACCTCTGCGGTTCTGGCCCCGACAGAATGAGACAGCAGAATGGTTGACGGGGAGGTTTCTGGCCGGAGGTGGCAGTTCCGAATCTCGTGAGTGGCCCGCAATAGCAGACATTCTCCGGCAGTGGCAGATCGTGCGAGAGCCTGCCGGACAGGTTTGCCGGACCCGGGTAATCGGGTACCAGGCAGTGGTCAAACCTGCTGCTTATCATCCTGTGAAGCCGTACGCCCAGCGGTTCCATCAGCCTTAACCGCTTCGGGAAGGCGATGCGGAGCTGATGGGTGACATAGACTGAACGTATCTTTCGGTGCCGGAATCCAAACCTGTTGTCGGAGATGATCAGGTCGGGCTGCAGGCGGGAGGCCAGCCGCCTGAGGTCGTAATATTCCCTGACTGACGCGACTGTGATGCGTGGCAGCTGCAGGAATATACATATATACTGTGGCAGATGACGTGAGTATCTTATTCGCAATCCCCTGATCTCCGTTACGCTGATGCCGGGCAGCTCGCTGCGGACCAGCGGGATGAGGCTTTTGTCGACCCCGAAGATCACCTCATTCCCTCTCCTCTTCAGCTCCGCGGCCAGCGGTATCATACGGCCGGCATGTCCGAAGCCCCAGTTCAGCGGGCTGATGAGTATCCTTCTGCCGCCCATGCCGTTTACCCGGAGACAGATACCGGTATTCCCCGTGCCTCCACCCTGTCAGCTATAGCATGAAGCTCACCGGCAGGCACCTTCCTGAGCTCATTGCCGTCGGGGGTATCGCGGTCGATTGTATAGATCATCACCGACTGCGGCTTGAGACGGGAGATAACCTCCAGCCAGGCGGAGATCTCCTCCGGGGAGGCATTGTCGATGACCTCACCGTCACACATGCCTCTCACGAACAGGGTCTGAATGATGAACCTGCCCCCGAAGTCATTCAGGTAAGACTCATAGCGTACCAGATCGAAGGGACGCTGAGGCCGGTTCATTCTCCTGACCGTTTCAGGAAAGGCCGAGTCGAGCTTGAGGATATTCATATCGACTTTCTTCAGGGCGTCGCGAACTTTCTTCCTGTGTATCATTGACCCGTTGGAGAGCACGGAGACCTTTGCCTCCGGGAAAAACTCACTGCGGATGGCGACGGAGTCATCAATGATGGCAGCAAAATCAGGATGCAGTGTCGGTTCGCCGTTGCCGGCATAGGTTATGACATCAGGGGCTGTTCCCTGCTCTTTCATCAGCGACAGTTTGTCCCGGAGCGCCTCCCGTACCGCTGTGCGGGAGGGAAGGGCCTCACTGTTGACAGTGTCACCGTGTGTCCATCCGCATTCGCAGTAGATGCAGTCATAGGAGCACATTTTACGTGTGAGAGGAAGCAGGTTGATGCCCAGTGAGACGCCGAGGCGGCGGCTGCGCACCGGTCCGAATACTATGCTGTCAAAGAGAAAGGTCGGCATTGTAGCTGTAAGTTCAGGCTTCAAATTTACAATAATCCGGGCAGCTTGTTCCTGGAAGCAGGCACATGGGCGACAGGTCTGGATTATAAAAGTCTGCGTACCCTGGTCTCAGGCAGCAGGCGCAGGCGGTGCAGGTCGACGGGTTCGAGAAGCAACAGTCCGGGTTTTTTTCCTCTCTCCAATGATCCGAGAGTCTCTTCCATTCCCAGGGCCACGGCGCCGTTGAGGGTACCCCACCGGATGATCTCATCGAGCGGCAGCTCGGGGGCGGCATCGTGCAGCAGCCTCATTTCGGTGAGAATGCTGAGGCTGTTGTTTGAGGCGAGGCTGTCGGTGCCGGTGGCGATATGGCCGGTGACCTCACTGAGGAGATGCACCGGCGGCAGGGTGCCGGTTATCTGCAGGTTTGACGAGGGGCAGAGGCAGAACCAGGTATTGCCTGCTGCTGCCAGCAGCTCAGCCTCCGGCCGCGTGATGGCCGTATTATGTACCAGTATCAGCCGCAGGCATCCGGCGGCCAGTGCAAGAGCCCTGGCGGCGTGGTCACCTGTCATCGTGCGCTCCTCATCAGACTCCAGGAAGTGTAGCGAGACCATTGAGTCAGGGGTGATGTGTGATGTGATGTGTGAGAAGAGTTCTTCCGATGATGAATACAGAGAGTGCGGGGTGATGTGATGTTTCAGCCCTGCAGCCGCTGCGGCGGCAGAGACGGCAAGGGCCTCGCCGATCCTTGTCTCAGCGATGAGAGGGTCTGATCCGAACACCTCGGTGAAGGTGAGCCACTGTATGGTGCTCCTGCCCTTGATCTCAAATGAGGCAGTGCCGTTGCTGATATCTCCGCAGGCCACTGTGCCTTCTGACACCATCATCCGCTCAGCCTTCTCCGCCGCAGCGGCTATCTCACCGGGCTGTGCGTCGCGCCGGCTGCGTACGCCGGTAATGAACTTCTGAAGTCCTCCGCCTGCCGGTATCTGGCCGCCGAGGTGCGATAGCTCGAGATGCGCATGGCAGTTGACCAGTCCGGGGATGATGATGCCGTTGTAGAACTCCGTCGCGGCTGTCTCCCTCAGATCGCCTCCGGTATCTTCAACGGAGACGACGGTGCCGTCATCGGTGGCGGTGATCACTCCCCGTTTCAGGGGTTTGCCGGCTGAGGTAAAGATATATTGTGCCGAGATCCTCCTCATGATTATTCCATCGTACCGAACTCATTAACCCTCAGGCTGATGTTAGCTATGCGCGCATGTTTCTCCCAGGTGCCGGGCTGGTTGTCATGGTTGAGGAGCCATCCACGGATGCGTACTCCTGTGACGGTGTCGGGCATATTGCGTGTCTCAACACTCACGAACTCTCCTGACTTCATAAGCCTCACTTCACGCCAGTAGTCGCGTCTTTCAGACCCGGTGCTGTCGGTGTAGCTGAAGAAGACCGTCACCCTGGGGTTCAGGCTCCTGTCATCCTCGAAGAGCTTGATGTCTGCCCTCAGCACATATTCACCCGGTGTCTCGACAGGTATGTCAAACCAGACCGGGTCACGGGTGAAGTTCTCAGGGAAGAGGTAGCTCGCCTGGCCCGGCCAGAGGTTTTTGGAGAGTGTGGGCTCAGCCGGTACCGCCTCCGTCATTATGTCAGTTTCAAGCCTGAGGAGGTTGGCGGTCACCCTGTCATAGAGCCTTGACAATCGCTTCGGCTTGTCGGTAAATAAGTATTTGAGTGTCGCGTCAAACTGCTCAAGAGTGTAGCCGTAGCTTTTGATGATGTCAATATAGTTGAGGATGGAGTCTCTCTGTGCCCATGTCTCTCTCATCACCGTGATATCCAGCATGCCGGCGGTGAGATAGGTGTCAGTGAGTATCTCAACAATATCATTTTCCGGGATAAGCATCTTTGCCGGCGGCTTGTTACCGCCGATGTGGGTACATGCTGTCAGCATCAGCAGGGAGGCAGCAACCGCTATTATTATCCGTGGGCTCATTGTTTGTACTTATTTATCTCTCTGAGATATCTGCGCGAAAGGTAGTGTACCGGGTACCAGGCAGCGGCGTAACCTATTGCCAGTACTGTAGCTGCCACCGTGAAAAAGTCGGCCAGATGCATTTTTACCGGATAGGCATCAATAAGGAGCGAGTCACCGGCGAGCTTCACTATTCCGAAGTGTTGCTGGGCGGCACAGAGGAGAAAACCGGCAAGCAAGCCAACTACTGTTCCGAAAAGGGATATCATCCATCCCTCGTATATGAAGATGCGCTTTATCAGCCGGTTGTCGGCCCCGAGGCTCCTGAGGATGCTTATGTCCCTCTCCTTTTCAATGATGAGCATTGTCAGAGACCCTATTATATTGAACGAGGCAATGATGAGGATGAAGGTGAGGATCACGAAGATAGCCAGCCGTTCGGCCTTCATCACCCTGTAAAACAACTCCTGCTGCTCATACCTGTTCTGCACCAGGAAATCATCGCCCATGAGTTCCCTGATGGCCTCCTGTGTCTTCTGCTCATCAGCCCCGGGCTTCATCTTCACCTCTATGGAGCTAACCTCATTGGTGTAGTCAAGCAGTTCGCGGGCGAAATCGATCGGCAGGAAGAGATACTTTGAGTCAAACTCCTGTTCCACGGCAAAGATGCCTGAGAGGAAGATATATTTCCTGGTAAACTCGTTTTCCGGGGTGGCGCTCAGCCGTCCCTTCCGGTCGGGGATATAAATCGCCAGCGGAGAGACAAAGTTAAGCCTCATTCCCAGGTAATTAGCCACCCCCAGCCCGGCCACGGCGTAGGGTCTTCCGTTTTCGGCCCTGAGGATGAACTCGCCGTCCCACATTGCCGTGTCAAGGTCAGTGACAGCGGTATAGTTCAGTGAGACCCCCTTGATGGTGGCTATATACTGCTGTTCGTCATAGCGAAGCAGGGCATTCTCTTCCACGGTCTCGGCGAAGACCTCCACTCCGTCCAGGGAAGCCAGTTTCGTTAGAAGAAGGGTGTCAGGTGTGAACACCTTTCCACGGACGGGTGTGATACGTATCTCGGGGTCAGAGGTGCTGAAGATGCTTTTCACCATCTCTTCCAGTCCGTTGAACACCGAGAGTATGGTTATAAGTGCCATTGTACCGACAGCCACGCCGGCGACGGAGATAGCGGATATCACGTTGATGGCGTTCCGCGATTTTTTTGCGAAGAGGTATCTTTTTGCTATGTATAGTGACAGCTTCATCGGCTTCTCCGTGCGATAACCAGCAATCCCGTACCCTCTTCATGCCTCATGCAGAGGTCGGCTGTGTTGAGCAGCAGGACAAACGGCATAACGGCAAGATAATAGAAAGGCAGGATAATATAGAAGAGTTTTGATGCCGAAAGCATCATTACCGGGTATTTCATCGAGAGCCGCCAGGCCATGCTTCCCGGCGTGCCATAGGTATATGCCACGGAGACGCTGTCAAAGCCTGCGCCGGTGAGCTTCTCCGTTATCTCATCACGGCCGTAACCGTCGCGTACATGTTCCCCGATGAATGAGCTGTCGTCTTCCGAGTGAACGTCAGAGCCGCCTTTGTCGGAGGGTGTCGAGATGATAAGGTATCCACCGGAGTTTAGCATTGTGAAGAACGAAGAGAAGACTGTGCGGTCCTCTTCGATATGTTCCATCACATCGACGCAGAGAATGAGGTCGTAGCTCTCGCTGCTCTTCCAGGTAACCAGGTCTGCCTCAAGGGCATGCACTCTCTCCGCGACACCTGAGGCAGAGAAAAACCGGTTGCAGTCGGTTACCTGTTCGCTCTTGATATCGGCTGCGGTGATCTTCCATCCGGCGAATCTCCTTGCCATCCACCAGGAGTACTGCCCGAAGCCCATGCCTGCGTCAAGTATTGATGCCGGTGAGGGCAGCTGAGAAGCCAGTTTCCTGAGTGCCTTTCGCACATGCCATGAACGGAGGAGGAGAATATTGAGAAGCAGGTAGAAGAGCCTGCGCAGCAGCTTATGGCGGTTGAACAGCCGTCCGAGGGGCTCTTTAACGGGGTCATAGTCCATCAGCCTTATTCCTTGAGCAGGTTGGTAATGTTGTCGATGTAGTCGTTGCTGTCGTCAAGGAAGAATGCTATCTCCGGTACTATGCGCAGCTGGTTGCGAACCTTACGGCCGAGCTCGAATCTGATTTTCGGGACGCCGGCATGCAGCACTGTCATGGTCTCCTCAGCCCTGTCGGATGGGAAGATGCTGACCCAGGTTTTCGCCAGGGCGAGATCAGGACTGACGCGTACGGTGGTTACGGAGATCATCTTTCCGGGGGCCAGCTCGGCGGCATGATGCAGAATGATCTCCGCCAGCTCCTTCTGTATCAGTCGTGCAACCTTCTTCTGCCTTGTTGATTCCATTTCAGTTGATTTACCCGGCAAAAATACAAAAATAGTTGCAGTGGCGGGGGAAACGGGATGTGATCGATTCTGGTCCGGCGCCGGTGGCCCGTGGAAGGGCAGCCGGGCTGCGGCATGCATGCGGGGAGGCGGCAGTCTCTTTGTAACCTGAGCAGGGAGCAAATTCGATATTTATCCCTATTTTTGTGTCGCAGAAAAAGAATTTTTGATGGATACGGTAGTAAGCGGCATCAGGTCGACGGGTAACCTGCACCTTGGAAACTATTTCGGGGCACTGAAGAATTTTCTGAGGATGCAGGATGAGAATAACTGTTTTTTCTTCGTGGCAGATTATCATTCTCTCACCACCCACCCTCATCCTGACGATATCCACGGTAACATCAGGCAGGTGCTGGCCGAATATCTTGCTGCAGGCATTGACCCGGAGAAGGCCACTGTATATGTGCAGAGCGATGTGCCGGAAGTGGCCGAACTCTACCTTCTGCTCAACATGAACGCATACGTGGGGGAGCTGGAGCGCACCTCCTCGTTCAAGGAAAAGATACGGCAGCACCCTGACAACATCAACGCCGGGCTGCTGACCTATCCCGTGCTGATGGCTGCCGACATCATCATTCACAGGGCACATAAGGTGCCTGTGGGCAAGGACCAGGAGCAGCACCTGGAGATGACCCGCCGTTTTGCACGGAGGTTCAACACCATGTACGGTGTTGACTATTTCCCCGAGCCCGACGCCTATAATTTCGGGAAGCAGCTCATCAAGATACCGGGACTTGACGGAACGGGTAAGATGGGCAAGAGCGAAGGCAACGGCATCTTCCTTGCCGATACTCCCGCGGAGATACGGAAGAAGGTTATGAGGGCCGTGACTGATACCGGGCCGGAAAAACCGGGTTCTGAGCCTTCAGAGCCGGTCAGGAACCTGTTCACCATCATGGAGGTGGTTTCAGATCCTTCAACGGTTGAATATTTTCGCGAGAAGCATGCTTCATGCGAGATAAGGTACGGTGACATGAAGAAGCAACTGGCCGAGGATGTGATCAGGGTCACCGAGCCCATCAGGGAACACATCAATGAGATACTCAACGACCCGGACTGTCTGAGGAAGGTGGTGGCTGCCGGAGCAGAAAAGGCCAGGGCCAGCGCGCGCGCTACAGTCAGTGAGGTTAGGGAGATAATAGGTTACAGGCCCTTCTGACAACCGCCGCAGGCAAGCTTTAACACCAGCATTGGGCCAGTATTATATTCGCTGGTCATGGGCTGATCACCGGTTACAGGCCCTTCTGACAACCGCAGGGGATGCGCTTATCACCTGCCGGTGGCTATTCCTGCAGTTGCCGGCCTTCAGACGTTCACCACAGGGGCCCTTTCAAAGGGAGCCTTTCTGTCAAAGAGATAGCGGTAGGTGATGTGTGTCTTGATCACCGTGGCCCCAATCTGGTCAGCGAGATGCATCATTGACGGGTTAAAATCACCTATCCAGTTTAATTCCAGTTCTTTATACGGAAAGCCTTTGGACATCGCCAGTCTGGCAAATGACATTATGAGGGCTCCCTCCACGCCCTTGCGCTGATGCTCGGGGACGATACCGAAGATCAGTCCGAAGGCTTTGTCGAGCTCCCTTTTTATATACCGGTACCACAGGAATTTCAGTCTGCCAACAGGGTTAAGCTTGCCGTTGAGATGCCTGACTATCTGGTTTATCTCGGGAAGCATGATGAAGAAGCAGACCGGCTCCTCTTTGTAGAAGCCGAACCAGAGCAGCTTCTCATCGAGCACCGGTTTTATGCTTTTGAGTATCAGCCTGGCGTGGCCCTCGCTGATAGTCTTAACTCCGGGAAAGCGGGCCCATCCCTTGTTGTGGACGATCATGAAGTTACGCGCTATATTACGCATCTCCCCGCGGGTCATATATCTGAAGGTGTAGTCAGGATTGCTGAAGATCCTTTCGGCCTTCTCCCTGATTACATTGCTGAGACGGCTGTCGTCAACAGGTATGTGATAGGTGTATTGTTCAAAGTAGTTTTTGAAACCGTACGACTCAAAGAGCTCCCTGTAGTAAGGCGGGTTATAGGGCATGCAGTAGTTGGGCGGCAGAAAACCGTCGACCAGCAGACCCCACCAGCGGTCGCGCTCACCGAAGTTCTCGGGTCCCTCCATGGCGGTCATGCCGTTCCCTGCCAGCCAGTTGCGGCAGGCATTGAACAGCATGAGGGCAGCATTCCTGTCGTTGATGCATTCAAAGAAGCCCATCCCTCCAACAAGATGTTTGTCCTTGTGGCCTATTTTCTTACTGTAGAAAGCCGCCACCCTGCCGACAGATTTCCCCGTGGCATCCTTCAGCAGCCACCTGATTGCGTCACCGTTTCGGAAGAGTTTGTTTGAGGAGGGGTTAAAGACCTGCTCTATGTCTTTCATCAGCGGCCTTATCCAGTTGCTGTCACCCCTGTTGATACGGGCAGCCAGATCGTGGAATTCCCTGATATCCTTTTTGCTTTTTACTTCAACAAGCTGGAGTGAGCCAACCATTACCCCGTGAATTTCGAATAGGGCAGAAATTTAGTCAAACATTTTGTAATAGCAAAGTCCGGGCTCTTTTCCGGTCTCACTGTCAGAACTTCACCCTGGCAGAGAAGATGAAATTCCTCCCTGCGGCGGCGATGCCTGATGAATAGGGTCTGTACCTCAGGTCGAGGAGGTTTTCCACCCCGGCCGTAAGGTCAACCCTGTTGCTGATGTTGTATGAGCTCTTGAGGTTAAGGGTGAACCATCCGGGCGACCAGGGGTTGCCGTTCTCGTCGGTGGCATAGAGGTACGCCTTGTCTCTCTCGCTCGGTGCAAGCCTGTCGTACGTCACGCTGCCGTTCCAGGCGGCATAGAAGTCAGCCTTGAAGTGAGATCTCTCTAAAATTATATGGGTTGTGCCGAACATTGGCGGCACATGACGCAGGGGCTCATTCTCATTGTCACGTCCGCCCGTCAGGGTCAGGGCTGTCTTGATCCTGAGGAAGTAGGCAGGTTTCAGTTCTGCCTTCAGCTGTGTGCCGTAGACAAGGGCATAGCCCGCATTGACCATGGCCTGTACCCGGCTCTCCTCGCCCATATATTCAACGGTCGGCTGACCGTTGAAGAGGAAGTCGCGCCTGACCATTGCGTTATCGAGCCATGACAGGAAGAACGAAGCATCTGCCCGGAGTATTTCCCCTATCTCCCTGGAGGCACCGAGGTCTATATTATAAAGATATTCCGGCTTGAGGTCAGGGTTGGGCACCACCAGTACCCCGGGGGCTGATTCGAATACCTTGCCGAGGTCATCGAGGTTCGGAGCCCGGAAGCCGGTAGAGAGGTTTGCAGTGAGTTCGGTGCGGCTGTCAGGCCTGTAGACGGCGCCGGCAGCGCCGGTGACTGCGCTGCTGGCAGTCTCGATGGTGGTAAAGGGCAGATTGTAGAAAGAGTTATCGGCGATCTCCGAATCGAGCGAGACAAAATTATACCTTGCCCCGGTGCTGACGGTGAATTTGCTGCTCAGATTGAACTTGTAGCCGAGGTAGAGTGAGAAACTGTTGTAGATATTTCTGCCATTCGGATAACGCGATCCTGCAGGCTCCGTAGCACCGGTGAGGATATCTCTCACATCAGCAGTGCTTTTTATGTTGTTTCTGACATATTCAGCGCCGTAGTAGAGCAGGTTGCTGTTCTCCTTGTTGACCTTGTCAAAGTCGACATTTGCTGACCAGATACCGACTTTTTCAAACTGCTCGTTCAGGCTTGTGCTGTTTATCTTCCGGTCGTGGCGACTCTCCCGGTAATCCTGTCTTGCCACAGTGACCTTGGCTTCGTCAAATAGTCCCGAGTGTTTCTTATAGCTGACCGTTGAGCTGGTCATCATCCATATCTGGGGTCCGTAATACCAGTCGCCAAACCTGAGGGTATTGTCCCTGACCTGTATCAGCCTGTCATATCGTGGCACGTCGGACAGGCGGGAATAGTGATTTGCGAGGATCACATCGAAGTTCTTTCCTGCCTTGAATCGCAGTTTATTGGTAGTATTAAGTTGTGAATAGCCTGTGGCGGCCTGTCTGCGGGGATCGTCATTCACAACCACGGTATCACCTGTGGCGGTTCGTTCCTGGTACATGTTACGAAGGTATTCGGAATGTTTCCGCGATCCCATCATCAGGTCACCGAAGTCGGACCATGAGGCTGAGGTGAAGAAGGCCACCCTGTGTCCGCCCACGTTCAGGTCGGCATGGTATGTCTGTTCACGGGCAGCAGTGGAGTAGCGGGCCATCGCTTCCGCCCTGTGAAAGACGGAGTCGCCGGTGGAGAAGAGTGCCCTCTCGGTATGAAAGTCCATTACTCCCCCCAGGGCGTCACTGCCGTACATGGTGGCTCCCGGGCCGAAGATCACCTCTGTGCGTTCTATAACGTTGGGGTCGAGTGAGATCACATTCTGGATGTTGCCCTCCCTGTAGATGGCGTTGTTCATCCGCACGCCGTCGATGTTTATCAGCACCCTGTTGGTGGCAAAACCCCTCAGCATCGGGCTGCCGCCGCCGAGCTGGCTCTTCTGCACGAAGACATCGCCGCTGAGGGTGAGCAGGTCTGCCGTGGTCTGCGGGTTGTGCATCCTGACAGAGGGGAGGGGTATGGTGCTTATGTGGTTCGGGACCTCATTGGATCTCTGTTCCCACCGATTGGCGGAGACGATGAACTCTTCGACCTCAAAGGTCTTTATTTCAAGACGTATTACCCAGTTGGCCTGCCTGATCTCTTCCGGGGTGAAGGAGACCCTTTCATATGAGAAATGCTGGAAAAAGACCGGTTTCCCGGCAGGGAATCCAGACAGGCTGACCTTACCCGCATAGTTAGTATAGCCGAACTGTGTCTTTGACTCATTGTAAACGGCGACGTCAGATACCGGCTTACCGTCATCAGCGTCAAGCACCGTCACTGTCTGGGCGGTCAGCGTCGCAAAAGGCAATAGAAAAAAGAGGAGGATCAGATATTTCTTCATCACTGAAAATTCCAAAGCGATATAGGCTGTACAAAAAGCATTCCATAAAAAGTAAACAGGGCTATGTTTCTCAGCATACCCTGAGGCAGGTGCGGGAATGTGGCGCGGCATAACCCGCACCACATCGCTCCGGTCATATATGCAATAGCAAAGTAATATTTTATATTTTTGAGTTCAGATAATTACCTCGAAAAAATGCGCAGGAGAACAGGAATACTACTGGTTGCTCTTTTTGCAGCAGCGCTGGTTGTGGCGGCTTATTTTATACGGCGCGACAAGCAGGTGGTTGTTGTTGATCCCTGGGTGGCGGTACCGTCTGACGCATTCATGGTACTTGAGACGCCTGACTTTCCGGAGCTGCTCACCAGAATCACCGATCCGGCGGGGATGATGACGAGGCTTTCCGGGCTCTCATGGGCGGCCTCACTGCTGGAGTCTGCTGCCGCCGTTGACAGTGTCACCGGCGGGCGGGAGGTACGTGAGATGCTCAGCAACAAGAGGGTGGTCATCTCATTACACGCCGGGAAGCGTGGCAGTATCACACCCCTGGCGGTGGCAGGTACGGGCACATCCGTAACTCCGCGACGGCTCAGCAGCCTGCTCAGCGCGTCGGGTGCTTCCGTTGCCGATGCCAGGGACCTGGGGGGCACCAGGAGGTACAGTGTCACCTACGGCAGGGGCAGCAGGGTTCAGGAGATGTATTTTGCCCTCACCTCCGGTATCATCATCGCAACGCCATCTGAAGCACTGCTCTCCGCCGCTCTTGACAACAAGAGTACCGGCACCGACATAAGGCAACAGCAGGGGGTGTCGCCGGTGGCAAACGCCTCAGGTAAGGATGCCGACAACATTTTTATTCTTTTCAGGAACCTGCCCGCCTTCCTCCGTCCGTTCATCCCTCCCGATAATATCACCAGGGTGACCACGGCAGCCATTGCCGCCGGAGGTGATATTGCCGCCACCGAGGAGGGCCTTTTCATCAGTGGTTTTCTCACCACCTCCGCCACAGGCAACGGGGCAGATATGGTCAGGGAGGTGACTCCCGCCGGCAGCGGGGTGCATGAGCTGCTTCCTGAAGGAACAAGCAGCTATACCACGGTCATGAGACGGGCTTCCCTCAAGGGTGAGACCGCCTCCGATGCCGCATCGGTCACGGCCAGTGACCTTGCCCTGATGCTTAGTCCGTTTACCGGTTCAGAGGTCACCACTGCCATGGTACCCGCCGGAAGAGGGAGCGAGAGGGTGAGGATCTTCAGGATGACCGACAGACAGTCGGCGGAGCAGGTGCTTCGCAAAAGACTTACCGAGAAATACCGTGCCATGGGACTGAGTGAGAGGCATTTCGTGGCGTCGGCAGGTGATGCTGACGGCGAAGAGAGGGTCCTTTACAAGATGCCATTTCCCGGCGTCGCTTCGATATTGTCGGGAGAGACTGGCAGAGGAGGCGATGACATATGGGCGACTTTTGAGAGATCATACATGCTCTTCTCAGCTTCCCCGGATGCCCTTGCAAACCTCATCAGGGAATCAGGCAGGGAGAACACCCTCATCAATGATCCGGAGTTCAGGCAGATGGAAAGAACCATGCCTTCGAAAAGCTCATGGATCTTTTATTCTTCAGGGGCAGAACTGAGGGAGATTATCAGCAGCTACCTCACACAGGAGGCTGCGGCTGAAATCGGTGAAAACTCACTGGCAGGCATCGCAGGTGTAGGGCTGAGTCTCACGCCCAGCAACGGAATGATCTACGCAGCCCTCTCCGTCAGGTACCGCGACAGCCGTGAGCAACGCGGACAGTCTGCTTCGGGCAGGGCAGAGACCGTTGCCACAGGGGCTGACGGGGAAGCCGCATCCGGCCTTAAACTGCTCTGGAGAGCGAAGCTTGAGGCTGCGGCAGCAGTGAGACCCTTTCTCTTTACCAATCACAACACAGGTGCAACGGAGATATTTATCCAGGATGAGAAGAATAATATTTACCTGATAAGCGCCTCGGGCAAGATACTGTGGAAAGCACCCGTCAGGGAGAGGATCAGGGGGGATATCTTCATGATTGACTATTACAGGAACGGCAAGAACCAGCTGCTCTTTTCAGGGAAGGATTACCTGCACCTCATTGACCGCAACGGCAATTACGTGGACAAATACCCGGTAAAGATGCGCTCCCCGGCTTCCAATTTCCTTGCCGTTTTTGATTATGAAAACAACAGGGATTACCGTCTCTGCATAGCCGGCGAGGACAGGAAGATCTATATCTATGACCGGGCAGGATCGCCGGTCAGGGGGTGGAACATGTTCACCACACGCGGCAGGGTAACCGACCCTGTGAGGTTCTTCAGGGTCAGGGGCAAGGATTATCTTATTGCCGCCGACGATCAGGATGTCTACGTACTTGATCGCACAGGCAACATCCGTGTTGCCCACCAGGAGCCGCTAAGGAAGGCCGGAGGGTCAGCGATAAGCCTTGCCGGTGGCGATGATAATGCCCTGATCTTCACGGCGACGAACGGCACTGTCATACGACTTTTGTTTGACGGTACGGTAAGCCGGCAGAGTACCGGCACTCTCTCAGAGAAGCACAGCGCCGATTTCACGGACCTCAACGGCGACGGCACGGCTGACATCATAATTATTGACGGCAGCAGCCTGAGGATTTTCGGCAGCGACGGCATCGAGATCAGCACAAATGATCTTGGATCCGGGAGCCTCAGGGGACCTGCACTCTTCACCACCGGCAGCAGTGACAGGAGGATCGGGGTCTATGATGCCGAAGGAGAGATGCTCTATCTCTTCGGAAAGAACGGCAGTATTGTCAGCGGTTTCCCGCTTAAGTCAGGCGAGCATTACAACATTGGCAGGGTGGTGAACAAAAGCACCTGGAGCCTGCTGATTACTGACAGCGACTCGTATATTTACAATTACGAACTCGGCGCAGGACCGGGATAAAGCAATACCGTTTTCTCATGAAACCTATATGAGCACTGGCTCGTATAAGGATTTGAATATAAGATGTCAGGCATATTTTTTCCGACCAATGAAGTTAACTTTTTTCTGCATATGAAAAGAACTATATTAACGGCCTTACTGTTGCTCGCTGTAGCAGCCGTCGCCAATGTCGGGGCACAGACAAGCAATGTCCTATACTTCATGAACTTACCGCAGAGAACCACTCTCAATCCTGCCTTCCAGCCCTCGGGCAGAACTTATGTCGGTTTGCCGGGGATATCGGACATATCGTTCAGGCTCGACAATAATTTCCTGAGTTTCTCAGACCTGTTCTCCGGTGGGGTGATATCCGACTCAACGTTTACCATCCTTGAGCCGGGTGAAGATCTTGACAGGTTCCTGGCAGGGCTGGGGGACAAGAACTCCCTGGAGCCGCAGGCAGCGGTGCAGCTCTTCGGTCTGGCATTCACCGTAGGCGAGGATCTGAGAATAACGTTTGACTTCACAGAGAGGGTTGACGGAAACATGGTCCTTCCCGGTGATATCATCAGGCTCGGCATATCGGGCAACCAGGATTTTATGGGCAGGAACATTGACCTCTCGTCACTCAGGGCTGACGTGAAGTATTACCACGAGATAGGGCTCGGGGCATCAAAGAATATTACAGAGAAACTGAGGGTAGGCGCAAGGGTCATGTATCTCTCCGGCGTGGTCTCAGGCAACCTGAAAAACAACGGTATGACCCTGACCGTCAATGATGACTACACCCACACGGTTGATGCTGATGTATCCCTGAATCTGAGTGCTCCGTACGAATTCATGAAGGATGAACAGGGCATCATTGACGATCTCGTCTTTGATGAGGATAGTTTCCTGGAGGGTAATGACTATATATCCTATGCGCTGGGTCTGGCTGCCAACCCCGGGCTGGGGCTGGAGCTGGGAGCAGAGTACAGGTTCAATGATATGTTCGCCGTATCTGCCGCGCTCACTGACATGGGGTTCATCAGGTGGAGAAGGGACAGATCAGAGGTATCCTGCAACACCACCTTCCAGTTCAACGGTCTGACGATGCAGGATGTCTACGATGAGAGCCTCGATTTCGGCGAACTGCTCAACTGGGCTCTCGATTCGATACAGAATGCAATAGAGCTGTCGCCGGCCCCTGAGCCTTACACCACCTTTCTGCCGCTCACGGTGACAACAGGGTTCAGCTTCACACCCGTCAGCTTCTTTACTGCCGGGCTGCTCTCACAGACACGGTTCAAGGGAAAGCAGGTGCATGAAGCTCTTACCTTCTCGGGGAATCTCAACTTTGGCAACATCTTCTCCACCACTCTGGCATACACCATGGCCAACAGGCGGTTCGACAACCTGGGCTTCGGGCTGGCGGTGAGGGGAGGAGTCGTGCAGTTTTATGCCCTGGTTGATAACATACCACTGCGGTGGAATAAGGTAGTTGACGGCACGGAGAGCTACCGGTTGCCGGAGAACTGGAATACAGTGCACGCAAGGCTGGGGTTGAATTTTGTCTTCGGCAACAGGATTGAGGAGAAAATTCTTCCTCCCATGTGACGGTCAGCCGGCTGTAACTCCCATCTTAAAGGCAGGAACGTCTCTGACGCTTACCGGCAGGAATTTTTCAATTGTTGGCCGGGGTATTTCTGGCGGTCAGCGGGCGGACTCCTTCAGCTGTTTGGCCAGGGCATTGGCAAAGACGAACTCATTGAGCAGTTTGCAGTCTGACTGCAATATCTGGCTCTTGTTGCCCTCCCAGCACTTCTCGCCCTCCTCGATGAAGATTATCTTTTCACCGTTCTCCATCACGGAGTTCATATCGTGAGTATTGACTATCGTTGTCATGTTCAGCTCTACGGTAATCTCCCTGATCAGCTCGTCGATCACTATTGATGTTTTAGGGTCAAGGCCCGAGTTGGGTTCATCGCAGAAGAGATAACGTGGTTTCAGGGCTATCGCCCTGGCTATTGCCACGCGTTTCTTCATTCCCCCTGACAGCTCTGAGGGCAGCAGGCTGTTTGAGTCCGTAATGTTCACCCGTTCCAGGCAGAAGTTCACTCTCTCAAGCTTCTCCCCGTAGCTCATGGTGGTGAACATGTCGAGGGGGAACCTCACATTCTCCTCCACGGTCATCGAGTCAAAAAGTGCGCTTCCCTGGAAGAGCATTCCCATCTCCTTCCTGATCTCCTTGCGGGCGCGGAAGTCGAGCTCATTGAAGAGCACGTCACCGTACCAGATGGCTCCGCTGTCTATTTCGAAGAGGCCGACAATGCACTTGAGGAACACCGTCTTGCCGGAGCCGCTCTTGCCGATGATAAGGTTGGTTTTACCGGGATCGAAGACGGCGGAGACATCCTTCAGTACCTCGCGTCCGCCCAGCGACAAGGAAATGTTTTCGACCCTGATCATGAGAGCAGCAATTGTGTCAGGATGACGTTGACGAGGAGGATGAAGACGCTGCTGTATACCACCGCTTTGGTGCTGGCGCGTCCGACCTCCAGTGAGCCGCCCTCGACTATGTATCCCTGGTATGATGATACGGTGGTTATTATGAATGCGAAGAAGAGAGTCTTGATCAGGGCGTAGGTGATGTAATATGGTATGAAGGCATACTGTATGCCGTATATATAATCCGACGAGGTTATTACGCCTGCCGTTGTCCCTACTATCCATCCTCCCACGATGCCGGTAATGATGCTGATCAGGGTGAGGAACGGGTTGAAGATCAGCGTGGCAACAACCTTGGGGAGAATGATGTATGATGCCGAGTTGACGCCCATGAGCTCGAGTGCGTCGATCTGTTCAGTGACCCTCATGGTTCCTATTTCGGAGGCGATGTTGGAGCCCACTTTGCCCGCAAGGATCAGCGCCACGATGGTGGATGAGAACTCGAGTATGATAGAGTCCCTGGCCCCCAGCCCTATCAGGTAGGTGGGATAGATCGGGTTCTCAGTGTTGTAAGCCGTCTGAAGGGTGATGACCGCTCCCATGAAAAAGGATATGATGATCACAATACCTATGGACCTCAGTCCGAGGCTGACAAGCTCTTTCATTGTCTGCCTGTAGTAGATGACCGGTTTCTCAGGCCTGGAAAAGACTTTTCCAAGCAGCATCCAGTAGGCCCCGAAACCTGATAAAAATCTGAATGTCATATAAAATATTTTGTCAAATTTAGCAATTATTCACTGCAGACGAAACCCGGCAGGTTTCTGACGGCAAGAATTCATATATTTGTAATAATACCCAATTGCTAATGAATAAGAATAAAAACCGCTATCTGCTGATCATGGCCGGTGGTGTCGGAAGCCGGTTCTGGCCACTGAGCAGGAAGGAGAAGGCAAAACAGTTCCTTGACATCCTCGGTACCGGGGAGACGCTGATACAGATGACCTACCGTCGGTTCAGCAAAATATGTCCTGCTGAGAACATCTATGTTGTCACCAATGAGGAGAGCAGTGAGACGGTCGTCAGCCAGCTTGGCATAGAGAGTGACCACGTACTTGCCGAGCCTCTGAGGCGCAACACGGCTCCCTGTATTGCGTACGGCATCTTCAGGATAATGGCGGAGGATCCTGATGCAGTCATTGCCGTCACCCCGGCGGATCACCTCATAAAGAAGGAGGATGAATTCAGGAAGGTGATGGATGAGGCTTTCAGGTTTGCCACGGACAATGATGCCCTCCTTACGCTGGGCATAAGGCCTGACAGGCCTGAGACGGGTTACGGGTACATACAGGCCAATCTCAATCAGCCTGTAAAGGGTTACGCCTCTCTTCACAAGGTGAAGGCATTCACTGAGAAGCCTGAACTGGCGATGGCAAAGCTTTTTATCGAGAGCGGCGATTTTTACTGGAACAGTGGTATCTTTATCTGGAAGGCCAGTGCCATACTCGAGGCTTTCAACAGGCATCTTCCGGATATCTATCACACTTTTTACGAAGGGAAGGAGCTCTTCAATACCTCTTCGGAGAAGAAGTTCATAAAGAGGGCTTATGCCCAGTGCAGCAGCATATCCGTTGACTACGGGATAATGGAGAAGGCAGACAATGTCTATGTCATCTGCACTGATCTCGGCTGGAGCGACCTTGGCACCTGGAGTTCTCTCTATCTGCATTCGGAGCACGACAGGAACGACAATGCCATTCTGAACTCCAAGGCGCTGACCTATAACTCGGAAGGGAACATCATAAGCCTGCCCCAGGGTAAGATAGCGGTGGTGCAGGGGCTTGACGACTACATCATCATTGACAGCGGTGATGTGCTGCTGATCGTGTCGCGCGACCAGGAGCAGCACCTGAGGCACTATCTTGAGGATGTCAGCCGGACAGCGGGGGAGGAGTATCTCTAGTCCACAGTCTTCAGTCTTCAGTCGGCAGTCGGCGCTCTTCAGTCGGCAGTCGGCGCTCTTCAGTCGGCAGTCGGCGCTCTTCAGTCGGCAGTCGGCGCTCTTCGACAAAATAGAAAGGGTGTCTCATTTTATGATTTGAGGCACCCTTCATTTTTCAATCGTTCACCTAGTATTCCCAGAGATCCTGTTCAAAGTTAAAGATCTCATTCTTTATACGTTCGGCTTCGAAGATCTGGGCAGGACCCATCTTATACTGGTTGATGTACCTGTCGTCGTAGACATTTGACTCGGCCACGATGTAACCGTTGAACCTCCGCTGCAGGAGCAGGTCCTCGAAGGAGATCCTCTGTGCATCGTTGAAGCTGTTGAAAGCCTCGTGTGTTGCCAGTGCCTGCCTGACGTCCTCATACCTGATCCAGAAAAGGCGTCTCTTCACCAGCCGTGATGTGATCTGGTCATATCCCATGTATATGGGGCATATCCCTATTATCCGCACATCAAGACGCGAATGCTTCTTGTCAAAGAACCACTCCTCGAGCAGCATCAGCTGCTTGATGTCGGCAGGATTCTCCATGTTGGTAACGGTGGAGTCGCGCTCATTGCCGAATGCATCAACGATAGCTATGGTCATGGTATCGCGGTTCATCTTGGCTGCAATGTCGTTATAGGTGGTGGGTATGGTCATGGCGTCACCGTCGGTGGCCTGCACCCTGCCCGAAAGGATCTCATTGAGGAGGATGCCCGAAAAATTCATCCTTCCGTCAGACATCTCAGAGGTGAACCGGTTATTCTCAGCATCATACCTGAGTGACGGATAGTAGAGATTCAGGTTCATCTTCTCCCTCAGGTCAACTATACGGTATAGTCTTTTAGACCATATTACGTCGGACTCACCGAGGTAGGTATAGCTGATCTTCTCGTTCTGTGGAATCTGTTTCTCATAGATATCGCCGAACGACTGTGCCATTGAGGCCGTGCAGATCAGGAGGCCTGCAAGGCCTGCCAGAATGCTCCTTTTCATGGTTTGTATCTTCATTTTTTAGTTAATCTTAAGTATTATCGGGTTGAGATCCCTGGTTCTTCCGTCGGGTCCGACTGCCTTTATCTTCTCTATGATCAGCTTCTGGCCGGCGCGCAGGTTGCCTATCAGTTCTTTCTGCTTGCTGGTGATCCTGTTGCTGTTTGACTCAGCCGTGATCTCAAAGCCCCTGTCATTCACTGATACAGTAAATCCGGTGACCGTATAGGTAAGGTCGAATTCAAAGTTCTCAAGCACGGCTGCGACTACCTGCTGTGCTGCAGCGACACTTCTGAGGACATTGCCCTCCTTCATGTTGGCGAACCTTGCCTCGGGGTCGGGAAGTCTTCTCACCCTGAATTCAACAGGAGGGAACGACTGTACCTTACCGTCTATATTGGCTGACACGATGATCTGTGCGTTTTGTCCCACGGTACGGGGCTGTGCCACATATTCACCGCGGTAGTCCTTGTATTTGCCCCTCTTGATATCGCCGTTGGTCATGCGTACGGTCAGCTTGTCTGATCCGACACCCGGGACAGATATGTCAAGCGGGTTCTGTATGCCCTGGTAGAGCACATTCATTGCTGTGGGGGAAACAACCACGTTGGGCATGCCCACGGAGTATTTCTGATCGAATTTGTATGAGCGGATACTTCCGTCGGGAGCCCTCATTTTTATGATACCGCCCCACGACTTCTCACCAACGGAGCCTGCCCGGACCCTGTAGATGCCCCTGCCTGAGTCATCTATGGGTAGCTTTGTGGACTGGCTGGACGGCTCGTATGACAGAGATCCGTCAGCATTGGTTGTGGTGGTGTAAGGACCAACGAAGATCTCGAGATACTGGGTGGTATCGGTTGCAGCAACGAATACTTTTGCCTCGTATTCATTACCCTGCATCACGTATGAGGTGTTGGTAGTGACCGTAGGTATGATGTAGTTGAACTTGAAAGAGCCGGCGTCGATCTGTGTGTAGAGAAAGTTAAGGACATCGGTCTCGGCGTTTCTTACGTCGACCTGCATTTTCGACAGGATGGTTATGACGGCCACCAGCGGCAATGTCTGGAACTGAGCTGTCACCCAGTCTTCGGTGCCGGTGCCCTCAAGGTTGACAGGGTCATCTGTATTGAGAATATCAAGGATGGACTGTTCTGCTCCTATATCCTTACCTTCAAGGGTCTCAACGAGGAACTGCCTGTAATCTTCAATCAGTGCCTTGAGGTCATTGCCCTTGCCACCCTGGTTTGCTCCTACCAGAATTTCTGAAGGGATGTTGTTCTCATCGATCCTTTTCACCTTGGTGATATCAATCCGGTTGTCGGGGAGAAGAGCCTCTGCCTCGGGACCTTCAGCCTTGGTGATGATCTCGACCTTCAGGTCATGGATATAGTTAAAGAGTTCATCGGCACGTGCCTTAACGTCATAGGCCTTTGTCTTCCACGGTCCGGCCTTCTCCGGGTTCTCAGCCGCGGCAGCATCAAAAGTGGCATAGGTGATGTCATTCTTCTTGATATAGTTGGCCGTTGTTTTCGTCAGACTCAGGTCTACCTTCTTGAAAGCTTCAACGGCCTCTTTTGAAACGTTAAGAGCAAGCATGGCAGTAAGGATAAGGTACATCATACCTATCATCTTTTGCCGCGGTGTCTCTTTTCCCTTAGACATTGGTAAATAATTTAGATGTTATCAGAAATATTGTTGAGACCGTCATTGCTACTTCACGTTCATTGCTGCAAGCATGTTGCCGTACACACTGTTGAGTGAGCTGAGGTTTTCATTGAGTTTGGCAACCTGGTCGCGGTATTTCTTTGTGTCATCGGCTGAACCGGAGAGGTCCTGCATCAGGCCTTCAATTCCCTTATAGATCACCTCGGAATTTTTGACGTGTTCATTGGTGCCGCGCAGCTGAAGCTCATAGGCAGCGTTGAGAGCCGAGAGGTTCTTGTTAAGGGACTCCAGCTTTTCATTATAGGCCTTACCTCCGGTCTCGATGGTTTTGGATGATTCACCTATAGCCTGGTACACAGGGCCTGTTTCTGCCATTGACCTTGCAGTCTGTGTTGCGGAATCAGAGAGGTTCTTCAGCGACTCGTTTGCTTTCCTGATGGTTCCGGCGTACTCATTGGTGGTAACAGCCAGGTCGCCCATGGAGTTGAGGTTGCTTGTTGTCTCGGTAAGCTTTTTCAGCCCCTGGCTCAGCCTGTCAAACACCTCGGGTGTGATACCGGCATTGGCAAGCATCCTGTCAAACTGTGACAGTCCTGCTCCTCCGCCGTAACCGCCGCCACCGCCGCCGACAGCAGCGAAACCTACATCTTCGCCTGAGTAATTCGGATCAAGCTGGGGATATACCAGCTTCCAGTCAGGCTCCTCCTTGAGAGGCTCAAAGGCCGAGAAGAAGAAGATGACGGCCTCTGTTATCAGACCCAGGGAGAGGAGTAATCCTGCCATAGGATAGTGCTGTATCTTGAAAAGAGCGCCGATTATCACGACTGAGGCTCCCCAGCCGTAAAGTTTGGACATGAATGCTTTCCACTTACTTGTGTGAACAAATTCCGAAAGGCCCATTATAGTAGTAATTAAGGTTAAACTGTATTAATTGTTGACTCCAATATATGTTCTTACGTTACGGAACCCGACAAATGACTTGGTTGAGTCCTGGTATTCATAATCCCTTGAGGATGTCTGCATGAAGTATGCGATATCCTTCCATGATCCGCCCCTGATGACTTTGCGCTTCAGCACCGGGGGATCCTCGGGACGTGCATTGTATTCATAATCAGGGTTAAGGTCGTGGGTGAAGACGTATGACGAGGGGTGGTATGCGCACGAGGTCCACTCGGCCACGTTGCCCGACATGTCAAACAGTCCGTACTCATTTGGTTCAAAGGATGCCACCTTTATTGTATATACGGCACCGTCGTCAATATAGTTACCGCGCAGTGGCTTGAAGTTGGCCAGGAAGCAGCCCTCATAGTTGCGGGTATAGGGTCCGCCCCACGGGTACATCGAGAGGTCAAGACCGCCGCGTGCTGCGTATTCCCATTCGGTCTCAAGCGGGAGACGGTAGTTATGGACGTCGGCAACGCCCTGCTTGCGCAGATGATCATTCATGAAGTTGGTACGCCAGACGCTGAATGCGCGTGCCTGCACCCACGATACTCCCACAACGGGGTAGTCGTCATAACCGGGGTGCCAGAAGTAAAGTGTGGCCCACGGCTCGTTGAATGAATAGGTGAAATCACGTATCCATGCCAGCGTATCAGGGTAGATATTTACATTATGGTGCATGATGAACGACGAGCGGTTGACCACATCGGTGGTATTGCCTTCGAGGTCGGTGACCTGCCCTTCGTATTTCTGATCCTTGTAGTTGTACCTGGCCCTGGCTGCCTGCCTGTAGTCGACCCAGAAGTATGAGTAGTTCAGCAACCGTGTGTCTATCTGCTTGTTGGCGTTGAAGCGTTCTTCAGGAGGATAGTACATGGTCTCGAGTACCGCAAGTACATTCTCATCATCATAGTCTATCTTCTCTTCCCAGTTAAGGATATAGGGTTCAAGGATATTGCCCTCATCATCGGTGCGGAAGAACTCAAAGCCCTCGATGCCTTCCTCGCCCAGCCTGGTTCTCAGGATGGAGTCACGCACCCAGTAGGTAAACTGCCGGTACTTGTTGTTGGTGATCTCAGTCTGGTCCATCCAGAAGGCCTCAACAGTGACAGTCTTGGAGAGGCTGTTCATGGCACGAAGCGGATCCTGATCACTCGGGCCCATTGTGAACGAACCGGCAGGGATGAAGGCCATCTCAAACGGTTCCGGCTCGTAGAATTTCTTCCTTCCCGGGACGCCTGTCAGCTCACCCGACTCGTAGGAGGAACACCCGGTAACAACAAATATTGATGCCAGAGCTAAAAGGGTTACCTTTTTCATGTGTGAAGAGTTTATTTTTTTAAGGTCACATGGAACTCTCATGTCCGGATTACCAGCTTCATTACTTTTTATGTCTCTATAACATGAGGGTCTCATATACTTTTCAATTTTAAAACGCAAATGAATTGAATCTATTCTGTCAGTTACAAAAATCTTATGCTTTTATATTTGGTGACGCTTTTTCCCAGGCCGATGTCAAAACTGTACGAAACAACGAATTCATGCGATCCGCTGGTGCCTTTTCTGATCTCCGATATCGGGAAGTCATATCCATATCCAATTTTAAGACCGTTGTACAATTCTATACCTGCAAAACCTGTGACTGCGTCACTTATCCTGTATGAAACGCCACCCCATATCTTTTTATTGTATCTGAACATATTTGTTGCAACATATTGTGTTGTTGCGCCATCGTTGACGATGAAAACTGACGGAATGAGCTCGAAGGCAGGGTTGGGGAGCTGGAAGTAGTATCCTGCGGTCAGGTAATATTGCCGGCTAACATAAGTGGCTGTTTCGGAGTATTTTATTTTAGGTTGGTTGACATGTGTTACTGATATCCCGGCATAATAATTTAGACCCTGGTAATAGACTCCTGCCGAGAGATCGAGTGCGATAAAACTTTCATCATTTTCCGGTATGAGCGGGTCTCCGGAGGGTGGTGTATGGGTTGTTCCGGAGGGTATGAACCACTCGGGGGCGAGTGTCTTGTTGAGCATGCCGAGGCTGAAGCCTGCCCCCAGGTTGCCTGTGCCTATAGGGAAGAGGTATGAGTAGGAGAGGCTCAGGTTGATGTCATTGCTGAAACCGTACTGGTCGGCTTCTACTAAAAGGCCTGCTCCGCTGCGCAGCCCGAACAGGCTGAACGGGGTGTTGACATTGAAGATCGTGGTGGAGGGGGCACCCGTGAATCCAACCCACTGCTGCCGTGTCAGTGCGGTGGCGGTGACCATACCGCTCATGCCTGAGTAGCCAGGGTTGTAGGTCTGTGTGTTGAACATATAATAGCTCAGCACAGGATCCTGTTGCCCAAAGACCATGCTTACCGTAATAAAAAAGGCTGAAATGGCTGTCCTGACTTTCTTCATCTTCAAGGAGCTCCTCTGCACCTCAATAGTAACGAGTAAAATAAATAAAAAATATGCAAGCAGCCAAATCAGGTTATTTTTTACTGGCTGAACCTGAGCATGGCTCTTGTCCACCTGTCGGGCACCTGGTCCCTGTTGGCCATGAGGTAGTCTTCGTAGGAGCATGCAAGGAAGTGTGGGTCGCCCCTGGTGTCGCGTATCTCTATCCACCACCGTTCGGTGATGTTGCTCCTGATGAAGATCGCCTCACTGTCGAGGTCACTGAGGGTCACATGGTAGCGTGTGAAACGGTTGTTCATCTGATCGCCGAGGTATGATATCTCATACTGCTTCTGTGAGAAGCCTTCCAGGAAGAACCAGAGCATCTGGGCGGCGAGGTGGGATGTCTGTGACCGGTTGTCAAGGGTGGGGTTTACCTCCGTGATGGCGAGAATCTTCAGGTTGTCCGATAGGCCGGCATAACGTGCCTGCAGGCAGATCTCCTCGCCGTAGAAGCCGTTGGCTGACGGCAGCCAGGTGCCCGGCGCGTCAGACTGCCGTACGGCGCCCATATCAAAGAGTGCCGCCGTGGCATCGCGGAAGATCGGTTCGGTCTCATTTATGGCAGCCCGTACCTCACCTATCCGCATCATGTCATAGTGTCTGCGGTTAAAACGGTTCACCACCTGCTGGTCGGTCAGATAGGTCTGGTAACCGAGGGCCGAGAGGTGTGAGAGGTAACTGCTGCTGCGGTATATTAGGTCATTCATCCAGTTGAGAGAGTCGGGCGGCCGCTTTTCTGCGGTGAAGTCGAGCCTGGAGTCAACGGATACCAGTGACCAGCTCTTCTTCTGCGACGAGAGGCAGCGGTCAATGGCGGGCATGAGAGCACTGGTGCCGCCGAGGATCACCGGGACCACATTGGCGTCAAGCAGCTGTATCAGCACGTCGCGCAGTCCGGCAAGGGTGTCGTCAAAGGAGCTGCCGGGACGCAGGTTGCCGAGGTCTGTGACCTTCATCTTTCCCGGCAGGCGTGAGAAGGAGTAGAGGCATTTCCTGATCGCATCGGGGGCATGGGCAGCACCTGTATTTGCCGAGGAGCGGTCATCAGGCACACCCACAATGGCGACGGCAAAACCATCCAGGTCGCCGATAGGGGCGTTGCCGGTGTTGACGGCGACGCCGTGCGAAAAGGCTGCCGCTCCTTTCAGGGGCTCTGCCTCAGGCCTGTCAAGACAAACAGGATCGAAATAGTGGTTCAGGTCGATCATATTATATATAAGGTCACTTCTTCTTTCCTCCCCTGGCGCTCTTTGTCCTGCCGCCCTTCTCTATGATGACAAGGCACTCTTCCCTGGTAAGCTTTTGAGGGTCAGTGCCTTTCGGGATGCGGTAGTTAGCCCCGTCATATGCCAGGTATGGTCCGTATCTGCCGTTGAGTACCTTGATATCACCGAATTCGCTGATGAGCTTCTGAGCGTCACCCTTCCTCTTCTCCCTGATCAGCTCTATGCCTCTCTCACCCGTGATGGTATAGGGGTCATCGACATCTTTTTTCAGGGAGTAGAATTTACCTGCATGTTTCACGTAGGGCCCGAACTTGCCTATGCCTACCATCATCTCTTCATCTTCAAAGGTGCCGATGACACGCGGCAGCGCAAAGAGCGCCAGGGCCTCCTCAAGGGTGATGGTCTCAAGAAGCTGGTCGCGCCTCAGGTTGGCAAACCGCGGCTTGCTGTCGGGTGATGCCTCTCCCAGTTGAACCACCGGGCCATACCTGCTCATCTTCACCGTGACAGGCAGCCCTGTCTCCGGGTCGGTGCCCAGCTCACGCGCTCCGGTACTCCGCGCCCTGGTGGAGAGTGACTCATCCACCGACTTGTGGAAGGGGCTGTAGAACTGAGATATCATCTTATCCCATTCGAGCTCGCCGGAGGCTATCTCATCAAACTCCTTCTCCACACCTGCGGTAAAGTTGTAATCGATGATGTCAGGGAAGTTAGCCATCAGGAAGTCGTTGACGATCATGCCTATATCTTTGGGAAAAAGCTTTGACTTCTCCTTGCCCGCCATCTCGCTCTTCTCGCTTCTCGTGATCTTTCCTTTGACCAGGGTGAACTGTGTTACCGTCCGCTTTTCTCCGGGCCGGTCCTCGCGTGCAACGTATCCGCGCGACTGTATGGTTGAGATAATGGGAGCATAGGTTGAGGGTCTTCCTATTCCAAGCTCCTCGAGCTTCTTCACCAGGCTGGCCTCGGTATATCGCGGCGGCGGGGTGGTAAAACGCTGCAGGGCGGTAATGGTGGCAGGGACAAGAGCCATACCCCTGTCAACGCGCGGGAGGATCGTTTTTTCGTCCTCGGCAGCGTTGCTGTCAAATGATTCGTTATAAACCCTGAGGAAACCGTCAAAGAGTATCACCTCCCCGGTGGCGGTGAAGGTTACAGGGGACGATGACATGCCGATGGTTACCGTTGTCTTTTCTATCTCGGCATCAGCCATCTGTGATGCGATGGCTCTCCGCCAGATCAGCTCGTAGAGTTTTTTCTCGTTGTTGCTGCCCGTTGCTTCTTTCCTGTCGAAATAGGTTGGTCTGATTGCTTCATGAGCCTCCTGGGCACCCCTGGAGTGCGTCTTGAACTGCCGTGTGCGGGAGTACTTCGCCCCGAATTCGCCGGTGATAACCTCCCTGGCTGTGTTGAGCGCCAGTGTCGAGAGGTTTGTTGAGTCGGTCCTCATGTATGTTATCTTCCCTGCTTCATACAGCTTCTGTGCCACCGACATTGTCTGTGCCACAGAGAAACCGAGCTTGCGCCAGGCTTCCTGCTGCAGTGTCGATGTGGTGAAGGGGGGTGCCGGCGAGCGGGTTCCGGGTCTGACAACTATATTTTCAACAGCGAAGATGGAGTTGCTGCACTGCTGCAGGAAACTCTCAGCTTCAGGTTCGGTTCCGAATTTTTTAGGACACTCAGCCTTAAGGATCACCTCAGCGCCCTCACTGTTGGTCCCTTCAAATGTACCTGTCACCCTGAATGCCGAGTCAGGCACGAAGCTGATGATCTCACGCTCACGGTCAACCAGCAGCCGCACGGCTACCGACTGCACCCTGCCTGCCGAGAGGGAGGGCTGAACCTTCTTCCACAGTACGGGAGAGATCTCAAAACCCACCAGCCTGTCGAGTATGCGGCGCGCCTGCTGGGCATTGACAAGGTTCATGTCAACCTGGCGCGGCGACTCCACAGCGCGGTTGATGGCATCCCTGGTTATCTCATGGAACACGATGCGGCGGGTTGACGAGGGATCAAGGCCCAGGACCGAGATAAGATGCCAGGCTATGGCCTCACCCTCACGGTCCTCGTCAGAGGCTATCCATACCTTCCCGGCCTGACCGGCCAGCTTGCGCAGCTCACTGACAACCTTCTTCTTGTCATCAGGAACCTCGTATACAGGGTTGAACCCCTTCTCAACCTCTACCCCCAGGTTGTTCTTTGCGAGATCACGTATGTGCCCGTAACTGGAGACTACTGTGAAGTCCTTTCCGAGAAATTTTTCTATCGTTTTGGCTTTGGCAGGGGATTCAACTATTACCAGATTTTCTGTCATCAGAGATTTTTTAAAAACAGGGCAAAGTAAATGATTATGGCTACTAACTTCAAAATTATTAATTAAGATTCTGTATTAATCATTAAATTAGCGCCCATATCATCAAGGTACAATGAGGAATAAGAAATTCCGGAAAGGCATAATCTGGTTCTGGGTGGCAGTATCCGTGCCGGCAGTTTTGCTGGTGGCACTGTTTTTACTTATCACGGCAGGCAAGCTGGGTCCTCTTCCCTCTTTCGAGGAGCTTGAGAACCCTGATAACAGTCTTGCTGCCGAGGTCTACTCCGAAGATAACGTGCTCCTCGGCAAGTTTTATATTCAGAACCGCACCTGGACGGACTACGAGAATATTTCACCCTATGTTGTTGATGCACTGATAGCCACCGAGGACATCAGGTTTTACAGGCACTCCGGCATTGATTTCAGGGGGCTGGCCAGGGTGCTTGTCAAGACAATAATTTTAGGTCAGAACACCGGCGGGGGCAGTACCATCACCCAGCAGCTCGCCAAGAACCTGTTTCTTCCCAGGGATCTCTCAAATGACCCGGCCATTGTCAGGGGTGCCAAACTGGCCGTTGCCAAGTTCAAGGAGTGGCAGACGGCGGTGAGGCTTGAGAGGAGCTATACCAAAGAAGAGATCATCACAATGTATCTGAATGTATTTGACTTCCTGTACAATGCAGTGGGAATCAACTCAGCGTCACGCATCTATTTCAATACCACGCCCGACTCGCTGAACATAGAACAGTCGGCCATGCTTGTGGGTATGCTCAAGAACTCAATCGTCTACAACCCGCTGCACAATGAGGAGAGCGCGCTCAGCAGGCGCAATGTGGTGATATCTCAGATGGAGCGCTACGGTTATCTTTCGCGCGATGTGGCCGACTCGGTAAAGGCGCTTCCCCTGGGTATAGACCTGCGCAGAGACAGCCACAACACGGGTCTGGCTACCTATTTCAGGGAGTATATACGCACTACCATGATCAGGTACGAGCCTGAGCGCAACATGTTCTACTCCGACGATCAGTATGAGGATGCACTCTGGCGCTGGGAGAATGACCCGCTTTACGGGTGGTGCAGGAAAAACAAGAAGCCTGACGGCAGCAACTACAACCTCTACCGTGACGGGCTGAGGATATATACAACCCTAAACTCAAAGATGCAGGGCTATGCCGAAGAGGCACTCAGGGAGCATCTCTCGCAGAATCTTCAGCCGGTGTTCAACCAGAGGGCAAAGGGCTACAGGAACCCTCCCTACTCCAATGACCTCAACTCGTCACAGGTAAAACAGCTCATCAACAGGTCGGTCAGGCAGAGTGACAGGTATCAGAACATGAGGCGTGCCGGCATACCGGAAGACTCAATCACCCTGGCCTTCAACACCCCCATTCCCATGAAGCTCTTCTCGTGGGAGGGCGAGCGGGATACCTTGATGACACCCCTGGATTCAATCTGGTATTACAAGTTCTTCGTCAGGTCGTCATTCATGGCTATGGATCCTCACACGGGTCATGTGAAGGCATATGTCGGGGGGCCCGACTTCCGATATTTCAAATACGATGCTGTCACCCAGCAGAAGAAGCAGGTAGGCTCAACCATTAAGCCTTTCCTCTACACCCTGGCGATGCAGGACGGATACTCGCCCTGTTTTGAGGTGGAAAACATCGCCCGCTCGTTTGATGTCAATGACTCAATCTGGATCCCCCGCAGCTCCGGCCCTGTTGACTATCATGGCAGGATGGTTACTCTCAAGTGGGGGCTGGCGCAGTCAGAGAACTACATTTCTGCCTGGCTGATGAAGCAGTTCTCACCCCAGGCTGTCGTTGACCTGATGCACCGGATGGGCATAAGGAGCTTCATCGACCCCGTTTTCTCAATCTTCCTCGGCACCTCTGACCTGTCGCTCGAGGAGATGGTGGGGGCGTACGGCACCTTTGCCAACAAGGGGGTCTACACCCGGCCTCTCTATGTGACACGCATTGAAGACAGGAACGGCAATGTCATCTCCACATTCTCTCCCTTCATTGATGAGGTGATAAGCGAGGAGGATGCCTTTCTGATGACCTCTCTCCTGCAGGGAGTCGTCAATTCAGGAACGGCGCTCAGGATGCGTCTCACCTATAAGCTGAACAACCAGATGGGGGGCAAGACGGGAACCACGCAGAACCACTCCAACGGATGGTACATGGGGGTCATGCCTGACCTGGTGGCGGGTGTATGGACCGGATGGGAAGACCAGGCCATTCATTTCGAGGATCTGTCACTGGGGCAGGGTGCCAATATGGCACTGCCGGTGCTTGGTATCTTCCTGCAGAAGCTCTTTGCCGATGAAGGTTTTGCTCCCTATGGAGAGTCTGTCTTTGAGTCTCCCTCCAATTTCAATGTTGAGCTCGACTGTGACCTTGTCAGGGAGCAACAGCAGGGCAATTCTCTCCGGCAGCGCGAATTCTGATATCCGGTAGCAGCAGCAGGGCAGTTACGGGCAGGTGACCGCAGCTGCCAGCATCCCGTTCCAGGGTGTGAACAGTTATCTCAGGAGAAGAGCAGCCTGACGAGTCCTTCCACCTTGTACACCTTTGATATCTCCAGTCCGGGCTGTTCCCTGATGCTTTTATGATATCCGGAGATCACTATCTGTTCAAAACCCATGCGTGAGGCTTCCATTATTCGTTGTTCTATCCGTGCCACCGGCCTTATCTCGCCTGAGAGTCCTACCTCTCCTGCGAATGCCGTCTGCTGCCCGACGGGTGCGTCGAGGTTGGAGGAGAGCACCGAGCTCACGACGGCCAGGTCTATGGCAGGGTCGCTCACCTTCAGTCCGCCGGCAATGTTCAGGAAGACATCCTTAACGGCGAGTCTGAAACCGGCTCTCTTCTCGAGCACGGCCAGAAGCATATTCAGCCTGCGTGTGTCAAAGCCGGTGGTGCTTCTCTGCGGAGTGCCGTAGACGGCGCTGCTGACCAGCGCCTGTGTCTCTATCATGAATGGCCTGAGTCCGTCGACGGTGGCGGCGATGGAGACGCCGCTGGCAGGATCGCGGTCGCGGCGTATGAACAGCTCCGAGGGGTCTGTCACCTCGCGCAGGCCCCCGGAGCCCATCTCGAAGATGCCTATCTCGGCGGTGGAGCCGAAGCGGTTCTTGACGGGCCGCAGTATACGGAAGAGGTAGTTGCCGTCACCCTCGAACTGCAGTACCACGTCAACGATATGCTCAAGCACCTTGGGTCCGGCCAGGGAGCCGTCCTTGGTGATGTGCCCTATCAGTATCACCGGTACGCCTGACTCCTTGGCATATCGCAGCAGCATGGCGGCGCACTCCCGCACCTGTGACACTGACCCTGCCGATGATTCAAGCACGGAGGAGCTGAGGGTCTGTATCGAGTCTATTATCAGCAGCTCAGGCTTGATGGCGCCTGCCTGTACTATCACGCTCTCCAGCTCCGTCTCATTGTAGATAAAGCAGGCATCGTTTTTGCCCTCCAGTCTCCTGGCACGGAGCTTGACCTGTCCTTCGCTCTCCTCGCCGGAGACATAGAGTACTCTTCTTCCTTCGGTTGCCAGTGCTATCTGCAGTGCGAGAGTCGACTTGCCTATGCCGGGCTCGCCACCCATGAGTATCAGTGATCCCCTGACCATCCCCCCTCCCAGGATGCGGTCTGTCTCACCTATACCCGAGGTTATGCGGTCACTGTCGTTCACCTCTATGCCTGACAGCAGCTCGGGCTTACGACGCGGTGTGTCCCTGGCTGCGCCGGGGCTGGGAGATAGGGTTATCAGCTCTTCACGGTAGGTGTTCCACTCCTTGCATACGGGGCAGTGGCCTATCCATTTGGGTGACTCGGCGCCACAGTTCTGGCACACGTAGACAGATTTGTTTTTTGCCATCGGGGAAGAGGATTATGCAACAGGCAAATTTACTAAAAGCAACGGATCAGTTTGCCTTGTCTATGACTGTTGAGGGCAAAATCTTTCCTCCTCTTTTTCCGAAGAGGGCAAAGAAGGAAATTGCTCCCAGGAGGGCGATGAATACAAGCTGCGACTCATGTGACAGAGTGGCAAAGGCCAGCCCTTCATGCAGCGGGATGCCGTAGGCAACAAGAAGGCCTCTGGAGACTATCCAGTGAAAAGCTCCCAGGCCGCTCTGCACGGGAGCAGCCATGCCGAAGCTGCCAACGACAAGCACGAACAGAGCGCCATCCAGCCCCAGCGCAGCGGTGGAATCGAGGCACAGAAGGGGGAAGTATGTCATCAGCAGGTACACGACCCACAAAAGGATAGTGTAAAGAATGAATTCCCACCTCTTCCTGAGTTTTGCTATCGACTTCAGCCCGTCAATGATGCCGTCGGCAAACTGATACAGCTTTTTGAAAATGGGCTTGTCAGAGAGCTTCTTCCTCAGTGTAATGTAGAGGACGACCACCAGTATTATGGATGCAAGGAGGAGCACCAGAACCAGGGTAACGGAAATGGCAGAGGATGAAAGTTTTGCGCCGAGGGGTGCAACGACGTTTTCGGAGAGGAAGCTGCCTGCGGTGGTACTGCCGGCTATCAGTGTGAGCCCCAGCAGGGCAACCACTGTAAGCACATCGACGGTTCTCTCAACCAGCATTGTTCCGACCAGCCTGTCGAAGGGTATCTTCTCGCGTTCACTCAGGGCGGCACATTTTGTCACCTCACCCAGCCGGGGGAAGATCAGGTTGGCCAGGTAACCGGTAGCGACAGCATGGTAGACATTGATAAGCCGGCCCCTGTGGCCCAGGGGTTCAATGAGCAGGTTCCACCGGTGTGCCCTGATGAAGAAGGAGAGCAGGGTCATGGCGGCGGCAGGCAGCAGCCACAGGTAGTCGGCCTTGCGCAGTATAGCCCACAGGTCACGGAATCCGATGTCGCGGAATGAGAGCCACAGAAGCAGCATAGCCATGGCAAGAAAGACAATGGCTCGCAGAGTTTGCTTAAGCCCTTTCTTCAACTTCAGACGAGTTTGTTGGTGGAGGTATCGGGAATAAGGATGTGTGGCCTGAATGTTCTGGCTTCTTCAAAGTCCATCATGGCATATGACATGATTATGATTACGTCACCCACCGATGCTTTGCGTGCTGCGGGCCCGTTAAGGCAGATCTCACCCGTACCCCTTTGGCCCGTAATGACGTATGTGTCGAGCCTTTCACCGTTATTCCTGTTAAGCACCGTGACCTTCTCGTTCTCAATCAGGTTTGCAGCATCCATCAGATCCTCATCGATGGTGATGCTGCCCACATAATTGAGATCAGCACCGGTGACGGTAACGTTATGTATTTTCGATTTGAGAACTTCTATCATCATGGTTGTCCGGAATGTGTTGTTTCCTTGCTGCAAAGATACACAACCTTATCTTTCAGCGCAACATGATCTCAATATTGTCAATCAGTCTCACCTCCCCTGCCCACAGAGCTATGCAGCCGTAGTATCTTTTTTCGGGTGACATCTCCCATACCGATGATACCGTTTTGAGCGTTTTATCCTCCACGATTTCAAAGTATTCAAGCCTGAAGTCGGGGATCATGTTAATCCTGTCAGCCACAAAATCCTTTATCTCTGACGGTTCAAAATCGGAAGCCATTGCTGCAGCGGCGATGAGTGTTCTGTATATCTCGCCTGCTCTCTCACGGTGGCGGGGCAGCAGCCGTTTGTTGCGGCTGCTCATAGCCAGGCCGTCGCTCTCCCTCACAATGGGGCAGGCGATGATCTCAATCTTCGGATAGTGACGGCGTGCCAGCTCCCTGATTATCGTGAGCTGCTGGTAATCTTTCTGCCCGAAGAAGGCTGCCGAGGGCCTGACGATGTCAAACAGTCTTGAGACCACCTGTGCCACGCCGTTGAAATGGCGGGGTCTGTGGGCTCCCTCCATCACCTCCCCTATCTCACCGAAATCGAATACCCGGGTATCAGGTTCGGGATATATCTCCTCCACCGAAGGGGTAAAGACAAAATCATTCTCCCTCAGTACCTCGGAGAGCATCTGCAGGTCAGCCTCGGGGGTGCGCGGGTATTTGGCCAGGTCTTCAGGGTCATTGAACTGCGTGGGGTTGACGAAGATGCTTACGGCAACCATGCGGCAGCACTCCGCCGCTGGCCTGACAAGTGACAGGTGGCCTTCATGGAGGGCTCCCATGGTAGTCACAATCCCGGGCTGCCTCAGTTCATGAATCCTGTAGTGTTCCCTGATCTCCTTGCCTGTTGCAAATACCTTCATTGCATCAAGTTATTGGTCAGAGTCCTGTTTCCGCAGAGGAGAAGGACGGTTATTTCAATGCAAAATAACACCATTTTCCCGGTAACCTGTTGAAATTAAGCTTTGAAATTAATTCTATTTTTTTTATTATCTTTGCACTTTGACAAAATCAAGGTACATCGGGAGGTTTTAATGCAAAGCAGAAGGGTATTGTTTGTTTCACAGGAGATCATGCCTTATCTTGGTGAGACAAAACTATCAAGGATCAGCCGTGATCTGCCGCAGGGCATACAGGAAAGGGGGAGGGAGATCAGGACGTTTATGCCCCGATATGGATCGATAAATGAGCGGAGAAACCAGCTGCATGAGGTTATCCGCCTATCGGGGATGAATCTTATTATTGATGACACTGACCATCCGCTTATAATTAAGGTGGCTTCTATCCAGTCTGCAAGAATGCAGGTCTATTTCATTGACAATGAAGACTACTTTCACCGCAAGCATACAGTGGCTGATGCCGCCGGCAAAGAGTATGAGGACAATGATGAGAGAGCCATCTTCTTCGCCCGCGGCGTCATCGAGACGGTAAGAAAGCTTCGGTGGAGCCCTGATATAGTGCACTGCCACGGATGGCTCACCGCACTTGTGCCGCTCTATCTGCGTCAGCTCTATTCGGATGACCCCGTTTTCAGCAAGCTTAAAAGCATCTACTCAGTATACAACAACGGTTTCAAAACACCCCTGAAGCCGGGCCTGACAGGTAAACTTGAAGCTGACGGCATTGAGAGCAGTGCTTTGGATGTTATAAGAGAGAGTGCTGATTACATCAGTCTCACCAGGCTGGCTGCAGAGAATTCTGACGGTATTATCATAGGCTGTGACAGGATAGATGGGCAGGTCATGAAAGAGCTAACAGGTCTGGGGAAACCGATGCTTGAGTACCAGGGTGAGGAAAATTATATTGATGCTTACAATGAGTTTTATGACAAACTATTGCCGGACACCAAAAAACAGTAGAGATAACGGCATTACGACCGTATTTCTGAAATATATATTTCCGCTTCTTGTATTTCCTGCTCTGATATTTTCGTCGTGTGCAGAGGACCCGACCAGGATCGGGATCGGCCTGCTGCCTGATGACGATTTCATTGATGTATATGCCACAGACACAATAGCGGTCAAAGCCTATACGATGTACAATGAGCTGTCTCTCTCATCTGACAGTACCAAGATGATTGCCGGGGGTGTCTACGACGAATATTTCGGATCTACATACTGTGACTTCGTCACGCAGCTCAGGCTGATGGACTCATTGCGCAAGTCAGCCATTAACATTGACTCGGTCTTCATCACCTTCTATGCTTCAAAGGTCTCGGGCGACACTGCAGCATTGCACTACCTGAGGCTCTATGAGACGGGCACCGAGCTCACCGACCCGGATGTCTATTATTCAGGTCAGGATCCGGACACGATCACCTTCCTGGGTGAGTACCCCATGCCGGTGCTTAAGGCTGACTCCCTCTATTCAGTCAGGCTTAACAATTCAGTTGCGGAGTACCTGTTAAGGGATACCGCCCGGTTTCGCCCTGCCACCAACTTTTACAAGGAGTTCTTCAAGGGCCTCTGGTTTGGGATACGGAGTGAAACCAACCCGGTGCTTATAACCCTCAATGCGGCCGACAACGCTCTTGCCATCTCGGTATATTATCATGATGATGAAGATGTCAAACGCTCATACTTCTTTGTTGCCACCGAGAGGGCGGTGAATTACAACAGGTTCACCCATGACCGCACTACCGCCGATCCTGAGAAGGAGGTGAAGCATGTCAACGATTTTGTGCTTGATACTGCCGTATACCTGCAGACCTACTCAGGGGTATATGCCCGTCTCGAAATGCCATCGCTTGCCTCATTCAGGGGAACACAACGGATTGCCGTCAACAAGGCAAGAATCTACGCACCGGTGCATCTTGACGGAGAGACCTATACCGAGGAGGAGATGCCCGGACAGATTTACCTGAGGTACCGCGACAGTGAAGGCCGGGAGCTTCTGGTGCCTGACCTGCTGCACGACATCAGTTTTCTGGACGGCAGGTATGACATTACCGGCGGTTACTACAAATTCAATATTACAACATTTGTTCAGCAGTACCTGGAAGGAATGGTGGAAAACCCATCCGTTGAGCTCTTCTTCCCCCTCTCAGCTGATAAAAATGTGATCTTCAGGGCTAACGGAAACGAGCCTGCCATCAGATTCGAGTTTGCATACACAATATATTGATTAACCATAAGTTAAATCTTAGTTAACTTATCCGGAAATCATTTTATGTGCGGTATCGTAGGTTATATAGGCTCACGTCCTGCCCGTGACATTGTCATTAATGGGCTCAAGCGTTTGGAATACAGGGGTTATGATTCGGCAGGCATAGCCATCAGTGACGGTGAGCGGACGGAGATCTTCAAGTGCGCTGGCAGAGTCCGCGATCTTGAGGAGATGGTTGTGGGCAAGGATTTCGACGGCTCCGTTGCCATGGGGCATACACGCTGGGCCACGCATGGAGAGCCCAATGAGATAAACGCTCATCCGCAGGTCTCTTACCGTGGTCACTTTATCGTGGTCCACAACGGTATAATAGAGAACTATTCACGCATCAAGAGGCATCTTGAAAGCCGTGACGTCAGGTTCACCAGCCAGACAGACACCGAGGTGCTTGCCAATCTTATGGAGCATCTCTATCTTGAGGGGGACCTCTCCGCCGAGCAGGCAATCATCATGGCGCTGAACAAGGTGGAAGGAACCTACGGGATAGCTGTCTACTGTCGCGATGAGCCCGGCAAGCTCTTCGCCGCCAGGCTGGGGTCACCGCTGGTGATAGGTGTGGGCGACGGAGAGAACTTCATAGCCTCTGACGCAACACCCATCGTTGAACATACACAGAGGGTCATATACCTCAATGATGACGACCTCGCTGTCATAAGGAAGGATGAGATGGTGCTCAAGGCCATCAGGAACAAGCATGTGGAGCCTGACATCAAGGAGGTGGACCTGACGATCGGCGAGATAGACAAGGAGGGTTATCCCCATTTTATGCTCAAGGAGATATTTGAACAACCGCGGGCGATACATGATACTTTCAGGGGCAGGATACTGCCCAACCAGTCAGGGCTGATGCTCGGCGGGCTGCACAATGTATTTGAAACCATGGCTTCGGCCGACAGGATCCTCATCGTGGCGTGCGGTACCTCGTGGCATGCAGGTCTCGTGGGTGAATACATCATCGAGGAGTTCTGCCGCATTCCGGTCGAGGTGGAATATGCTTCCGAGTTCAGGTACCGGGATCCGGTGATAAAAAAGGGTGACATCGTGCTGGCCATCAGCCAGAGCGGTGAGACAGCCGATACCCTGGCAGCCATACGGCTTGCCAGAGAGCGGGGAGCGATGGCGCTCGGCATCTGCAATGTTGTAGGATCATCCATATCGCGCGAGACCAACGCTGGTGTCTTCACACATGCCGGTCCCGAGATAGGGGTGGCGTCAACCAAGGCCTTTACCACACAGGTGGTGACACTGGCAATGATATCCTTTGAGATGGGATACCGCAAGGGACTTATCGACGAGGCGCGGTACCGCGAGTTGATAGGTGAGCTGATATCTCTGCCCGAGAAGGTTGAGAAGGCCCTCCAGGTGAATGACAAGGCGCTGGAGCTTGCAAAGATATACAAGGATTCTACCAATGCACTATACCTGGGCAGGGGCCTGCTCTATCCTGTGGCCCTGGAGGGTGCCCTGAAACTGAAGGAGATATCATACATTCACGCCGAGGGTTACCCGGCAGCCGAGATGAAGCACGGACCGATAGCCCTCATTGATGAACACATGCCTGTTGTGGTTGTGGCCACAAAGGAGAACTCCTATGATAAGATAGTAAGCAACATACAGGAGGTCAAGGCAAGAAAGGGAAAGGTGATCGCCGTCGTCACCGAGGGTGATGAGGTGATCAGCCGCATGGCCGATTACGTGCTGGAGGTGCCCGATGTGGCTACCGTATTTGCCCCGGTGCTGGCGGTGGTGCCGCTGCAGCTGCTCTCTTACCATATTGCCGTTCTGCGCGGATGCGACGTTGATCAGCCCCGGAACCTGGCAAAATCTGTTACTGTAGAGTAAAAAAAAGAAAGGATATCATGGCTGACGGATACAGAAATCTCAGCATCGGCGAGATACGGGGCCTTGAGGCCTCGGGATGCAGAAGCAACTCATGGGAGAGCGTCTTTGTCAAGGAGCCTTTCAATGCCGAGAGGATACAGAATGTAACCTTCACCGGTACGGTCAGGCTGGGGCATTTCAACGGCACGGCGCGAGAGAGATGCGGGCTGCCGCTGCTGCACGGCATAAAGAATGCGCATATTCACAACTGCACGATAGGTGACAATGTCACCATTACCGACATCACAGGGTTCATCGCCAATTATGATATAAGTGAGGGGGTTGTGATCAGGAACTGCGGCCATATCTCAACCGAGGGCCGCACCTCCTTTGGCAACGGCACCCGCGTGGCGGTACTCAACGAGACAGGAGGAAGAGAAGTACCCATCTGGGACCGGCTGACTTCCCATATGGCGTACATAATAACCCTGTACAGGCACAGGCCTGCGGCCATTGAGGTGATAGAAAAACTGATCGGCGACTACACTGAACAGGTTAAGTCAGACCGCGGCGAGATAGGGGCAGGGTCATATATTGCCGGATGCGGCACCATCAAGAACGTGAAGGTGGGCAACGGCGCCGTGATCGAAGATGTATCACGGCTGGCAGAGGGGTCGGTGAACAGCACTTTCAAGGACCCTGTATTCATCGGCAATGACGTGATCATGGATCACTTTATCATCTGCTCCGGATCAAAGGTCAATGATGCTGCCGTGATAGACAAGTGCTTCATTGGGCAGGGATGCACCCTCTCAAAGCAATATTCGGCCGAGAACTCACTCTTCTTTGCCAACTGCGGCGGATACCACGGCGAAGCATGCTCCATATTCGCAGGGCCCTTTACCGTCACCCACCATAAGTCGACACTGCTGATAGCCGGTATCTTCTCATTCATGAATGCCGGCAGCGGGTCAAACCAGAGCAACCACATGTACAAGCTCGGTCCCATACATCAGGGTATCATGGAGAGAGGGTCGAAGACAACATCTGACTCATACGTGCTGTGGCCCTCGCGTATAGGTCCCTTCACCCTTGTGGTGGGCCGTCATTATCATAACGTAGACACAACTCAGTTCCCCTTTTCGTACCTCACTGAGGTTAGTTATGAGTCACAGCTGATACCGGGGATAAACCTGCGCTCCGTGGGTACCATCCGTGACGCCCAGAAATGGCCGAAGCGTGATGCCAGAAAAGACCAGAAAAAGCTTGACCAGATAAACTATAACCTCCTCAGTCCCTTTACCGTGGGCAAGATGATGAAGGGGAGAGAGTTACTACGCATGCTGCTCAGCGACCATCCCGGTGAGCAGTTTATCTACTTTGACAGGATGAGGATGAAAACCTCTGCTGCAGAACGAGGTATCACCCTGTACCAGATGGGTATAGACAAGTTCATCGGCAACTCGGTGATAAAAAGGCTGGAAGGGGCAGAATTCAGATCAGACGATGAGATGCGCGCCAGGATGAAGCCCGAGAGCAATGAGGGCACGGGCGACTGGATAGACATGTCAGGACTGATCACCCCGCTGAGCGCCATCGAGGAGCTGCTCTCATCGATTGAGAAGCGGGAGATGAATAACGCCGATGCCATCAACAGGAGTTTCGAGTCAATCCATAAACGCTATTATGAGCTGGAGTGGGCCTGGGTCTATGACCGCCTGCCGGAGGAGACCGGCAAGCCCAATGAGGAGCTTACAGCCTCCGATATCGTTGAGATAGTGGAGAGGTGGAAGAAAAGCGTGGTTGATCTTGACAGGATGCTCTACGAGGATGCCCGCAAGGAGTTCACTCTCTCATCCATGACCGGATTCGGCATCGACGGTGACGATGAAGTCAAGAAGCGCGATTTCGAACAGGTGAGGGGCGACTTCGAGAAGAACAGCGTGGTGCTCGCCATCCTCGATCACATCAGGGATAAGACGGAACTGGGGGACGAATTGATTGCCCGCCTCTTGCGGCAGTGAAGCACACGGGCCTCAGTCTTCAGTCCGCATATAATCAATTAGTTACATACTGCCGACTGTTTTTAGCCGCCGAAGCCTTCTTCAAGCTCCGTAGCTTAAGCGAAGGAGGTGGCGGAGGTGGCCGACTGCCGACTGAGGACTACCTGCTGCCATACATCTCCTCGTAGTACCTTGAGTAGTCGCCCGAGATAATGGCGTTCAGCCACTTCTCATTCGCCAGGTACCAGTCTACGGTTATGACCAGTCCCTGCTCAAAGGTGACCGATGGTTGCCATCCCAGTTCCATCTGCAGCTTGTTGCTGTCAATGGCATAGCGGAGGTCGTGGCCTGCACGGTCGGTCACGTACGTTATCAGTTCTTCGGAGCTGCCCGCGCTCCTGCCCAGCTTCTCATCCATGATACGGCAGAGGAGGCGTACCAGGTCGATGTTCTTCCACTCATTGTCGCCACCAACGTTATATGTCTCACCCAGGGTGCCAAAGTGGAAGATGATGTCAATGGCTGCTGCATGATCCTCCACATAGAGCCAGTCGCGTATGTTCTCGCCCCTGCCATAGACCGGGATCGGCTTATTGAGCTTTATGTTGTTGATGGTAAGAGGTATAAGTTTCTCGGGAAACTGGTTCGGACCATAGTTGTTGGAGCAGTTTGAGATCACAAAGGGTAGTCCGTATGTATTTCCGAAGGCCCTCACCATATGGTCTGAGCTGGCCTTGGAGGCTGAGTAGGGGCTGCGGGGGTCGTAGGGTGTCTGCTCGGTGAAGAAGCCACCGTGCTCCAGCGAGCCGTACACTTCGTCAGTGGAGATGTGGTAAAAGAGCTTGCCGGCCTTTGTGGCGGGGGTGACGTCGCGAAACGCCGCCAGAAGGTTGACGGTGCCCATTATATTGGTTTGTATGAACTCGTCGGGTGAGGTGATCGACCTGTCGACGTGCGACTCAGCTGCGAGGTGAATGACCCCGTCAAACCTGAACTCATCGAAAAGGGCGTTCACGGCCTTCTTATCCACTATGTCAATCTTTCGGAACTTGTAGTTGGGCTTCCTCTCGATATCGGTGAGGTTGCCTAGGTTACCTGCATAGGTGAGCTTGTCAGCGTTGACAATTGAATACTCAGGGTATTTTTTCACAAACAGCCTGACGACGTGTGATCCGATGAAGCCGGCACCGCCGGTGATGAGTATGCTTCTTGTCATGATTCCTTGTTTTTCAGTCTGTTCTCCCAGCGCCATGCTGTCTCCATGGCCTCCCCGAGGGTTATCTCCGTCTTCCAGCCCAGCTCCCTGTTGGCCAGTGACGGGTCAGCCCATATCTTTTCAATGTCACCGGCCCTTCTGCCGGTTATAGTGTATATCAGTTTCACACCCGTGGCTTTTTCAAAGGCAGCTATTGCCTCCAGGACGGATACCCCCGTGCCCGTACCGAGGTTAAAGACCTCGTAGTTGGTTTTGTTCTCTCCTGCGATGAGCCTTCGCAGCGCCACCACGTGTGCACGTGCCAGGTCAACCACGTGCAGGTAGTCGCGTATGCATGACCCGTCAGGGGTGTTGTAGTCGTTGCCGAACACCTTCAGCTCGTCACGCAGACCTATTGCCGTCTGGGTGATGAAAGGCACCAGGTTCTCAGGTACGCCGCGGGGCAGCTCGCCGATATGTGCTGTAGGGTGTGCCCCTATGGGGTTGAAATACCTGAGTGAGATGGCCTTCTGCTCAGGCCTGGCAGCCATGGTGTCACGGATGATGATCTCTCCGGCCTGCTTGGTATAACCGTAGGGGGAGGCGGCTTCCTGTACGGGTGATGACTCCGTTACCGGGAGCACTTCAGGCTCGCCGTAGACGGTGCATGACGAGGAGAAGACCATGGACGGTGTGTGGTGCTGATCCATCACCTCCAGCAGGTTGATGAGTGAGAGGAGGTTGTTCCTGTAGTACTCAAGCGGCTTTTTCACCGACTCCCCCACCGCCTTGTAGGCGGCAAAGTGGACAACGGCATCTACAGGAGCCTCGGCGGTGAATATCTCATCGAGCTTTGCCCGGTCACACAGATCCTCATTGTAAAAGCGCGGTCTGACGCCGGTGATGGCATGGATGCCGTCGAGAACTGAGACGTCTGAATTGCAGAGGTTGTCAATTATAACCACCTCGTACCCCTCAACTATCAGCTTAACGGCTGTGTGAGACCCGATGTAGCCGGTGCCTCCTGTGACTATGATCTTTCTTTTCATTAGATTAATTGATTCTTATTTTATTGGTCTAATGGAACTTACATGAAGAAAGACAATCATATCCTTATGTGATCCGGCGTTCATGCAAGTTGCATCAGAGACTCCAGTATGTCAGCCATTTCATTCTGTTCCTGTATATCCCCTTGAGATCTACCAGTATACCTTTCTCGTTCAGCAGATCAAGGAAGAATGTCTCATTGAGGTCAAGATACACTTTATGGGCCACTGCCACCATTATGGCGTCATATTTTCCCTCGGGGCCCGGCTTGAGTTCGATGCCGTATTCATGCTTCACCTCCTCAAGCGATGCTCCCGGGTCAATCACGTCAACCTCCACGCCGAAGTCGCGCAGCTCGTTGACCACGTCAATCACCTTTGAATTACGGATGTCGGTGACATCCTCCTTGAATGTCATTCCCATGATCAGTACCCTGGCTTTGTCGGGGCTCTTGCCGGCAGCAATGAGCTTCTTGACCGTCTCCTTGCCGGCGAAGGCGCCCATACTGTCATTGGTGAATCTTCCAGAGTCGATCATCTGCGGATGATAGCCCATCGCCTTGGCCTTGTATGAGAGATAATAAGGGTCGACACCAATGCAGTGGCCTCCGACCAGTCCGGGATAAAACCTGAGGAAGTTCCACTTCGTACCAGCAGCCTCAAGCACCTCGTATGTGCTGATGCCCATCCGGTTGAAGATGATGGAGAGCTCATTCATGAAGGCGATGTTGATGTCGCGCTGGGTGTTCTCAATGATCTTGGCTGCCTCGGCTACCTTCATCGACGAGGCCCTGTGCACCCCCGCCTCGATTATCATCTCATAGGTCTTTGCGATGTTCTCTGCCGACTCAGCGTCACAGCCGCTGGTGACCTTGACGATCTTCGTCAGTGTGTGGTTTTTGTCGCCGGGGTTGATGCGCTCGGGCGAGAAGCCCACCTTAAACTCGTCAGGGTACTTCAGTCCGGAAAACCTCTCGAGCACCGGGATGCACTCTTCCTCAGTGCAGCCCGGGTAGACGGTCGATTCGTATACGACGTAGTCCCCCTTTTTAAGAATGCGTCCCACGGTCTCCGAGGCCTTAAGCACCGGACCGAGGTCGGGAAGGTTATGCCTTGTCACCGGGGTGGGGACGGCTACTATGTGGAATGAGGCCTCACGCAGATCTTCGGGATCAGAGGTGAATTTTATGTCTGCTCCCCCGAATGCCCCGCGCTCAAGCTCATTGCTGGGGTCGATGCCCTGTTTCATGAGCTCCACCCTGTCGGGTCTGATGTCGAAGCCAACGACGCTGATCTTTTTTGCAAACTCAAGTGCGATAGGCAGCCCGACATAGCCAAGGCCTATAAGTGAAAGTTTTGTCTCCTTGTTTAAAAGCCTGTTATACATGTTATCTTTTTATTAATGGGTGATATTCTCCTGATAAGACTGAGAGGGCAGAGTTGCGTATCTGGTATACCGTCTCGATGCTCTGGCGTGCATCTTCCAGACCGTAGCCGTTACCCCTGAGGATCTCGCGGTAGGTCACGGTGTGCAGGTCAGTGAATCCTTCTGAGAACTCCAGCTCCTCACCGTCGACGGTTATATTCCTGTAGGTTCTTTTCCCAGCCTCCCTGACAGAGGGGGGAAGGTCATTGGCATCGATGCTCAGGAACCATCTCACGCGGGCATTTTCCAGCTCCAGGAACCCTGAGGACTTGTTTTTGTCGAGAAGATGGACCCTGTTGAATACCATCGGGCCGAATATCCACATCAGCATGTCAAAGAAGTGGACGCCGATGTTGGTGGCTATGCCGCCCGACTTGTTCACATCGCCCTTCCAGGAGATCTGGTACCAGTGGCCCCGGCTGGTGACATATGTGAGGTCGATGTCGTGCTTTTTGCCGGCATTGCCTGCTGCCATCTTCTCCCGCAGGTCGATGATCACCGGGTGGTACCTGAGCTGCAGTATGTTATAGATCTTGCGGCCCGTCTCCTTCTCTATCTCCTGGAGCGCATCGATGTTCCAGGGGTTCAGCACCACCGGTTTCTCGCAAATTGCATCGGCCTGGTGCCTGAGGGCAAACCTGATATGTGAGTCATGCAGGTAATTGGGAGAACAGATGCTCACATAATCAAGCTGCACGCCGCTTCTCTTGAGCTTGTCGACATGTCTGTCGAACCTCTCAAACTCAACGAAGAAGTCGCTCTCGGGAAAGTAGCTGTCGAGTTTCCCCACGCAGTCGAACTTGTCAAGGCTGGCCAGCAGCCTGTTGCCGGTCTCCTTTATGGCTTTGAGGTGTCTGTCGGCGATGTAGCCGGCCACTCCTATGAGCCCGAAATTTTTAGGTTTGTTATCCATCAATAGAGATATGAATGGCTGTTATACTATACAATTTTTGTTACCCTTCCTTCATGCAGACGGTATCTGTCACCGCTTTCCGGGCAGACGGCCATGCCGTCGTCGCCGAAGGCAAGTTTATGACCGTATTCGGAGACCCATCCGGACTGGCGCCCGGGATTGCCTATCACCAGGGCATAGGGCATGACATCTTTGGTGATGACGGCGCCTGCACCGATGAGTGCATATTCACCTATCTCATTGCCGCACACTATGGTTGCGTTGGCGCCTATGGAGGCGCCGCGCCTGACCATGGTGGTCACGTACTGGTCGCGCCTGATGACTGCACTGCGGGGGTTTGTTATGTTCGTGAATACCATTGAGGGTCCCAGGAAAACATCGTCCTCACATATAACTCCGGTATATAAGGATACATTGTTCTGCACCTTCACATTATTTCCGAGAATTACACCGGGTGAGACGACCACGTTCTGGCCAAGATTGCACCGTTGGCCTATGACGGCATCCTTCATGATATGGGTGAAGTGCCATATCTTCGTACCGCGGCCTATGGTGCACCCTTCGTCGATCACCGCCGTTTCATGTGCAAAGTATTCCTTATCCATCTGAGTGATTATTTGTATTCTGACCTTATGCACCCGGTGATATAGCTGAGCTGCTCGTCGTCAAGCTCCGTATGCATGGGCAGCGACAACACCTCCCCGGAAAGCATTGAGGTGACGGGGAGGTCATCAGGGCTGTAGCCGAGATGGGCATAGGCCTTCTGCATATGGAGGGGCACCGGGTAGTAGATCATTGATGGTATGCCCTCGTTCTCGAGGCACTCGCGGAGGCTGTCCCTCTTTCCTCCGGCAACCCTGAGGGTATACTGGTGAAAGATATGAGTTGAACGCTCTGACCTTAGGGGCACAGTTATACCCTCCAGTTCTGCCAGCTCCCTGTCGTAGTGAGCTGCAGCTCTCTGGCGCGATTCGTTGAAGGCATCAAGATGGCGCAGCTTGACACTCAGCACGGCTGCCTGGAGGGTGTCAAGCCTGGAATTGACGCCTATATGGTCATGATAATACCTGATCTTCATCCCGTGGTTGGTGATGCTTCTTATCAGCGCTGCCAGCTCATCGTCAGCGGTGAAGAGCGCCCCGCCGTCACCGAAGCAGCCAAGGTTCTTTGAAGGAAAGAATGATGTACATCCGATGATGCCCATGGTGCCGGCCTTCTTCACGGTGCCGTCGCTGAACCGGTATTCTGCCCCCGTAGCCTGGGCGGCATCCTCTATGACATGGATCCCATGCTCATTGGCAAGGGCCAGTAACGGTTCCATATCGGCACACTGCCCGAAGAGATGGACAGGAACGATAGCCTTCGTGCGAGATGTTATCGCCTTCCTGACAGCCTCAATGCTGATGTTGAAGGTGCCGGGGTCAGGCTCCACAAGCACCGGAGTGAGCCCCAGGAGCCCGATGACCTCGACGGTGGCGATGAAGGTAAAGTTGGTAGTGATGACCTCATCTCCGGGCCTGAGGCCGAGAGCCATCATGGCGATCTGCAGGGCGTCGGTGCCGTTGGCACATGAGATGACATGGCTGATGCCAAGGTAGCGCTGCAGCTCCTCCTCAAACTGACGGACGGCCGGTCCCCTGATGAAGGCAGTTGAACTGATGACCCCGGATATGGCATTGTCAATGTCGGCCCTATACCTTTCATACTGCGACCGGAGGTCAACCATCTCTATCTTTTTCATTGTCTGTGCGTCTACTGAAAGCGAAGATAACAGAATTTATTTTAACCCTTTTTCTGCTCCGGCATCAGCTTTCTTTTTTATCTTTGTTCATTATTGCTTCTACATGGCGAGGGATATCAGCGGATACATAAGAGAACTGCTCTTCAGTCACGATTGTGTCATTATACCGGGGTTTGGTGCATTCATAGGGAACTATTTCCCTGCACGCATCGACCGCAGCGAGGGGATGTTTTACCCCCCGTCACGCAAGGTCACCTTCAACCGTCACCTTACAGGCAATGACGGGCTGCTTATAGGTCACATCTCCTCACACCTGCAGACCGGTTACGGTGAGGCACGCGACATTGTAAGCGAGTGGACCGATGAGCTTCGAAAGAGGATCATGACCGGCACTCCCGTCACCCTGGAGCACCTCGGCACCTTTTCTCTCAACCATGAGAGGACCATTATCTTCGATCCCGATCTGAGCGTCAATTACCTGCTTACATCATACGGTCTCAGTGCCTATCACCGGCATCCGGTGCATGGCTTCGATGTGCGCAAAAGGGTGCTTGAGAAGCAGCACGAGCCTGCCGTCAGTCCTCCGTCAGTACGGCGCCTGCTTACCAGGGCCGCAGTGATAATCCCGGTTCTTGTGGCGCTGGCGCTGGTACCTTTCAATGACCATCTCTTCAAGGGCAGGATGGAGGAGTCGACACTCAATCCTCTTGCCAGGGCGGAGCTGGAGTATAACCGTGAACAGATTGATGCCGGCGCTGTGGCGGTGATAACGGATAGCGGTGTGACAGGGGAAGAGCCCGCGGCAGACCTGATAACAAAAGGAGAGTCCGGGAGAGACAAAAACATAACCCGGGTGACAGCTGCGGGTCGGAAAATTGCTGCAGAAGAGCCTTCTACCGGCCAGCCGGTTACTGTTGAGACTATGGGTTTGCAGAATCCCCCGGCTGTTGATAACTCAATGCCTGCAGCAGCTCCATCTGAGACTACGGCATACAGCAGTGCAAAACCGGAACGACCGGCAGAGGTGGTTCATGAGTACAGGTACCTGATGATAATAGGCAGCTTCCAGGGTGAGGACAATGCCCTGACCATGGTGGATAAGCTGCGCAAACTCGGTTTTGACCCGGAGGTGGCCGGCGGCCCTGACGGGTTTCTGCGTGTCAGCGCAGAATCATTCGGCACCCTCGAAGAGGCAGTGACGGCACTGGGAGACCTGAAAAAGGATTTTCCGGGGGCGTGGGTGCATAAAACCAGGTAAAATTTTCGATTTCAGATTTTCGATTTCCGACTTCCAACCGAAGCACCCTAATGACCCGACACGCCATACGGCTAGCGGGTCAGGCTCCACGGCATATGATTCTCAGCTTCAAATCGCAAATCGCAAATCGCAAATTCCCGCAGGGGTTATTTTACCGGGCTTCCGTTTTTTATCTTCTCCTCCGGGACAACGAAGACCAGCTTGCCGTTCTCGTCCCCGGCCAGCAGCACCATCCCCTTTGACTCGATGCCTTTGATGGTGCGGGGTGCCAGGTTGACGATGACCGAGATGCTCTTTCCGGGCAGCTCCTCAGCGGTGAAGTACTCCGCGATGCCTGAGACTATGGTGCGGACGTCGATGCCGGTATCGACCCTCAGCTTTATCAGTTTTGTGGTTTTGGGCACCTTCTCCGCCTCCAGGATGGTAGCGGTACGTATATCAATGCGGGAGAACTCGTCAAAGGTGACATCCTCCTTCTGAGGTGCAGCCTCCGCTTCACTGTTCTCGTTGGCTTTTTTGGTGTCGAGCAGTTTTTTTACCTGTCGTTCTATCTCCGCATCCTCAACCCTGGAGAACATCAGCTCACCGGCAGAGACAACATGTCCGGGGGTGAGGAGGTCAGACCTTCCGGCCTCATTCCAGTGTCTTCCGGTGATACCCAGCCATCCGCGCAGTTTGTCCATCGAGAAGGGAAGGAAGGGCTCAAGCAGTATAGCCAGGTTGGCTGTTATCTGCAGGGAGACGTACATTATCGTCTTAACGCGGTCGGGGTCGGTTTTGACCACCTTCCACGGCTCAGTGTCAGCCAGGTACTTGTTGCCCAGGCGTGCCAGGTTCATGGCCTCGGCCAGTGCCTGGCGGAAGCGGAAGGCCTCGAGGTTGCTCTCCACGTTCTCACGGCATGTCATGATAGACCTGACCGTCTCAAGGTCGTACTCAGTCATCTCCCCCGGTGCCGGCACTTCACCCTTGTAATAGTTGTTGGTGAGTACCAGGGTGCGGTTGACGAAGTTACCGAGAATCGCCACCAGCTCGTTGTTGTTCCGGGCCTGAAACTCTTTCCAGGTGAAGTCGTTGTCCTTGGTCTCCGGGGCGCTGGCACAGAGTGCGTAGCGCAGCGAATCCTGCTTGCCGGGGAAATCCACGAGATACTCATGAAGCCACACGGCCCAGTTCCTTGATGTCGATATCTTGTCGTTTTCAAGGTTCAGAAACTCGTTGGCAGGCACGTTGTCGGGAAGTATATAGCTGCCCTCGGCCTTAAGCATGGAGGGGAAGATGATACAGTGAAAGACGATGTTGTCCTTGCCTATGAAATGGATCATCCGTGTCTCGGGGTCCTTCCAGTATTTTTCCCAGTCGGGTGTCAGCTCCCTGGTGGCGGAGATATATCCTATGGGTGCGTCAAACCAGACATAGAGGACCTTTCCTTCCGCTCCTTCCACGGGCACCGGAACGCCCCAGTCGAGGTCGCGGCTCACCGCCCTGGGCTGCAGCCCCTGGTCGAGCCACGACTTGCATTGTCCGTATACGTTTGTCTTCCACTCGGTATGCTCCTCAAGGATCCATTTTCTTATCCACGGTTCATACTTGTCGAGAGGAAGGTACCAGTGGAGGGTGTCGCGCATCACAGGTGCGCTGCCGCTGATGGTTGAGCGGGGGTTGATGAGGTCGGTGGGGCTGAGTGAGGTGCCGCACTTCTCGCACTGGTCGCCGAAGGCATTCTCATTGCCGCAGTGCGGGCAGGTGCCGGTGATGTACCTGTCAGCCAGAAAGCATCCGGCCTCCTCGTCGTAATACTGGCTGGAGGTTTTCTCGATAAACTCACCCTGGTCATACAGCTTGCGGAAGAATTCCGAGGCTGTCTCGTAGTGTATCTTATTGGAAGTACGTGAGTAGATGTCAAAGGCGATGCCGAAGTCGGCAAAGGCTTTTTTATTAAGCTCATGGTAGCGGTCCACCACCTCCTGCGGGGTTATGCCCTCCTTTCTGGCCTTGAGGGTGATGGGCACCCCGTGCTCGTCGGAGCCGCAGATGGATATCACGTCCTCGCCCCGCATCCTGAGGTAGCGGGTGTAGATGTCAGAAGGCACGTATACCCCGGCCAGGTGCCCGATATGTATAGGTCCGTTCGCATAGGGGAGAGCGGAGGTGATAAGATGGCGCTTGAATTTCTTCATCAGGAGAGAGTGTTGCTGAGTTTAACCCGGCAAATATAATGAATTTAGAGGAGAGCAGGGTGGGTGTTTACCCCTCCTGACCGAAGGCGGTAAGCACCTCCTGCATATAGGTACGTGATACGGGTATGACCGACGGCGGGACAGTATCGAGCTCGAGCATCAACCCGTCCTTCTCACGGCGTATGAGCTTTACCTTCTCAATGTTGACGAGATACGACCTGTGGCAGCGTATCACCTGTTCCTGCTTCAGCTCATCCTCCATGGCCCTGAGGGTGTTGCGCAGCATGAACCTGGACACCTTGCTGCGGGCCTGGTACCAGATGGTCACATAGTTGTCGCTTCCCTGGATCCAGAGTATGTCAGAGCGCAGGAGCGACATCCTCAGGACCCCCTTTTCATCCCTGAGGGGTATCATCGGCTTCTGGCCGGTGAGATCAGGCTGCTCCATGATACCTGTAAGCCTCATCTTGCTGTCGCGCCATGAGAACCAGAGCCAGAGGAAAGTGTAGGGAAGCAGAAGTGTCAGCGAGGTGTTCTGAACTGACCTGCCCAGGAGCTCCGCAATAGGACGCTGATCGTCCAGGATCACCACCTCGAACAGGGTGAAGAAGAGAGCCATTGCGAGTATCTCCGCCGCCACCCATACCAGGTAGTGCCATATCCTGAAGGTGCCTCCCCGTCTGACAAAATGGTACATTATTATGCGGCTGACGGCAACCACCAGCACGCCGGCCAGGATCACGCCGCTGGCATAGAGCAGGAGGGTGGGTTTTGAGGCCTCAAACCAGGTGGCCACACCGAAGGGAGTGTAGAGGTTGAGGAAGAGCAGTGCAAAGCCGGCCGTGAAGAGTATCGTCGTCACGATATTTCCCTTTTCGGTAAGGTAGCCGGGCAGCTTTTTGCTCAGGTCAATATTCATTGCATCAGTTGTTATTACAAAAGTAACACTTTTGGTGATCTCCCGTTTTCCGACCTCTGACGGCCGGGATATTTCACCCCTTTATGGTCTTTTTCGTCCCCGTCTGGGAGTTTTTGGCCCGTCGCGGGGTTGGCGGAACCAATTTTTTGGAAGCTCCCCGGCAATTTCTTTTGTTTGCCGAAAAACAGGCTTATGGGTTACACAGGCCGTGAGAGGGAGTTTGCAGCACACTTCAGGGGAGGAGTGACGGAGGGAATTATTCCCGGCACGGGTGTAACTGTCAGGGAGGAGCTCTTTCGATCATCGGGCAGCTACCGTTATTCCGATGAGAGCAAGGTATCTTCTGTCTTTCGCACACTCTTCAGGTCGGGAGAGCTGGAGCATGCCAACGGGGAGTTCCGTTATTATATATTGACCCCGGGCAACACAGACGGCAGGGGTGCAATAGTACTCCTGCACGGTCTCAATGAGCGCAGCTGGAACAAGTACCTGCAGTGGGGCACGAGGCTGGCTGCCGACACCGGCAGGCCGGTGGTGCTCTTCCCCAGTGCATATCATATGAACCGGTCGCCGCGCAGCTGGATCGACAGGCATCTTATGATGCCACTGGTGGCGGCGCGGACTTCCCTGCTGCCTGACACCCGGTTGTCAACCTTTGTCAATGTTGCCCTGAGCACGCGTATGTCACTGTCGCCGCAGCGTTTTCTGCTTTCAGGATACCAGACTCTCATTGACATAGCAGAGCTGACAGGGTCAATCAGGGAGGGATCTCACCCGGCGCTGCCCGGCGGAGGCCCTGTAGATATCTTTGCATATTCAATAGGGGCACTGGCAGCCCAGGTGATGATGCTCTCCAGACCCTCACTCCTGCCGGATGACACCCGTGTGATGCTATTCTGCGGCGGCAGTGCCTTTGGCCTCATGAACGGCACCTCAAAGCTGATAATGGACAGCAGGGCGTTTGAGAGGCTGGTCTCTTTCTACCTCTCGTGGCCGGGACGAAACGGCCCTCCCGATGACGGCCGGTTCATGCAGATCATGAATGACACCCCGGAGGGGGAGGCGTTTTACGGCATGACGTCGCTCAGCAGACTAAAGGAGGTCTCCGGCACGCCCTTCAAAAACAGTGACGGAAGATTCAAGGCTGTCACCTTTGCCGGCGACAGAGTCATACCCGCCAAAGCTGTCTCTGCCACCCTCAGGGGCGCCGACGTGGAGATATGGCAGCCTGAGTATCCCTTTACCCATGAGAACCCCTTCCCGCTGCTGGCCGGAGAGCAGTCGCAGGCCGTTGACAGCACCTTCGACAGGCTGTTCGGGATGGCGGCGCAGTTTCTCGCACGGTGATTTCTGTCAGGGTCCGGTGTGGTCTTTCACAGGGTGAAGTTTACTGCATCTGGCGAGGGTTGCCTTAATGAATTTTTATCTGCCCGCAGCGCAGGGTCACTATCGGGATTTTTTCGGCCCGGGTGCGGATTCACTATTGGAATTTTATCTGCCCGTCGTACGCTTTTTCTCACTCGATTTCTCTCTTCCTGCGGTAAATCGGGTGATTTTATGTATGTTTGATACTGTCACCATTCAGTATCAGCATATGAAGTCAATAATCATACCCCCCTGGCTCAGGGAGGGCGACCGGATAGAGATCATCACCCCTGCGAGTCATATTGAGGAGGATGTCGTGCTGCAGGCGGTACAGATGCTTGAAGAGTCGGGCTTCCGCATCACGCTGGGCAGTCATGTCTTTACCCGTCACGGTCCCTTTGCCGGCAGCGATGATGAGCGGCTTGAGGATATCCAGAGGGCTACCGACGACACGGAAGTGAAGGCTGTCATCTGTTCCCGCGGTGGTTACGGTATGTCAAGGATCGTTGACCGGATCGATTTCTCCGCACTGAAAAAGAGCCCCAAATGGTATGTCGGCTACAGCGACATCACCTCGCTGCACCTATGGCTCAACACGGTATGCGGGATAGCGTCGCTTCATGCTGAGATGCCTCTCAACTACTCCGATCCGGCATGTTCGTCGCTCTGTTATGAGACGATGGTGCGAGCCCTCAGGGGCGAGGCTATACCGGTGACATGGACTCCACCGCATGAGGCGTCGTTCGAGGTGTCGGGAGTGGTGACGGGAGGAAACATCTCTCTCATCTACAGCCTTAACGGCACCCCGGCACAGCCTGACACCGGGGGGGCGATACTTTTCATTGAAGAGATCGGCGAGCAGTTTTACCATCTTGACCGGATGCTCACCTCAATGCGGATGACGGGTATGCTGAAGGATCTTTCAGCACTGGTAGTGGGAGGGATGGAGAAAATCACCGAGGGAGAGCATGTCTTCAACCAGACTGTTGAGGAGGTGGTGATGAACGTCGTCGGCAACTACGGATACCCGGTACTCTTTGGCTTCCCGGCAGGTCATATAAGCGACAACAGGGCGCTTTATCTCGGCCGCGCTGCGCAGATCCGCCAGTCGGGCAGGGAGGCTGTCCTGAGCTGGCATTAGTCTGATGCCTGTTGCCACTGCTGCAGGCAGGCTCCTTCGCTTCCCGACAAATGTGTCGGGATTAACGCCCGGCCCTCTACCGCTTATTGCCTATTAAGGACTGAAGACTGCGGACTGCCGTCCTGACACATATGTCGGGATTGAACCTACTCCTGCGTCGTAGTCTCAAACTGCCGACTGTGGACTGGAGAGTGCGGACTGGGTCAGAAGGCTGCCAGCAGCAGGTTGATATCCTTTGAGAGTATCCCGAACTTCTGTCCCAGCGCCTCGTTGGTGAGGATGCCGTTATAGATGTATACTCCGTCGCGCAGTCCGGTATTGAATTTGAGCATGGGTGTTATGCCGCCGGCATCGGATATTTCCTGCATAAGGGGTCTGAAGACGTTGCTCAGTGCTATGGAGGCTGTCTTGGGCACCCGTGACGGCAGGTTCCATGCAGAGTAGTGTATCACCCCGTGCTTTTCATAGATGGGATCTTTTATTGCCCGCGGCTCCGTTGTCTCCACGCATCCGCCCGTATCGATGCTGAGGTCCACTATCACCGATCCGCGCTTCATCCCCTGAACCATCTCGTCGGTGACATAGAACCACGGCATGAGTATGTTGGTTGAGAGCGCCCCTATGAGCACGTCGGCCGATTTCAGGGCTTTCTGCAGTACCTGCGGATGGAAGGTGGACGTATATAGTCTCTGACCGAGCAGGTTCTGAAAATTACGCAGGCGGTGCACCGAGGTATCGAACACCCTCACTATCGCACCCAGGCCCAGGGCTGCACGGGCAGCGTATTCACCGGCGGTGTTGGCACCGATGATTACCACCTCCGTGGGAGTCACCCCGGTCACTCCGCCAAGCATCACCCCCTTTCCTCCGGAGGTGGTGCTGAGGTATTCCGAGGCGAGGAGGACGGACGTGATGCCGCTGATCTCGCTCATTGACTCCACGACTGGCAGCATGCCGTCACTGTCCCTGATCTTTTCGCTTGCCAGCGCCGTCACCCTCTTGCGCATCATCAGCGCAATGGTCTCCTCGTTCATGGTGGCAGCATTCATGAAGGAGATCACTATCTGTCCGCCCCTGAGCATGGAAGCCTCCTCGCGTGTAAACGGAGCAATCTTTATGACAAAGTCGCAGCCATAAATCTTCTGTGACGTGTCAGTCACCATGGCCCCGTTGTCACTGTATTCCCTGTCACTGAATCCTGCAGCCACTCCCGCTCCCGTCTCCAGGAAGACATCGTGGCCGGCATCGGTGAGTATCTTCACGGCTTCGGGGGTGAGTGCAATGCGCTTCTCATCATCAAGAACGTCATGCGGCATGCCTATGGACATATGACGTCTGCCTACGGTCTTTTCAATCAGCTCTTCCTGAGGCATGAAGGCGCTTCTGGCAGGTTCAGTCATCTGGCTTCGTTTTAAAGGGTTAAACGGAAGAATATATTCGGCATATCAAAATTAAGATTTTAATCGTACGGAAAGCAGAGAGAGGCTGATAATTCAGAGGACAGGTGCCGCAGGTGGTGCGATGAGGGTCTCCGGTGGTGCGGAGAGCGTCTCAATGACCCTGCCGCCGTCGGCGGTGACGGTGATCGACACTCTCAGGGTGTCAGGCGGCAGAAGGGGTTCAATGAGTTCAGGCCACTCCATGAAGCAGGGAGATTCGGAGGCGAAGTACTCCTCAATACCGAAGTCGAGTACCTCTGAGATTTTACTGATACGGTAAAAATCAAAATGATATACCGGCGGGCCGTCGGGGCGGATGTACTCATTGATGAGCGTGAATGTGGGGCTGGTGACGGTGTCGGTGACGCCCATCTCCCGGCAGAGGGCCTTGATGAAGGTGGTCTTGCCTGACCCCATCTGGCCGTAAAAGGCAATAATCCTGCTGCCGGACGTCTCCCTGAGGAAATGCCTGGCTGCTTCGGGCAGACGACTCCTGTCACTTATCACCAGCTTCATGAGGCAAAAATAATCTTTTTATACTGGCTCAAGCAGAGCCAGAGGAAGCATCATCTCCTGCAGGGAGACGCCACCATGCTGGAACGAGTCGCGGTAATATGAGACTATTTGGTTAAAGTTGTTGGGGTAGACCAGGAAGTCGTTGCCGGTGGCAAAGATGTACTTTGAGGTGATGTTCGTCATCGGCAGACCTGCCTTTGCCGGTGCGGTGATCTCAAACACCTCGCGGGGGTTGTAGTCGAGGTTTCTTCCCGTCTTGTAGCGCAGGTTCATGGAGGTCTGCCTGTCGCCCACCACCTTCAGGGGTTTCTGCACCTTTACCGATCCGTGGTCAGTGGTGATGACCACCCTCGCACCCCTGGCGGAGATAATCCTGAGGAGCTCAAGCAGTGGAGAGTGGATGAACCATGAATGTGTGAGTGAGAGCCAGGAGGCCTCGTCGCCCGTCATGTCACGAAGTACATTCACTTCTGTGCGGGCATGGCTGAGCATATCAACAAAGTTATAGACAATGACATACAGATCATGTGTCAGCAGCTGTGACGCCTTGTCATTCAGGCTTCTCCCCTCGGCGTCAGAGCTCACCTTGCTGTAACCCCACCTGCATGTGATGCCTGCTCTCTGCAGGTTTTTGGCCAGCAGCTTCTCCTCGTTGAGGTTCTTACCCTCCTCCTCGTGGTCGCTGATCCAGTATTCAGGCATCATCTCACCGATGGATGCCGGCATCAGTCCCGAGAAGAGTGCATTGCGCGAGTACTGCGTCGTTGTCGGCAGTATGCTCATATAGAGCTCTTCCGACACCGTACGCATTATCTGCCTCAGGTCCGCCGCGATCGTCTGCCACTGGTCGAGGCGCATGTTGTCAATGATGATGAAGAAAAGGGGCGACCCCTGCCTGACCAGGGGGAATATCCTTTTTGACATCACGGCGGGGGAGAGGAGCGGCTTATCATCCGTCTCTGCTGACATCCACCCCGGGTAGTTGCCCGATACATACCTGGCAAAGGCCCTGTTGGCATCGGATTCCTGCATTCGCAGTACCTCCATCATGCCGGGGTCTGAAGATCTGGCGAGCTCCGCCTGCCAGAAGGTGAGCTTGCGGTACAGGTCGCTCCACTGCCCGAAGGTTGACGATGCAGAGATCATCTCCGATATTGCCCCGAACTCCTCCCTGAAGAGAGTGGTGGTCTGGCGGGTGACGATGTCGTCAATGTTGAGTATCCGTTTCAGCGAGAGGAGTATCTGCTGCGGCTTGACGGGCTTGATGAGATAATCGGCTATCTGTGACCCGATGGCGGCATCCATGATCTCCTCCTCCTCGCTCTTCGTGATCATGACCACAGGGATCGACGGCCTGATGGACTTGATACGGCGGAGCGTCTCAATACCGCTCAGTCCGGGCATATATTCGTCGAGGAAGATAATGTCATAGGGTCTCTCCATGACCATGTTAATGGCATCATTGCCGGAATGGCATGTCTCAGTCTCAAACCCCTTTTCCCTGAGGAAGAGGATATGAGACCTGAGCACTCCCACCTCATCATCGACCCAAAGTATTCTTATCTGGCTCACCGTCTCACCATTGTATTACCTGACCGCTCCATATTCCTTCCTGTAAAAGATGAGATATCTGTCAATGTCCTTGTCCTCCCTGAAATTCTCCAGGTTATCGCGACTGATCTGCCGGACAGATAGATCGGCACTGTCGGCCTCACGTATGTGTGTTGCAGGATCGAAGGCGGTGATCCATGCCTCAGCCTCCGCTGCATCACTGAAGGGCCCGGTGGTTATCAGGATGTAACCCCTGTCTACGGCGGTACCCTGGGTGGTGTAATTCATTTCCGGGTAGGTATCGAGGTTATAGTTGATGACGTCAAAGACCATCTGGTTCATGTTTGCCGCGGCATTGCCGGCGATGATCATCACCCAGTGAGGCTGCCGGCGATCGGAGTGATATATCTCTTCAGCGATGCGTATATCTTCAGCCTCTTTCACGGCCGGCATCTCCCTTCTGAGGAAGTCAGTTATCTCGGCGGCCCGTCTGCCTTCATCAGTTGCGGGGTATCTTGCCACCAGCGAGTCCAGTTTTTCCTTGTACGCCATCTCGCCCTCGATGGCACCGGTGGCCATGGCATCGAGCAGCATGAACTTGGGCGTCAGCTCATGTTCCGGATAGAGTCTTGCGGTCTCACTGCTGATGGCCTGTGCCACGGCATATTGTTGAGCGGAGAATGCCTCCCAGGCCTCTTCGTATTTTCTTGCGGCCATGGCAGCCTGTTCCTGCTGTCTTCTGACGTAGTCAGGGTCGGAAAGGATGAGGGCAAATTCCGTATCGGGGTGTGAAGCCAGAAGTTCGGATCTACGTCTCTCGGCCCTGGCGGGGTCACTGTCGCGCAGAAGCCTGTATAGTTCGTAAAGGGCCTCTGCCTTTATCCTGTCGTCATTGCCGGTGCGTGATGCCTGCTCAAGCGACTCTGCTGCCTTGAGGGTGTCACCCAGGCGTGAGGCCAGTATTTTACCCTCGCCGAGGAGTGCTGTGGCACTCCTGCTGACGGAGAGTCTCATGAGTGAGTCGGTGAGGGGCAGGTCACGAAGGTAATACTCCTGTGTCAACGCTGGTGCCACCGCGGCGGTGTCACCGGCGCGGTTCTGCTCTCGTTCCTCTGCCGCAGTGCCGTTGCTGAAGGCGGCGCGTGCCTTGTTTGCACGTCTCCAGTTGTCTTCAAGCCTTCTCTCACCCCAGCGGCGCCTGAACTCTGTACGGCCGAAAGTGAGTGCCGACTGGTTGTAGAAGTACCAGCCGCCCTCGGCAGTGATGGCCCCGCGGTAACGTTGTTCATTTTCGTAGTACTGACCCATGTTGTACCTGTCGCTGCCGTCACCGGAAGCGGCTTTTCTCTGCTCTTCCTCAGCCGTCCGCATTATCCCTGCGATTAGTGCATCGCGTTCTGCCGGGGTCATGGAGGCCACCCGGCGGAGACTGTCTTCGGTCACTATCACGCTGTGAAACTCTGCATACTCACTCAGGTCGGTGGTCCTGCGACTGATACGGTCGTAACCGGGAAACTGCCTGTCAATAAGGTAGGTGGCGCTGTCATAATAGTTCCAGGCGGTCATATAGTCAGGCAGTGAATAGTAGTGTTCACCAAGAGCGAGGTATGAGCGTGCCTTCTGCCGGCTGTTGACGGTGCTGCTGGCTGCTGCCTGTGACCAGAGCTTCAGGGCTTCGTCACTGTTGCCCCGTCGCATCTCCAGCTCGCCCAGGGCGAAATAGATCTGGTCAAGGTAATCAGTGTTCTTGGAGTCGCGCAGCATCCTGCGGAGCGACTTCATAAGGTCCTCAGCGTCACCCCGGGATATGTCGGTCACCCCTGCAAGGTTGATGCCTGCATTGAACTCGAGGTCATACGGCGGGTTCATACTTATCACCTGGCTGAAATATCGTGTTGACAGGTCGTTGTTGCCGGCAGCCCGGCATACCTGGGCGAGCAGGTAGGTGAGCCGCACCCGGGCATCCTTGTCGCTGGTGTAGTCTGTTGCGCCGGTGAGGGGGGTGATGGCATCACCGTACCTCTCCTGCCTGAGCAGGATGTCAGCCTCTGTGGAGTAGTACATGGCTTTCAGCGGACGCGACAGACTCCCGGGCTCGCCGACGGTACGCAGCAGGCGGGTGGCCTCGGCATAATTACCCTCCTCAGTCTGTATCCGTGCCATCCAGATGCCTGATTCGGTGACGATATCCGGGTCGGTGGCTATGCTTATGGCAAATGAGAAGGATGAACGGGCGGCCATGAAGTTTTTCTGATGGAACTGTGCCTTGGCCATGAGAATATAGGCATCATCAACCCATTCATTGTATTCCCGCCGGTTGTAGAACTCCTCGCTGCGTTCGTCATTACCCCTGCGCTTTGTCTCATCAGGCCTGGCAGTGATGGAATGCAGCGCTATTACCTTTGAGGCCTTCTGTATGGCACGTTCCATATCTGAGGAGGCCGCCCTGGCAGACTCGGGTGCTGAATACTCGAACACAGGCAGTAATTCGCTGTAATCATCACGGTGTGAAGTTTTTATCTTCTCCAGCCCGGCCCTGTAGGCTTCATTGCCATTGAACCAGATGTTGTATTTTGAGATGAGTGAATGGTAGAAACGGCTCGAGCCGGTGTTCTTTTCCACGGAACATCCGGCCAGGGTCAGGGTGAGAAGGATGATCACCGCTGCATGATATACTGAGCGCCTCACTCTCAACAAAGAGGGTTTATATTGATAACTTCACAGGTGTGCCAAAAGTATTCAAACTTACACAAAAACGTATGATTTTGCACAGACAGATACAAATCAGGGTCAACGCCCCGCTTTATTCAGGAGCGGTGAGGAGTGGAAGTCAGAAACCTGCCGGTGCTGTAAACTCACCCTGCCGATCTCACTTTACTTCCACCCTTTTCGTGGGAGCCATCTCCGCATTGCGTTTTTCAACTCTCTGTATGACTGACTCCGCCAGGGAGAGGAAGGCAACTCCCGTGGCGCTGTCATTGAGTGCGTCAGGGGTGCCGGCATCGCCTCCGTCGCAGATGCTCTCAACGATGGGTATCTGACCCAGGAGATCTGTTCCTGTCTCGGCAGCCAGCCTGCTGCCACCGTCCTTTCCGAAGATGTAGTACTTTTTATCCGGCAGCTCGGGAGGGGTGAAGAATGACATGTTCTCAACCAGCCCCAGCACGGGAACGTTGATGGACTCACTCCGGAACATCGCGATGCCCTTACGGGCGTCGGCAAGAGCCACCTCCTGCGGTGTTGTCACCACTATCGCTCCGGTGACAGGCACCTCCTGTACCAGTGTCAGATGAATGTCGCTGGTGCCGGGAGGGAGGTCGAAGATGAGATAGTCAAGCTCACCCCAGTCGCCCTGTCCTATCAGCTGCTTGAGAAAACTGCTTGCCATGGGTCCCCGCCATATGACAGCATCGGATCCCTTGACGAAGAAGCCTATGGATAGTACCTTAATACCGTGTTTGACCATCGGGATGATCAGATCTCTGCCCTCTTCCTTACGCACCTCGGGCCGGTAACTTTCAGAATCGAGCATGCGCGGCACGGAGGGCCCGAAGATATCAGCATCGAGCAGTCCCGTGGCATAGCCTTTGCGCGCCAGCGCCACCGCCAGGTTGACGGCAACGGTTGACTTGCCCACTCCTCCCTTTCCGGAGGAGACGGCAATGATGTTCTTTACTCCGGGAAGAACCTCCCGTTTCGGGACGGTCATCTTCTCAACCACGATCCGCGGTTTCACCTCTATGGATGAGATGACGGTGTCAGGACCGAGTGCTTCTTTTACCGCCCTTACGCAGTTGCTCTTCAGTGAGCTCAGAAAGGGATCGTTGGATTTCTCGGGTACCAGGACGATGGCTATACCCTCATCCGATACCGAAATGTCACCGACCATTCCAAGTGATACGATGTCACTTCCCTTATCTGGATGGGAGACCTTTCTTAGTGCGTTGAGAACCTGTTCTTTTATGGACATGATATTTGGATTTGCGATTGTCGATTTGCGATTTGCGATTTGTGATTGTCGATTTGTGATTGTCAATTTGCGATTGTCGATTTGCGATTGTCGATTTGCGATTTGCGATTTGTGATTGTCGATTTGCGATTATATACACTAACGTTTGCGTTTTGGCTATAGTTCAAGAGAGGGGTCCCAGAACCGCTCCCTGAACTCCAGCACTGTGTCGTTGTTTATGGTGAAACCCTCATTTTCAAGTAGTTGTTGCATTGTCGACGAGTTTCCGAAGTGGTGTTTCCCGGTAAGCATCCCGTTGCGGTTCACCACCCGGTGAGCCGGGATGAATCTTTCGGATGAGTGTGACGTGTTGAGGGCCCAGCCCACCATGCGGGCAGCCCCGGCCGTGCCGAGATACCTTGCGATGGCGCCGTATGAGGTTATCCGGCCGTGGGGTATCATGCAGGTTACATCGTACACGCGGCAGAAGAAGCTGTAGCTGTCACTCTTACCGGAGCGGACTGATGATTTCTCTGTCATGGGGCAGTCTGAATGTAAGGTATGTGATAGGGAGTCCCTGTTTGAGGAAGATATCTTCGTAGTGTGTTCTGATGGTGAGCAGGGGATCACCCGGTTTTTCCAGGTATAGGTCGGTAACTGCCGTGACTATCTCCAGCCCGTTGATTTCGGTCACCGACATCGTATAATCGAAGAACTCCCTGTTGTCTGTCTTGAGGTGTACGAGACCCCCGTCCCTGAGATATTGCCTGTAGAGGTTCAGGAAGACCGGTCCTGAGAGCCTCTTCTTCTCTCTCTTTCTTTTTGGCTGCGGGTCAGGGAAGGTGAGCCAGATCTCATCTATCTCTCCGGGAGCAAAAAAAGAGCCTGTAAACTCTATCCGCGTTCTCAGGAAGGCAGCGTTGGGGAGTTTCCTCCGGTGACTCTCCCTGGCCCCTCTCCACATCCTCGCTCCCTTGATGTCTATGCCGATGAAGTTTTTGTCGGGCCAGCGTGAGGCCATCGACACAGTATACTCACCATTGCCGCAACCCAGTTCGAGAACGATGGGGTTGCTGTTTCCGAACCACTCACTGTGCCATCTGCCCTTCAGGCTGTGATCTTTCCTGAAGACCTCCTCAAAGGATGGCTCTATCACATGGTCGAAGCCTTTCATCTCAGCCCACCGTGCCAGTTTGTTCTTTCCCAAAGCCTCTCTTATTTGACCTGTTCTTCTCTCAGCGTGATCTTGATTCCAAGGTCGTGTACACCCTTAAGGAGGGTGTCTCTCATTCCGTGAATGACCCTGAAGCTGTAGTCTCCAGCCTCTGGGAACCAGACATTTGACTTATAGGGGATGGTCAGATCGCGCAGATCCCCTGCCCCTCTGCCCAGCCACCTGCCCTGACCGTCGGCAACCATTACATGCAGCGTGTCTGTGACCGTGGTGCCGGAGGGGAAGGAGGTGATAACGAAGAGATAGATGTTGCGATAGGGATAGTCGGTGGATGTGCGCAGTGAGAAACGAATATCATAGGTGCTGGCCGTGTCAGTTACGGCACAGGCATAGTCGGCAGGTTCATACATGCTCCATATCTCTTCCTCCATCTTATGATTGTCAGAAAAGATTGTGCCGTGGGTGCAGGAGAGCGTCAGCAATGCCAGCAGTGCCGCGGTAAAAATCAGATTATCTCTTTTTCTTCTCATTGCGCCTTGGATATGGTCTCTGTCTGCCCCTCCGCTCACGGCTGCCGCTCTTTGTTTCGAACCTCTCCAGACCGCTGTTCTGAAGGAGCAGATCACTGTTGCTGCCGGAATTCTTTTTCACGTTGTCATCCAGGAGAGTGTCGGGTTTGATCCCTTTCCTGTTGAGCAATATTATCTCCCGCACCCGTTCCACTGGCACAGGGGTGAGATTGACCGCTGTGCGGGGGTCAGTAGAGTACCAGTAGATGCCTGTGTGGACCTCCATCTTGATGAAGTGGGCAGTGCCTCCGGCAAGTTCCAGGGGTATCTCACGTGAGGGAAAGTTCTTTTGTGCATCAATGTAACAGTCGAGCTCATAGCTCAGACAGCACTTCAGTTTCCCGCACTGTCCGGCAAGCTTCTGTGGGTTGAGCGACAGGTCCTGGTATCGGGCGTGTGAAGTAGTCACCGACATGAAGTTGGTGATATGGCCCGAGCAGCATAGTGCCCTCCCGCAGGTGCCTATGCCGCCGATGCGGCCGGCCTCCTGGCGCGCTCCTATCTGCCTCATCTCGATGCGTACGCGGAACTCTTCGGCCAGCACTTTTATCAGCTGCCGGAAGTCGACCCTCTCCTCAGCCAGGTAATAAAAGATAGCCTTGGTCTTGTCTCCCTGGTACTCCACATCGCCTATCTTCATCGCCAGCCCCAGGTTCTCAGCTATCTTTCTTGACCTCAGCATGGTAGTGACCTCCAGCTTTTTAGCCTCCTCCCACTTTTGGAGGTCGGCCGGCCTGGCCTTCCGGTATACCTTCTTCATCTCTTCGATGACAGGTCGTATCTTCAGTTTCTTAAGCTGCTCGGAGACAAGGAAGCCGGTCATGGAGACATGGCCTATGTCATGTCCGGGTGAGGCTTCAACGGCTACAATGTCGCCCGCCTCCAGCCTCAGGTCATTGACATTGCGGTAGAACCCCTTGCGGGTGTTCTTGAAACGAACCTCCACAACCACATTGTGGCGTGGGTCAAAAGGGAGGTTGGCAAGCCAGTTGTACTCATTGAGCTTGTTCTCCCCCATGTTGTATTTTATCTCCGGCACTGCAGGCTCGTCGCCCTCACGGTGATTTATATCTTCGCTGATCATGTTATCAAGTTCTGACTTCCGGGTGTAGAAATAATATCATACCTCTCCGGAAGTTGATTGCAAAATTAGGAATAAATGGGCTAATTACAAGGGAATTCAGGCTCTCACCTGATAAGTCGCATTGTTCTGAGCGCCAGGTCAAGGAAAATCATTTTCGTGTTGCCGTTGCTCTCAACATGTGCATAGGCAAGATTGAACTCCTGGTTCAGGGCGATGATATTTGCTTCGCTGATGAAGGGGTGAAATTTTTCCGAGAACTCATCTTCGGCACGTGTAAGGTAAACCATCTTCTTCTCCTTCCCACCGAAGTTCATGACGAAGTTCTCCCGTATCATACGGAGGGCATAGGAGAGGAAGCTCTTTTGCCGCTCCCTCCCGAGGGCGGCCGTCTCCTCCGACCAGGAGACCAGCTTGTGGATATCTCTCATATAAGCCGTGCGCATCAGGCCGGTAAACCGGTCGAGATGTACGGCGGTCTCGTCATCTTCGCGGATCAGCTCCATGGCTCTGACCATGTTGCCGTTGGCTATCCCTGCTATCTCCGATGCACGTACCGGGTCTATGCCGTGTGTGGCAGCGAGGTATGCGCTCATCTCTCCGGCAGGGATGGCCGGTATCCTGATATGCTGGCAGCGTGAAGTGATAGTAGGCAGCAGCTTGTCATCCTCCTCGGATACCAGAATGAAGAGTGTCCTTGCCGGAGGCTCCTCTATCATCTTCAGAAGCTTGTTGGCCGTCTCGGGGTTCATCTTCTCGGGAAGCCAGATGATCATGATCTTGAAGTCCGACTCGAACGATTTAAGGCTCAGCTTTCTGATTATCTCCGCTGCCTCGGCAACAGGTATCAGGGCCTGCTCGTTGGCTACCTCCATCGCCTCTGTCCAGGTGCTGAGTGAGAACCAGGGCGACTTGAGCACCATAGCACGCCACTGTGTGATGAAGGTGTCGCTCACCGGCTCGGTGCCCGATTTCTTCTTAATGACCGGAAAGACAAAGTGGAGGTCGGGATGAATTAGCTTGTCATGCTTGACACAGGAAGGACATATGCCGCAGGCATCCTCCGTGGTGCGGTTCTCGCAGCTTATGTACCGGGCAAAGGCCATGGCGATGGCAAACTTGCCGCTGCCTTCGGGTCCGTAGAAGAGCATGGCATGGCTTACGCGGTTCTCCGCTACGGAGCACCTCAGCCTGTCAATAACTGCCTTCTGTCCGGGTATCTTTGAAAAGTCCATCTCTCCTGCTGCTGACGCAGGACAAAAATAGTAAAAAAGAGTGAATGTCGCCTGTCAGAGAGCTGCAACAGCAGC
>DHHM01000020.1:0-22814 GCA_002403305.1 Bacteroidales bacterium UBA4772
GCCTGCAACGACATTGTTGCAATGCAATTTTTTTTCAACAATATTTTTTTCAATAAGATGCCTTAGTGCCTGCGATCTGTTTGCAAAACTGTTATCTTTTGAAAACAGATCAAGTTCATTAAGCAGTTCTTCTTCAAGACTTACACTGAAGCGCACGACACCCATTGTAATACGATTTTGTGTAAAGGGAATATTTATTATTAGACTTTCGAAATAATAAGCTCAGCAATATTTTCAAATGCAGTAACAACTGATTTATTTTTCTGACTGAAGACGCTCAGTCCCTTTTCGGCTGCTTCACCGACTTCAATTACAAGCGGTACCTGTCCAAGTAACACAGAATCGAACTCTTTTGCCAGTTTCAGGCCACCGCCTTTTCCGAAAATATAGTATATCTCATCGGGATGTTGTTCAGGAGTAAACCAGGCCATATTTTCAATTATACCAATAACAGGAACTTTCAAATCGGAGTTGGTAAACATTGATGTAGCTTTACGGGCATCATTCAATGCTATCTCCTGAGGAGTTGTCACTATAATTGCTCCTTTCAGATTCAGCTTTTGAATCGTTGTCAATTGAATATCGCCTGTTCCCGGAGGAAAGTCCACGATCATATAATCTATATCTTCCCATACAGTATTTTCATATAGTTGCGTAACAGCGTTGGAAACCATGGGCCCTCGCCATATCAGGGACTGTTTTTTATCGATAAAAAAACCTATAGACATTATTTTTACACCGAACTTTTCAACAGGAAAAATCATCTGTTTATCCCCAACAGCGGTTCCCCCCGGTCTCACATCTTCAATTCCAAACATTCTTGGAATCGATGGCCCGTAAATATCCGCGTCAACCAGCGCTGTCTTATAACCGTTCCCCGCCAATACTATTGCAAGATTGGCGGACACTGTCGATTTCCCTACACCGCCTTTGCCTGAAGCAACAACAATTATGTGTTTAACACCTTCCATAGGGATCTTTTCAAAAAGTCCGCTCATTTTTTTTGTTTTGTTATTTTGTCCCATATTATTGTGATGTTTTTACTTATTTCATTATCAGGAGCAAATTCAATTATGCTTTTGCCCATTACCATTGCCTCAACCACCTGTTTATTAAAGGGCAACCGACCAGCAATGGTAATTTTGTTCTGTCTGCACCAATCTTCAATCTGATCACTCATATCAGAATTCAGATCATATTTATTAATAATAACAAACGCAGGTAAACTGAATTTTTTAACTATCTCAACTGTCCTTTGCATATCGTGCAGGCCTGAAATAGTCGGTTCAGTCACTATTACAACCTTATCCACTCCGGTAATAGTTGAAATTACAGGGCAGCCTATTCCCGGAGGACCGTCAAGTATAATAGTTTCCAGGTTATTTTCTTTCGCAATCTCTTTCGCTTTCTCCCGTACCATATTCACCAGTTTTCCTGAATTCTCTTCACCTGGTGAAAGCCGTCCGTAAACCATTTTGCCATTGCGGAAGGAACCCGAATACATCATGCTTTTATCGTTCGGGACCATATTTATGGCATTCTCAGGACAGATGCGTGAACAAAGCCTGCACCCGTCGCATAGTATTTCGGATATTGATACTTTTTCATTTATAAAAGAAATGGCGCCGAAACGGCAATAGTCAACGCATATACCGCAATTAGTGCATAATGAGTAGTCAATAAAAGCTTTTTCGCCTGCAATGAAAACCTCTTCTTCTTCATGCGAAGGGTTAAAAAGCAGGTATAGATTAGCCGCATCCACATCGCAGTCGGCAAGAAGTACTTCCCCATTCAGGGTGGCAAACGCGGCGCTGATACTTGATTTCCCGGTTCCTCCTTTACCACTTATTATTGCTATTTCCATATTGTTCATTGATATTTTCAACTACTGATAATAGTTGTTGTGCAAAAAATGAATCGGTTTCAGACATTATTTCCCCCCTGGAGTATGAGGCTGCAATCTCCTTTTTAAACGGAATTTCAAGTAAAAGAGGAATCTCTTCCCGCAACAGGTATTCCCTAACCTGATTATTCCCTAATCCTGCCCTGTTTATAATGACTCCGGTTGGTTTGTTTATTTTCCTGAGTGTTTCAACGCTCTGTTTCAGATCGCTGAGTCCAAATGGTGTAGGCTCAGTTACCAGGATAACAAAATCAGCTGATGCCACTGTTTGTATAAAAGGACAGGATGTGCCGGGAGGGGCATCCAGAATTACAATATCTGACTGGTTATCAATCTGGCTTATGGCAGCCTTAATAACAGTAACAGGCGACATTACCCCGATATTCATTTTTGCTTCGAGAAGAAGAGGCTTGTTTTTTAAAGAATAGGAAGCAACTTTTCCCAGTGAAACCGGTTTTTCTGATATAGCTCCGAACTTACAGGCAACGCTGCATGCACCACAACCATGACAAAGATCTTCAATAACTTTTATAATTTTCATTGGAGGCAAAATGAAAATAGCATTGTAATTACAATATTCATGGCATTGTCCGCAAAAGGTGCAATTATCTGTCTTAATGACCGGTACCAACTGTGTAACATCAGATTCCTTTATAAGCTTTGTTTTAAAGAATGCTATTGAATTTGGGGCTTCAGCATCGCAGTCAACGAGCTTTGTCCTGTAGTTATTCTTATAGAGAGCATGGAATAAATTTGTTGCAACAAAAGTCTTTCCCGTACCCCCTTTACCGCTGGCTATGGCAATCTTCATCATACCGGTCAATCATAATTTAACCTTGTTTTTTCATCACCAAGGATATTTTCAACTGAATCCATCAAAAACTCATCTTTCCATGTATTAAGTTTCATATGTGTCAGATAATATTTCTGAGGTACAGGATGGGTTCCCGGAATTACCTTAATCCCGTACTTCTCTTCTATAAAGTTTTTAAAATGCTCCATATAAGGACACGGTGGATAACCAACAAGGAATCCGGTTGCAAAATGGATATGAGTTATCCCGTTTTTCTTCATTTCTTCAGGAGCATATTCTATATTCCCTCCGGGACAGCCGCCACAGGTAGTAAAGCCTGCAACCTCAACATCCATATCTTTATAGATTGAGAATACCCCTTCACGATTGGCCACTGCCCTGAAGCATTTTCCTCCGGCACAGGTTTTATACCTGTCGCAAATGATTATCCCTATTTTTATCTTCTCCATTATTTGTCAATTAATTCTTTCAGGGTATCTGATATTTTTTTTGGCGGGAAACATGCCTTCCCAGTGATCTTTTTAACGCAGGCGACAGTGATCTGTGCTTCATTAATGATCTCCCCGGTCTCATTTATCGTCTGATATTCAAAAACTATTCTTGCACCCTTAAATGATTTTATCCGGGTGTTGATAATTATCTTCTGATCATAAAAGGCTGGTTTAATAAACTTCAACGAAGTGTTTATTACAGGTAAGATGATGCCCTCATACTCTATTTCGGGGTAAGCTATCCCGATACTTCTGAAAAGTTCCCAGCGGGCTGTCTCATAGCACTTAAGGTAGTTGGAATGATGCATGAATCCCATCTGGTCAGTATCGGAATACGTGACTCTGTATGTTGTTTGAAATGACTTCATTATCTGTTTCTCAGTTTCCCATGTATTATTTCTGCTGCTTTAATTAGAGGATAACCAGCGGGAGAAGCAGTTAAGCATGGATGCGTCCCGATTTGGGATGTCAACAATGAATTGACCGACATCCGGTTCTGAATTGCAAGACCTATTACATTTGTGAGTTCTCCTGTGCTTAATCCACCGATGACTTCACCACCTATTATAACACCCGACTGGCGGGCAGCTATAAGTTTGACAAGCTGTTTATGTGAACCAGGCAGATTTCCGGGATGACGGTCAACCCCTTCAAATGTACCGGTAATGGAATCAATTCCCTCTGCTTTGGCCCTTGCTTCCGTGACACCAGCTGTACCAAAACCGGTGTCACCTATTGCTGTAGAATAAATAGCAATTGTACCGCTAAAAGTTTTTACAACACTAAGATTAAAAAGATTCATTCCTGCTATCCTTGCTTCTGCACATGCTGTTGATGCCAGCATTGTTGCCACCCTGGCGCGGGTAACAAAATCCCGTTTCTGTGCACAATCCCCGACTGCAAAAATATCCTTCACATGGGTCCGCATATATTCATCAACAGCAATAAATCCGCCTTCATCTACATATATTCCTGATTTACGTGCCAGCTCGGTGTTCGGTTTATAACCTACTGAAAGAATGACAGCATCAGCATTGACAGTTTCATTGTTTTCAAGGCTGACACTTTCAACATTCTTTTCACCGGTAATTTTCCTTATTCCGTTCCCGGTTATAATCTTTAAACCCCTTTGGAAAAGTATTTCCGAAATCTTTTGGGATATTTCAACATCGAAAGCAAGGCTGAGAATATCAGGAAGCTTTTCAACAATAGTCACTTCATGGCCCCGTTTCATGAGTTCATCTGAAAATTCAACACCTATAAATCCGGCTCCTATAACCACAACCTTTTTAAGGTCTTTAAGTTTTGCCACCATTTCATCGAGGTAAACCTTGTCCTTGGGGATAACAAAAACATTATTCTTTTCTCCTCCTTTAAGCCATTTGGGTTTAACAGGGATTGATCCGGTTGCGATTACAAGTTTATCATATTGAATCTTTTCTCCGCCTGCAAGATCAGCAGTTTTGTTTACTGTGTCAATGCCTGTTACTTCATCTACCAGTGAGGTAATACCTGCTTTTTCAAGTGAAGTATCCACCGGCAACAAATTCATGTTACTATTATCAAGTGTTCCGAATATGTATGGTATTCCACAGGGAACCATCATTTCTTTTTGTTTTTTTACGAGTGTAAAACTTTTCTTTGGCCATGATGACTTTCCTGTAAGGGCGGCAACCATTCCTGCAGCGCTTCCTCCGATAATTAAAACATCTGTTGTTTTCATTTTTAATGATTTTAAAGAATCTTATATTATTGATATATAGATATTTATATGCATTTTAAAACCAATGGCTGTTCTGGTTTACCTAAATCTTCTCCGTTTAAACCTTTATATTTCATAACCGGATCATATTTGATTCCCAGCTTATCCAGCAACGGTTCAACGCTTACCTGGTGAGTTTGCAGGCCAATGTCCCACGGATTGTAACCAAGAAGAAGACCAGTCAGTTCTTCATAAGTGAGAACTGGTATCCCATAACCATTTTCACCGTAAGTTTTACCTTCCATCTCGGCAATCACATATTGCCACCGGTCGAGGAAAAAAGTACAGCCGGGACAATTGGCTATTATAAGATCAGGTTTAAAAGGCTGCATGGAATCGAATTTCTTTTTGGAATTTGATACTGAATATCCCCTGTTCGATTTGAGCAGGTATTGTCTGAACCCGAATCCGCAGCAATGACGGCGTTCCGGGTAATCAACCTGCTGCCCTCCCCATTAATCAATTAATCCTGCAAGCACATAAGGATATTCAGCGCCACCGATCCCTTTTTGCGGGAAAATCTTGGCATAATGACACCCGATATGATCAACTATTTTAAGAGGCTCCCCGGTGCTTTTGTTTATCAGCCTGAATTTTAATCCGGTTGCAAGTTCTTTCCGGTATTTATAAATGACATCGCTGGCATGAACAAGATTTTTGGGTATTGAAAAAGTCATACCCGTGGCGCGTTTTAACGCTTCGCGGACTTCTTGTTCTTTTTCGGGAAAATGCTTCCATGTTTCCAGAGTTTCAACGTACAACCCGAAAGATGTAACACAGGAGACTACAAAATTCTCATACCCGGCTTCAGTCATCAGTGCAAATTGCCGTGCGATGACAGTCATTGTTGTCTCGAAAGGAATAAGCCCCGAATGATAAGCAATCCCCGTGCAGGTGGTTTGCCTGGCATCGTCATAGATATCTTTTTCAAGGACATTACGAAGAATCCCGAGATATAGATTTTCTGCAGCCGGGAAGAAGTTCTGCCTGATACAGCTGCGTGCAAAATAATAATGGTCATCTGCTATCTCTTTCTGGTAAGAGGCCCATATTTCATTTTTTCTGATGTTCATTCCGATTTATATCTGATAATTCAAACAATTATTCTTCATACAGGAATTTGAAATAATCATCTTTCCCTTCTTTAAAATCAATCTTCAGTTCTTTTGCTTTTTCAGAAGAATATTTTTCGATCTTTTCAAACCTTGTGGTACCGCCGGTTTCATCAAAAATCTTTTTAAGATCATTAAGCGATTCCTCCGACGTCTTACGGAGTGTTCCGGACTGATCCTTTTTATAACTTGTTCCGAGACGTTCCAGCATTGAATCCCTGTTTTCCCTGAGCCAATTCCATACCGGGCCCTGTTCGGGGTACATATCATTATCTACTTCATCAATATATACGCAGTACCCGTATTTCAGGATGTGATCTCCAACGGTACGCTTAACAGCCAGTTGTTTCCTGCCTTGTTCACTTTCCATGAACAGACCAGTTTCAATAGATAAAGCCCTTAATGCCTGGACAATATACCCCGGGACATTCCCCCTCGGACATCTTGTTTTACATGAAAGGCATTCACCGCACCTCCATATAGTATCGCTTTTAAGAAGTTTTTCAATTTCTGTTTCATCTCTTAACTGAACAGTATTTACTACCATGCGCGGATCATAATCGCTTACTTCCGCTGCAGGGCAAATGGCAGTACAGACACCGCAGTTCACGCAGGCTTTCATTCCTTCCCTGAAACGGACATCCTTTTCCAGTTGTTCATATAAGGCTGGCATAATCGGGGACCTATTGAGTTTTAGATAATTTTTTGATTTTGTTTAATTTACCTGTTAGTAATTTCCTTTTTACAGGGTTGATCTTATCAATAAAAAGAATTCCAACCAGGTGATCATATTCATGCTGAAAGATCCTTGCAACAATGCCGCTCATTTCTTCTTCAACAACATTAAAAGAATGGTCATTATATCTCACCCAAATCTTCGATGGCCGTTTGACTTCTTCGTAAATATCAGGTATACTCAGACATCCTTCCCTGAAAATTACTTCTTCACTGTCTTTTTCAAGTATCCTGGGATTTATAAAAACCTTCTCATACTTTTCAATTGTAATATCATCTTCTGAAAGAGGCGAAGTGTCAATTACAAAAGCTTTTTTTAAAAGATTTATCTGCGGTCCCGCCAATCCGATACCTTCAGCATTTTTGAGGGTGTTGAAGAGCATTTCTGTAATTTCCGGTATATTGTCTTCCTCAGTGATATCTGCCGAATATTTTCTTAGAATCGGCGAACCATATAAAATAACAGGTGCTGTCATTCATAATTATGTTAAATACACAGATGGTACTCTCTTAAATAAAATTTTTTCCCTTCATATGCAGAGACTTTTATTAATCTTTGCCTGATAAGAGATTCAACCACTTCAAAACCGGCATTATTATTTTCCAAAAGTTTAATCATTGAATCTTCCCTTAGCGGATGCACAGATGTAATATTTAATATATCTTCATATATATTGCCGGTAAAACCGGTATTGGTGCCTTCGAAGCCTGTAAGAAATTCTGTATTTAATTCATATTGCTGAAAATCTGCCATGCCTGGTTCAGCTTTTCCGGGTCTGGTGCTTTCACCGAAAATCCTGCAGGAGGTCGTGTGGGAATTGACAGATATGCTTTAACCGGGTTTAAATTCTTAACCTGTTGTGCAACATTTATAAAATTATCAGAAAAGTCATTTACGCCGTCAACCAGCATTGTTTCAGTGCATAAAATACCTTTAAATTCAGAAGCAAACAGATTTTTACTTTCTGTCAGTTTTTCGAAATCGAGCCCGTGAACAGGGCGGTTGACTTCTTGCCATGTGTCGTTATCTCCGGCATCCATCTTAAGTGACACCCAGTCGGCCTGAAAAAGATCCTCTCTCACCGATTCATTGAATAATAATGAAGCATTGGTTATAACCGCGACCGGTAAGCCGAATTGTTTAAGCAACATGATTGACTTGCCCAGGTTTATGTCAAGAGTTGGTTCCCCGTTTGAAACGAAGGTGAGATAATCGGGATAATTTTCTTTGTCGAGTCGTTTAAGGTGCTCTTCAACCTTTTCAAAGATTACTTCAGGCTGGGAAAATGTTTCCCTTTTAATGCTTTTTTTTATTGTTCTCCCCACCTGGCAGTAAACACATCCATAGGAACAGGTCTTGGGAGTCATGATATTATTAATCCCAAGGCTTTTACCAAGTCTTCTTGATGGTACAGGACCAAAACTAATCATAACCTATCAGTATTAGTATTCTAACATATCTTTTTTAACAGGCGTTATTATAAACGACCAGGCTGCCCTTTTTCACTTTCAGAAATTCGGCCATGACATCGCATTTGACCATTAATAGGAAGAATATCCTTTTATCGTTCAAAGGGAACAGTCCTTCCAGGTTCCCCTGTCCTTTAGAAATAATAACATCAGTTTCCCTGAAATATTTTTGAAAATGTTTACTTGATTTTTCGGGGATAGTTGATACTGCATCGTATCCGCTCGAGATTACATTGACAATATCTTTCATACCAATATATTCCGCATCTTCCATGGTGGCATCATTAATAACCGGTGCACCTCTTACTACGAATATTAGGTCAGGGTGGCTAATTGTTTCAATAAATAGTTTATCAAAAACAATTTCACCGGCATTATCTCCCAGATATAAAACAGTTTTTGCATTCTCTATTGCTTCCTTTAATTGTTTTGAATGGTCAATCGCAAATTCAGAATTAAGCGCTTTATCAATTGTTGCCTGCAAATCGAAATTATCATTGGCGGCAAAATCGATGATGTTTCCTGCAATCGCGAGGCGTAAAGCAGTATCGAAAGAATCTTTTGATTGACGTATGATATTTTCTAATTCAAGAAACATTCTGAGAGCCTGATCATTGTTCTCCTTCTTTACTCTCTTGTAAGGATCAGGATTTAGAGTATAACTCCTTAAAATACCGTGAAGCTCCCTTGAAAATTCAGATGCAGTAAACTTATCCCAGTTATTCTGATATAAATTTATCATATCCCGGGTGAAACAATTTTTTGCTTCATTAGAAATATTTTCTTTTTCAACCAATTTTTCAAATGCCCTCGTGAAGCAGAAAAAGCATCGGTGATCCGAAACCATTTATCTTCAAAATTAGTGGTCACAATAGTTAGCGCCGGCCGAAAGGGTATTATTCAAAAGATCATTTGCCAGATCTTTTGATTTTTTTATTGGTGCACCTACAAAAACATTGATTTTTTGCTGATTAAAAAGATTTATAGCTCTTTGACCCATACCTCCTGCAATAACATCGGTTATCCCTTTTTCGGCCAACCATGCCGGAAGTAAATCCGGTGCATGGGGGGGTGGAATGACTAATGTTTCACCTGAAATTGAATTGTTTTCGGCATCTACAATTGCAAATTGCTCACAATGACCAAAATGGGAACATAAAATACCGTTTTCCAACGGAATAGCGATACGTTTTTTCATTTTAATTAATTTTGGTTTAGCATATCTATTATTTCTCTTATATTTTTATCCGAGTCTTTTAAAATGGTCATTTGGATTTTCATACTGTCAAGCAAAGACCTGATTTTAATTCCGAATTCTCCTGAAATAATTTTCTGTACGTGGTGTGAAGCAACAAATTGCACTGATGCAGGACCTGCACCATTATTGGCATCTTTGTTTGGATTAGGAATGAATTCCAGAGCCTTTGTTTCGGTATCATAAATTACAAAAACAGCACAACGCCCGAAGCGCTGATCTATTTTACTCTCCATCTGGTTTCCTGAACTTGTTATAGCAACTTTCATAATGAAATGGTTTTTAAATATTAACTATTTTACTGATTAGGCTCTTTTTTGAACATATTTTGATGACAATTCGGATAAACTTCATTTTTACAAATACTCTTATGCATCAGGCATCTTGCAACTATATCCGGGACATATGTATACATCTTATAAGCCCGGGAAAGGCAATCCCTGTGTATCCGGTAAGCGTTCATAGCTTATGATATCGGGACTTTTACACATTGGGCACTCTTTTATTTTCTCTTGTTTATCAGGATAATTAAAATAACAACCGCATGATTTGCATAAATACCAGTCACTGTCAAAATAGACATTACTGCTTTTAATAATTATCTGCTTTCCATGAACAATAGCTTCTGCAATTTTTTGTCTTGCCAGGGCATAAATACGGGTCAGTGTTGGTCTCGATATGTCCATTGTTTGTGATGCCTGGTAGTGATTTAACCTGTTGAAATCACACAGACGAAGTGCTTCGTACTCTTCTAAACACAGAAAAACGATTTCAGGTTTTTTGTCACTTTGATTGTTTCCATAAGGTCTAAAACCTGATATTATCGCGGGATTGCTGATTTTTCGCAATCTGATTGGCCTGGGCGACATTATTATGAGCATTAGTTCGCCACAAATATAGTGAACATATGTTCATTATACAAAAAACTTCGAAAATTGTTTTCATGATCATGTGCATTTATTTTGCACTTAAGCACCCAATTTCATCTTCATGCTTTTTATATTCAGATGTATATTATTAAAACATTTTAGGACTTCTTTGTACTCAGAAATTTCATTATACTCTACGTACTCTATCCTGTCAGGTTTTGCCTGTAATTCTTGTGTTATGTCATTACGAAAATCTATTGTCTTACGAATATTGATATAACTCTGGCATGTATCATAAAACTTCTGAACAGCTTCTGTGAGTTTATTAAGTATTGAAGTAAGACGTCAGTATAGCTTCGGCCATGACCAACCAGATTTGCTTTCATTGCCTGAATCATGTTTATTACTTATTAACCTCATAAGGGATTTTGTTTCGATAGTGGTTAAAAGTTGTTTGAATACCAGTAATAACACCAGGTATTTTAAGTCTTATTAAAAAGGAAGTGTTAGAATTTTTCGAAAACACCCAGGCCAAATAAGGCAAAGTCGTATTTAACAGGATCCTGCTTATCCAATGAGCGTAGATATGTATCAAGTTCGATGACCGCCTTTGAGTCATTTTGCTTACGCTTTAACAGCCCAAGTTTTCTTGCTACGTTGCCGGAGTGAATGTCAATGGGGCATGAAAGGATGGATGGCGGAATAGTTTTCCAGATACCGAAATCCACTCCCCGGTTGTCATTCCTTATCATCCACCGAAGATACATGTTTATCCTCTTGGCGGCGGAGCCCTTGAAAGGGTCGGAGAGGTGCCTGCGGGTTCTGGGGTTGTGCGGCAACTCAAAAAATGTCTTACCAAACTCGTGTATGGCCGGCTGCAGTGAATCATCGGTTTGATACCTGGCAAAAACCGCTTCCATTCCGCCCTTCTCAAGATATATATATTTCAAAGCCTCAATGAAATAGATAAAATCCTCCGCATTGAAGGTTCGGTGGATACACCCCTCTATGCCCCTGAGGTCTTCATCGCGGTGGTTGATTACAAAATCATAGGGTGTATTACCCATGATGTCCATCATGTGGCTGGCGCTGCGCAGTATCGCCACACGGTTGCCCCAGGCGATGGTGGCAGCCAGGAAACCGGCAATCTCAATATCCTCCTTAACGGTGAAGCGGTGCGGTATGCTTATCGGATCCAACCCGATGAAACCGGGTCTGTTGTAGCAGTCAACCCTCTGATCAAGGAACTCTTTCAGCTCCCCTCTCTTCAGCTTTGCGACTCCGTCAATTGAAATCATGGAGTGATCTGTCCGTCCTTTATCCTGATGGTCCGGTCAGACATTGCGGCCAGCTGAGGATCGTGTGTCACGATGATGAATGTGTGTCCGAAGGTGTCACGAAGCCTGAAGAAGAGATTGTGAAGCTCCCTCTTGTTCTCAGTGTCGAGGTTGCCTGACGGCTCGTCTGCCAGGATAAGTGAAGGTGAGTTGACTATAGCCCGTGCCACGGCCACACGCTGCTGCTCTCCGCCACTAAGCTGCGAAGGCTTATGGTCGAGCCTGTCGCCCAGCCCCAAAAAAGAAAGCAGCTCCGACGCCTTCTCTGCCGCCTCGGCACGCGACTTGCCGGCTATCAGCGCCGGGATGCTTACATTCTCCAGTGCGGTGAACTCCGGCAGCAGCTGATGAAACTGGAAGACAAACCCTATGTTGCGGTTCCTGAAGGCTGAGAGGTTCCTCTGTGTGAGTGTCCCCACATCCTGCCCGTTATAAAGTATCGTCCCCGCGTCGGGCTTGTCAAGGGTGCCTATGATCTGGAGCAGGGTGGTCTTGCCTGCTCCGCTGGCGCCGACTATGGCCACCACCTCCTTCTCCCTTACCTCCAGGTTGATTCCCTTCAACACCTTCAGATCCCCGTAGGATTTGAGTATTCCGGATACTTTTATCATGTAATACTGTTTTCCTCTTTGCTTGCGGAAGCACTGTTCTTTTTCCTGTTCCCCTCAGTAACACTCGTCTCCCTTTCCTTCTTGCCGCTCTTACTTATCTCCCTGTTTATCTCTCCGGCTGTCTCATTCATCTCCCTGTTGAGATCCTGCGCCATCTCGTTGACATCATCGGCAATCGGTTTTGCCGTATCGTCAATCTCGTGGCGGACATTCTTGCTGACCTCATCAACATCCTTCTGCACGCTCTCCTTCACCTCGGTAAAGTCTTTCTGAACCGAGTCTGCCATGTCACTGAAATCTTTCCGTATATCTTCAGTGCTCTCCTCAAACTCGCGCTTGATGTCGTCAGTGGCCTTACGCACCTCACGCACTCCCCTGCCCATGGTCCGCACTATCTCCGGCAGCTTGTCAGCACCGAAGAGCACGAGGATAACAATCATGATGATGATTATCTCCTGCCCGCTTATGAAGAGTAACATGCCCATTCGCAACCGGAAGTTTGTCCGGCAAACTTACATAAAAACAGTTGATTTTTTACAGGTAAATAAAAATCAGGGCTGCCGCCGTGGCTTACAGAAGGAAGCTGGTAAGGAACAGCAAACTAAATCACCGCCCCCAATGTCAGGGCACATTCGGGACTTCCACCCTATAGTTATCGTCCCTGCAGGGCGCACCATTACCGAGGCTGCCTTCAGGGGGCAGCCTCGTGTCTTATGCCGTATCCGGCTATTCCTTCCCGGCTCCGGAGACCCTTAACAGGCCAGACCCATTCCCTGGTTCCGGATGCCGGTTACCGGCTGGTTTACTCCGGTTTCAGATGCCATTAACCAACCGGATGGTCTCTCGTGCGTCAACCTGCCAGCGTTTTCCCATCTGACACCAAAGGCCCTTAACCGGTTATCTTCTTCTTCCGTCCGTCAGCGGGCTGGACCTCCTTTTCCTCTCCCTTCCGGCGGCGCATCGTTTCATAATAGATTGGGGTGGCAACGAACAGCGATGAGTACGTTCCAACCGCAATACCCAGCAGCAATGCGAAGACAAAGCCTCTGATTACCTCTCCACCGAAGATGAAGATTGCGAGCAGCACCATTATGGTAGTCATTGAGGTGTTGATTGTACGCACCAGGGTGCTGTTCAGCGCCAGGTCAATAACCTCCTTGCGCGGCCTCTTCCGGAATATGGGAAGGTATTCCCTTATCCTGTCAAAGATGATAACCGTATCGTTGACGGAGTACCCCACCACGGTAAGTATTGCCGCAATGAATGCCTGGTCGATATCCATGGAGAATGGCATTATGCCGTAGAACAATGAGAAGATACCGAGTACTATCACCACGTCATGCACCAGTGCGGCGATGGCCCCAAGGCCATACTGCCAGTTCCTGAATCGGAGCAGTATGTAGAGGAACATCCCTGCCAGTGCAAATAATACTGCCCATATGGCTTTCACCGTTATATCACGGGCGATTGTCGGGCCCACTGTCTCAGAGCTCTTGAGATTGTCCTCGAGGAATGTAGCCTTATCCGGGTTGCCCGCCAATCCCTTGAGGCCTTCATATATAATATTGTCGACCTCATCCTGTGCGCCCGGGTCTTCCACCTTGTACTTGGTGCTTATCTTAACCTGGTTATCAGAACCGTAGGTCACTACCACCGGCGATGATTCCAGACCCGGAGCAAGAAGCTGGGCTACATCCGATGTTGCCACCGGCTGATCAAAGCTGATAACATAGGTACGGCCTCCCACAAAGTCTATACCCCGGCTTAGTCCGCGTGTTGAAAGTGAGATGACACTGGCTAAAATGAGTATGGAGGATATTACATAGCCGACCTTGCGCAGGTTCACAAAGCGGATGTGTACATCCTTAAGGAAATTGGCAGTGATCTTTGAGGTAAACAATATATTGCGGTTTCTCTTGAGAAGCCGGTCATAAACCATCCTCGAAAGAAGAACCGAGGTAAAGAGAGAGGTGACGATACCAATGATCAGTGTTGTGGCAAAACCTTTGATAGGACCGGTACCGAAGACGTACAGGATGACACCTGTAATGATGGTTGTCAGGTTACCGTCAATGATGGCCGAGTATGCATTGCTGTAGCCGTCAGCAATGGCCTGTTTCACACCCTTTCCTGCCCTGAGCTCCTCCTTGATCCTCTCAAAGATAAGAACGTTGGCGTCGACAGCCATACCGAGGGTGAGGACGATACCGGCAATACCGGGCAGTGTCAGGACGGCATTCAGTGAAGCCAGCACCCCGAATATCAGAAAAATATTTAGCAGCAGCATCATGTCCGCCACCGTTCCTGCCGAGCGGCTGTAGAAGAATATCATGTAGAGCAACACAATGACGAATGCCACTATGAACGATTTCAGTCCGCTGTCTATTGCTGCCTTACCCAGTGAGGGACCTACAACGGTATCCTGGATGATATGGGCCGGAGCCGGCATCTTTCCTGACTTAAGGATATTGGAAAGGTCTTCTGCCTCCTCAAGGGTGAAGTCGCCTGTTATCTCGGTGTTACCGCCAGCGATCTCATTCTGGACCCTGGGGTATGATCTCACGTAACCGTCAAGGACTACAGCTATGCAGCGCCCGATGTTGTCACGTGTCATCCTCTGCCATATCTTTGCTCCTTCGGCATTCATGGAGAAATCGACCTTGATGTCAGTGCCGGTCACCCCGGTTGAGGGGCGGGCGGAGGTCACAACGTCACCTGACAGGGGAGCACGTCCGTCGCGTGAAGTTATCTTGATGGCGTGCAGCTCATACAGGGTATTGGTCTCATCATACTTGTAGGGGTTCTGACTCCAGTAGAACCTCAGCTCCCTGGGGAACATCGCTTTCACCTGGTTCATTGCCAGGTATGCATTTACAGCTGCAGTATCTTTGCCTGCGGTAAAGCCGACGAGGCTGCCGGGTATCGGTTGTCCGTCCTGTGAAACGTTAGGCCGTAACAGTCCGAAGAGCGGGTTCTGGCGCGTAAACTCCTCAAGGGTCGAGGCCTCCGCCGCGGCAGCGGTATCACTGCTGACCATGTCAAGCAATGACCTGTCCTCGGCAGCAGTGGTGTCCTGCCGGGCGCCGGTGACGGTATCAGATACTGATGCAACAGTCTCATCAACCTGAATAGATCTGAGGAATTCATTGGCCTGCATAAGATACCCGATCACCTCGGAGGTTTCAAAGGTCTCCCAGAACTCGAGGTTGGCCGTTCCCTGCAGCAGGTCACGCACACGCTGGGGGTCCTTCACGCCCGGAAGCTCAACAAGGATGCGCCCGCGAGGCTGCAGATGCGAAATATTGGGCTGCACGACACCGAAACGGTCAATCCTGTTGCGGAGCACGTTGAAGGCATTGTCAATTGCTGAGTTGGCCTCATTCTCCAGAACCTTGCGTACATCTTCGTTGGTGGAATTGAAGTTGATGCGGTCCCTCAGTTCAACGGTGCCAAAGATGCCGGCAAGCCTTGCGTTGGGGTCCAGCTCTTCAAATGACCTGATGAACAGGGTGATAAAATCCTCATTTGCACCTGCCACCTGTCTCTGCCTGGCTTGCGCCAGTGCTTCGTTAAATGTCTTGTCGGTGCTGTAGTTGGAGAGAGCCCTGATAATATCCTCAACCGAGATCTCAAGTACAACGTTCATCCCGCCCTTGAGGTCAAGACCAAGGTTTAGCTCCTTCGACTGTACCTCCTTGAAGTTGTTGCCAAGAAAACCCCACTCCGACCTGGGTAATGAGGCTATGGAATCAATGTATCTAACCTCCTTGTTCAGATCGCCTGCCGCATATTCCCGCGCGTCCTTCTTGACATTGTACGATGATATCGTAAAGGAGAGCTGGTAAATGCAAACCAGGATCAGGGCGACAGCCAGAGCTGAAATTAATCCTTTGTTCTGCATCTGTATCCTCTTTTAAAATTGTTGATTGTGTGTGAATCGCTTAGTTATTACGAGGCGCAAATATATAACTTTATTTTCTGAAAGCGGCATTAAATAAGCAAAACTGCCGGCGGTTGCCGGCAGTTTCCAGGAATGCTGTTTCAGCTACTCCACAAGCCTCTCGTAATCGGTCTCGAGCGGCTTGCGGTTGACAAAGTCATAGAGTGTCAGTGCCCGCAGATTGAAGTAATAAGTCCAGTAGTTGTTCAGTGCCTGGATATAACTGCGCCTGTTCTGGTCTTTCTTGGTATCGGCATTGTTAAGCTCCAGGACATCTATCTTACCGATCAGGAACCGCTGTTTGGTCACCTCGAACATCTTTGCCGCCACGGTATCAGATTTGGCAGCAATATACACCTGGTTTCTCTGAAGATTAAACTGCTGAACGTCAAGCAGGAGGTTCTGTTCAAAGTCGATCCGCGACTGTTCCACCTGCATGCGGGTCAGCTCCTCGCTCGACTGGGCCATCTTGTACCTTCCGCGTCCCAGTCCCCAGTCGAGTATGGGAAGTGTAAATCCTACCCTGATTGTCTGCTGCTGGTTGGGCTTGTCATAGGCCAGATCAAGAAGCGGGTCCTGATCACGCAGACCGTATGATGCCGTCAGGTTGGCGTTGAGACCCTTCTCGGCCTTCGCCTGCGCCACCGAGCTCTGGGCTTCTACCAGCTGCCGTTCCAGTGCTATCAGTTCAGGATTGTTCTCCTCGGCAAGTCTCAGCACCTCGCTGACTTCAACCTCCAGGTCAGGTACCTCACTCGGGATGATGAGCTCGAGACGCAACGACTGGTTAAAGCCAAGGAAGGACCTGAGCTTCAGCTCCCTGTCACGCAGGTTGGTCTCAGACTCATTGATAGCCGTCCCGGCATTGAGGTATGAGAGCTCCATCTGCAGCAGCTCATCCTCTGCAATAGTCCCCAGGTTGTATCTTCCGCGGGCAATCTGATACAGGGTGTCGGCATTCTGCATATTGGTCTCGGCAATCTCCCTGTTGATCTGCGCCAGGGCCAGGTTGAAGAAGTACTGAACGGCCATCATGTGAACGTTCTCAACGTCACTGAGGTAGGTCTTGCGGGCCTCTTCGTACCTGAGAGGCTCGATCTTCTTCTGCCATTTGAGCTCATTGTACCTGAAGAGCGGCTGCGTAAGCCTGACATTCAGCGGGGCAGTGATATATTTGTTCGCGTTGCGCTCAAAATCGCGCTCAAAGGTGAGGTCCGAGACCAGCGATATCGATCCTCCCGTCAGCCCGATGTTCTGTGCCAGGGACATGGAGCCCGATGTCTGAAGTATATTGGTTGATGCATAGTCATACTGCTCTGTCACCGAGTTCCATACCCTGCTGTAGGCCGTACTGTAGTCGGGCAACTGCCCCGTCAGCGTCAGCGCAGGCCGGTATTCGGCGACAAAGGTGCGGTACTGCCAGTAGCTGGCGCGAAAACGGTGCTTGGCAATAAGGGCATAGGGCGACTGCTCTTCGGCAAGCCTGATCACCTCATCGAGGGTGAGGCGCCTTGTCTCCTGTGACATCAGGTTGGTGCTGAAGAGTGAAGCTATTATAACAGCTAGTGATAGTATTCTTATTCTTTGCATAGCTCTGATTTATTCATAACGAAGTGATTCGATGGGGTCTCGCTCCGAGGCCCTTTTTGCCGGTGAATAGCCGAAGATCACACCCACGGCCGCTGACACACCAAAGGCAATCACCACCGAGAAGAGTGAGATGATGGTGGTGATACCCGCTATCTCCTGTATGAGTACTGCCAGGATGATGCCCAGGAAGATACCGATGAAGCCTCCGGTGACACTTATCAGTACAGCCTCGGAAAGAAACTGTACAACGATGTCCATCTTCTTGGCACCGATAGCCATACGGGTTCCTATCTCCTTGATCCTTTCCATCACCGAGGCAAACATGATGTTCATGATACCTATACCTCCAACAATCAGCGATATACTGGCAATGGCACCAAGTACGATATTGAATATGTCTTTTGTCCTCTGCTGCTGTTTGAGCAGCAGCTCAGGCACAGTGATCTCAAAGTCCTTTACCCCTGAGTGTCTCCTCAATATCATCCTGCTGAGCACCTCGGTGGTGGGTGTCAGCTGTTCGGTCTCCCAGACCTGCACAACGATCTTGTCAAGCTGATTATAGTTGGTCTCGGCAGTTGAGGCATCGGAGCCGCTGACAACCACCCTGGCCCTGTGGCCTCCACCGAAGATCTGAACCGATGTGGCCTGGGTGGCCAGCTTGGTGTTCACCAGTGCCCTGTTCTGGTAGCGCATGAGCATGGTCTTTATCGGGATATAGACATTGTCATTGTAGACATTGACACCCTGCTCTTCGAAGCCTGTCAGCGAGACATTGGTCTTCTCCAGCACCCCTATCACCTTCAGCCATACATTGTCAAACTTCAGGTACTGACCTATCGGATCCACCTGGCTGAAAAACTTCGCCCTGATATTTGCTCCTATTATACAAACCTGTATCCCGTGTTCTTCCTGGTAATCGTTGAAGAACATCCCCCGGGCGAGTGGCAGGTTGTACAGCTCAAAGTAGTCGTTGGAAACACCAACGAGCTTGGCTGAGTATCTCATGCCGCTGAGCACTATGGTGGAATTGAATGAGATCTCGGGACTGATCCTTCTGACAGAAGGGATTGCGCTCTGAATAGCTTCCACATCAAGCAGGGTTAGTCCTCTTGAAAATTTGTTGAGCTGTGCCTCGCCCTCATTGTTCTCCTCACTCTTATCCTGTACGATGGGACTGATGAGGATGTTGTTGACCCCGACCATCTTTATCTGCTCGAGTATCTCCTGCTGCGCTCCGTTGCCTATCGCAAGCATGCTGATGACCGCAGCCACGCCAAAGATTATGCCCAGCGCGGTCAGAATGGACTTCAGCTTGTTGGACAGGATAGACTCAACAGCAATGCGTATATCGTGGCCGTATCTCTTGAACATGTTTCTCCTCCGTTTTGTGCCTGTTTAATTCCGGGAAATAACCTACCGGTTGCGGATGACCACCTGCTGCCTTGCAGTGGTGTCCGTTGCTGCGGCTCCCGCTCTTCCCTGTCCCATACCTGTGCCGGCGGCACCTCTTTGCTGACGCATTGATTCACGCTGCTCAGGCGTCAGGCTCTGCATATACTCCCGCATCTGTTCCGGAGTCATATTGGCCGGTATGCCGTCCCTCTTCCTGCCGTTCTGCTGCTGGAACTTGTCCTCTTCCTCCCTCAGCCTCTTGCGCTCCTTCACCGTGGCTATAAGATCTTCCCCCTGAAGCTTGAACCTGTCGGCTCCCTCCGGGATGGAGAGATATAGTTTCTCACCGACTTCAACACCCTGCTCCACAATCACATCATTCTCATTAGATTCACCAAGCACAACCACCTGGCGTGTGCCTCCCTTTGTATATACCATCGGGACACTGTCGGCCGTTGCGAAGACAGTCTCCAGAGGCACATAGAGAACATCACTGAATGTCTGTGTGATTATCTGGTTACCGGTAGTCATCGAAGGCCTCAGAATAGGATCGGAGCCGTCAACCTTGATTATCACCTCGAACACCTTGGCGTCAGTGTTGGGCAATTGCTCGCCGATGTTGGCTACGCTTGTCACAACACCCGTGTAAGATTTCTCGGGGAAGGCATCAACGGTTAGCCTGACCTCCTGGCCAACCTTGACCTTGCTGACGTCAATCTCGTTTACATAGGTCTTAGAGATCATTGAGGAGAGGTCCGGAAGGGTAGCCACCACGGGATCCCAGGGACTTATCTCTGAACCCACCTTGCGTTTGGCACCGCCCCATTCTCTTTTATATATGACCATTCCGTCAGAAGGTGCACTTATCACAAATTTCTTGATTATATCTTCCATCTCCTGAACCTTCCTGCGTTGCTTGGTCAGCTGGATCTCGGTATCCCTGATGTCCGCCCTGGCCTGTCTCACCTTCAGGTCATAGTTGCTGAGCGACTGCTCATAGGCTCGCTGAGCCTTGTCAAGAGATATCTGCGCCTGCCTGATGGTGGTAGGTGGTTCATATTTCGACTGCTCCAGGGTGATCTCCGCCTCTTCCATATTGAACTTCAGATTGACAAGGTCATCTCTCAGGTTGCCCAGAGTGATGGTGGTGTCAAGCTGCTTCTTGAGAAGTTCAGTTTCCAGCGACTCCAGCCTGTCAAGCTCATCCTTCAGAGTGTTGTCTACACTCGACCGGTCGAGTGTAGCGACATAATCTCCTGCCTTCACCTCGGTTCCTTCAGGAATAAGATCCTGGATCTTGATGCCCCCGAACCTCATGTTTCTGCTGCTGAGCCCTTCCGGGCCCTTTATGTCTGTTGAAAACTCAGCCTGCAACTCCCCGGTTGTTGTGACAACGATTTCAAAATCGCCCTGTTGGACCTCAGTAAACAGGATGCCCGGGTCTTCCTTGCTGGACATTTTGCTGATCACGATCATCGCAACAATTGCAACGGCGACAACGATCGAGGTAATGATAATAGTCCTTTTCATCTGCGGATATCTCTTTTAAATTTTAATGCCGTGAAATTATTATAAATAAATGCGCCAATGTTTGATTTAAGTAAACATTAACTTTCATTAACGTAACAGTATGGGTTAGATACAAAAACCATTCAAAAATTTAAAACTACCCCTCTGCAGGAGCAAATTTTACAGATTTTTAACAATATCTGTCACATTGGCTGCCAGCTTTTCTGCTCTCTCCCTGTCTCTCTCCTCGGCATAAACACGGATTATAGGCTCAGTGTTCGATTTGCGTATCTGCACCCATCCGGAGGGGAGGTCAAGTTTGATGCCGTCACGGATGTCCTGGGAGGCCTCAGGATATTCCCTGGCCAGCACCCTGCCCAGTTCTGCCAGATCTGTATCCCCCGTCAGTTCAACCCTCTTCTTGGCAATAAAATAGTCGGGGTACCGGCGCCGCAGGCTGCTGCACGATATTTTCTCATGCGCCAGGTGTGTCAGGAAGAGTGCTGCGCCTGCAAGCGCGTCCCTGCCGTAGTGCAGTGCGGGGTATATCACACCGCCGTTGCCTTCGCCGCCGATTACAGCTCCTGTGCGCTTCATCTCAGCCACTACGTTTACCTCCCCCACCGGGGCGGAGCTGTAGGTGCATCCGTGACCCTCGGTAACATCTCTCAGGGCTCTTGTCGACGACATGTTGGATACGGTGGGTCCTTTGCTGTGTGACAGTATATGATCGGCCACGGAGACCAGGGTATATTCCTCCCCGAACATCGATCCGTCTTCACAGACAATCGCCAGGCGGTCGACATCCGGATCGACCACGAAGCCGAGATGGGCTCCTTCTTCCTTCACCACACGTGATATTTCGCCGAGATGCTCCGGCAGAGGCTCAGGATTGTGCGGGAAGAGTCCCGTAGGTTCACAGTAGAGCTCTATGACCCTCTTAACCCCAAGTGCCTTGAGAAGGGTTGGCATGGCCAGTCCGCCAACGGAATTTACCGCATCTACGGCCACGGTGAAGCCGGCAGCGGCAATGGCCTCGACGTCAACCAGGGGCATGGCAATAACAGCCTCAACATGCTTTTCAGTCCAGCCCGGGTCACCTGTCTGTTGGCCCAGTTTATCGTAGCTCACATAGTCAAAATCCTCCCTCTCTGCGATGGCAAGAACCTCCCTGCCGTCAGCGTCGCTGAGAAACTCCCCCGCCTCATTCAGCAGCTTCAGGGCATTCCACTGTGCGGGATTGTGGCTGGCAGTGAGTATTATCCCGCCTCCGGCACCGAGTCCTGTCACCGCGATCTCAACCGTCGGGGTGGTCACCAGTCCGGCATCAACAACGTCAATGCCCACACTTCGCAATGACGCATTCACCAGCGCCGCCACCATCTCACCCGAAACCCTGGCATCCCTGCCGGTAACCACCTTATGGGCTCCCTTGCCGCGGCGTTTAAGCCAGGTGCCGTAAGCTGAGGAAAATTTTACGATATCGGGTGGGGTGAGTGACTCACCGGGCCTGCCGCCAATGGTCCCCCTGATGCCGGAGATGGATTTTATCAGTGCCATTTTCAGTTTGTTTATCCGACTGCAAAGGTGCGAAAAAGATCGGGGAGAAAACCGTTAATTAGTTGTAAATTTGCACCCTGAAAAATAATGAGCATGAGTAAAATGTCGGGGAAACCGTCACAGAGAAGATCCGCGGGAGAGGCCACACGCAAGACGGGAACGACTCCCGGAAGGGCATCAGCCGGGAGGAGAGCCACGGGGCCAGAAACCGAGGGAGCGGACGGGAGGCGACCAGCCGGGAAAACCGCGGGGTCACCCGGGAGGAGAAGCGCCGGACCGTCACAGAGAAGATCCGCGGGATCTGCTGAAAACAGAACGGGAAGGTCACCCGAACCCGGGGCCGCGGGAGCATCCAGGCAAGGAGCCGCCGTGGCACCTCCGGGGAGAACTGCCACCTCAGCCGGAAAGAGAACCCCCGCTTATGCCGGAAAGAGAACTGCCGCTTCTGCCGGAAAGAGAACTCC
>DHHM01000020.1:22874-258401 GCA_002403305.1 Bacteroidales bacterium UBA4772
CAGCGGGGCAGCAGGAAAGAGAACTGCACCAGCAGCCGGCAGAAGAGTTGCCGCAGGCCCCGGCAAGAGAGGTAATGCAGGCCCCGGCAAGAGAGGCAATGCTGGCCCCGGCGGGAGAAGAACCGCCGCGCCGCCGGCCGCAGCCGCAGAGCCTATGAGACTCAACAAATACATCGCCAACAGCGGCCTCTGCGCCCGGCGTGAGGCTGACGAGCTTATCAAAAGCGGACACGTCACCGTCAACGGCGTCAAGGTCACCGACATGGGCGTCAAGGTGAAACTCTCCGATAATGTTGAATATAAAGGCAAAAAGATAACCCCCGAAAAAAAGGTCTATATCCTGCTTAACAAACCCAAAGGCTACGTCACCACCGTCAAGGACCCCCACGCCACCGATACGGTGCTCGACCTTGTCAGGGACGCCACCGGCGAACGGATTTACCCCGTCGGCAGGCTCGACAAATCGACCACAGGAGTACTGCTGCTCACCAACGACGGCGACCTGGCAGGCAGACTGACCCATCCGAAATACCAGGTAAGGAAGGTTTATCATGTTTTTGCCGATAAAGAGATCACCAGGCATGATATGGAGAAGATCGTTGAGGGCGTGGAGCTTGAAGACGGAACAATTAGCGCCGATGCAATATCATACCCTGATTCTGACGACTATACGCAGGTGGGACTGGAGATACACTCAGGACAGAACAGGGTGGTGCGACGCATCTTCGAGAAGCTGGGCTACAGTGTCCGGAAACTCGACCGTGTCAGCTTCGCCGGCCTGACAAAGAAGAACCTGCAGCGCGGCACATGGAGATTCCTCACTGCAAAGGAGGTCAGCATGCTGAAGAGAGGCATTTACAAGTAGATGGTTAAAGCAATGGAGCACAGATCAGGATTTGTCAACATACTTGGCAACCCCAACGTGGGTAAGTCAACACTGATGAATGTGCTCGTCGGCCATCGCCTCTCCGTCGCCACAGCCAAGGCACAGACCACCCGGCACAGGATCATGGGCATACTCTCCGGTGAAGACTACCAGATAGTATACTCCGACACCCCCGGCATTCTCAACCCGAAGTACAGGCTTCAGTCGGCCATGATGCGCTCCGTGGAATCGGCTCTCGAGGATGCAGACCTGATACTGTACGTCACCGATGTGGTTGAGACAATTTCGAAAAACGAATCCCATCTGAACAGAATCCTATCCTCCCCTGTCGACAAGATAATAGTAATCAACAAGATAGATCTCACTGACCAGTCCGGACTCGAGGAACTTGTTGCGACATGGAACACGATGGCACCGGGAGTGCCGGTCTTCCCGGTCTCGGCCGTAAACAGGTTCAATACCGACAACCTCCTTCGGGAGGTCATCGAACGTCTGCCGCCCGGACCGCCATACTTCCCGAAAGACCAGCTTACCGACCGTTACGAACGGTTTTTTGTAACGGAAATCATCAGGGGAAAGATCTTCGAACAGTACCAGAAGGAGATCCCGTACTCCGTGGAGGTGGAGATCGAAAGCTACACCGAGGAGCCTGCCCTGAACAGGATAGCGGCGGTGATATACGTGGTGCGCGAGAGCCAGAAAGGGATCATAATCGGGCATAAAGGCTCCAGGCTCAAACGCGTGGGGACGGAAGCGAGAAAAGAGATGGAGGATTTCCTGGGCAAAAAGGTTTTCCTGGAGATGCATGTCAGGGTGGCACCCGAGTGGCGCGATAACCCACGCATGCTTAAGAAGTTTGGTTATATCTAGTCCCAAGAATTGACAATGAGTAAGATAGCAGCAATAGTAGGCCGCCCCAACGTGGGCAAATCAACCCTCTTCAACCGGCTCACCGAGAGTCGTGACGCCATAGTCAATGAGGTGAGCGGGGTGACACGCGACAGGCACTACGGAAAGGTCACATGGAACGGGGTGGAGTTCTCGGTCATTGATACCGGCGGTTTCGTGGAGAACTCGGCAGATATCTTCGAGAGCGAGATCAACAGGCAGGTGAAACTGGCCATCAGTGAAGCCGATGTGATCATCTTCATGGTTAACGTTGAAGACGGCATCCATGAGCTTGACAAGTCTGTTGCAGAGCTGTTGCGAAAGACGCAGAAGAAGGTGATCCTCGTGGTCAACAAGGTCGACAACAACCAGCGCCTGCTTGAGGCAGCCGAGTTTTACGGACTGGGACTGGGCGACTATTTCACCGTCAGCTCTGTGAGCGGCAGCGGCACCGGAGATCTGCTCGACGAGGTTGTGCGACAGTTTCCGGACATGCCCGACGAACCTGCCGAAGAGCTGCCGAGGGTGGCAGTGGTGGGACGCCCCAACGTGGGCAAGTCGTCACTGGCCAACACACTGCTGGACGAAGAGAGAAATATTGTCACACCTGTGGCAGGTACCACCCGCGACTCCATTGACAGCCTCTACAATAAATTCAACTACAGATTTTACCTGGTTGACACTGCAGGCCTGCGCAAGAAAGCCAAAGTAGATGAGGATATAGAGTTCTACTCTATCCTCAGGTCCGTCAGATCAATCGAGGAGAGCGACCTATGCCTGCTGCTGATCGACGCCACCCGCGGCATTGAATCACAGGATCTCAGCATCCTCAACATCATCCAGAAGAACAACAAGGGTGTCATCATCCTTGTCAACAAGTGGGACCTTGTAGAGAAGGAGACCAACAGCGCACGCGATGTCGAGGCAGAGATCAGGTCAAGCACGGCTCCCTTCACCGACTACCCGGTGCTCTTCATCTCTGCCATAACCAGGCAGAGGGTACACAAACTGCTGGAGCTGATTATGGAGGTCTATGAGAACAGGAGAAGAAAAATCCCCACATCGAAGCTCAACGAGGTGATGCTGGAACACATAGCCAAAACACCTCCTCCCTCACTCAAGGGCAAGCACATAAAGATCAAGTATGTAACGCAGCTGCCTGCCGCCTATCCTACTTTCGCATTCTTCTGCAACTTCCCCCAGTATGTAAAGGAATCATACCGGCGGTATATTGAAAACAGGCTAAGGGAGAGCTTTAAACTTACCGGTGCACCCGTCAGGGTATATTTCCGGAAAAAATGAAATAGTCATCACGACAAATCCGGGCTCTGCTCCTGATTTTAATTTGCCTGCCAGATATCAATGGATTTTATGTAAGTTTGGTGTGGTTTTTGCGACAATAACGATTCTGAAAGGCATGAAAAGAGCAACGGTAATAATGTTTCTGGCTGTCGTCCTGGCCCTGGCGTCGTGTACTCCTGTTGAGAAGCTGCCGCCTGAGCCGATGATTGAATTCAGGAGCTTTACCCTGTTTGATACCGTTGACATACTGGGCAACTTCTCCAGGGCGGGCAGGCTGGCCTTTTACTTTGAAGACGGCGACGGTGATGTGGGACTTGATGATCCTACCGACCCGCTCTTTGAGCCCTCCAGCAACCTGTTCATGCAACTCTACCGCAAAAACGGAGACATCTTTGAACTTGCCGAACCCTCGGATCCGCTCTACCCTTCTGAATACCGCATCCCCTATCTGGAAGCCGGCGGCCAGAACAAGATACTCAAGGGCACCATTGAAGTGACGATGATCTACTTCCTTTACAACGAAAGGGATACAGTCTACTATGACTTCTGGATCAGCGACCGCGGAGGAAACCTGAGCAACACTGCCACCACTTGTGTCATTGACCTTGGAGAGACCGGCAGCACCTGCGGAGAGGATTGATCAGAAATTCGCTTCCATCATATAACCAGCAGCCAGTTGTATTCGGAACAGGATTATCAGACTTTCAGGCCCTCCAAAAGAAAATAGACTAACTCCTCCCCGGGGCAGGCTTATCATACCTTCAGCCCCATGAACAGAACGTCGTCGACCTGCTCATTCTCCCCCATCCATTCATAGAAGAATTCCCTCACCTGCTTCTCCTGCTCCAGCATCGGCAGAGGCCTGATGTCATCCACCAGCATCTTGAGCCTGCTGACCTTCATCTTCTTGCCTCCCTCACCCCCGAACTGGTCGCAGTAGCCGTCAGTAAAGAGATAGACAATGTCCCCCTCCCTGAGGTGATACTCCTGGTCGTCAAAGAATTTCTCGGTATACGATTCGCCTCCCACCGATGAGCGGTTGCCCCTTACATAGTGCTGCTCGCCGTCAATGACGAGTATCACCGGCCTCATGGCCGAGGCAAAGACCAGGTGCCTGGTCCGGATATTGAACTCGCACACCACGATGTCCATGCCATCGTTGGAGGCTTCAAGCTCCTGGTTCTGGTTCAGGGTAGAGAAGATCTGCCTGTCAAGTTCATGCAGCACCTGCGACGGCCTGGTCATCTTCTTCACGGTGATGATATCCTGCAGCAGTGCGGTGCCGATCATTGACATGAAGGCCCCCGGCACTCCGTGGCCCGTGGAGTCGGAACAGACAACCATGAACCTGTCCTTGTCGATCCAGTCGAACCAGAAGAAGTCACCGCTGACAATGTCACGCGGCAGGAAGAAGACGAAGGCATCGTTGAAGACGGTAGCCAGCCTGTTTGTATCGGGGAGTACGCTGCTCTGTATTCGCTTGGCGTAGGTGATGCTCTCTGTAATGTCAAGGTTCTTCTGTGCCAGCTCCTCCTTCTGCTGATAGACCTCTGCAGTACGTTTGCGCAACTCACTCTCAAGGAATTCACGCTGTTTCCTGTGGGCTCTCTCACGGAGCCTGATGACCACCCAGGCTGCTGCTGCTACCAGTGCCAGTACTGAAAGAATAAACCACCATCTCTCAGTGAAAGGCCTCTGTATCAACAGGCTGAATGATGCAGCGGAGGCATTGTCGGGGTCATCTCTTGTAAAAGCCTCCACAGCAAACCTGTAGTGGCCGTCACTGAGCCTGTAGGTGACAGACCTGTCAGTTGTCACCTCGCCCCATCCCTCGTCAAAATTCTCGAGCCTGCTCCTGTATATGACATCGAGAGGATCGCGAAGCGAAATACCCGCATACTTAATTCCTATAGTATATGATGACCTGTACGGAAGAGAGTAACTCTCGCGAAGCGGGTATTCGGTGTTGTTTATCACCACGGAGACTATCACTGCCTGGGGCTGAGCTGTGCTCATCTCATCGAGCGAGGCACAGTATGCCACGACGCCCTCTGTCGTGCCCACATAGATAGTACCGTCCGGCATCTCAGCCATGGCATTGGACAGGCAATCGCCCACCACTCCGAACTCAGTACTGAAGGTCCTTACCGACCCGGAGGCGGGATTGATGATTGAGAATCCCTTCTCATGCCCTGTCCAGATGCGGCCGTCAGAGGCGATCAGGGTGCTGTAGCTGTAGTTTGACAGCATGCCGTCGGCGGTGGAAAAGTTATAGACTGTGTCTGCGGCAAAGAGAAACAGTCCGTTGCCAAGCGTTCCTGCGCAGATGATCCCGTCAGGTGCAACGTTGATACTGTTGATGCGGTTTCTCATCGGCCCGTCCATAACCAGGCCCTCGGTGCGCACTCCTCCCGTAATATGTATGTAACATAGCCTGTCGGTCTCCGTGGCCACCAGCACCTCTCCCGGCCTGTTCACCACCACCTGCGACACGTTGTTGTGCGGAAGCATCTCCCAGGTGGTGTAATGGGCCTTCTGCTCCCCTGATTCCCTGTCGAGCAGTACTACCCCGTTCATTGTTGCCAGCCATATATTATCACCGTCAGGGGCTACTGAGTTGATGCGGTTCTGTGCCGGGTTGCCGGAGCGGTAGAGCTGCCTCAGCGCACCGTCGGACTCCATCAGCCAGAGTCCCGAACCTGCAGTTCCGATCCATATGTTTCCTGCCTCATCCGCTGCCCACGAGGCTATGCCGGTGCCGCCGGTCCTTGCCGTCAGAGGCCGGAAGTTTTCAAAAACGCCGGTCTCCGGGTTATACTCATAGAGCCCGTTGCGGGTCCCCATCACTCTCTTTCCGCCGGACATGCCGATGAAGTTTATCTCCTTGTGCGCGGCAGGGACATGAAACGAAAATGCGTTTGTAGTTACGGCAGCCAGGCCCCTGTTGAAGAGCCCTATCCACAGGTTGTTCTCACGGTCGCGGAAGACCGTTCTTATGTCATTGTCGGCCAGTCCTGAAGCTATGTCATAGGCCGGCGCCGTCGTCCACGAAGAGTAATCTTCACTGAAGACAGTCCTGAGCACTCCTGCCTCACGGGTGGCTACCAGCAGTGACCTGTCGCCTGAGGCAACCAGGTCAGGTATCCGCAGGTTCATGAAGGTAGTGTCGGTGACAGGCTCGGCTCTCATCACGCCGTCAGCGCGCCTGATCATATAGAGACCCGCACCGTCGGTACCGGCAAACCAGGTGTTCAGGTCCATCTGCTTCACCGTCTGCACCCAGGTGTACTCCAGCTCCGGAAATGTGTGGCTGATGACAGCATCGTTGCCGCTGACAGCTATAAGATGAAGGTTATCCTGCGTGGCAGCCAGCACGGTATCCCGTCCCGCGAAGGAAATGTCAAACAGTATCAGTTCCTCAGGCAACGACAGCCGGGTGATCTTCTCACCGCCGGCGTCCGTCCTGTATATCCCCCTGGTCTGGGTGATGATCCATATCCTGCCGTCGGGACCTTCGGTAATGCGGTTTATCCTGTCAGCCTCCAGCCCGGTCACACGCTCGGGGAAACCCCCCGGGTCTGCGGTGAAGAGTGATCCGTCAGTCAACCCCACCCACATCGTGCCACCGGCATCACAGAAGAGGGCGTTGGGATAACCTGTTGAGAGGGTGTCAGGCAGGGCCACGGGGTGAAAATCAAACCCGTCATAGCGGTAGAGCCCGGTCTCCAGGCCGAGCCAGAGCAACCCGCCTCTGTCCTGTTCTATGACATTGAGGTAACTGCCGGGCAGGCCGGTGTTGACGTCATAGGTCCTGTAACTGTATGTCTGGGCCTCCGCCCGGTACGGCAGCAGAAGCTGTACCATGAAGATACAGAAGAGTGCCGCTGAAATGCCTGCGTTTCTGATCATGCCTATCTCTTGGGGACGACCTTTATCCGGGGTTTATAGACTGGCACACCACCTATTGGTGCGCTGAAGAACTGAAGGTTTTCACCATACTGGTTCTCCACGGTCATCACTACATTATTGTTTTTAACAAGCTCATCGCTTCTCTTGTAGAACCGGAAGTCAAGCGATTTGCCTATCTCCGCCTCCAGGATGGGCATCCTCGCCTCTATCCAGGTGTCTTCACCGGAGAGGGGCAACGACTGTCCCTTGCGCTCAACCGACACAACTATGAATTCGCCGTCACTGTCCCAGTCGAAGTTCCTCTGCCGGATGTAAACACAGCCGCTGTCAATAAAGGGATAGATATGAGAGACGAATGATGTGTCATTGTTGTTCCACATCCTGAAAGTATATTCATAGGTAAAGGCGTTGGCGCCCTCGATGGGCACATTGGTATCGGGCCTCCTTGAGAGGGCATACCTGTACAGGTTACCGTCGTCGCCGGTGACGCCGTCACATATAATCTTGAATACGTTGCTGGAGAACTTCGGATAGTACTCTCCGTCGGCAGGATTGAACGGCCCGAAGGTGAACCACCGCTCATCAAGCCTGCTATCCATCCCGAACGCACGGGTTGCAAGCATGATACCGCTCTTGTAGTTGCCCACCGGGTCTATGCCCTTGGCCTCGGGGTCAGTGTAACAACCCTTGCCACCGTAGACGGAATAGACCATGCGGGTGTCCCAGAAGTTGTTAAGCTCATCGGTCTTACCCCCGATGTCAGGGTCGTAAATCCTGATGTAAAACGGATCCTTGTAATCTTTCGGCAGTGTAAAGAAGAAGGTCTGCGAAAAATCGTCATCTCCCCATGATGTTTCGGCCCTGGGACCGAAGGTTATCAGAAAAGGCACGTTTTCATCCGGACCGGGCACCTCCTGGGCGTTGACCCGTGGCGGGACGGCAAGGGAAAGGACAAGACTAAGTGACAGTATAATAGGGATGACTCTCATTTTCGTACACAAAAGTAATTAATTTTCTTCAGGGACAACCTCTATGTCCCTGCAGACACAAACCTCCCGAACAACACCTCCCCCGTCAGGTACCGAGCTCACTATCAGCTGAATATTATATCTGCCCGGCTTATCGTATACCTTGGTGACCTCCAGTCCCGAGGCTGCTGTCTCATCTCCGAAATTCCAGTAGTACCTGTCCGGCTCCATTCCCGGCAGCCAGCTCTCCCTGGCGCTCAGTGCCAGCGGCTCTCCAGCGGTGACCCTCTCCTGGCAGGTGATGACAGGCTGTTCTATGTCAGTTATCTCAAGCTCATAGGAGGCCTGTCTCTTCTCTATGCCTCCGGTAATAAGGTTCACTATGTCGAGGCTTACATCATACACTCCCGGGCCCGGGAAACAGTGCTCGGCTGTTATCCCTTCAGCACCGCCACCGTCGCCAAAGTTCCAAACCCATTTGAACCTGGTGTCGGCAGTATCATGATTCAATGCCACCTCATCAATGAACTCGAAGCAGTAGCTGTTCTCCTGAAGTGTGTCGCATGCCGACCACCGGATGATGGTTGAGGCAAAACTGAAAATATCGTCACTGTACTTACGGCGGTTGGAGGCGAAATAGCCCTCGAGGCCTCCCTGGGCGGCATAGAAGGCAAAGTCGTCAGCCTCCGAGTTGACAGGGTCGCCAAGCACTGCCGGCTCTGTCCATGATCCGTACACCAGGCTGGAATACCATATATCGAGCCCTCCCGGTCCTCCCGGACGGTCAGAGGCAAAATAGAGCCTTCCCGAACTGTGAAGGAAGGGATGTATCTCTGCATGGGCACTGTTGACATTGCTGCCGAGATTTTCGGGCTTCGTCCATCGGCCTTCAATATTCTCGCTCACATATATATCATATTTGCCCTGCCCGCCGGGCATGTCAGAACAGAAGAAGAGATACCTGCCGTCGGCCGAGACGTAGGGGAAAGAGAGGTTATATTCCGGATCGTTGTATTCAAACGGCTGTATATTGCTCCACTGCGACCCGTTGCGCTTCGCGGTGAAGATGCCCAGTTTGTTGGCATCTCTTTTCCTGATCTTGCTTCCTTCGGAATAATTCCTGGAAAAATAAAGAGTGTTGCCGTCAGTGGTGACGGAGGCAGGTCCGATATTGGCATCCTTACCGAGGTTCGTGGCAAAACGCCCGGGCCTGACAGGCTCACCCTCATCATTGAAAGGAGCGAACCAGAGCTCATAGAGGCGTATCCCCTCGAGATTCTTTTTCGTAAGGAAAGGATTGGTCTTCCTGTTGGAACAGAAGAGTATGCCGTCACTCATGATGACAGGTGCCATATCATCTGAACCCGATGAGATGGAGGAGACGTGATATACCTCAAACGGCTTCATCTCCTGTCCGCTGACGATCATCAGCGGGACAAGCATCAGTGCCACTGTCAGTACGGTATATTTTATATGCCTCTTCATCATGTCAGAAATATCTTGGTGAAGTTGCACTTACTGAAAACTCAAATTCATACCTCAGTGACACCTCGTGTGTCCCTGAGGTGTAGGTGTTGAGATGCCCGAGCTGATAATCGTATGAATATCCGATCTTGAGCTGCGGCGTCACCTGCAGGTCGAGAAGGGCAACAACTGCCCCCTCTGCCATCCGGTATGACCCTCCTAGCCAGAGAATGTCTGCAAATATCATGTTGACGTTGAGGTCTGCCTCCAGGGGCTCCTGCATTGAATACCTCAAAAGTACGGAGGGTTTGACCTTGAAGGCGTCGGCAAACGTTATCAGGGCGCCGGCGGAGAAGTATGTCTTGAACCATTTGTAATCGGGTGTGACCCGGAACTCATCCATCTCGTCCCTCCTGTAGGAAAGCAGTGAGGGCACTGACAGTCCGGCAAAGAACTTATCGGTATACCAGTAAAATCCCACTCCCATGTTGGGCAGGGTGTATCTCATGTCACCGGTAAGAAGCGGATCGGGAGGATTGCCATCAGGGAACTGCAGGTTATTGTAGTTGGTGTTGCTAAGGTCGACACCGCCCTTGAGTCCCATCGACAGTCTGCCCGGTCCTGCCTGGAAGCTGTAGGCGTAGAAGGCATAGATTCCAACATCCTTCGTGACCCCGTAGGTCAGGTACTCTGCCATCAGGCCCAGGGATACCTTCTCCTTCGTGTTGACAGGACTGTGCAGCGACAGGTTCTGGAACTGAGGTGCGCCATTGATACGGGCCCACTGTTTGCGGTACGAGAGGTTGGCACTCAGTGCACCGCGGCTGCCGGCATAGGCAGGGTTGATCACCAGGCCGTTGGTGAGGTACTGGCTCGTGATGGGCGTCTGCTGGGCAGATGCCGCCTGCATAAGAGCCAGCACAACCGCTGTGAGTATGTATACCCTCACTCTCATGCTATCTCCTGAGTATTATGAAACCGCTGAACTGCGACACAAAGGCTGGGACGGCTGCATCGCGGGCGCCCCTGATCTTCAGCAGGTAGTAGTAGGTTCCATCAGGAACCTCGTTCCCGTGGAGGTCAAGGCCATTCCAGGCATTGACCGGATCATCACTGCGGTAATCCTCGGACCTGTAGACGACTGCGCCGCCGGTATTGATTATAACCAGCTCGTTGTAAGTATATTCAAGCCCTTCAATATTGAAATAATCATTTATTCCGTCACCGTTGGGAGTGACACCCTGCGGAATTATCAGCTCGGGCACCGACAGCGTCACGGAGACTTCGTCGGCAACACACTGTCCGTTGACAACGGAGAAAATAAAGGTATTGTCGCCGCCACCCAGTTTCGTCACCTCGGTCACCCTCTCTCCGGGAGTGCTGAAGACCGGGTTGCCGTCACCGGAGCTGAAATCATAGCTCCATGAGGCAATCCCATCGCCGTCGAAGCTGCCCTCCAGCACTGCCGCGTACTGGTACGGAAGAAGCGTTCTGTCATTACCGGCAGTGACGTTGAGAGGCATGATGTCAACGTTGACAGTCACCGGCAGTGAGACGGAAGTGCAGCAGTCAACCTCGCCCGAGTAGACGTGACGCCTGAACTGGGTGGTGCCGTCAAGAAGCGGGGGCTGGTAGTCCTTTGAGCTGTGTGTCCCTGCAGCGGTGATCCAATCCGGTGCAGCGGCCGGCTTCATCTCCCACAGGTAACGGTAGGTGCCGTCACCGCCGGCCGGGGTGTTGCCCGTCAGTGCCGATGGTGTCTGCGTATTGCAGACAGTCTGGTCGGCAGAGAGGGTGTTACCGCTGACCTGCGGCAGTACTGTTATCCGGATGACGGAGCTCTCTGAACAGGCTCCCGAGCTTACTGTGCGGCGGAACCAGGTGGTGGCCGTAAGTACCCCGGGCTGAAATGACGGGCTTGTCGCCGCCAGCGGAGTGAAGGTGATATTATCCGTTGACGAAGCCCACGCGTAGGTGAAGGTCCCCAATCCTCCTGCCGCTGTGCCTGACAGCTGAGGGGGAGTGTTGCCGGTACATATGGTATCATGACCCTGGGCAGGGAGGTCAATGGTAAAGGAGGTTATCCGGGGATCAACACTTATCTCAATGTCATTGCTGGTAGTGGTGCATACGGAGGAGGTGACATGCCTCCTGTACCAGGTGGTGGCTGTCAGCGGTGTGCCCGGGAGGTCCTCGCCGTTTGCTCCTGTGATATCCTGGAAGGTGACGCCGTTATCGCTCTCCATCCACTGGTAGAGGTATGTACCGGCACCGGCACCGTTGGCGGGCACCGTGCCGTCAAGCGCCGCAGGGGCCGCGCCCTCGCAGATGGTCTGCGGTGCAGAAATGGTGTTGTTGGTAATGTCGGGATGGCAGATAAGCTGTATCGTATTGCTCACCGACTGGCAGGTACTGGAGGGACCGCTGAAGACGTCACGCCGGTACCAGGTGGTGCCGGGCGAGTCATCCTGCGGGTCATAGTTGATGCCGTTGCTGCTGCCGGCGGCAGGAACCCAGTTCAGATTGTCACTGCTGCTCATCCACTGGTATGCATATGAGGGTGACGCTCCTCCTGTAGGGATGGAGCCGGTGAGGCTGCTGAAGAGAGTGCCCTCGCAGATGGTCTGGTCTGCGGCGATGCTGTTACCGCTGATGGCGGGAAGGACAGTGACCGTCACCGGTGTGCTGACATCAGTGCAGGCTCCCGAGCTCACAATACGGTGATACCAGGTGGTTGCAGCCAGGGCCTGGGGATCGTAGGCAGGAGCCGTGCCTGATCCCGGCACGTCACTCCAGGCAATATTGTCGGGACTCTGTTCCCAGGTGTAATAATAGATGCCTGTGCCTCCCGCGGGACCGCTGTTGGCAGGGTAAAGCTCCTCGGGATCCTGGTTGAAGCATACGGTGGTGTCTGCAGCTATGAGGTTGCCGGTGATGCGGGGATGAACTATTATCCGTACCGGCATGCTGTAATCGACGATGCCGGCGCCGTCGTCAACCACCCTTCGGAACCAGAGGGATGTTGTCTCGGTAGCCGTGGGTGTGTGCTCGCGCCCGGTGCCAGCTACGTTGGTCCAGATGCTGTTGTCATAGCTTTTCTGCCACTGGTAGGTGTAGGTGCCGCTGCCACCGGCAGGCCTGGTGCCTGTCATCGCAGGGGGTACCATACCCTCGCAGACGGAGTCCAGGGCCGACAGGCTTTGAGCTACGTATATCTCATTGAACAAAAACCCATTGAGAGGCAGGTTAAGATCATTCCACACCACTCCCGGAGATCCGTCCTTGTTGGGATCACCGCTATTATGTATTCCGCCATCTCCGCCTGCCACCGTGGCGCTGCCGGCGAAGGGAATATTTGTCCAGATAAGGCCTCCGCCTCCGCCGCCACCGGCACCGTTCTGGCTGACGGTGCTAAGGTTGTCTCCACCGTCGCCCCCCGCGGCGTCAAGTACCGGGGCTGTGGCAAAATGGCTTGTGCTGACAATGACCGATCCGCCGGCACCGCCGCCGCCGGCCCCGCTGTCGTCAGGAGTATTGTCGGCTGCTGCCGCTCCCCGTGCCGTGATCAGCCTTCCGTTACCGCGAATGGTATCGGCATGAATTATGATAATCCCTCCACCGTTACCCCCGTGGGAGTTGGAAGGGGTGGTAAGCCATACCGATGCTCCGCCGCCGCCGCCCATAAATACGCCGTGGTTTATTGTAGCATACGGAGTGACGGGAAAGCCGCCGCGTCCTCCCGGCTGCAACAGTCCGCACATATCAGGGGTGATCTCATTGTCACCGACGCTGCCGGCACCGTAGTTGGCGCCGCCGCCACCACCGGAGAAGTGACCGTTACCTCCGCCACCGCCTGTCATATTAGCACCCTTGCCGCGCATGTAGTCAGGATAGAGAGGAAGATCGGTGGCAGTCCTGAAAGCTATACCTTCTCCCTTGTAACCCGCAGCCATGGATGAAATATTATACGACTCATATTTCATTGTGTCATCAAGACTATAGCAGAGGCCGTTGCCCTGTGCGGCAATGCCGCCTCGGAAACCCTTACCTGAAAGATCAATGTCGTCATTCAGCGTGAGCACGCCTTTGACCATGAAGGCCAGGACTCCCCCGCTGACCGAGGCCGAGTCCCATAACTGGGCTGTGAGTTCGCTGTTGACAACGGCATTCCTGTAGGTCCTCACCTTTATCAGCTGCACACTGGCAGCGGCGTCGTATGTGTTCAGGAGAACACGGCTGAAGGTAACCCTCCCGCTGAGTGTGTTTATTGATGCAACGAGCAGTATCTCGTATGCGCCAGGCTCCCCGACCACATTCTGGTAAGTGCCCTTCAGGTCGATGCTGGTACCGGCGTTGATCCTCACGCCGTTCATCTGTATCACCATCACGGTGTCACCGACGGAGAAATCAGAGACATCGCTGACATCGACATAATTGGAACCCACAGCGGTGACCCTGGTATATTTGTTTATGTCACCCGTTACAAGAGGTGTCTGAGCATGAATGAAAACACCACAGGTCGTTATCATCATAATAATGAAAAGAAGATAGCGTCTGAGTCTCCTACCTAAAGTAAATGGCATTTCGGGGTTATATGGTCCGCTAATATATACAAATAATGATGAACTGTCATCTGTTTTTTTAGATGACGGGTCGCTCCCGCCCTCATACAGCATAGAGCAGTGGCATTTCAACGATGAATGCAGTACCCTTTTCATTCTCTGTTTCAAACCAGACAGTACCTCCTGCCGTCTCCACGTAACGCTTGACAATCGAGAGCCCCAGCCCCATCCCTGACGACTTGGTCGTGAAATTGGGAGTGAACATTCTGGGCCTTAGTTCCTCGGGAATGCCTGTTCCGTTGTCTATAAACCTAACCTGTACCTTGTCTCCGGTTACTGAGATAACGATATCTATCAGGCCGTTATTGTCAGAAGGGATCGCTTGCAGTGCATTTTTAAGGAGATTGGAGAAAATCCCGTTCAGATGTTCCCTGTCGGCCATGACAACCGCTTTCTTCAGGCTTCCGGTCTTCAGAGTGATGGTGGCGTTGCTTACATTGCCGAACATTCCGAGGGTTGTCTTCAGCTGCGCAATGATATCCACCTCTGCCGGCTGAGCCGCCGGAAGACGGGCGAAATAGGAGAAGGCGGTGGCTATATTCGACAGGTTATCAATGTATTCTATCTGGTGACCGGTGAAGCCCCTGAGCTTCTCGTCAAAATCGGGCACCCTGTCTTTCCACCATTTGTAGAGCTGCTGTACATTCAGTTTCATGGGCGTCAGCGGGTTCTTGATCTCATGTGCTATCTGTCTTGCCATCTCGCGCCATGCCATCTCACGCTCCGTGCGCGCCAGTTTCGAGGCACTCTCCTCAAGCTCATCGGTCATACGGTTGTACTGCCTCACCAGCTCGCCCACCTCGTCGTGACCACTGTACCGGATGTGCTCATTCTTCTTCCCGTACTCTACTGACGCCATAGCCTGCTGAAGCATATACAGAGGAGAGGTGATCCTCCTGCTGAGGAAGACTGCAACCCACATCATCAGCAACAGGAAGAGCAGGGTGAAATTTATCAGCGTCACCACCAGGTTGGACACCTCCCCGGCAAGCAGGTTCTGCATGGCAAAGTAGGGGACGTTAAGGTATGCCAGCAGCTGGTTTTCACTGTTGTAGAAGGGAAGGTATGCCGAGAGATATTTCATGCCTCCTATGGCCTCCTCCCCTATATACTCCTCCTTGCCCTGCTCCGTAAGCACGCCGTAGGCAACGGGGTCGATCATGCTCCCCTCAAGCTTGCGCGAGAAGACCTCGGGGCGTGAAGTGGCAAGCAGCTTCCCGGATGGAGAGTAGAGGTTGATGTCGGTGAAGAAGACATTGGAAAATTTTACCAGCAGATGGTTCAGTGTCGGATAATCTGCCGTCTGCCATCCCTCCTCCAGCGTCTTCTCGGCAGAGAGCTTATGCTCAAGCTCAATCGACAGGGAGGTCGCCTTCTCTCTCAGCTCCCTCGTGTGATTATTTCTGAACTGCCTGGTGGTCAACATAATGGCTCCGGCAATGATAATGATGAATACAACGGCAAGCAGTGCCGAGAAGGAGAGTTGAAGCTTCCTCCTGAAGGTGTCGAACCTGAGAAGTGTACGCGGCTCCCCTGTGTAAACAACAAGCAGGGTGAAGGCAAAGGCCAGGATCAAAATAAAAAGGTAGGCGAAGGTAATGATACGGTCAACAGGGGTGACTGCCTCAGCTGTCAGAACCAGTGTCATATCGCCGCGGCTGTAGCGTAGATGCTTGTAACTGCCTGTCGATTCATACGTGTAATCCCCGTTCGCAGAGAGATCCGGGTCGATGGTGCTGTCATAGGGATATTCACCGGAACGGAGCACCAGAGTGTTGCCGGAATATTTTGCATAGGAGATCTCATTGAGCCTGAGAGTCCTCTGATGTGAACCGTCGAGCAGCAGCTCGGGATACCCTGCGAGATAGGTCTCGATGTGACTGACAAGCTCAATGAAGAGTCCGTTGGAGAGCGACGGAGAGATGTCAAACAGCAGCCTGGAGAAATACCATGCCCTGCCCGACTGGTTTTCCATGAACCAGAAGCCGGTGTTGGTGATGGGCTCCCCTTCCCTTTCTATCCTCTCATCAAACCAGGCATAGCAGTTGTCGGCCTTGCCACCCTGGGCACCGAGGTCAAGGGGTGAGTCGCTGCGGCAGATGACGATGTAAAGATCATAGTTCTCCCAATACCCGTTGAAATAGGCATCCTCAAGGTACCTGTAAACGGAGTTGATGTCGGAGGCACTTATAGTCTCATGTTTCATCATCCGCGCCAGAATGGTGTCATTCTCCAGCTCAGGCCACATGTCAATAAGCATGTCTTCGGCAACCATGTCATTGTCGTTGGCAAGCGAGATGGCCATCACCTCCATGTTCCTGTTCTCCTTGATGTCGGAGTATTTCAGGATCAGGAATGTGGAGAATAGTGCTGTCAGGATGGAGAAGGCTATCAGCAGTGAAAGGATGGTGTAAGTCTTTCTCTGCCACAGCAGGACGGTGCCGGCGAGGCCCAGAATGTAAAGAAGACCCCACGGGCTGCATTGCGTAAGTATAAGGCAGGCAAGAGGCAATACCGCTGCCGCGGCACCCGCCACGATAACTACAGTATTAAGTGGCCACTCTTTCAGCATCATGAAGGCCCTCATGAAAAGTATCACCGGCGCTGAGAGCAGAAGCATCACTGCGATAAAACCGGCAACACTCATAAAACTGACGTCGAGTATCCTGTAGGCACGAAAACTGATGGCCGAATCAAGCACCAGGTCACGGAAGAGTGCTTCACCGGCAAGAAAAGCAGCAAAGCCCGCTGCCATCAGCAGCCCGGCAACGGCAAACTGCCGGTTACGAACACCGCGGGCCGGCAGGATGAATTCTTCGCTCCTGAAAACAAGCTTGAGCCCGGAGGCGATAAAGAGACCCAGCAGTAACGCGTGGCCCACCGAAGGCAGCAGCGGGCCTGCCGACCAGTGGAAGGGTGAGAAGAGCTCGGTGGAGCTCACCGACGGCGGCATTCCTGTCAGCAGTAGAATAAGATAGATCAGCAACAGCAGTGCGAAGGCAACGGGAACCGAAAAGCCCTTCCGTGATCCGCGACACACCCGGCACGCTGCAACAACCACCAGCCTGACCGTGAGAAACAGAACGACCAGCCAGAGAAATACAGGAATGACAATGAAGATGGTATTGGGCTTCTTCTGAGGAAAAAGCAGTCCGAAATGAAATTCATCCTCGGAACCCATTATATGAAAAGGGGTGACGCTCTCATCAAAGGTGATACCGGTAGACTCCGGCAACCAAAACCATTCGGGAAAACCGGAACGGAGAAGATCGTTGGTAATGGGATACTGCCTGTAGACCTTTATCAGTGCCAGGGTCTGGAAATCAGAGAAGGTCCTGTGTACCGGGATAAACCACTTGTTGCTGAAAAAGACCGGCTTATGATCACTGAAATGCTCCTCATAAACGGTCGGGAAGGCTATTGAGTTATCCGACCAGTAGGCTATGCGGCCCTTCTCGTAAACCAGCAGGATGATCCCTGCCTCTCCTGCCTCTCTGCCTGTGCTGTTGTGAAACATCACCGAGACATCTCCGCTGCCGGCAACACTGTCTTCAATAGTCTTCAGCAGCTCCCCAGCCTGCCTCTCCATGTCAGACAACCTACCGTCAAGGTGTGAGGTGCGTACCTTCCATTCAAGGTCGCTGAAATAGACCCCGTCAGCTACGACGGCCAGGGCAGCTGCAATGAGCAGGGCTACAAAAACTGTCTTTATATCATGCATTCTCCCGGGCATCTGGTCATTCGTGATGTTAATTCTGGTCATTCATGATGATAAGCCACGTCATTCATGATGATAAGGATCGCCGGCATTAACCGACAGTATCCTGTAAAGTTGTTCTGCGAACAATAATCGTACCACCTGGTGCGAGAAGGTGAGCCTCGAGAGCGAAATAATATGGTTTACCCTGGCGGTCACCGACGGGTCAAACCCCCACGGCCCACCGATGATAAAGACAATCCTCTTCGCAGGTAGCATCATCGTACTTTGCAGCCAGGCAGCCATCTCAAGCGTTGAATATCCCTTCCCGTGTTCATCGAGCAGCACCGCATGATCATCACTCTTCAGGTATGACAGTATCTTCTCAGCCTCCCTCTCCTTAACCCGGCCGACAGTGCTGTTGCCGGTTTTCTTCACCTCAGGGAGAGTGACAATCTCAAGCCGGCTGTACCTGGAAATCCTCTTCCCGTATTCTGCCACACCGTCCCTTATCCATGCCTGATCGGTCTTACCTGTCATCAGGAGCACCAGCTTCATCAGTCAAGCTCATTTGTTGAGTCAGGCAAATATAACGAATCGGCCCTTATAAACCGGCACATCAGGCCGGTAAATCAAAATGGTGCGGTTTTTGATAATATTGGTTAAATTTGCTTTGTCCTTAACTGATTGGAAAGAAAGAACTATAATGTAACTTGCATGAGCAACAACTCACATAAGGACTTGAATGGTAAATGTCATACAAGTTCCATTCGACCGATGGGAAATATAATATATATACGAATGAAAAAGAAACTGACAGTCGCGGCCGGCGTACTCCTGCTGACGGTCTCACTTGTCGCGGCCCAGGAGCAGACAGGGATACCGGCAGGAATCTCCACCGCCTTTCGCACAGGCAGTGCCGCAGGACTCTCAGCATATCTCCACAGCACCGTTGAACTGGTGCTGCCTGACAGGGAGGACTTCTACAGCAAGAGCGTCGCCGAGACCATCCTGAAGGATTTCTTCACCCGCCACCGCTCACGCGAATTCGTGATAAGACACCAGGGCGCAAGAAAAGATGCCCGGTATGCTATAGCCAACCTTGATACCGACAAGGGTCGCTTCCGTGTTTACTTCCTGCTGAAAACAGTCGACGGCAACCAGCTGATACATCAAATACGGATCGAACCTGATAATGAGTGACTCTGACCTCCATTCATTTATCCTGAATGCCCTCGTGGAAGATACCGGCGGGGGTGACCACAGCTCCCTCGCCTCTGTGCCTGCCTCAGCCACCGGCAGGGCAAGGCTGCTGATAAAGCAGGATGGTATCATATCAGGATTGCACGTTGCCCGCGAGGTGTTCCTGGTCACCGATCCTTCCCTTGAAATAAAAATACTGCTTGATGACGGGCAGAGAGTGAGCTACGGCGACATAGCCCTCACCGTGAAGGGCAGCGTGCATGCAATACTGCGTGCCGAAAGACTGGTGCTCAACATCTTGCAGAGGATGAGCGGTATTGCTACCGTCACCGCTGAATATGTAGAAAAGGTCAGTGGCACCGGGGCACGCATCACCGACACCCGCAAGACCACCCCGGGCATGAGGGCGCTGGAGAAGGAGGCCGTGCGTACCGGCGGCGGGGTCAACCACCGTATGGGACTCTATGACATGATCATGCTGAAGGATAACCATATCGACTATGCCGGTGGTATAGCCGCAGCGGTGCAGCGCACACGGGAATACCTGGAGGAGAAAGGCCTCTCCCTGAAGATAGAGGTGGAAGCACGCAATACAGGCGAGGTGAGGGAGATACTGGCTGCCGGCGGCGTGGACCGCATCATGCTCGATAACTTTAACATACCTGATACGCACGAGGCTGTGGCACTGATAGGCGACAGGGCGGAGACGGAATCTTCAGGGGGCATCACGCTGGCCAACGTGCGCGATTATGCCCTGTGCGGCGTTAACTTCATCTCAATAGGGGCACTGACCCACCATATAATAAGCCTTGACATGAGCCTGAAAGCCTATTGAAAAAACTTCATGAACGCAAGGGAAACTTTTTATTCAAAAACCAGGGTAATTAGAAACGCAGTGCCTCCGGGATTCGACGGGGCTCCCCTGGAGATGGTGGCACGACTGATTGCAAAGGGACTCTTCGGAAGGGGGGTGCTGGTCACACGGGCATCGTCGATTGCATTTAACATGATGATGGCCTTACTCCCGGCAACAATCTTCATCTTTACCCTCATCCCGTTCATCCCGATACCCAACTTCCAGGCTGAGCTTGTTCATCTCTTTCAGAACATGCTGCCGGAGAATGCCTACGCCTTCTTTGAAACCACCATCGTGGATGTGATAACCAACAGAAGCGGCACTCTGCTGGTGATGATGTTCCTTGCCACGGTGATCTTCTCAACCAACGGCATTCATGCTCTCATCCATGCCTTCAACGTGTCGGTGCTTGACTTCGAGAGCCGCTCATGGCTGCAACAGAGGAAGATAGCAGTCATCCTCCTGGTCTTCGTGCTGATAATGTTCACCACGGCCAACACCCTGATCATCCTCAGCCGCCTGGTGGTGGACAGGCTGGTGGAGATGGGTGTGCTCGAGCTTAACCTGGTATTCTATGTGGTGATGGTATTCAAATGGATACTCATCGTGGCCATGCTCTTCTTCGCCATCTCGACACTCTATTACCTGGTGCCGGCCCGGAGGCGCGACTTCCGGTACATCTCCCCCGGCTCAATACTGGCCACCACCCTCTTCATCGTCACCTCGCTGGCCTTCTCGGCATATGTCAATAACTTCGGGCAGTACAACAAGCTCTACGGCACCATCGGGACTATCATAGTCATCCTCATCTGGTTCTACCTTAACTCCGTGGCCCTTCTGGTAGGCTTCGAGCTGAACATCAGCATCAGGGTGGCAACGGCGGGCAACGGCAGGGCCAGCTTTAATAACGGTGTGTTGGCAGAAGACCCTGCAGGCACCGACAGGGCCAGCCACAGTAACGGCGTACTTGCAGAAAATCAGGCAGAAAACAGCACAGTCAGCATTAACAACAGTATATTGGCGGAATTAAAAACCCATGACCCGGAAACTCCACCCCAATGCCCAAACTTAACCGGGAGCTCTTAACTCTTAACTCTTAATTTTTAATCCCGGGTTACCCGCAATGCAGATGCTCCTTAACCAAAGCGGCAATAGCCTCGTTGTTGCCGTAGAGCTCCTCGCTGAGCTTCCTGTCATTGTACGACTTCAGCTTCGCCGCCAGGTTGTCAATCACCCCTGCAGGGAAGATGCCGTCCTTCTCAAAATGGTGACGGAGACTCAGCAGCGCCTCCGCGGAGTCCCAGCATGATGCCGGAAGAGAATCAAGCTTCCTGGCAGCTGCCTTATCGTTCTCCTTGAAGATATTGTAGTCGACATAGAGCTTCTCTGCCATCTCCAGCGCCCCGGGCATCTCGAGACCGTGCTGTATGGCCACGGCTATGCCCGCCATCAGCAGGTACATGTCGGCCGAGCCGTCCGGTGAACGGAGCTCAACCGTCTGCCGCGATATCTCGACGGCACTGCCTGAAGGCTCGGCGGGATTGGCATCATGGATCATCTGCGAGGCCCCCAGCCACCCGAGCGGCACCCTCACGAGCACCGACCTGTTGCGGTCACCCCAGCATATGTTGGTGGGGGCCTCCTGGTGCGGCACCAGCCTCAGGTAGGAGGTTGGAATTGTATTGCCGAAGGCCGTCAGTCCCTTGCTCAGGTCAAGTATCCCTGCTATCAGCTTACGTGCGGTATCGCTGAGCCTGCCTTTCTCAATCATCAGGTTGCGACCGTCCTTCTCAAGCATCATGTGAATGTGCATCCCCGATCCTGCCTTGCCGACGGTGATCTTGGGGGCAAAACTTAACTCAACACCATACTTGTATCCCAGCATCCTCAATATCCACTTGGCGATGAGCATCTGCTCAACAGCCTCATCAAGAGGTACATGCAGGAACTCGATCTCATGCTGCTCATAGTCGTCGCCATCCTTCGAGAAGCTGCCCACCTCCGAATGGCCGTACTTGATGTGACAGCCGGCCCGGGCACAGAGCTCCAGCGCCTCGACACGCAGATCCTCGAACTTGGCAAAGGGCTTCGACTGATGATATCCCTTCTGGTCAAAGAGGGGGTATAGCTGGTCACTGGCCGACCTGACGTAGTACTCCAGCTCTCCCAGTGCCTTGATGGTATAACCGGTAGACTCGGTGAACCGCCTTATAGCCTTGCGGAGGATATATTCCGGTGAACTCTCGAGAGGCTTGCCCTCGGAATTGTAAAACGAACAGAGGATCTCGAGCGTCGGACTCTCGGTGAAGGGATTGACAAATGCGGTGCGGTAACGGGGCATGACATAGAGATCGCTTGACCCTGCCTCAATGAAGGCAAAGAGACTTGAGCCGTCAACGCGCTCGCCGGCAGTGAGTATGGAAGCGAGATGCTCACGGCTGTAGGGCACGAAGTTCAGTGTCTTGAGCTTGCCGTCACCGGCAGCGTACCTGAAGTTGACCATCCTGATGCCCTTGGCCTCGATAAACCTTAGTATGTCGTCTGAGGTGAACTGGCCTGCCGGCTTCCTCAGGAACTGCACGAGCTCATTGCGGCTCATAAGTATGTCATTGCTCATAATCTGGCTGTTATAAACGCATGGCAAATCTAAAAATTTATGGATACAAAAAACTACACCTTTGTCATTATTGAAACTGCTGACCAGGCGGGTAACTCTTGTTAACGATTTTTTTCTATTTTTGGTACGCCTTTTGGATCCGCATGAAAAGTACCCTGTTAATATTCGCAGTTCTGATCCTCCTTGCAGGTAGCTCCTGCAACAGTGAGGAGGGCATCGCGTGGTTCACGGTGGAGAAAGCGGCAGGTTACTTTGAACAGGTTGAGGAAAAATGCCACGAAGATAACGGCAGCCTCTGGGGTGAAAACCTCTACGGACCCGTCATGTATGTCGATAATCTCAACAGGGCCATCTATGCCAATGCACCCGACAAAGAGGGTAACCTGAAGGCCAGGGACGGCATCTTCACCGGCGTGCTGCCCAGAGAACGGATAATCACCACCAATGTGATTGATTTCGGGGGAACGAAATATGCCATGGTGCCCATCCCCGACACGGAAGACAATTACAGGATCACCGCGCGCACCGTCCACAGCCTGTTCCACTGCTTCCAGGAACGGAACGGGCTGAAACCCTCCTCCTTCAGCACCAGGCACCTCAACGACAGGAATGCACGGCTCTACCTGAAGCTCGAGTGGAAGGCCCTGATATATGCCATTAACTCATCAGGCGAGACTCGCAACCAGGCCATACGCGACGCGCTTGTCTTCCGCGGCGCCAGGCGCGAGCTCTTTCCCGATGCCATCACCGATGAGAATAAATTCGAAAACTACGAGGGACTGACCACTTTCACATATATAAAACTGTGCACCTCCGGTCCTGACGAGATGAAGACAAGGATCCTCGAATACCTCGACAGGATCTACCAGAACAGCTCGTACGCGTGGGGCTACGGCTTCGTCCACGGAGCCCTCTATGCCTCACTGCTCAACGATAAGGACTTCGACTTCAGTCAGATACGTGTCTCTGACTTCGATCTTGGCAGCGCCGCCCTGGAGGCTTACGGTGTGACTCTGCCGGAGGTGTGCCGCGATGTGGCCGGATCACTGGCGTTAAGCTACGACATTCAGGCTATCAGGGCGGAGGAGAGTGCACGGCAGGAGATGATCAACGAGAACACCCGCCGGATAGTGACCACCTTCATGGAGAGACCGGTGGTGACTCTTACCATGGAGAGCCCGAACTTCAGCTTCGAGCCGGAGGATATCAACTTCCTCGACACGCTCGGCACCCTCTACGAACGACTAAGGGTTTCTGACAACTGGGGGAAACTGGCTGTGGATGAGGATGGTGCCCTGCTGACTAACGACCTCCACATTCTTCGCCTGAGCGCCAGGAACCTGAAGCTGGAAAGAAATCATATCATTGGCGACGGATGGCACCTGGTGCTCAACGACGGATGGCAGGCGGTGAGCGACAGCAATGGCGGCTACACCGTTACCAGACAGTAGCACCTGGCAACCGGCAGATCTTACTCAACAACGCGGTGATGACAATGTCTGATAACAACGGCGGATATGCCGTCACCAGGCAGTGAGCCCCCGATCAGCCTCACTTTTGCAGATGGGCAATACTCTCTTTCAGAGTGACAATCCTTGCACGCGCATCCGCCTCCTTCTTCCGCTCATGCTTAATGACAGCCCCGGGAGCGTTGGCGACGAACTTCTCATTCGAGAGCTTCTTCAGCACCGTGGCAAGAAACCCTTCGGTATACTTCAGTTCCTCCTCCATCTTCCTGATCTCCTCCTCATGGTCAACGCCGTCTCCAATGGGTATGAAGAACTCCGAGGTGTGGATCCTGAATGAGACGGCACCTTCCACCTTCCCCTCCACAACCCTGATCTCAGAGAGGTTGCACATGCGGATGATCACCGGATCGAACTCCGTTCCCGTGGCGCCGGGAGCGGCACAGAGGACCAGCGGCTCGCGCGCGGCGATGCTCCTCTCCTTCCTTATGGCCCGCACTGCCGTAACTATCTCACGCACTGTATCAAAGCGTGTCAGCATGCCCGCCTCGTATGGTCCGGGCAGAGGCATCTGCTCCGTCATGATGCTGCTGCCCTCGGGCCTCTCCTCCAGCCTCTGCCATATCTCCTCGGTGATGAAAGGCATGAAGGGATGGAGTATCTTCATCATTGTCCCGAAGATCTCCAGTGTCTGCCTGTGCGTCGTGGCATCCATGGACTGGCCGTAGGCGGGCTTGATGATCTCCAGGTACCATCCCGAAAAATCATCCCAGAAAAGCTTGTAAGCCTGCATCAGCGCATCTGAGATGCGGTAGCGTACGAAGCTGTCATCAATGTCGGCAAGCACCCTGTCGACGGTGCCCCGCATCCAGGTCACTGCAGCCATCGACGCCGCCGGTTGCTCCAGGGTGTCATCGGTGGCCATCGTCTTCACCAGCCGGAAGGCATTCCATATCTTGTTGGCAAAGTTGCGTCCCTGCTCCGGAAGACTGTCGTCATAGAGCAGGTCGTTACCCGCGGGGGAACATAGAAGCATCCCCACCCTGACGCCGTCGGCGCCGTATTTCTCCATCAGCCCGATGGGATCGGGGGAGTTGCCCAGCGACTTCGACATCTTGCGCTTCTGCTTGTCCCTGACGAGACCCGTGAGATAAACGTCATAGAAGGGCTCCCTGCCTCGGTACTCATACCCGGCGATGATCATGCGCGCCACCCAGAAGAAGAGTATCTCCGGGGCAGTGACCAGCACGTTGGAGGGATAGTAATAGTTCATTTCGGCATTGTCAGGGTCAAGGATGCCATTGAAGCAGGTGATGGGCCAGAGCCACGATGAGAACCAGGTGTCAAGCACATCCTCATCCTGGCGCAGGTCGCCCGCCTGAAGGTCATCCCTGCCGCTTGCCTTACGCGCCAGTTTCAGTGCCTCCTCCTCCGTCTCCGCGACGACGAATTCATTATTGTTGTAATACCAGGCCGGGATGCGCTGTCCCCACCACAGCTGCCTGCTGATGCACCAGTCGCGGACATTCTCCATCCAGTGCCTGTAGACGTTTTTGTACTTGTCGGGAAAGAGCCTGACGGTCTCATCCATGACTGCCTTCAGGGCAGGCTTCGAGATATCCTCCATGCGCAGGAACCACTGCAGCGAGAGCTTGGGCTCTATCACGGCGTGGGTGCGCTCCGAACGGCCGATCTTGTTGATGTAATCCTCCACCTTCACCAGCGCCCCGGTACGATGCAGCTCCTCCCCGGCCAGCTTCCTGGCCTCAAAGCGGTCGACACCGACGAAGAGTCCTGCCACCTCACTGATAGTGCCATTGTCGTTGAAGATGTCAATGCTCTCGAGGTTGTGCTTCACGCCTATCCCGTAGTCGTTGATGTCATGCGCGGGGGTTATCTTCAGACAACCGGTGCCGAACTCACTGTCGACATAATCGTCAAAGATGAAAGGCACCTCCCTGCCGGTCATCGGGACTATCACCTTCCTGCCCTTCATGTGTGCGTACCGCTCATCCGACGGGTTGGCGCAGACAGCAGTGTCGCCGAGGATAGTCTCCGGACGGGTGGTGGCGATCATGATGTAATCGTCTTCGCCGACGATCTTATAACGTACATAGTAGAGCTTCGACTGCTCCTCAGTGTAGACAACCTCTTCGTCCGAGACGGCCGTGAGGGCCTGCGGATCCCAGTTGACCATGCGAATACCGCGGTAGATGAGTCCCTTGTTGTAGAGATCGATGAAGACCTTGATGACCGACCTGTACCGCTTGTCGTCCATTGTGAAGAGCGTGCGCTCCCAGTCGCACGACGCCCCCAGCCTCTTGAGCTGCTCGAGTATGATGCCGCCGTGCTTGTGAGTCCACTCCCACGCATGATCCAGGAACTGCTCCCTGGTGAGCGACCTCTTCTCAATCCCTTCGCTGCGCAGCTTGGCAACCACCTTGGCCTCGGTGGCTATGCTGGCATGGTCTGTGCCGGGCACCCAGCAGGCATTGAAGCCCAGCATGCGGGCACGCCTGACCAGCACATCCTGGGTGGTGTTGTTGAGCATGTGTCCCATGTGCAGCACACCTGTGACATTGGGCGGCGGGATGATGATGGTGTACGGCTTCCTGTCGTCAGGGACGCTGTGGAAGAAACCCTTCTCCATCCAGTAACTGTACCACCTGTTCTCCGCGGCTGCGGGTTCATATTTTGAAGGAATGTCGGTCATGGGATTTGCGATTTGCGATTTGCGATTTGCGATTTGCGATTTGCGATTCTTATACACTGCCATCCGGCACCCCGGCTTCGGCAACTCACTTCTTAAGCGCACAAAATTAATATTTTGTCGCCATTATGGAAAAAGGAAATAGGCTTATCCTGAAAAACATCCCTGATCGCCTGCGGAAGAAAGTCGGTGGTGAAATTTCGGCTTGTTACCCGATAGTCAGATAGCCTATGCCGAAAATCATGGTTATTCATGCTGAATTTAAATACATTTGTGACTGAACACAATTCGATCTGTAACACATTAAATGCCATGCCAAAATTATCCGAAAAAGCCGGGAAGATGCCGGCATCGCCGATACGTAAGCTCGTACCCTATGCCGAGGAGGCAAAACGCAGGGGTGTAAAGGTCTACCATCTCAACATCGGTCAGCCCGACATACACACTCCCGAAGCAGCGCTGCAGGCCCTTAAGAACATGGAGATGAAGGTCATCGAGTACTCCCACTCCGCCGGCAACGAGTCGTACCGCCTGAAACTGGCGGAGAGCTACAGGAAGATAGGCATCGACATTGACCACACTGAGATCATTGTTACCACCGGAGGCTCCGAGGCCGTACTCTTCGCATTCATGTCATGCCTTAACCCCGGCGAAGAGGTGATCACCTTCGAACCCTTCTACGCCAACTATAACGGCTTTGCCACCACGGCCGGAGTGACCATCGTGCCGGTCAGGTCATACATAGAAGACGATTTCGCCCTGCCGCCCATCGCCGACATCGAAAAGATGATAACGCCGAAGACGAAGGCTATCATGATATGCAATCCGAACAACCCCACTGGTGCACTCTACTCGAAGGAAGAGCTGATGCAACTGCGCGACATAGTGAAGAAGCACGACCTGTTCCTCTTCTCCGACGAGGTCTACAGGGAGTTCTGCTACGGCGCCGACCACTTCTCGGCCATGCAGCTAGAGGGGATAAGTGATAATGTGGTGCTCCTGGATTCAGTGTCGAAGCGCTACAGCATGTGCGGGGTACGCATCGGCGCGCTTATAACGCACAACAGGGAGGTGCTGGCCGCAGCCCTCAAGTTTGGACAGGCGCGGCTCTGTCCGCCCGGATTGGGACAGCTGGTTGCCGAGGCTGCCATCGACACGCCGAAGGAGTACTTCACGGAGGTTTACGATGAGTATATCGCCCGCCGCGACTTCATGGTCGACGCCCTCAACAAAATGCCAGGTGTCTACTGCCCCCTGCCCCGCGGCGCCTTCTACACGGTGGTGAAGCTGCCGATAGACGACTCCGACAGGTTTTCGCAGTGGCTCCTTGAGGATTTCAGCTACAAAAACCAGACGGTGATGCTGGCCCCCGCCACAGGCTTTTACTTCACCCCCGGAGCCGGCAAAAACGAGGTCCGCGTGGCCTACGTCCTTAAGATTGATGACCTCCGCAATGCAATGGAGACGTTGGCCGAGGCACTGAAGGTCTACCCGGGAAGGGTTGGCTAACGTTGGCAAATGCGGTGCGGGTCTGTCCGTTTAAGTATTATCTTTACAGTAAAGTAATGGGAGATGGATATTCAGACTAGAAAAATAAACTTCATCCAGGAATTCTTACGACTCAGAAACATTAAACTGATCGAAAAGCTTGAGAAAATTCTCCTTGAAGATAAGGCTGTGAATTATGAGACCAATCTCAATCCGATGAGTATCGATGATTTCAATGCAATGATCGATCAATCGGTTGAAGATGCTAAGCAAGGGAAGGTAATAAGCGCTCAGGACTTGAAGGAATCGGTTAAAACATGGAAATAACCTTCAGGATTCTATGGACTGATTTAGCTGTCAATCAGCTTAAAGATATTTTTGATTATCATTATATTAAAGCAAGCCCGGTTGTCGCACGGAGACTTGTGAAGACAATATTGGATGCAACCGTAATTCTTCATAATAATCCGAAATCAGGCAGAAAGGAAGATATGCTTCTCGATCGACCTCAGGAATTTCGATTTATTATTGTGAAGAACTTTAAAATCATCTATTGGATTGATAATGATTTTAATATAGTCAATATTGCTACTGTATTTGATACAAGACAGAATCCGGAAAAAATCAGTAAAATAAAGTAGCTGACAAGGATGTTTCTCGTGAATCAGGCAGCAAAGCCCTGCTCAATCCTCATAGATCAGTTTGGGATATCCCGCTAATCGTACAGAAGATATTTTGCCCTGGTCACCCTGAATGCCTCAACCCCCTCCTTCCACGTGGCCCTGATCTCCTCGGCGGTCATGCCCTGCATGATCTGCTCACGGAAGGTGCTGGTGCCGGCAAGAATGTCAAAATAGCCTGTAAAGAAGTTCTCCTTCCCGGGATAGGCATTGTAGGCGTCAATGATCCACGCGGGATTCATCTCCGGCTTTGGGACCAGTCCGTCTGCCAGTGCGTTGCGCAGATCGAAACCGTAGCAGACCTGTTCGTTGTGCTTCGGCCGGGATGAGCCGAACGAGGGCTGCGGTGTGAAGCTGAAGCCGGTGTCAGGTATCTTCGGCGCCCCCAGCACCTGGAACGGAAACTCCGTCCCCCTGCCGCACGAGAGCACCGTCCCCTCGGCAAAACATAAGGAGGGATACAGATAGATTGAATTCATGTTGGGGAGGTTGGGCGACGGTATCACCGGCAACTCATACATGGTTTCATGCGTCCAGTTCTCGCACTTAATCACTGTCAGGTCACACTTAATGCCCCCGGACAGCCACCCCTCGCCGTTGACCATGCCGGCATACTCCCCGAGGGTCATGCCATGCACCACGGGTATGGGATGGATGCCCACAAAACTTCGGTATCTGGCTGTATCCAGTATCGGGCCGTCGACATAAAAACCGTTCGGATTGGGGCGATCCATGACGATGAACTGCTTGCCGTTCTCAGCACAAGCCTCCATGACGTAGCACATGGTGGTCAGGTAGGTATAGAAGCGCGTTCCCACATCCTGGATGTCAAAGATGACAATATCGATGCCTGCAAGATCTTCCGGAGCGGGCTTTTTCTTTGCCCCGTAGAGGCTCACCACATTGATGCCGGTCACAGGGTCAGTGCCGGAGGTGATCTCATCGCCGGCGTCAGCCAGGTCCCTGAAACCGTGCTCGGGGGCAAAGATGACCCTGATGTCGGCACCAAACGACAGCAGGGTATCAACCAGGTGGGTCTTCCCCACCATTGATGTCTGGTTTGCCACCACGGCTATCGTCTTGCCGTCAATCAGCGGCAGGTATTCACCGGTGCGCTCCGCGCCGGTCTTCAGTGTCGTGTCAGTTTTATCGGCCGAGCATGCCGCCACGGCCATCGCCATCAGAACAGACAGAATAATAAGGTTCTTCATCTCAGGTTCGTTTTGCGTAAAGATATACATCGCCGGGAAAAGTAACAACATTCGCTGCCTTCACGTCAGTTAGCCAGATCTAATGTCGGATTTCCACCGGCGACACCGGCCTCATCGTAGACGGCCAAAGGTCGGATCGGTTCCTTACCCGCCAATACTTGACGCACTTCAAATTTCGCAATCGTAATGCGCAATCAGAATTCCCATTCGTAAATCGTAAATCGTAAATCTTAATTCCTAATTTTGCTCCGATGTCCACCGGAACCTTCATAGCCCGCCGCCTGATAAAGGATCGCAAGCAGGATACCTCATTCTCGCGCCCCATAAACGTGATAGCCATCATCGGCATCGCCCTGGGACTGGCAGTGATGATCCTTGCCGTGTCGATCCTCACCGGCTTCAAGCAGCAGATACGCGATAAGGTAGCCGGATTCGGTGCTCACATACAGGTGGTTAACTTCGACGCTAACCTCTCCTACGAGACCGTACCCGTCAGCTCCGCCCAGCCCTTTGCCGATAAGATCAGGAACCATCCCGGTATCAAAAACATACAGGTGTTCGCCACCAAGGCAGGCATCATCAAGACCGACGAGAACATTCAGGGAGTGGTGCTAAAGGGCATCGGCAGCGACTACGACTGGAGCTTCTTCCGGACCAATGTCGTTGAGGGTGAGGTGGTGAAGGTGACAGACACAGCCAGAACCGACGAGGTGCTGATCTCAAAGAAGGTGACTGACATGCTCGGGCTGAAGCTGGGCGACTCATTCTCCATGTTCTTCGTGCAGGACCCTCCCCGCATGCGTAAGTTCACCATCAAAGGCATCTACGAGACCAGCCTCGAGGAGTTCGACAAGACATATCTCTTTTGCGACATAGACCACATACGTCGCCTCAACGGATGGAGGGAAGGACAGGTCACCGGCTTTGAGATCTTCATCAACGACTTTGATGAACTCGATAATATGACCGACGTGGTGCGCGATGCCATCGGTTACAAGATGGCCGAGGAGGAGGAACAGCTCAAGGTGACCAACATCAGGATGCGATACCCCCAGATTTTCGACTGGCTGGGGTTCCAGGATACCAACGTGATAATCATCCTGCTGCTCATGATCCTCGTTGCCGGGTTCAACATGATATCCGGACTGCTGATACTCATCCTCGAAAAGACAAACATGATAGGGGTTCTGAAGGCACTGGGGGCTGAGAACAAGGTGATCCGCAGCGTCTTCCTCTACCAGGCCGCGTGGCTCACCGCAAAAGGACTCCTGTGGGGTAACATCATCGGCATAGGACTGGCACTGCTGCAGCTGAAGACCGGACTTATCTCCCTCGACCCGGCATCATACTATCTCAGCAGCGTCCCGATCAACCTCGATCCTCTCCATATCCTGCTCCTCAACGCCGGAACGATGGCCGCGATCATCCTTATGCTCCTCATACCGTCACAGCTCATTGCAAGGATAACACCGGTGAAGGCAATACGATACGACTGATTTTCAAATTGTTATTAGCTTAATAATATTAAGTTAAGCCCCTTTTAACGCAATTGCCAATTTTCTCCCTCCTTATATATTTTTTTAATCGGCATGCATTATTTTGAACATAATTTCAACTCCCTGACATGAAAGTAAGGAGCTGCTGAAAGTTACGCAAACTTTCTTTATTCGGGCACTTCCAATTCTCATGGCTTCTGCGTAAATTGCAATGACTAAGCCCTGCCCTATGCCCAGTTTTGATCCGCTGAAAAATTACGAGAAGACCCGCGATGAGATTGGTTATGTCAGCCGGAAGGAGGCCACGCTTAATGATTATAAGCGGATAGGCTTCAAATCGGGACTGGAGGTACACCAGCAGTTGAAGACAAAGAGCAAGCTCTTCTGCCGCTGTCCGGCGGGGATATACCATGATCACGACGATTATGATGCCGAGGTGATACGCCACATGAGGCCCACACTCAGCGAGATGGGAGTCTATGACGGCACGGCGCTCATGGAGTTCAAAACGCGCAAGGAGATAACCTACCGCATCAACAATGAGACAGCCTGCACCTATGAGGTCGACGATACCCCTCCTTTCCCCATCGACCCCGAAGCCCTGGAGATAGCCATCTGCATTGCCCTGGCTGCAAAGATGAATATCGTCGGTGAAGTGCACATCACCAGGAAGCAGTACCTCGACGGCAGCATACCGACAGGCTTTCAGCGGTCGGCCATCATCAGCGTAGAGGGCGAACTACCGCTTAAGAACAAGAAAGTGAGGCTGATACAGCTGAGTCTCGAGGAGGACTCCTGCCGTGAGGTGTCGGACATCGGCCACAAACGAATATACAAGACTGACCGCCTGGGCATGCCGCTGATAGAGACGGTGACCTACCCCGACTGCCTCACCCCCGATGAGCTGGCCGAGGCTGCCGAATACATCCGGTTCCTCAACAGGAGCACGGGAGAGGTGCGCACCGGCATCGGCGCCGCCCGCGAGGATGTGAACGTCAGCTGCGAAGGAGGAAGCAGGGTGGAGATGAAAGGAGTGGCACATATAAAGTGGATCCCGGAACTGAGTCATAATGAGGCATTCAGGCAATATGCACTGCTCAATATACGTGGCAGGCTGCAGAAGATGATCGCTGACCCCTCCGCCTGGACACTGAAAACCAGGGAGATAACCGAAGCTGAAACACAGTTTCACCTGGCGCCGGTGCGCACGGCGCTCGACCGCGGTGAGAGGGTGATAGCCCTCAACCTCCCGGGATGCCGCGGCATACTGTCGCACTTCACCCAGCCGGGCCATGTCTTTGCCGACGAGATAAGCGACAGGCTGAAGGTGATAGCCTGCATCGAGAAACCCAATATGATCCACTCGGAAGATATAGGCAGCAACAATTTCAACAACCTGTTCCCCGAAGTGGCCCTATGGCTGTCGGCAGCACCTGATGATGCGCAGATAATACTGTGGGGACCGGACGAGGATATACCCACTGCCATCGAGACCGTGGAGGAGCGTATCCGCCTGGCACTTGAGGGTGTCCCCAATGAGACACGCAAGACCTTTGAAGACGGCACGACGATATTCGAAAGGGTGCTTCCCGGCCGCGACCGGATGTATCCCGATACCGACTCGCAACCGATTCCCGTCACGACGGAGATGCTGGAGAGGTTGAGCAGAGACCTTCCGGTTGATATCTCCCGCCGCTTCCGGCAGATGAAGGAGTGGGGCATACCCGAGGATGCATGGCACTACCTGCTGAGCAAAAACCTTGTGCAACTGATCGAAAGGATAGGCGATGAGCTTGGCTTCAACCACCGTGAGGTGGGCATCCTGATAGGACACCGCTTCCGGAGCCTCGAAGGAAGGGGCAGGGTGGCAGAGGGTTTCAGCTATGAAAGACTCTACGACCTCTTTGCCTTCCTGAAGAAAGAGAAGTTGCTGCCGCCGGTGGCCCGCCTGATGCTGCCGGGAGTCGTATCCTGCCAGGGAGTGCCCCGTCAGACGCTGTCCGGAGATGACTCCGCCCCGGAAGTGACACCCCGAAGCTCTCCCGGAGTCGATTCCTCTCCTGAGCAGGACCGCCAGATACCTCACCGAGATGACCCCGCCCCAAATATAGGTCGCTTTACGACTTCCGGCGATGCTACCTCCCCCGTTCCTGATTTTGCGGCCATACTTGCTGCCACCGGATTCAATCCGCTGTCGATGAATGATATAAAATCCGAGACTGAGGAGCTGGCCAAAAAATTTGCCACTATCTGCCATAACAGCCACATGGAGGCGGCAGTAAACTGGGTGATGGGACAGCTCCACATGAATGCCATTGGCACCGTGCGGCTGTCTGAAGTAAGGAAAGAGGTGGAAGGTATTCTTGATCAAATAGAAGTGCAACTATGACGGAAGACTTTTTTCAGGGATACAGGGGAGAGGCGCTGGCGCTGCTCAAAAAATACAACGTGAGGGTCTGGGGTAATGCCGAGATCGAGACCACCCGCGGACTGTTCAGGGGAACGGTGCTGCCGAGGGCAGAGAACAACGACGACCTCCACATAGTTATTAAGATTGAGACCGGATATAATATAGGTATAGACGTCGCCACCGTCACCCGGATGACGGAGACGGGATATAACAAGGCCAACTACAAGATCCCCGAGAAGGAGTTCCCCTATTCCGATGACAAGCCGACGGTGAAGCTGCTGGGCACAGGGGGCACCATAGCCTCGAGGCTCGATTACCGTACGGGGGCAGTGATACCGGCCTTCTCACCGGGTGAGCTGTACGGTGCTGTGCCGGAGCTGGCCGACATCTGTAACATCCATACTGAGAAGCTCTTCGGCGTTTTCTCAGAGAACATGGGTCCCGAGCAGTATATGACCCTGGCAAAGGCTATCGGAAAAGAGATCGCTGAGGGTATCGATGGGATTGTTATAGGCCATGGCACTGACACGCTTCATCATACCGCCGCCGCACTCTCGTTCATGGTGCAGAAGCCGCCGGTGCCGATAATACTTGTAGGATCGCAGCGCTCATCCGACCGGCCATCGTCCGACGCCGCCCTCAACCTGATACACGCCGCCACGGCAGCAGGACACGGCGACATCGCCGAGGTGATGGTCTGCATGTTCGGCCCTACAAGCGATGAGTACGGCTTCCTCCACCGCGGCACCAGGGTGCGCAAGATGCACAGCTCGTACAGGTCGACCTTCCGTACTATCGGTGACATCCCCGTGGCTACCGTCAGACGCGGCGAGGTGAAGCCGATGAAGAAGAATTACAACCCGCGGCGCAACGACCGTGATGTGAAGATCATGCCCTACTTCAACGAGGATGTGACGATGATCTACTTCTACCCCCACATGAAGGTTGAGATGTTCCACTCACTGATCGACCAGGGGTACAAGGGTATCATCATCGTAGGCACAGGACTGGGTCATGTCAACAGGGAGCTCTACCCGGCGTTGGAGCGCGCCCAGAAGGAGAATGTCGCCGTCTATATGACGCTGCAGACCATCTGGGGATACGTCCATATGTTCGTCTATGAGACCGGCCGCGATATGATGGCCAAGGGTGTGATACCACTGGGCAATATGCTTCCCGAGGTTGCCTGGGCGAAGCTGGGGTGGGCGCTGGGACAGACCGACGACCTGGAGGAGGTGCGTAAGATCATGCTGACACCTGTCAATGACGAGATCACCGAGAGGGAACCCTATAACGGCTACCTGGTATACCAGGGCGGCGTACCCGAGGTGGAGGAATTTATCCGCCGGGTCCACAAATAGCTTGATGGGGAAGACTTCGTAAACCTGCCACAATACCTTATGGCCCCGATAAATCGGGGCAGGCTCTACAGCCAAAGGTTTTTTACAAACGTGTTGATCTACAATACCTGAAGCCCTACGGGCTACTGTTGGCCATCGGTTTACTTTGCCATATCAGCGCCATGAAGCAGAACAACTAAAGGCTACTGTTGGCCGTAGGTTTACTTTGCTATATCGGCGCCAACTAAAGGCTACTGTTGGCCATCGGTTTACTTTGCCATATCAGCGCCATGAAGCAGAACAACTAAAGGCTACTATTGGCCGTAGGCCATATAGTATTGTAGAATCGACCGATATTAATAAAATCTATTCCTCGTAGAGGATAAGGATATTCCCAAACCCGTGAATAAAACCCTAACGGATATTTTTATAATGCTCGTAGCGTTCGAGTATATCGGCCACATACGCATTGACCGCCACACCCTGCTTCAGCCTGCCGTTGCGCACCACCGGGTCTCTGTAGATGGCCGGGTCCGACTTGCGCTCCAGGAAGAGCGAGACGTTGTTGTCCCACTTGCCGGGGTTAAGCCCGTTCTTCTCAGCCAGCTTGATGGCATCAAGGACATGGCCATGACCGGCATTGTACGATGCCAGGATGAACTTGACCCTCTCATCGGGATCGGTCACCCAGTCGTCGAACAGCCTGTCGAGCATCCTGATGTAGCTGACACCTGCATGTATATTGTTGTCAACTGACCTGGTAACGTCAAACCCGAAGTACTTACCGGTCTCAGGCATCACCTGCATCAGCCCGTAGGCGCCAACGGGTGATATCACCGACGGGTTGAACCTCGACTCCTGGTAGATGAGTGCCGCCACAAGCCGCCAGTCCCATCCTATGCTGTCACTGTAGCTCCTGATGATATCATCGAAGGGCGACACCTTGCCCGTGTATGTGGCAAAATATTCCGAGGAGGCCATGCGCACCGACCGTGAAGCCTTGAAATACAGGTGCTCAAGCCATGCATATTCGCGGGTGGTCTTGAAGCCCGTCAACCAGCTGTTGAGCTCTGCCTCCAGCGCATCGGTACCCTCCTTGCGGATGCTCCATGCGATATTCTGCGGAAAGCTTACCGGCGTGGCGAGATCAAGCTCGGAATAGAGAGACCCTATGATCCTCGTCATGTAGTCATCACATACGGTATAATCTATCTCACCCCGGGCCACCTGACGCGCCAGCTCCTCGGCATCATACGGCACTTCGATGACACCTATGTCTATACCCGACTCACGCTCCAGGTTATAGAGCCGTTGTGCATATGAAGACCCTTTCTGTACATATACTGTCTTACCTGCAAGGTCAAGCTGGTTCCTGACCATACTGGCCTCAATGGCATCTGCCGTCATCCTGTTCCACCCGCCGGGCTTGCGCTGAACGAGCACCTCCGTGCTCTGCATCAGCGGCTCGGTAAAACGCATCATCTCCTGCCGGTCGGCACTGACCGACAGCCCCACGGCTACCAGGTCAACCTTACCATCCTGCAGATACTCAAGCGCCTCATCAATGTCGTTGCTAGTAATGATCTCAAGCTCAACATCTATGTGATCGGCAAATTTTTTGAGTAACTCGAAATGAAAACCCATCGGCTCTCCCTTATATATGAAGTAGCTCGTCTGATTTACGTTGGTCACCGCCCTGATCTTACCGTCAGCGAGGATCGCATCAAGATCACGAGGCGGAACAGTGACATCTGTGTCTGCTCTGTTCCCCTGCTCGCAGGAGACGACTGACAGAATAACTATAAATAAGAACGAAAAAAACTTTCTCAATACCTAAACTAATTTGGTCCGGCAATCTAACAATCCGATTGCCGGTTTGTTCGCGGCGCAAAGATACAATTTTTTTCTAATCGTAGAAGGTCCAGGCAATCCCGTACTTTATCATCCTGATATTCAATGGATAACCTGGTACGAGGAAGTAGTTGTAACCGGTAAGTTCAGAGTTGATATGGTCAGCCATAATGAAGATTCTGGTGCGCTTCACCTTGAGATTCAGGAAAATATTGATAAACGGATAGTTACCGGTCTGCGAATCCGACTGGCTAAAATATCTTCCCGTGGCAGGCATATAATTCATGGCGTTATAAGTGGTGTGAATCATCGCCTCAGCACCGAGCTGAAAGCTCAGCTCACCCGCAGTAGATGAGAACTTGAAGATATGATCAAAGAAAAATGCACTGCGGGCAGTGACAAGCGGGAGACTTAACACCTCACTGTTGCTGCTCTGCTGTAACAGCACTGTATTGTCAAGGTGTAACTTCCAGAATATAAAGTCTTTGCTTGCCAACAATGAGGCTACCGACAGCCCTCCCTGGTGCTGTGCCGGACGGGCATCATCTCCCATGTATGTAAAGTTATCAACAATGGCATATCTAAAACGGATATTTAGATGGCGTTCCGGCCACCTCAGTGAGGAGCCGACCGTCAGTCTGAACTCCCTCGAGATGTCGTTCTGCCAGGAGAAATTATTCGACCCCCATTGTTGGTACCAGAAGGAGGGGGTATAGCTGGCAACGGCACCTGTTGCGTCCCATGTGACTGTGCCCTTGCGCTTTGTCGCAAAATCCTTGTAGATACGCCCGTCAACGATGAAGTCGCCTGCCCTGTAACCCTGAAACCAGAGGTCGCCCGAAGCAGTCCACCCGAACTTGCTTCCGATGTTGTTGAAAACTTTCCCCGTCAAAACCAGTGAGCTGGTGCGACTGGAGACCGTATCGGGCCTCGTCAGGGTATCGCCGGGCATCACCTGGGCAAATTTGCGAAGCTCACTTCGAATGCCGGCCCCTGCCCCTATCCTGAATTTTCCCGTGCTCCCGGCAGCAAAATCGACCCTCAGAGTGTTCGACAAAAGGCTTTGATAGAGCGAATCAGCCGTCTGCGTCTTGCTGATCATCACAGTGTCATAAAGTTCTGTGACAGGATATTTATCTGTATACCTGCGTTGGTTCCACTCGTATGTGCCTATATGAGAGAATGTTATGGGGCCGGACCTGATCAGCTCACCGGTGATGCTGTCTCGTTTTCCTCCCGGCGAATAGCGCTGCACCAGCATCAGGTAGCGGTTCTTAAGGTAGCTGGTTGCCCCGTTCAGGTCATTGAGAACGACCGGCACATCCTCCGGTGCGTATTGCTGAAGGCTCTCCTCAACTGCTATACCACCGTTCTCCTGCGACTCATGGTTGTTGATCCCGGCAGAGAAGTAGGCTGTATAGATGTTCCTGTTATACGATGTGTGAAATAGAAAGTTCTTGTTTACAGCACGTTGCAGGTCATACTGCCCGATGTTGAAGACTATGTCATAGATGAGTCCGAAGTTCAGGAACCGGCTGGCATTTTGCGAGTGACGCACCCTGAAGGTCTGCTCCGCCACGTTGCGCGCTCCGCCGTTGGTCCACTTCATCTCCGTAAAAGGCACGTGCGTGTTGATGAAGAGGGTGTTGGCCGGGGTCCACATGAAGGGCAGGTAATGGGAGTAGAGGAACCTGTCGGGTCTCCACTCGCGGTCGAAGAAGTTGATCTGGTATAATGGCAACCCGTAGTTGCCGGTATAGGCGTTGAAATCGGAATAGTTATCCGCGATGCGGTAGCGGTGGAAGAGCGAGAAGGCCGTATCGAGCGGCACGAGTATCTCTTCGGTAAAATCCGACGACAGGGTCCACTGCCTCGATCCGGAGGAAAATATGGTGTCAGAGAGGAATGTAGAGTAGGGTTGGCGCCGTACCGCTGTCCGTGGGATTATTGTATCGGCAGAGGATGGGCCGAGGCTGTCTGAGACCGTACGGGGAAGAGTGTCGGTGGCATTCCGCGAAATAGTGTCCGATGCTGCCCGGGGTATGGTGTCTTTCATATGCCCGGCGCCGGTATCTGCCTGCTGGCCGGCGACGGTATCTGCCTGCTGGCCGGCGACGGTATCTGCCTGCTGGCGGGCAGCGGTATCCAAAGCCGTTGGCGGCATAAGATCCGGCCGACCCTTCATCGCCGGGACGGTGTCGATCTCCTGTGCAGCCAGTGCCAGGGGAAGCAACAGCAGTATCATATAGGCCAACGCTCTGCGCATCACTGGCAAATTTACTTAAAAAGAGACACGGGAAGGCGCAATCGGGCCTGCGGACACGAAAAAAGGACCGCCCCGACGCAATGTCGGGACGGCCCCGCGAACAACAACCATATAATAGCAAAAACAGAATCAGTCTACATTATCGTTCAGATAAGCATTATTCTCCCTGATCACAGGCTGGTTATCCTCGTCGAGGCTCAGCGTGAACTTCGACACCTTGCTGCCCGCCACCTTGTTGGCGTTATGAATGGCTATCTTCTTGCGCACGTAGGCCGGAACCTCCTCGAAGTCCTCGATGTTGTCATTCATCGAATGCGTTGAGAGTCCCTCGTTCTTGATGACGTTCTGCATGTGCTTCAGCTTGCGTAGCGTACCCTCGTTCTTGTCTGCCGGCGGGGGGGCGGGGCGGGCAGGAGCGGGAGTAATGCTTATGTCACCGTCAGGCTCGAAGTCGATAACCCCCTGGTTGATTGAGGATGTGTGCGTGCTGCCGCTGTGGTCGGGGGGGCGCGATGCACGAACGACGTACTGTCCGTCAGGCTCCGTCGCGCCGTCGGTGAGGGAGGGCTGCTGCGCCGCGGAGAGGCTTATCACCTCCTTCTTCCTGTCTGACTTGTAACCCTCAACGTCGATGCCGGCCTCGAAACCCGTGGCAACAACAGTCACACTGATGGCATCGCCGAGCTCCTCCTCGGTGGAGATACCCCGGATGATGAGCGCCTCCTCGGAGACAGCATCGTAGACATAGTCGGTGAGCTCACCCAGCTCGTCCATGGTGATCTCATTCTCGCCGGTGCCCGACTTGATGTTGAGCAGTATGCTGCGCGCCCCGGTGATGTCGTTAGAGCTCAGCAACGGCGATGTCAGCGCCGCCTCAATGGCCTTGGTGGCACGCTCCTCACCCGAGGCGGTGCCGATACCCATCAGCGCCACGCCCGAATCGCGCATCACGGTGTCCACATCGGCAAAGTCAACGTTGATGTACCCGGTGCAGGTGATGATCTCAGCTATCCCCTTGACGGCATTGGCCAGTACATCATCGGCGCGGGCAAAGGCGGCCGAGACACCCTCGTCGCCGTATATCTCGCGCAACCGCTCGTTATTGATCACTATCAGTGAGTCGACCTTTCCCTTCAGCTCCTGTATACCGCTGATAGCCAGTTTTATACGCTGGTTCAGCTCCGACCGGAAGGGTATGGTGACTACGGCGACGGTGAGGTAGCCGGCATCCCTGCAGGCCTTTGCGATCACGGGCGTGGCGCCGGTGCCGGTGCCTCCCCCCATGCCCGCGGTGATGAAGACCATCTTGGTGTTGCCCGACAGCGCGTTCATCACATCGTCAATATTCTCCAGCGCCGAGGCCCGGCCCCGCTCAGGCTGGCTGCCCGCGCCGAGACCCTCGGTGGTGCTCTCTCCTATCTGCACCTTGACCGGTACAGGACTCTTCGTCAGAGCCTGCTGGTCAGTGTTGCAGACGATAAAATTCACATCCTTGATGCCCTTTCGGAACATATGGTTGACGGCGTTGCTGCCGCCGCCCCCTATGCCCAGCACCTTTATTATCGATGACCGCTCTACCGGCAGGTCAAAATTCATCAGATCATCAGACATAATTTCACTCTTTTAGTTGACATTGCTGTCATCAATTTCCTCATCCGTGGCCTCTATTATCCGGCCCCAGATACTCCTCAGCTTATCGCTTATCGAGCTGCCGTTCTTCCGCCGCTCATCATAATACTGCTCCTCCTTTTCAACCTCTGCCGGCTCCTCCTTCACCTGCTGCGAGGCGGGAGTATGCTGCACGACCGGTTCGACCTTCTTCTCACCGAAACGGAGGTTGACCCGGTTTTCTTCAAGATACTCGCGTCCTTTGAGTATCAGCCCCACGCTGGTGGCATACATCGGCTGGTTGATCTCATCCTTGCCCTTGCCTGTCAGGTGTACGTTGGGATGGCCTATCCGCACATCCATCGCCGTCTTGAACTTGACAAGCTGAGGCAGGTTCTTCAGCATCGAGCCGCCGCCGGTGATGACCACCCCTGCTGTAAGCTTTTCGGCGAAGCCGGAGTTCTGTATCTCGAAGTTGACGGCGTCAAGTATCTCCTCCATGCGGCTCTGGATGATATATGCCAGGTTCTTGAACGAGATCTCCTTCGGCTCCCTGCCGGCGATACCGGGGATGCTGACGACCTTGTTCTCCGGCGCGATGTCGCCGATGGCATAGCCGAACTTGACCTTCAGGTCCTCAGCCTGCTTCTGCAGGATGGAGCACCCCTCCCTGATGTCGGCGGTGACCATGTTGCCGCCGAAGGGGATGACGGCGGTGTGCCGTATCACATTGTCATAATAGATGGCCACGTCGGTGGTACCCCCGCCGATGTCTACGAGCACCACGCCCGCCTCCTTCTCCTCGTCGGTCAGCACCGCCTCCGACGATGCCAGGGGCTCCAGCACCAGGCTCATCAGGTTCATACCCGCCTTGTTGATGCAGCGCTCGGTGTTGCGCGCCGAGGCTATCTGCCCTATCACGATGTGAAAGTTGGCCTCCAGCCTCTTGCCGCAGATGCCGATGGGATGGCTGATGCCCGACTCGTTGTCGACGATGTAGGTCTGCGGGATGACATGTATGATCTCCTCACCCACCTCGATGGGCAGCTTGTACATGTCGGCCGTAAGACGCCGGATATCGTTGATGTCGATCTCCGAATCATGGGAGTCGCGGGTGATGTACCCCCGCGCCATCTTGCTCTTGATGTGCCTCCCGGCTATGCCCACGAACACATCCGTAAGGACGATGCCCGTGCGCTCTTCGAGGTCGTTGACGGTGGTGCGTATCGCCTTCACCGTCTCTTCAATGTTAAGCACCACACCACGCTTGACCCCCGTGGATGGTGTGTTGCTCAGCCCCAGGATCTCTATGGATCCGTTGCTGTCACAACGCCCGACGATGGCTACGATCTTTGTCGTGCCGATGTCAATGGCTGCTACTAACTGATCTTTACTGCTCATAATTCACATATATGGTTGTTCAACGTTTTATCTTCTCTGGCAGACCACCTGCCCCTTGTATTCTATGTTCACCACCCGGTACCTGTCCCACCCCGCCAGCGGCATAGCCTCACGGTAAAAGACATGCAGGTTGTTAAGCTTCTCCTCGTAGTCGTCGGTGCGCCCCATCCTGACAGTGTGGTTGCCGACGTGCGGCACCAGCGTCACCCTGCCGTCGCGCGTCATGCTCAGCTGGTCAATCATCGTGTTCCAGAAGCTGTGACCGCGGATATAGTTCACCAGCTCGAAGGCACGCGCCAGGTTGGCGGTTTTCTCCGAGTCGTAGATGCTCATGCCGTTCATCTGCGAGGCATTGAAGACCATGTCAGCCTCGAGGATGTGTATGTTGGGCGTGTATAGGTTATGGCGCCGCATTATGACCCCCTTACTGTCGATGAAGAAGTCGCCGCCGTACGATGCCACCACTCTCAGCACCGGCTCACGCTGGTCGGTGCGGATGTGCAGCTTCTTATCGCCTGAGAGGAAGACCTCAGCCTCCTCCAGCTCCGTGAAGGCTCTCACCTTTTCTTCGATGGCGGTCATGGGTATCTCATTAACCTTCACCCCTGTAACCCGTATGCCGGTCGCCCTGATGGCATTCATGATGTCATCCTCAGTGACCAGCCGGTGCCGGGAGGAGTCGGCGACGGTCACCTCCACGCCGCAGCAGACAGCCTCGCTGCCCTTCATGCTGACAAACAGCGGCGCCAGGGATATCATGATCCCGGTAACAGCAGTCAGTATGATCATCAGCAGCCTCATGCGTCGCGTTCCTTAAGTTTTTTCGTTATCGGTTCAATGAACCGGTCTATGTCTCCGGCTCCTATGGTAAGCAGCAATCCTTCCCTCACCGCGTCAAGGGCAGGAAGCAGCTCCTCGCGCGTCACCACCCTGACACTCCTGTTTTTCATCTTTTCGGCTATCATATCTGACGATACTCCCGCGATGGGGTTCTCCCTGGCGGGATAGAGCGTCAGCAGCAGCACCTCATCGAGCCTGTCGAGGGCGGCGGCAAAGCCCTCCGCGAAGTCGCGCGTCCGCGTATATAGATGAGGCTGGAAGATGCCTGTGACCTTTCTCCCGGGCCAGAAGTCGCGCACGGCGCTGACGAGGGCGTTGATCTCCTGCGGATGATGGGCATAGTCATCGAGATAGATGATATCCTTCCCTTTGTATCTCACGTCAAACCTGCGCCTGACACCCTGGTATGTCGCGAGAGCTTCGCGTATCTCACCTTCGGAAGCGCCGGCACACCACGCCGCTGCCGCCGCCGCGGTGGCATTGAGGATGTTGACCATGCCCGGCACATGGAGACGGAGATCTTCGATACGTTGCTCCGGCGTCACCAGGCTGAAGGTGTAGTACCCTTCTCCCCTCACGATGTCAACGGCCCTGAAGGAGGACCCTTCGCCGGTGCCGTAGCTGTATGCCGTCGCATCGTCGGGCAGCGAAAGCCGCGGGATGATCTCTTCGTAAATTATCAGTGTGCCGCCGCCACGCACCCGGTGGCAGAACTCGCCGTAGGCTCCGACCATCTCATCTGCCGTGCCGTAGATGTCGAGATGGTCGGGATCGATCGATGTCACCACTGCAATCAGCGGCGAGAGATGGAGGAACGAGCGGTCGAACTCATCGGCTTCCATCACCGTATACCGACTCTCCTCAAGGAGCAGGTTGGTGTCGTAGTTTTTCGAGATGCCCCCCAGGAAGGCCGAGCAGCCTGTAGCCGAGGAGGATAGTATATGCGCGGTCATGGTGCTGACGGTGGTCTTGCCGTGGGTGCCGGCCACGGCGATGGCGTCGGTTTCGCGGGAGATCATCCCCAGTATCTCCGCCCTCTTGTAAATCATGTAGCCGTTCTCCCTGAAGTATGTCAGGATGCGGTTCTCCTTAGGTACCGCCGGGGTCCATACCACCAGCACCTTGTGGCGCAGACCGGGGTCGGAGAAGAGTGTCGGCAGCGAATCGACGCTGTCATTGAAGGTGATGCCGCATCCCTCGTCATCGAGGGTGTCGGTGAGCGGGCTCTCCGTGCGGTCATAGCCGCAGACGGTATATCCTTCCGAGATGAAATAGCGTGCCAGGGCGCTCATGCCGATGCCGCCTATGCCAACAAAATATATCCCTGATATGCCGGTCATCCCCTTCATCGTGCTGCCAGTTTAAGTACTTCGCGGGCTATCACCGCGTCGGCGTCTCTTATCGCCATCTTCTTTATGTTCTCAGAGAGCGAGGCTCTCTGCGCATCGTCCCTGACCAGCTCCAGGGCTGTGCCTATCAGCTCTCCCTGTGCGTCGGCATCCTTCACAAGCAGGGCTGCGCCCCGGCTTACGAGCGCCATGGCGTTGTGCGTCTGATGATCCTCAGCCACATTGGGTGAGGGTACCAGTATCACGGGCTTGCCCACCAGTGCCAGCTCGGAGATTGTACCCGCGCCGGCACGGGAGATGATCACGTCGGCGGCGGCGTAGGCCAGGTCCATGCGGTTGATGAAGCCGGTCATCATGATGCTCCTCGCCGACTGCTCCTCAACCGCCTCGCGCATGCGGTCATACCAGTGACTGCCTGTCTGCCATATCATCTGCACCCCCGACACCTCTATGGCGCTGATGGCGCCGCCGACACTGCTGTTGACCGTGCCGGCGCCGAGCGACCCGCCAAGAACCAGTATCACCGGCCTGCCGGACTCCAGTTTGAAGTGCTCGAGCGCCTCGGGCCGCAACGACTCGAGGTTGTCATAGGACTGCCGCACGGGATTGCCCGTCAGCAGTATTTTATCTTTCGGGAAGTATGTCTCCATCCCCTCGTAGGCCACGCATATCCTCCCGGCCTTACGTGCCAGCAGCTTGTTGGTGACACCGGCGTAGCTGTTCTGCTCCTGAATGAGCGTGGGTATCCTCCGCCGCTGCGCCTGCTTCAGCACCGGCCCTGAGGCGTATCCGCCGACGCCCACCGCCACATCAGGGCGGAACTTCCTTATTATCTGCGATGCCCTGAGCATGCTGCGGAACAGCTTCCACGCCACCTGTATGTTCCTGATGCTCCCCCCGCGCACCAGTCCTGCCACCGGCAGGCCGGTGATCTCATACCCCGCCTCCGGCACCTTCTGCATCTCCATCCTGCCCTGTGCACCGACAAACAGTATCTTCACACCGGGCTCGAGACGCCGCAGGGCGTTGGCGATGGCAATAGCCGGGAAGAGGTGGCCGCCGGTGCCGCCGCCGCTGATGATGACCCTGATATTTTTACCTTCCCCGCTCATGCCGCATTGGTGTCTGTCTGTTCGATATCGGAGAGCTGCTCACGCCGTTCACGCGCGTTCATCACCCTCGAGACGCTGAGTATCGCCCCCAGCGAGAAGCTTATCACCAGCACTGACGTCCTTCCCCAGCTGATCATCGGCAGCGTCTGTCCCGTCACCGGGAAGAGACCCACGGCGACAAGCATGTTGAGGAAGGCCTGGAACACGATCATGACGGTCAGCCCCAGCACCATCAGGGCCGGGAAGGCATAATCGCATTTTCGTGCTATCTGTATCCCCCGGAACATCAGCGCCAGGTAACTGAGCACCACTATCAGGGCCCCGAAGAGACCGTACTCCTCCACTATTATCGCGAAGATGAAGTCGGAGTTCGACTGCGGAAGTATGTTGCGCTGCGTGCTCTTGCCCGGCAGCTTGCCGAACAGCTTGCCCGTAGAGATGGCTATCTTGGCCTGGTTGGCCTGGTAGTCGGCATCGGGAGTGCTCTCGCCGCTGACGAATGCCTCGATGCGGTTTTTCCACACCTGCACCCTGTTGTTGTCCTTCCTGAAGACAAGCAGCAGCGAGGCAAAGAGGATCACGGCCACCAACCCCATGCCGGCATATGCCAGCAGGAACCTCACGGGCACCCGTCCTATGAAGAGTATTATCATGCTGATCATGAAGATCATGACGGCGGTGGAGAGGTTCTCAGGCATGATCAGCGCACATACCAGCACCACGGGAAGCACCAGCCTCATTGTCACCACCCGGAAGTTCTTCAGTTCATGCTGGTATACTGTCAGCCCGCGGGCCAGGAAGATCACCAGCGCCACCTTCGCCAGGTCGGAGGTCTGCAGCCTTATCCCTATGCCCGGTATCTCGAGCCAGCGGGTGGCCTCGTTGATGCTCACGCCGGCGACGAGGGTGACGCCGAGCAGTATTACCGACACACCCAGCCCGATGGCGGCAAACTGCATATATTTAATATAGGGTATCCAGTGGGTAACAACGATGATCAGCAGCCCGAGCATCAGCATGATGAACTGCGTCTTCAGGAAGTAGAAGGTGTTACCGTGATGCGAGGCGTAGGCCAGGCTCACCGACGAGCTGTAGACGGAGAGCAGCGAGATGACCATGAAGATCCCTATCAGACCCCACAGGTACCTGTCACCCCTGAAAAACCGTTTTACCGTCACATTCGCCATCGCTTAAAGGTTTCTTACTGCCATCTTGAACTGCTGCCCGCGGTCCTCATAATTCCGGAACAGGTCGAAGCTGGCACATGCCGGCGAGAGCAGCACGGTGTCGCCCTTGTGCGCCAGGTAGTATGCCGACCGCACCGCCTCCTCCATCGAGGTGGTCTCGACGATGGTGGGCACCATGTCCGTGAATGCGTCGATGATCTTCGAGTTATCCTTGCCGAGGCATACTATCGCCTTCACCTTCTCCCTGACCACGCTGCTCAGCTCGGAGTAGTCGTTCCCCTTGTCGATGCCTCCCGCTATCCATATCACATCGGTCTTCTGGCACTCCAGGGCATACCAGGTGGAGTTGACGTTGGTAGCCTTGGAGTCGTTGATAAAGTTTATCCCTGCCACCATGATGACAGACTCGAGCCTGTGCTCCACACCCTGGAAGTCAGTCAGGCTCTCGCGTATTGTCTCCTTGCGGATATTGAGAACCTTGCCGGCAATGGCCGCAGCCATCGAGTTGTAAGTGTTGTGGCGTCCTTTCAACGCCAGGTCGTGAATGGTCATAAGGCTGGTTTTTTCGGTTATGTCAAGTATCAGGTTGTCGTTTTCAATACAGGCGGCCATCCCCTCGCACTTTTCGAGGGAGAAGGGCAGTGAACGGGCGGCGATGACCCTTTTGGCGACCTCGGCGGAGGTCACGGGATCATCGGCGCACCAGATGAAATGGTCGCCGGGGGTCTGGTTGCGTATCACACGCATCTTGGAGTCGACATAGTTCTGCATCTCGTGACCGTACCTGTCGAGGTGATCGGGCGTGATGTTCATCAGGATGGCTATTTCCGCCCTGAAGTCGTACATGCCGTCGAGCTGGAAGCTGCTCAGCTCGATGACGTAATAATCATATCCCCCCTCAGCCACCGCCATCGCGAAGCTGTTGCCCACATTACCTGTCATTGCCACGTTAAGGCCCGCCTTCTTCAGCATGTGGTATATCATGTTGGTGGTGGTGGTCTTGCCGTTGCTTCCCGTCACGCATATCTTGACGGCATCGGTATAGCGACCGGCGAACTCTATTTCGGAGACGACAGGTATCCCCTTATCGTGAAGCGACACCACCAGGGGGTTATCCTGGCGCAGTACGGGACTCTTCATCACCTCATCAGCGTTCATGATCAGCTCCTCAGTATGCTTCCCCTCTTCAAAGGGTATGTTATGCCCGACCAGTATCTCGCGGTATTTCTCCTTCACGGTGCCGTTGTCGGTGACGAACACCTCAAAGCCCTGCTTCTGTGCCAGCACCGCCGCTCCCACGCCGCTCTCTCCCGCTCCCAGTATCACTATCCTCTTCTTCATTCTCTTTCTCTGCCTTCTATCTGTTTCCTGCTCTTCTCTCTGCTACTTACCTCATCAATTCATTTCACCTGACACTGTTGTCCCTGCTCCTGCCACTCCTGCACTTACTGTCTCTGCCTGTTATTCCGTGTAATCCCTTTTCTCCTTTATCTGAACTGATATGTTTATGATGGTTATATCTTATCATTTACTCTTGTAACTACCTGATCTTCAATGTTACCACACTTATAACTGCCAGTATGATGGCGACGATCCAGAAGCGTGTGACTATCTTCGGTTCCGCATATCCTTTCCTCTGGTAATGGTGGTGCAGGGGCGCCATGAGGAATATGCGCCTCCCCTCACCGTACTTACGTTTTGTCCTCTTGAACCAGCTCACCTGCAGCATCACCGAGAGGCTCTCGACGAGGAAGACACCGCACAGGATGGGTATCAGCAGCTCCTTGCGTATGACGATGGCGAAAACGGCTATGATGCCGCCGAGGGTGAGGCTGCCGGTGTCGCCCATGAATACCTGCGCCGGGTATGAGTTGTACCAGAGGAACCCTACCGTGGCCCCGGCGAACGCGGCGGCGAAGACCACCAGCTCGCCGATATAGGGTATGTACATGATATTCAGGTAGTCGGCATAGATTATGTTACCGGAGACATATGCCAGTATCCCCAGGGTGACCCCGGAGACGGCACTCGTCCCTGTCGCCAGCCCGTCGAGCCCGTCGGTGAGGTTGACGCCGTTTGACACCGCCACCACCACGAATATCACCATCGCCATAAATACCAGCCAACCCAGCAGGGTCTTCGTCTTACCCTTTGCAAAGGGCACCAGCCATGAATAGTCGAACTCATTGTCCTTCACAAAGGGGATGGTGGTCTTGGTCGACTTGACATTGACTGCCGTCGATGGCGGAGTAAGTTCCTCGCCCGGATGCTCTCCGGAGACATCCACTGTGGCCACTGTCACACCTGCGGGGGCGGTGACGTTAACCCTCACCACCACATCATCACTGATATAGAGCGTCAGCGCCACTATCAAGCCAAGCACTACCTGTCCTGCTATCTTGAACCGCCCTGCCAGCCCCTCCTTGTTCTTCCTGAATATCTTGATGTAATCGTCCACGAAGCCGATGAGACCGATCCACACCGTCGTGATGATCATCAGGATGATATAGACGTTGTCGAGCCTCGCGAACAGCAGCACCGGCACCAGGATGGAGGCGATGATGATCAGCCCGCCCATCGAGGGTGTGCCCTGCTTCTGATACTGTCCCTCGAGGTCGAGATCGCGGATGGTCTCTCCTATCTGCCTGCGCTGCAGGACCTTGATGATGCGCTTGCCGATAAGCATCGCAATGATCAGGGAGGTGATGACGGCAGCGGCAGACCTGGTCGAAAGGTAGTTGAACGCCCCTGCGCCGGGGATGTCAAGTTGGTCGAGATATCTGAAGAGGTAATACAGCATATCAGCTCACTTTGAAGGCTTTGCGTAATTCTTCCCGGTCATCGAAGTGATGCCTCACTCCCCTGATCTCCTGGTATGTCTCATGACCCTTGCCTGCCACCAGGATGATATCGCCCGGCGCGGCCAGCATCACGGCAGCCCTGATGGCATCTGCGCGGCCGGTGATGCGTATCATCTTCGGCACCGCGTCAGGTGTCAGTCCTGCCTGCATCTCATCTATAATGGTGTCGGGATCTTCGCTGCGGGGGTTGTCCGATGTCAGTATCAGCCTGTCGGCACCGGCCGCAGCTATGCGCGCCATCACCGGCCGCTTGGTGCGGTCGCGGTCGCCGCCGGCACCCACAACCACTATCAGCCTGCCCTGCCCCTGCCGCAGCCTGTTGATGGCTTCGATCACATTCTTCACCGCATCGGGCGTGTGGGCATAGTCGACGATGCCCGTGATGCCGTCGGCGGAGCGTATCACCTCCGTGCGGCCGTCAACGGGATGCAGGGTGCTGAGGATCCTGAGCACCTCTTCTGTTCCGGCGCCGAGGAGCACGGCCGCGCCGTACACGGCAAGCAGGTTGGAAGCGTTGTAGTCGCCGATGAACCGGGTCCACACCTCCTTGCCGTTGATCTTCAGCTGCATCCCCTCAAAACCCTGCTCGATGATGCTGCACCGGAAGTCGGCCATGCCGTGCATAGAGAAGGTGTGTTTCGACGCTTTGCAGTTTTGGAGCATAACCGACCCGTTCTTGTCGTCGGTGTTGACCAGTGCAAATGACTCCTTCGGCAGCCCGTCGAAGAAATTCTTCTTGGCCGCGAGATAGTTGTCGAATGTCAGGTGGTAGTCGAGATGGTCATGGGTGAGGTTGGTAAAAATGCCCCCTTCAAAATGGAGTCCGGAAACACGTCTCTGATCGATGGCATGGGAGCTCACCTCCATGAAGGCATACTCGCACCCCTCGTCAGCCATCTCCGCCAGCAGGGCGTTGAGCCGGACAGGATCGGGGGTAGTGTGAGTGGCATCCCTGCGGGTGTGATGAACATAATTGCACACCGTGGATAGCAGTCCACACTTGTATCCCAGCCCCTCGAACATATTATAAAGCAGCGTGGCTATGGTGGTCTTGCCGTTGGTGCCGGTGACACCTGTCAGCCGCACCTTGCGCGACGGATGGTCATAGAAGGCCGAGGCTGCCATGCCGGTGGCAGCGGCGGAGTCGTCAACAATGATGAAGGTGACTTTGTCCGGAGATGAACCGTGAGGGATGCTGCCCGGCATCACATCTCCGGGATTAATATTATCATGCCCGGCCTTATCCCGGAGTGCATCAATGAGGTCTGCGGGCAGCTTGTCGACAATAGTGGCCCACTCATCAGACAGTCCGTCGACTGTTTTCTCCGGATGATCAGGCAGCTTCTCGCATATGACCGCAACAGCACCCGCGTCCACCGCTTTGGCAATGAACTCATGTCCGTCGCTCTGCGTTCCCCTGACGGCAATGAAGAGCCAGCCCGGCTGCACCGCACGGGAGTCAGCCGTCACCCCTGCAACGACTTTATCCTCATCGCCGTAGATTTGGGTGACCCCTATCTCCTTCAGTATATCCTTCAGCTCCTTCATCATCTCAGTCTCAGTTCAATCGAAACAGTCGCTCCTCGTGATATCCTCGCCCCTGCTGGCGGCGACTGCTTCGCAACTCTCCCGTGGCCGGTGTAGTAGACCCTCAACCCGCTGTTCTCCAGCAGGTAAATCGCATCGCGGAGACCCATGCCAACAACATCGGGCATCATACCCTCGGAGACGGTCAGATCATTCTCCCTGATGATCTCCGCCGCATCGCGCAGCTTCACCTTCTCCTCCCCCTCCGGGTTCAGCGCCTGCAACGGCTTGTAGAAGCTGGTGGCATATACTTTGTCAGCTATCTCCTTGAAAACAGGACCCGACACAACGTTGCCGTAATAGACCCAGTTGGAGGGTGCGCTGACCACGACGATGCACGAGTAGAGCGGGTTGTCAGCCGGGAAGTACCCTACGAACGATGCCTGGTATGATATGCGGCTGCCGGAACGGTATCCGTGCTTTGCATTAGCGATCTGTGCCGTACCGGTCTTGCCGGCTATCTTATAATTACTGTTCTTCAGGTTCCTGGCGGTGCCGTTCTCGACAACACCCAGGAGAAGCGACTGTGCCCTGGCGACGGTGGAGCGGGAGCAGATGGCGTTGCTGATCACCTCCGTCCCAAAGGACTTGACAGTGCGGTTGCCGTCGCGCACCTCGGTGACGAACCGCGGCTTGACCATCTTGCCGTCGTTGGCGACAGCGTTGTAGAAAGTTAGTATCTGCAGAGGGGTGAGCTGTATCTCGTAACCGTGCGACATCATCGGCAACGAGATGCCCGACCAGTATTTCTCCCCGGGATAGCGGATCAGCGGCTTCCCCTCGCCCTTGATCTGCAACCCAAGCGGCTTGTTGAGCTGCATCGAGTATAGGCGGTCGACATACCTGCGGGGGTTATCCTTGTAACTATCATTGATGATCTTTGCGGTGCCAACATTGGATGAGTGCTCGAACACCTCCCTCGCAGTGATCTTACCGAGGCCCTTCTCCTCATGGTCGCGGATCACCTTGTCGTAGTACCTGACCGTGCCGTCGCCGGTGTTGATGGTGTCATCGAGGTCAATGACGCCATCCTCCATCGCCGCTATCATAGACATCAGCTTAAAGGTCGATCCCGGCTCGGTGCTCTCCCCCACGGCGAAGTTGTATGTCTCGTGATACCTGCCGTCCGATCCTATCTCGAGGTTGGCAATCGCCTTGACGTCGCCCGTTTTTACCTCCATCACCACCGCACAGCCGTGGTGTGCCCTGTGTTTCGTCAGCTGCTTGTGGAGTGCATTTTCTGCAGCATCCTGCAGGTCGAGGTCGATGGTGGTGACTATGTCATATCCCGGACGCGCCCGCACCGACTCGAGGTTATCGACATCGATCCATGCCCCTCCCGTAAGGCGCTGCTGCACCTTCATCCCGTCTTTCCCGGCAAGGAAAGAGTTGAAGGAGCCTTCGATGCCGACGATGGTCGAGAGGCTGTCTTCGGTGACATAGCCGATGGTGCGCCTGGCCAGCAGGCCGTTGGGCATGATGCGCCTGTTCTCGGGCTGGTAGATCAGCCCGCCACGGAACTTGCCGTAGCGGAAGATGGGCAGCTGCTTGAGGTGGCTCAGCGTCTCGTAGCTGACATGCCTCTTGATGAGATAGTACCTGTCGCCACGCTTGCGGGCGTTGGTCAGCGCTGTCCTCCAGCCGTCGGGACTGTTGACGCCGACATACTGCGACAGTCCGCGGCTGAGGCCGCTGATGCCGTTGGCCCAGGTGGTGTCTGCCATGCCCGAGCTGCGGGTGTCCATGAAAACCGTGTAGTATGGGATGGAGCTGGCGAGGATGCGCCCGTCGTCGGAGAGGATGTCACCCCTGCCGGCCTTGTCGACCTGCCGGCGGAAGACGATCTTGTCAGCCATCGAGGCCCACTTCTCCGACTCGGCGAACTGCAGTATGATGATGCGGACGAAGACCGCAATGGCCATCACCACCACGATACCGTAGATAACCCCGGTACGGGCAAGGATCTGGTCTTTTGGCTTCGTCTTCTTCTTCATAGGTCAGGTTAATGTGCTTTTGGCGGTTCCGGGGGTCAGTTTGGGTTAGGTTATATCATTTCTTTCTTTGCATCATGTTATTCATTCACTACTATCCTGTATGGCGGCTCGCGGAGCTCCTCGAGCCCCAGTCCCCTCTCCTTCACCAGGTCCGTTATCTCACTCTGGCGGCTCACGCTGCCAAGATCAGCCGAGACCGAGAGCGACTCAGCCCGCAGATCACTCACCTCCTCCTCCAGCACGATGATCTGCCGCTCAACACGCTCGGCGTTGAACCTGTTGGCGATGAAGATGATGATGAGCACTGCAATCAGTGCCGAGTAACGCATATCCCTGAGGATGAGGTTCTCGGAAATAAGCGTCCCGCTGAGGAGCCCCCTGATCACACCGTTGTTCTTCTTCCTGGCGGCACCTGTTTTTTTTGTTTCCTTATTCTCGTCCATAGCCGTCATATCTTCTCTGCGATTCTCAGCCTGGCACTTCGTGCCCGACTGTTGTTCCTAATCTCTTCCTCAGACGGAACGATCACCTTGCGGTTCACCGCCTTCAGCGGGGCCGTGACATTGCCATAGAAATCCTTATCGCTCTCACCCTCGAAGTTGCCGGTGCGGATGAAGTTCTTCACCAGCCTGTCCTCGAGCGAGTGGTATGTTATCACTGCCAGGCGGCCGCCGGGCTTCAGCAGCTCCAGCGCCTGCCGCAGCATCTCCGTCAGCGCCTCCATCTCGTGGTTCACCTCGATGCGCAACGACTGAAACAGCCTTGCGTAGAACTTATTCTCCTCCCGCGGCGGGACCATCCCGCTCAGCGCTGCCATGAGGTCGCTGACCGTCCTGACCGGCTGCTGGGTCCGGGCCTTAACTATAGCGGCCGCCAGCCTGCGCGAGTTGGTCAGCTCACCGTACTTGTAAAAAACATCTGCCAGCGTATCCTCCTCGTAGGTGCGGAGGATGTCGGAGGCCTTCACCGTCGCCTGGCGGTTCATCCGCATATCGAGCTCCGCGTCGCTGCGGAACGAGAAGCCCCTCCCGGGCTGATCAAACTGATGGAACGAGACACCCAGGTCGGCAATCAGCCCGTCGATCTCACTCACGCCGAGATAACGGAGGTTGTTCTTCAGGTACCGGAAGTTCTGGTTGAGGAGAGTGAAACGTTCGTCGTCGATCTTGTTTGCTTCGGCATCGGCATCCTGATCAAAGGCTATAAGCCTGCCTGAGGTGAGCCGGTCGAGGATGGCGCGCGAGTGACCGCCGCCACCGAATGTTACATCGACATAAATCCCTTCGGGCCTGAGGTTAAGCCCTGCAATGCTCTCATTCAGCAATGCCGGGAGATGATATACAGTCATCAGGCTGAGCCGGGGTCGGGACTACCAAGCAGCTTCTCCGCCAGGTTGGCAAAGTCGTCGGAAGGCATATCAATGCGGGCATAAACCTCCTCAGCCCACATCTCTATACGTCCGTCCTGCCCGGCGAGAACCACATCTTTCTGTATGCCCGCGAGGTCAAGGAGGCGCTTCGGGATGAGAAGCCTGTTGCTGCTGTCGAGCGACACCTCTGCCGTACCCTTGAAGAAATTGCGGAGAAAGATATTGTGCTCCCTGTTATATGGATTGATCCTGCTGCGGACCTTCTCGAGCTGCCTGTTCCAGTCGTCAATCGAGTAGAGGACAAGGCACCCTTCGAAGATATCCTTTCTGACCACAAAGCGATCTTCAGCTGCCGGAGGCATCTGTCTCTTGAACGCGGCGGGGAGGATCACCCTGCCTTTGGCGTCAAGCCTGCATGAATAATCGCCTATAAACGTGGCCATAACAGTTGTTGTTTCGGAGGGCTAATGTAAAAAGATTTTTCCCACTTTCCTCCACTTTCTCCCATTTTTCTTCACTTTTGTTGAAAACTTTGGGATGGCGGGGTTTATTGTGTTCACCATGATGAATTTTCCTGATCCTCTACGAGGAACATATCTTATTCATATTCAACGTCCTACAATACTTTAAGGCCTACGGCCTAATTATCCGTTAGAATATTCCTTGATCCTGTATTCAGTTTCCAGAAGAAGCCTTCAGAGCTTTTTCGGAAAAAGAGAGCCATTCACTTCATTGCGTTTCTTTTGGGCAAGCAAAAGAAATGAAAGAATAATGTTATTGTATCTTTGCATATGCAATTTCTCTCACCATGGCAGAGACCCAACCCCCACTCCAAATCAACCTCGAGAAGATCCTCGACGACAAGAACCCGAAGATCCGCCGGATGGTTCCCGGCTTCGTCATACGCTACCTCAAACGGATCGTCCACCAGGATCTGATCAACGATATCCTTCGCAACTTCGGGCACCTCCGCGGCGCCGCCTTCAACGACGCTGCCCTCGGATTCATGGGCATCACCTACCGCGCCCACGGCATCGAAAACCTCCCGAAAGGCGGACGCAACATCTTCGTCTCCAACCATCCCCTCGGCGGACTCGACGGCATGGTATTCATGAGCGAGCTCTCCAAACATTTTCCGGCAATAAAATTCCCTGTCAACGACATCCTGATGTACGTCGACAACTACGGCGATATATTCCTCCCGGTGAATAAGGTGGGCACCTTCGGACGCGAAGCCGCAAGGCTGATGGAGGAGGCCTATGCCTCAGACTACCAGCTCCTTAACTTCCCGGCTGGGATTTGTTCCAGGAAAATAAAAGGGAAGATTACCGACCTGAAGTGGCAGAAGAGCTTCATCATCAAGGCCGTGCAGCACCAGCGCGACATCGTGCCGTGCTTCTTCGAGGGACGCAACAGCTCGTTCTTCTATAACCTCGCCAACCTCCGGCGGTTCCTCAGGATAAAGATGAATATCGAGATGCTCTATCTCGCCGACGAGATGTACAAACAGAAGGGCAAGGACATCGACGTTTACTTCGGCGAACCCATCCCCTGGCAGACCTTCGACAAGTCGAAGAACCTGCAGGAATGGGCTGATATGGTACGCGAAAAAACTTACTCGCTGCAAAAAAGATATTCAGCCGGTTGATTGATTTTTTTATAATTTTATTCCACAATTAACATCCTTCATTGGAGAATCAGATGGATCACGGCAAAATGGAACCGCTGGGCGAGGCGGTACCTGTGGAAGAGCTGGTTGCGGAGCTGGCAAGGATCGGTTACCTGAGAAAGACCAACAACGCCAACAACGAGGTATATCTCTTTGACAACCGCACATCACCGCTGCTGATGCACGAGATAGGCCACATCCGCGAACTCACCTTCAGGCATGCCGGCGGCGGCACAGGCAAGGCGCTCGACCTCGACGAGTACGACCTCGACCCCGACCATCCCCAGAAACAACTGATAATCTGGGACCCCGACAACCGCGAGATCATCGGCGGCTACCGCTTCATCTTCCCGGAACACAAGGAAAAGGACTTCTCCATCGAGCGGTTCGCATCGTCGTCATACTTCACCTTCTCCCGGAAGTTCATCAAGAAATACCTGCCCCACACCATGGAGCTCGGGCGTTCATTTGTCCGGCCGGAGTACCAGAGCGCCGCGATGGGTCGCAAGAGCCTCTACTCCCTCGATAACCTGTGGGACGGACTCGGAGCTATCATCATAGATCACAGGCAGATACGATATCTCTTCGGGAAGGTGACGATGTACACCCATTACAACGTGCAGGCGCGGAATATGATCCTCTGGTTCATGCTGAAGTACTTCCCCGATCCCGAGAGGCTTGCCCTGCCAGATGACCCGGTAGTTATTGACGTCCACCCCGACCAGATGAAGCAGATCTTTACCGGGAAATCATTTAAGCAGGACCTGAAGATTTTAGGGCAGGAGGTGCGCCGGCTGGGAGAGAACATCCCGCCGCTGATCAACGCCTACATGAACCTCTCTCCCACGATGCGGTGTTTCGGCACCTTCATCAACCACCATTTCGGCAACGTGGAGGAGACCGGCATCATGATCACCGTGCGCGACATCTACATCGAAAAAATCAACCGCCACCTCGCCTCATACCGGGAAGATTTCGACATATCACAATGATTTGGATATAGTCCGGGTACAATACCTGATCCCCCCGATACGCCTGACGGCTATCGGGGCAGGCTCTACGGGGAACTATACTTTGTTGCTTCCTTATCTACAGTACTTGAAAGCCTACGGCTTAATTACATTACGCACACTGGGGAAAAATAATTCTTGACGCTATTGTTTTGCCCGGATCGCCTTCAGAGCTTTTTCGGAACAAGAGAGCCATTCACTTCATTGCGTTTCTTTTGGGCAAGCAAAAGAAATGAAAAGTATCAATACGCTCGATCGTTCTTCCCTTCGATATAGTTAACAAACGCCCGGTTGACCACCCGATTCCCTCCCGGCGTCGGGTAATTACCGGTAAAGTACCAGTCACCCGTGTGACCCGGACAAGCCTCGTGGAGACCCTCCACCGACTGGTAAACAACGTCAATCTCCGCCCCTGTCTCCGGCGTCTTCAGCATCTCCGCTATCTGACGCGAAATTTCTTCGTCGCTGAAACCGGCGTAAATCTCCTTAACCACATTTACCATCTCACTGTCAGGCTTCTGCAACTCTTCCTGCGCCCTTTCGTACACCCGGGTAATCAAATCCTCCCTGCCCGTCTTCTTCAGCAGTTCAATCGCTGCCCTGAACGCGATGAAATCGCCCAGCTTCGCCATGTCGATGCCGTAACAGTCGGGGTACCGTATCTGCGGCGAGGAGGAGACGACCACGATCCTCTTCGGCTCAAGCCGGTCGAGAATGCTAATGATGCTCTCTCTAAGCGTAGTGCCGCGGACTATGGAGTCGTCGAGAACAACCAGGTTATCCTTTCCTCTCCTGATGACACCGTAGGTGACGTCGTACACGTGGCCTACCAGGTCATTCCGACTGCGGTCCTCGGTGATGAAGGTCCTCAGCTTGATATCCTTCACCGCTATCTTCTCTATGCGCGGTCTCACATCCATGATCCTCTCGAAGTCGGAGACGGTTATTGAATCACCTTTACGCATCAAGGCCTGCCGGCGCCGACTGTTGAGCCAGTCATCGAGGCCCTTTATCAAGCCGTAGAAGGCGCTCTCGGCGGTGTTGGGGATATATGAAAAGACAGTGTTCCTGATGTCGTTGTCCACCGCAGCCAGCACAGGTTTCGTGAGTGTCTCTCCGAGCTTCTTCCGCTCGCGGTAGATATCCTTGTCTGTTCCCCTCGAAAAATAAATCCTTTCAAAAGAACACTTTGCCGGCTCTGCCGCAGGAAGTATCTCTTTCAGCGAATATTCGCCATTCGCCTTAATAATCAGTGCCTTACCAGGATCAAGCTCAATGACCTTGTCAGTCCTGATATTGAATACCGTCTGTATGACAGGCCGCTCCGAGGCTGCCACCACGATCTCGTCATCGGCATACCAGAAGGCAGGCCTGATCCCGGCCGGATCGCGCAGGACGAAGGCGTCGCCGTGTCCGAGCATCCCTGCCATGACATAACCGCCGTCCCATCGACGGGCAGCGTTCTGCAGCACCGCGGCGAGATCGAGTTCGTTCTCAATGACAGGCGATATCTCGCGCTTCGAGTATCCCTTTTCCTTATAAAACCTGTAAAGCCGTTCGACCTCCTCATCAAGGAAATGGCCGATGTTCTCAAGGACCGTGATGGTATCTGAGAAGTCCACGGGGTTCTGCCCGATCTCTATGAGGTGGTTGAAGAGCACCTCCATGTTGGTCAGGTTGAAGTTGCCGGCCATGACCAGACTGCGCGACCGCCAGTTGTTCTCGCGGGTGACGGGGTGAACGTAGTCGATGTTATAGTTGCCATAGGTGCCGTAGCGCAGGTGCCCGAGCCAGACATCGCAGGGCCTCTCCGTCACCTCGGGATAGATGCGGTCAAAGACATCCTGGATGGGATTGGAGGAGTTGGAGCGCTGGCGGTGTATGTAGCGTGTTCCCGGCCTGGCGCCGATGTATATGCCTGCCAGCCCGGCGCCGTCCTGACCCCTGTTGTGCTGCTTCTCCATCATGAGGTACATCTTGCGCAGGCTATAGTCCCATGATCCGTATTTATCAATGTAGTATTGTGCGGGGTGTAGCATTCTCATCAGTGCAATCCCGCATTCGTGCTTTATGCTCTCGCTCATCTTGCTTCAGAGGTTTTTTCTAAGTGCGATCCCGTCCTTGTGCTGTCTGCTCACACTCATATTACCTGACGGGATTTCCACTATTGTAACCCCGCACGTATGCATTCTGTTCAGGTTCATCTTACTGCACCGGATTTTTATAGGCGATGACATCGCGTATCAGGTACGCCTCGGGATATTTCTTCAGTATGTCGAAGTAGACTATTGCAGCCTCCTCGCGCGTGCGGAAGTCGCCCACCTTCACCTTGAACCAGTTGGGTCTGTCGAAAGTGCGGTATGTCCTGATATCGGGAAAGTCCTCCATGAAGCGTGCGCGTATTTTGTTGGAGTCATCTCCTGCCGTGCGGTGCCCGCCGCGGTATATCTGGATGCGCCACCCGTCGACGCCGTTCTTCGATGCGTTGGCGATGATGTGCCTGATTACCAGCGTGTCTATAGTCGGATCCTGGACAATGACCAGCCTCTCAGCCATGTAGCGCGGACGGTCTTTGTTCATGATCTGAAGCACGCCCATCGACTCCTGTGCCCTGAGGAAGGTTGGCAGGAGGAATATTATTACTGCGACAAGCAACGATGGTCTCATGAGGCAAATATACTACAGATTTTTCTTAGGAGGTATATTCAATTACTATTCCAATTGTTCATCAGGCCAAGGGAATTCTGACTTATTATCTCATTCCCGCCGACTATCAATTAACCCGTTTCCGCTTCCGATGGCCATCGAATAACCCAACAGCGCTTCCGGATCATCTCATTAACCAGATCTCGCTTCCGCATCAACACCTCACAACGCTGCGTCATCAACCCGCCAGGCCTATTAATATTCTGCTTTGGCGCCTCGACAAATTTGTTGATGATCAGCTGCCTACGCCAATTCTTCCGCCAACTCGTCAGTTATCTCGAGGTTATGATATACGGCCTGCACATCGTCATCATCCTCAAGGGCTTCTATCAGCTTCATCACCTTGCGTGCCGACTCGATGTCGAGTGTCTTTGTCTCTTTCGGGACGCGCTTGAGCATAGCTTCGTCGGGCTCGATATCCAGCTCCTCCAGTTTCTTGTTGACACTGCCGAAGTCGTCCTTTGCGCAGGTGACCGTGATTACTTCATCATCGATCTCAATATCCTCAGCGCCGGCATCAATAAGCTCAAGCTCAAGGCTTTCCATGTCCTTGCCCTTAAGATCTTCGGTATTGATGGTGAAGACCCCCTTGCGGTCAAAGAGGAATGTCAGTGATCCGTTTGGACCGAGAGCTCCGTTGTACTTGCCGAAGACAAACCGCACGGTAGCCAGGGTGCGGTTGGTGTTGTCGGTGAGACCTTCGACGAATACGGCGATGCCGTTGGAGGCGTATCCCTCGTAGGTCATCTCATGGTATGCCTCGGCATCGGCACCGGAGGCCTTTTTTATTGCCCTGTCGATGTTGTCCTTGGGCATGTTGGCGCCCTTGGCGTTCTGTATTGCCAGCCTTAGGCGAGCGTTTCCTGCCGGGTCAGGACCGCCCTCGCGGACTGAGATCATTATCTCCTTGATGATCTTCGTAAAGATCTTCCCTCTCTTGGCGTCTGCCGCCCCCTTCTTGCGTTTGATGGTTGACCATTTGCTGTGACCTGACATATGGATTCTGTTTTAGCGTTTACAAAAATATACAATTCCTGTAATCTGCAATCTATCGGGCCAGGGCTAGGTGAATGGCTAAACGCCGTAGGCGTTCAAGTATTGTAGATTATGTCATTGAGCAGATAATCAATACCCTGTAGGGGTTACAGTATTGTATGAGTACGTAATAACCTTGCCCCTGCTATATTTTTTCTAATTTTGCTCCACCAATATGGCAAAGAAATACTACATCGAAACCTACGGCTGCCAGATGAATGTCGCTGACAGCGAGGTTGTTGCTTCAATACTCGGAGACGCCGGATACAGCGCCGTTAAGGATATCAAACAGGCAGACCTCATCCTCGTCAACACCTGCTCCATCCGGGAAAATGCCGAGCAGCGCGTATGGGGCCGGCTCGACCTCTTCCGGAGCGAAAAAAGAAAACGCCCGCAGGTGATTGTGGGCGTGCTGGGATGCATGGCAGAACGACTGAAGGAGAAGCTACTGGAGAGCGACAAGATGGTAGACATGGTTGTGGGCCCTGATGCCTACCGCGACCTGCCGATGCTTGTCGAGACGGCCGGAGCCGGACATGCGGCAGTAAACGTATTATTATCACGCGAGGAAACCTATGCGGATATCTCGCCCGTCCGTCTCGAGAGCAACGGCGTCTCGGCCTTCATCTCCATCATGCGTGGCTGCAACAATATGTGCGCCTACTGCGTAGTGCCTTATGTCCGTGGCGCTGAGAGAAGCAGGGACCCGGAAACAATTGTGCGCGAGACACGTGAGGCCTTTGACATGGGTTATCGCGAGGTGACCCTCCTTGGGCAGAATGTTAATTCCTATTTATGGAAAGGAATCGAATCAAACAGCAATCATGAGCTCTTGCTGAAAGAAAAAGCTCACCCCAACCGGATTGAAAATCCCGTCCATGAAAGAAGAATCACACCCCGAGTTGCCGATAGCACCGGGAGCGAATCTAACAGTTTGGATAATAGCAGTGAGACTATTGCTGGCGGGTTTTTATCAACCCCGGATCGTCCTGCCGCAACTGGTTTTGCAGCTCTACTGGAAATGGTTGCAAAGGTTGACCCCCGACTTCGCGTACGGTTCTCCACCTCCCACCCCAAGGATCTGTCGGATGATGTACTTGAGGTCATGGCAAAGCACAATAACATATGCAAGCACATACATCTCCCGGTGCAGAGCGGAAGCACCACCGTCCTGGAACGAATGAACCGCAAATACACGCGCGATTGGTACCTTGGCAGAATTGCTGCTATCAATCGCATTCTTCCGGGCTGTACCCTTTCGACCGACATCATCGCAGGCTTTTGCGGTGAGACAGAGGAGGAACACCGGGAGACCCTCAGTCTGATGAAAGAGGTTGGATTTGATTTTGCTTACATGTTCAAGTATTCCGAGCGCCCCGACACTAAAGCTGCGCGTCATATGAAAGATGATGTGCCGGAGGAGGTCAAAACCCGTCGACTTAATGAGATCATCGCCCTGCAGAACGAGCTCTCCGCTGTCAGCAAAAAAGCCGATATCGGGAAAACCTTCGAGGTGCTCGTTGAAGGGAGGGCACGAAAAAGCATGGCGGAACCGGATTCTGCTGAGATACCAGATAATGGCAAGCCACAAAAAAGAATTTCTGATGTGGATTCTTCCGGCGATGACTCCACCGGCAAGGCTATTATTGGCGAAGCGGGTCAGCCTCATCTGCCGACAATGATGGGCCGCACCACCGGTAACAAGGTCGTAGTCTTCCAGGCTGAAAGTATAAGGCCTGGAAATTATGTAAATGTGACCATCACCCGGTCAACCTCAGCCACACTGATTGGCAACATTGTACATCAATGACCATCTCGATGGCACGGCAAGTTGAGGTTCCGCCATCTGGCGGAACCTCAATCCCGACAACGAAGTGTCGGGAACCGCAAGACTTCCGACCTTGAGACCCTGTAACATCTGCCCCCGCAAATGCAACATCGACCGCTCCAGAGAGCTCGGCTGGTGCAAAATGGACGACAGGATTCATATCTCATCAATAGTCCTGCACCGTGGTGAGGAGCCTCCCATCTCAGGAGAAAAAGGTATTGTTAACGTCTTCTTCCCCTCCTGCAACATGCAATGCGTCTACTGCCAGAACTGGGAGATCTCCTGTCGTGGCACACAGGGGACGGTGATGTCACTTGATGAAGTATGCGATGCCATAATTAAACTGCTCCCCCTGTCTGAAAATAACCTCGGATTTGTCTCGCCGTCACATTTCACACTTCAGATGGTTTCCATTGTTGAAGAGCTGAGGCGTCGCGGCCATAATCCGACCATTATTTATAACACCAACGGCTACGACCTGCCTGAAACGTTGCGTGAACTGGAGGGCATTGTGGATGTCTGGCTGCCCGACTTCAAGTATTCTGATGACGCGCTTGCTGTGGAGCTCTCCCAGGCACCGCAATACAGTGAATACGCCCTGGCAGCGCTGAAAGAGATGGTTCGACAGGTAGGCACAACCCTTCACACCGATGACCGCGGAATCGCCCGTCGTGGCATCATAATCCGCCACCTCGTGCTACCCGGCCAGGTGGAAAACAGCATAGGAGTATTGAAGCTCATCGCTGAGAAATTGTCGCCAAACCTCCATCTCTCATTGATGTCTCAGTACTATCCACCCGACAATCTCTCCGCCCAAAATCGCAAATCGCAAATCGCAAATCGCAAATTCCTCCATCGTACCGTTACACATCAGGAGTACCAAACCGTCATCGACTCATTCCATGATCTTGGATTTAGTCATGGTTGGCTACAGGATTACCAGAGCCACAAAAACTACCGGCCTGATTTTTCACGAGATCATCCTTTCGAGTAGATCGAACTTTTGCCTGTCTTCAGCATAGCAACACCCTGAAAATTTTTTGTATAATATCCTGTGATCCCAATCATCCATCTTAAAATGGCATGATTGTATGCTTAAAGAATGACAGGACATAAGCTATCTGTTACATGTTGTGGGTAATCTCAACATTTTCACAAAGCCCTGAATTGGAAAATGCTCACACAGCGATATTTGTATCCGGATTAGTGATTTTCGGTAATTCGATCATTTAGTGATGGCTCCACGTAACTTGAAGCCATTTTTCCCGTTTACAGAATCGGTGAACTTATAGTGTCAGCAAAATGAACCTGAAACAATTTATACTGATTAGTATCGGGACTTTTCTCTTAAGTCTCAGTCTGTCAGGCCAGCATACCCCTTTAAATCCGATTTCAAACCGGGTCTTTACACCCTTCATGATAAACCCGGCAATAGCCGGGAGCAAGGACTTCATGGCTTTCGACCTGGCAGCCACAATACAGGGAGATGATTTCTCACAGCTCCTCAGCGGCAATACCCGCATCGCCAAAAAAGGACCAACATACTTTGGCGCACCTGTCGCCAAAAGCTTTACCCAATTCGGTGCCGGCGGATCAATATTCAATGATGTCACAAGTCCATCAAGAAACATGGGAGTCAGTGCTGCAGCATCATACCATGTGCCACTGAATGATAAGAATCTCTCATTCCTGTCAGGTGGACTGGCAATAAAGGGTATCTATAACATGATGGACTCTATTGTTGATCTTGGAGCACCGGCGAAGAACAGTTTTATTCCCAATCTAGATGCCGGTTTGTACCTGTACGGACAAAAATTTCATGCGGGAATTTCTGCAACTAATATCCTGGGCAACATGACCGACAGTGCCGATATGGCCGTCTATAATATACCGGTATCGAGACAATACTTCTTTATTGCAGGATATAAGTTTGTGCTCAGCAGATCCCTTAACATAGTTCTCGAACCTTCACTGATCGTCAATCTTGATGACTCACTAGACTTTTCAGACAAGAACAGCTACAATCCTATGCTGAAACTTTATATGGATGCCTTCTGCATCGGCGCCTACCTCCACAATTACGACAACCTGACTTTCTTCTTCCAGTACAAATTCCCGCGATTCTATATCGGCACCCTCGTCGACTTCCCGAGGGATGTCCCGTTCTATAAAAGAGACCTGAAGGTCGAGATCGCCGCAGGCATAAATTTCGGGAGAACAACCGGTTCTTCCCATAACAGATATCAGTGGTAAATTTTAAATGACAGCATCATGAAATTCCTGATAGTTACATTTGCATTTATATATTTCACTTCCGGCGGGTACCCGGCAGGAGGTTCTAATATAACTGACCATTCTGCCAGGTCTGATCAACAGGAATACGTGCTAATTCAGGATACTGCGATGAGCACCAAACTCCTGATCAGACCATTCCAGCTGGATATTGTGCCACCATCATCCGGGGTGCAGTTCTATAAAAACACCATTATCTTCCTCTCCCATTCCAAAATTGAGGAGAAAGTACCGGAAAAACATCTCTCCTTCGGTTCACTCAAGACTTTCATGGCTCTTCCCCTGGATACAATTCCGGGAGACTGCATTCCTTTCATCCCTACTGCACCAAACGTGTTTCCAAGCGAAGCAACCACATTTACAGAGGATTTTAATACAATGTATGTCAGCCTTATTCCGGAACGGGATTCAAGGGAGAAGATCTTCAGGGCTACACTGAAGTCAAACAACTGGGTCTTCGATAAAACTCCCCTTGAATTTTGTAAAGGCAATTATATCTACTCACATCCGACGCTGGCTGCAAAGGGCGACTTTATGATCTTCTCATCAGACATGGTCGGCACCGCAGGAGGACTCGACCTTTTTATAAGTCGAAAAGAAGGTAACGAGTGGGGTAATCCCGAGAACATCGGGAAACATATTAATACTTCCGGGAACGAGCTGTTTGCATCGCTGGATGCCGAAAACAACCTTTACTTTTCATCTGACGGCCTACCGGGAGAAGGAGGCTATGATGTCTTTGTGTGCAAATATAACAGCAAGGGATGGGATAAACCTCACAATCTGCCAACGATAATTAATTCCCGGGATGATGAGGTGGCCTTTACAGTCAGTCGTATTGACAGGAGCAATGCTTTCTTTACCTCAAGAACAAGATTTGGCAAGAGCAGGACCGTCCTGAATTCAGTTACAATTCAGCCATCGTCCGCGACTGAGAAAACTAACGCTATCTCCCCTGAATTATTCGTCATGGCAGGAATAGATAACAAGTCTTCCAAAGCAGCAAAAGAGGCATCGGAACCGCGTGTGGTGAAAGCCTCTGCAAAAGAAATGACTCAGAACCCGCCTCCCGAAAAAAATAATGCTGATAAAAAGGAGCTTACACCTCCCACCACGAAGCCAGCGCCTGCAGCACCTGCAAAGAACACAGCTGATAAACAAGAAGCAACTTCTCCTGCATCAAAGCCCCCAACTGCTGTACCTGCTGAAGCGGGTAAAGATGTTGTGATCTACCGGGTACAGATCCTCGCAAATACGAAACCAATTGGCAGTAAGAATTTTACAGTCGACGGAAAGAGCTACAAATCATTCGAATATCTTTACATGGGCGGTTACAGGACAACCATCGGCGAATGCCAAAAGCTTGCTGAAGCCACAGCTCTGCAGAATGCCTGTCGGCGAAACGGTTACAGCCAGGCATTCGTTGTTGCCTTTAAGAACAACATCCGTTCAAATGATCCTGCACTGTTCAAATAATTACAGAGGGAAACACTCAGTCAATCAGATCCATTCACTTGGCTTGGAATCGTAGATTTTAGCCTTCCGGATGCAATGCTGCAGGTAACATTATTGGTTCAAGCCTCCTTAAGCATTTTTTCATCACTTTTCCCCTGCTGTTTGTCAAAACCGAGATGGACCTACTTGCTCCGTGGAGGGCTCTCATTATAGCCTTAAATAACTTATTATCAGTAATCTTACTGTTACTTATCTTGAGATTCCAGACGCAACCTTCTCTTTGTTTGTAAAAATACTCCGCTTTTGACTAACAGAACAAATCCGGTCTTTAACAGTTCCGTATAAGTGATAAACAACAAGTTCTGCCCGGTTTTTGCCTCTCTAATACTCGCCGGAGCTACAACTAAGAACTTGTCCGCAACCCTCTAAAACAGTACCTTTACCGCTGATTTTACGGTAACAGGAAAAGGGTTCGAAGTTGTTCAGCCAGATCCGCATAACGAAAGCCGTAAATCACCTGGGTTGAACCACCGCAGAAGACGAAACCTTCTGCGTGAAAGACTATAATTCTGAAAGTTGCGTTTACCTTAAACCTGCTTTCAGAAACTGACTTAACATGAAGAACTGCTGATGGATATATTCAGTACTCTATATCGTTTGCACATTATTCCGTTTCTCAAGAAATGGAACCTCCTGAATCTAATCCTGGGGGCACTCGATATACTTGCCATCTTCCTTGCATTTGAGCTGGCATACCTGGTAATCTACAGCGGTCAGGGATTCTTTTTCTTTACAGAGAAGACATCTCTCCTGATGTTTATCGGAGTGACTCCATTCTGGCTTTTGGCTATGTATGTCCTGAAGGCAACGGAAATCCCGCGCACAAAGAACTATATGGCCATCTTCTGGGAGTACTTCCTGTCGGCCGGGGCCATCCTCCTGCTGCTCATCATCATTTACTTCCTTTTCAAACTTTACGCAATCTCAAGGACTTTCATAGTACTGATACCTGTTTTCGGTTTTGTCTTACTATATACATTGCGTATCCTCGAATACAAGGTTTTTAAGCTGTACAGGGCGAAAGGATTTAACTTCCTTAATGTAGTCCTGATAGCTGACGACTCATCACTGCCCTTTATTGAAAGTCTGCTCGAGCACAGGGAATGGGGATACAAGATTGTCGCAATCTTCACCAGCGCAGACTCCATAAAGGAGAAATATGAGGAGACGATCATAATCCTGCCCGAGGGGTATATCCAGGTTCTGAACGACCTCATGGAGGTTGATATGATCGATGAGGTGCTTTATGTCAAAAGCAAGGTACTTCCTTCTGAGGTTCGAAAAATAGTGCGGTCATGCGAAGAGCTGGGCGTTGTCTTCAGCCTCATGTACCGCGATGAGAAGTTCACGCTCTCCAATGCCGTCAAGACAGAGATAGCCGATAACAAATTCCTGACTTTCATAAATGTGCCACACAACACCTACGCACTGGGAGTCAAGAAAATCATTGATATATTCGGATCACTGCTCGGAGTAATTGTTCTTTCTCCGTTAATGATCGTAGTTTCGATTCTTATTAAGCTCAGTTCTCCGGGACCGGTAGTCTACAAACAGCCCAGGGTTGGCCTTCGCGGAAGACAGTTCGAGCTTTACAAGTTCAGAACGATGGTTGCCAACGCCGATGAAATGAGAAAAGAGCTTGAGCAGATGAACGAAGCCGACGGCCCGGCGTTTAAGATTGCAGATGATCCGAGGGTAACAAAGGTTGGTAAGTTCCTGAGAAGAACCGGTCTTGACGAGCTCCCTCAGCTTTTTAACATCCTCAAGGGTGAGATGTCGCTGATCGGCCCGCGCCCGCCATTGCCAGCAGAGACGACACATTATGAACGTTGGCAGCTAAGGCGACTTTCGGTCAAACCGGGATTATCATGCTTCTGGCAGGTCAAACCTGACAGAAATAGTATTAAATTCGAAAAGTGGATGGAACTGGACCTTGCCTATATCGATAATTGGTCGCTAAGGCTTGATTTGATAATTTTGCTGAAAACCATAAAAACTATTTTTCATAGAACAGGATTGTAAATAACTTATATTTGGTGAATTATGTCAAAGAGAATGAAGTCCCCCATCCTGATGATTGCAAGTGTCGTTGCTCTGATTTTGATTACAGGCTCTTGCGTGCCAATCACCCAGTTGAAATATTTCAATGACACCGAACAGCTGGCTGAACCTGTTGTTAATCCCCGGATGCAGAAATTAATAATGCCATTCGACAAACTTTATATAAGGGTTCTCAGTATAGACTTCCAAACAAGTCAGATCTTCAATACTACTGAAGAGATGAGATCTTTAGGATATGGCGTGAGTTCCGGTCTGCTTGGATATCTCGTTGATGAAGAGGGTAATATCAACTTTCCGTTCGTTGGGAAAATTAATGTTGGATCTCTTACGACTTCAGAAGCAGCCGACAGGATCCAGACTGCTTTAAGTGATTACGTGGCAAACACCTCAATAATTGTAAAGTTTGTTGATAATCAGGTTACAGTAATGGGGGAAGTGGTTCGGCAGGGATTGTACCCTTTTTCACAGGATAAGCTTAACATCTACGAAGCTCTCAGCTTAGGTGGCGGTATCACACGTTACGGAGATCGAAGAAATGTAATACTCATAAGACATGTGGATGGGAGACTTATGCATTACAGGTTGAATCTCTCTGATTCCAAAATTGCCAGTAAAAGTTATTATTATGTGATGCCAAATGATGTCATTGTGGTAGAGCCACTAAATGCCATATCTTCAAGCTACTCAAACATCACTTACACTACATTGCTTTCAACAATATCGACCGCCATTGCTGTTCTGCTCTTTGCAGGCCTCAGGTTTTAATTAACACGATCACAATGACAAATAACAATGATACGCAGAGCGAAGCCTTCAATGTCAAGGAGTTTATTACGGAGGCGCTGTCATATAAATATCTTTATATAGCCAGTTTCTTTATCTGTATTCTGATCGCATTTCTGGTCAACAAGTTCTCACCAACTGTTTATGAAGTCAATACAGTCATTGGTCCCGTTGAGGACAAACGCTCCTCGATGCTCGGTTCCAACGACCTGTTCAGCGGCCTCGGCGCCCTGGCTGAATCAAGAAACCTCGAGAACGATATAAACAGCCTGAACTCCTTCAGCCTCGTTGCCACCACAATAAGGAACCTTAACCTGGAAATTGGTTATTTCACCGGCAAGAGTAACTGGTTCCAGAAGCCATCCCAGGTCTATCTGGGTAATCCATATACGGTCAGCATCGATAAATCGCATATACAACCGATCAACACAAAGTTTCACATTGACATCCTCGACGAGCAGTCGTACAGGCTGACTGCCTCAGCAGACGAAGCGGCATATTACAACTACATCGACAACGCCATTGTCAGCGACAAGAATATTGTCAATATCGACACAATATGCAGATTCAACGAGACCATATTCGCCTACAACTTTCAGTTTTCTATTGCTCTTAATAAGGACTTTTACAATCCTTCAAGTACAGATGAAGAAGATTATTTCTTCGAATTCTACCACCTCGATTACCTGACTAAATCGTATCTGAGACGGCTGAAAGTGGAGCCGGTCAGCATCAGGTCTTCACTGATCAGTATCTTCTTTAACGGCGAAAACAAAAGGCTGACAATTGATTTCCTCAATAGTTATATCCAGGCGTACCTCGATGAGAACCTGGCCAAGAAGAACAAAATAGCCGTAAATACAATCAACTTTATCGACTCCCAGATATCTCAAATTACAGATGACCTGACACAGTCAGAGTCGGAGCTGAGGGATTACCGGTCGGCACACCAGGTCACCGATCTCAGCTACCAGGGACAGCAGGCACTGGCTCAACTGAATCAGATAGAGAATGAGCGCTCGACGCTGCAGGTCCAGGAGAGATATTACAATTACATCCTCGATTACTTTGAGAAGAACCAGGATATGGCCGGACTGGCGCCTCCGTCAGCAGCCAACGTTGTGGATCCGATAATGAACTCCCTGGTCCTGGAACTGCTTGCACTGAATGCCGAAAGATCAACCATACTGAGCAACAATGCCGAGAAAAACCTCTTCCTCGGACAGATTGAAAACAAGATCAGGCTTCAGAAACAGGCTATCATAGAGAATGTCAAGAACAACCTGAATACTCTTAACCTGACCCAAAACGAGCTTGACTATCGTGAGAATAAGTTGTCGAGCGAGATCTCGAGGCTGCCCAGAACTGAGCTCAACATGGTGAGCATGCAGAGAAAGTTCAATCTCACCGACGCTATCTACACCTTTCTGCTTGAGAAGCAATCAGAAGCAGCTATCGCGATGGCTTCAAACTATCCCGACTACGAGATACTTGAACCGGCACGTGATGTGACAGCATCCATCATCTCACCACGAACCAGCCTCAACTGGCTGATAGCTCTCTTTATGGCACTGATGATCCCGACCATCTATATCATTCTCAGGAACTTTTTCAATGAGAAGATCTCCTCGGTCAGGGATGTTGAGCATATAATCGGCCAGCCGGTCATGAACCTTATTTATACAAATTACCATAAGACCGAGTCTGTCGTTAAAGATTATCCCGGATCATCTATTGCTGAATCTTTCAGAAATCTGCGAAGCAGCCTATTCCTCAAGTTCAGATCAGTGCCACAGAAGGTGATCATGATCACCTCATCCCAGCCACAGGATGGTAAGAGCTTCGTCTCCAGCAATCTGGCTGCATCAATAGCCTCTGTGGGACACAGGACCGTTTTGCTCGACTGCGACCTGCGCCGGCCGACACTTCACGAAAAAATGAAAATCGTCAATGCCGTCGGGCTCTCCAACTATATGGTAAGCAATGCAGCAAGCAAGGATATCATTAAGAAAACAGAGATTGAAAATCTGTGGTTTATTCCGGCAGGACCAATCCTTCCGAATTCATCCGAGCTTATTGAAGCCGGCGTGCTGGATGGCCTGATTGAGGAACTGAAGCAGCAGTTTGATTACGTACTAATTGACTCAACGCCGGCAGGACTTGTGGCTGACGCTACCCTTATGATAAAATATGCTGATTATATTCTGCTTGTATGCCGGAACGATTATACCCGGAAAGATGTGTTCACTGACGTGCTGAACCTGTTCCGGACAAATAACATTACCGACTATGATATCGTCTTCAACGATTTGGATCTAAAGAAGAGCAGGTACGGTCGTTACAATAACTATTATAAACAATAATTGCTGAAAATCACCTCATTAAAATTGAACTTTCACTCTATCTCTATGGCCATTGACACAGCAACCACAAAAGAAAAAATCAGGAATTATATCGTTCAGTCCTCTCATGCTGATGCAGATAAGATTAAGGATGAGTCCATGATTTTCAGGGAGGGATTCTTTGACTCCATGGGATTCATTATGCTTATAACCTTCCTTGAGGAGGAGTTTGGGATAAAGACTGTCGATTCAGACCTTATCGAGGAGAACTTTGAGTCTATCAACGCAATATCTGAGTTCATTCAGAGAAAAAGCCAGAACTAATAATGTGCGGAGTAGCCGGGATAATCGATTACCGCGGCAAAACCAACACAGTCACTGCCGTTGGGACAATGCTCCGCTCCTTCAGCCACCGGGGCCCGGATGAGAGCGGGATATACCATTCGCCCGCAGCTACAATTGGTAACGTACGATTAAGTATTATTGACCTGCAGACCGGTCAGCAACCGCTGTCTGACATCTCAGGCAGGTACTGGATCGTATTCAACGGTGAAATATTCAATTATATCGAGCTCCGCGAGGAGCTTGAAAAAAAAGATTTCAGGCTGAAGACCCGGTCTGATACTGAGGTCTTGGTCAACCTCTACGCCATCTACGGCAAGCGTTGCCTCAGCATGCTTAACGGCCAGTTCGCCTTCGCCATCTGGGACAAGCAGAAGGAGGAGCTTTTTCTTGCGCGCGACAGAGTTGGAATCAGGCCAATATTCTATACCATAGCCAACGGCGTATTCTTTTTCGCATCTGAAATTAAGGCACTTTTCCATAATCCTGAAGTGAAAAGGGATCTTGACCCGCAGAGCCTCTCTCAAATATACACCTTCTGGACTGCCCTGACTCCAGGGACAGCTTTCAAAGACATTTTCGAGCTTTCTCCGGGGCACTCCATGACTTTCGGTCGAAACAGGATTAAAACTGAGAGGTTCTGGGAACTGGATATTGGTCCGAATCGTGCCGACCTGTCACTCCAGGAGGCTCTTGAACAATTCAACGAGCTGTTCACCAGCGCTGTACGGATAAGGCTCAGGGCAGATGTTGAGGTGGCAGCATACCTCAGCGGGGGATTGGATTCAACTACTACAGTCGCTTATATCAGGGACATTGAACCCGGAATCCTTAACACCTTTTCCATTGGCTTCGAGGACAAGGATTTCGATGAGAGCAAATACCAGGAGGAGGCTGTCAGATACCTGAAAACCAACCATCGGACGATAACCTGCTCTTCAAAAGAAATTGCAGAGGCATTTCCGCAAGTAGTTTGGCATTCAGAGACACCCCTGACCCGCACTGCCCCCACCCCGATGCTTATCCTGTCAAAACTGGTAAGGGATAATAACATCAAGGTGGTCATCACAGGAGAAGGATCAGATGAAATACTTGCAGGGTACGATATTTTCAGGGAGGCAGTCATAAGAAAGTTCTGGGCCAGGCAGCCAGGGTCATCCCTCAGACCGATGCTACTCAAGAGAATCTACCCCGATATCCCTCATCTCAGAAACGCCAGTCCAAATATTCTTAAGATGTTTTTCGGGTACAAGCTGGAAGATACAGGCAATCCGCTCTACTCCCATCTCCTGAGATGGAACAACTCAAATCACATTAAGAAGCATTTTTCGGACAACCTTAAGGCTTCTGTCAACGGATATGAACCGCTTGAAGATCTGTCCGGCAAATTACCGAAAGATTTCGATACCTGGTCAACCCTGGCTAAGGCACAATGGCTGGAAACTACAGTCTTCATGTCAGGCTACCTTCTCTCCTCGCAGGGCGATCGCATGGCGATGGCCAACTCAGTTGAAGGCAGGTATCCCTTTCTCGATTACAGGGTCATAGAATTCTGCTCTTCCCTTCCTGACAGATTGAAACTGAACGGAACAAATGAAAAGTACCTGCTCAAGAAGCTGATGACAGGCAGGATTCCTGACAGCATTGTCAAACGACCTAAGCAGCCATACAGGGCCCCTATCAGCAGCGTTTTCCTGGCAAAGGACAAACCTGATTACGTAAATGAGATGCTCTCAGAAGGTATGACCAGAAAAGTTGGCGTTTTCAGTGCTGCTTCAGTAACCAGCCTTCTTGAAAAAATTCAGAAGAGCGCAACTGTTTCGGAGATGGAGAATATGGTTTTAACCTCGGTGATCTCGACACATCTCCTTCATCATCAATTTATTGAGGATCAAAACCAGGAGTATCAGAATGGCCCTCTTCATAACCTGAAAGTAATAAACGAAATATGAGCACCCGTAAACTATTTGCTAAAGACATTATTCTTCTTGAGAACGTGGAAGCAGTTGTGAACAACATCATTGAACAGATGCGCGAAGATGTACTTCAACGTTTCAAGCGAAACGGTGCTGTGGTCGGTATCAGCGGCGGGATTGACTCCTCCGTCTGCTTCGCACTGGTAGCCAGGGCTTTCGGACCGGAGAAAGTTCTGGGGGTCATACTTCCCGAGAAGGACTCGAGTCCCGACAGCGAGATGTTTGCAAAGGAGCTGGCTGCAAAATTCGGTGTAAGGGCAATCAAGGAAGAGATTACAGGAGCATTGTCAGGATTCGGCTGCTACGAGCGCCGTGATGAGGCTGTGAAGAGGGTTTTTCCGGAGTATGATCCCTCTACATGGAAGATGAAGATCGGGGTACGGCAAAGCGGACTCTTCAGTAACCTCCCTCCCATCTTCTATCTTACAATAATTGATCCGGAGGGCAACGTTAAGGATAAGATACTGCCTGCAAGGGAGTATCTACAGATTGTTGCTGCATCGAATTTCAAGCAGCGTACCAGGATGTCCATGCTCTACTATCATGCAGAGGCATTGCATTATGCTGTGATAGGCACACCCAACAAGCATGAGCAGGAACAGGGATTCTTTGTTAAGTACGGCGACGGGGCAGGAGATGTGATGCCGATTGGCAATCTGTACAAGACACAGGTTTACCAGCTTGCTGAATATTTGGGAGTTCCGAAGGGCATCATCGAACGCACACCGACCACCGACACTTACTCTGCTGAGCAGACACAGGAGGAGTTCTTCTACCAGTTGCCTTTTCACCTCATGGACAGGTTCTGGTACGGGTTTGAAAACGGCTACCCGCCAGCTGAAGTTGCTGCCGTTATGGATGAAACTGCAGATCGAGTAGAATCCCTGTTCCGCAACTTCGAGCGTAAACGCAATACGACTGAATATCTTCGTATGCCGCCAATTAGAGATTATTATCAGGGATAAACTCAGTGTAATGAATGCATTCGACTATTTCTTTGAACATACAGCCCAACTGGAGACCCCGTTCCTTGTCGGGAAGGAGGAGATAACATACAACGACCTCTACCAGTCGTGCATCAGTCTTGCAGAATGGATAAGGGAGAAAACAGGTACAGATCAACACATAATAATTTTGTCAGTTAACAATCTGTTTTTCCTGAAGGCTTATCTGGCAATAATCAAATCGGGGAACGTATGCATCCCTCTTGATCCTAATATTGAAAAGGAAAATTTCCAATACATTCATGATCTAACCCAGCCCAGGCTGATATTTCTGACACCGGATGTGGAAAAGAGGCTGGAGCTCAGTACCTCTGCAATAAATGTTCTCCCCGATTCCGAAGCACTCGAATATAAAGCCCTGGCGGAAAGCGGATCTGAAAAAGAATTTGACAGGGAGCGCTTAGCTGAGATCATCTTCACGTCAGGTTCTACGGGAGAGCCGAAGGGAGTGATGATCTCACACAAAAACCTGATAGCCAATACATCATCAATAGTTGAGTATCTTCAGCTGACCCCAGACGACCGCATGATGGTTGTTCTGCCCTTCTATTACTGTTACGGACTGTCACTGCTGCATACCCATCTCAGGGTTGGAGGATCGATTGTTTTTAACAATGCGTTTATTTTCCTCGGAGGTGTACTGAAGAGCCTGCTGGATTACAAATGTACCGGGTTTGCAGGGGTTCCAAGTCATTTCCAGATTCTCCTGAGGAAATCAGACTCCTTCAAGCAGACAAAATTCCCGGACCTGAAATATGTAACCCAGGCCGGAGGCAAGCTGGCTCCGATTTTTATTGACGAGTTCCGTGCCGCACATCCGGATGTCAGGTTTGTGGTCATGTATGGGCAGACAGAGGCAACAGCGAGGCTCTCCTGGCTCCCGCCGGAGGTTTATGAACGGCGGAAAGGATCGATGGGGAAAGGGATTCCCGGGGTGGAACTGAAAGTTGTCAATGAAAAGGGGAAACCCATCAAGTCCGGGGAGACAGGGGAGGTCATAGCCAGGGGCGACAACATCATGATGGGCTATTTTGCCGATGAGGAAGGCACAAAAAATGCCATCCGCAACGGATGGCTTTACACCGGTGATCTGGGCACAGTGGATGAGGACGGATATATTTATCTCACCGCCCGGTCAAAAGAGATCATCAAGGTAAGAGGCAAGCGCATCAGTCCTAAAGAAATAGAAGCAGTGATACTTGCTCTTCCCGAAGTTATCGATTGCACCATTGAAGGAGTTGAAGACGAGATCGAGGGCGAAATGCTGAAAGCAATTGTCACAGTCAGAAAAGACAGTATCGGGTCTATCACCAAAGACAGGCTCATTCAGCATTGCTCACAACATCTGGCATTGTTTAAAGTGCCACAGGCATATGAATTCAAAGACGACCTGACGATAAGTCCGACCGGAAAAAAAATAAAGAAAGTCTGAGTATACCCTGGTGGCCAAAGCTATTATCAAGGTAGTATTATCTTCTTTGTCTCAACACCTGAAGAATGATGGAGAACCATTATATAATAAAATCCTTCAGGCATTGACTCGCAATGCTAACGACTAAAGCGTGTCATTAACACCATGCCATTTATTCGACAATGATGACAGCCCCTGGATCAACTTCAGAACTCGCCATGAGGTATCAGGAACATAATACTCAAAAGGCAGATGTTTACGTGGTTTTACCTCATTTTCCTGAACAACGATCTTAACAGAGCCCATCACAATATCCTGATCGAAGCCTGTCAGTATTATAGTTCCTGCATCCTGTGCCTCCGGACGCTCAATTGAGTTACGTAGCGAAATAGCAGGGAAATCCAGTATTGCTGATTCCTCGCTGATAGTGCCACTATCAGAAACCGTGCAAAGCGCATTCATCTGCAGATGCACATAGTCAGTGAATCCAAAGGGCTTCAAAAACTGTATCAGTGAATTCATTTTTGAATTATCTGATACCTCCAGGCGCTTTCGGGTCCTGGGATGGGTTGAGACAATGACCGGTATTTTATAATCTTCAGCCATGCGGTTCAGTATCAACAGAATCCTATTGAGGTTCTTTGGATTGTCGACGTTTTCTTCCCGATGAACTGACACTACGAAATAATGTCCCTTAGAAAGTTTGAGGGTTTCCAGTATATCTGAAGCGTCAATCTTAGGCCTGTAATAATTGAGGACCTCGTACATCGGTGAACCTGTGAGATAGATTCTCCTGTGTGGCAGTCCTTCGGAAATCAAATGTCGTCGCGCATGTTCAGTATAAACAAGATTGAAATCGGCTATATGATCTATTATACGGCGATTGATCTCTTCCGGAACATTGAAATCAAAACAACGGTTGCCGGCTTCCATATGGAAAATCGGGATATGAAGACGCTTGGCCATATAGGCAGAGAGACAGGAATTGGTATCACCAAGGACAAGAAGAGCATCGGGTTTCTCCTTGCGTAACAACTCGCCGGATTTTCGGATAATGTCTCCAACCGAAGCTTCAAGAGAAGAGACATCTACATTCAGGAAGTAATCAGGCTTACGTAGTTCAAGGTCCTTGAAAAATATCTCATTCAGCTCATAATCATAATTTTGACCGGTATGGGCAATTATGTGATTAACATTCTCATCCAGGAGAGACATCACTCTTGAAAGCCGGATTATTTCCGGCCGGGTGCCTACAACTGTAAGTACTTTTAGTTTTGATTCTTTCATAATATTTCTTGGGCGGATACGCAAAAGTGGTTGCCCGCACTTAACAGTTAAACTTGTTCGAAAAATGTATCAGGATCGCCGGGATCAAAAAACTCACTGATCCAGAAAATTGTATACAGATCTTCTGTTCCGGTGTTTGTTATGTTATGTGTGTGCCATACCGGCATATCAACAAATGCAGGCTCGGTTCCGTCCAGCTCGAAATTTATGATCTTGTCTGTCCCGATACGTCGCAATTGTATCAGGGCCTTACCTTTAATAACAGCAAAACGTTCAGCTTTTCGTGTATGAAAATGATTGCCACGTGTAACTCCCGGTTTCGTTATTGAGAAGGATACCTGGCCCCCGCTATTGAGCTTAACTGTCTCCACAAAGGATCCTCTGTCGTCATTATTGACCTTAAGCTTAAATGGGAAAAATTCAGAATGGTCTATGTAGCATACAAACGTGTTAAAAAGGTTTCTTTCAAAAGGATCGGAAAGATTTGGGAAAATACCGTTCTCCAAATACCAATCCTTAAAACTTTGCAAAAGAGTAAGTATATCGGTGACCTTGGCCTCATCAGTCGGTGAAACCTTGTACTCCCCATCCGACACCCTGTTTTTTATCAAGTACCAGATAACTTTAACCAGGTCACCGATATAAATCAGTTTTAACTGTGCATCAACTTCTACTCTGGGTTGCTCATCATGTGTCAATTGGTGCGAAAACGTAGCAATAACCGAATTGTAATATGGATTACCGAATGGCCCAAATACATTAGGAATGACCATCCCGGTAAAGGGTGCTCCGTTTCGTGCAGCCCACTGCATTAATAACTGACGTCCTTCACGCTTTGATTTCCCAAAGATATTTTCACGCTCCTCCTGGGTTGATGAAGAAAATAGTATATGAGGCCTTGATCCTGTATTTTCCAGCGCTGATATGAGCTGTTTAACGAGGCCTATATTTGTATCATAAATTGTCTGCGGGTCGTTATGACGATTAAGCGCAGCGAGATGAATAATTGCATCACACTTACTGACAAAGGATTCAAAATCAGATTTTTCTGAAAAATACCGGTCTTCAAAGGGCACAAGCTGAACTTGGTCCTTAAAAAGATTAAGATAATTAAAGAGATGTGTGCCTATGAAACCGGTCTGGCCGGTGATACCTATTCTGATCATTGTTAGTCAGAATAAATTAAAAAGTGAGGCAATATTTCATGGGTTTAAGTACCTGCTCATCAGCACCAGCATCACTGCTAGGGCTCAAACACCATCTCGCTCTGCTCGCCAATCACATCCTCCCGGATGAACCGCAGGCTGAGAAGCAACTCCTTCGTCTCCTCCACATCCAACCGCTGTGTGTTATGCGAGGTATACTCTTCAACCTGCGAGACAGCTTCAGTGCCCTCCGTGAAGTACTTGTTGTAGTTCAGATCACGTGTGTCGGCCGGGATCCTGAAGAAATCTCCCAGGTCCTCCGCCTTCACCATCTCCTCGCGGTTAACCAGAGTCTCAAACAGCTTCTCACCGTGCCGCGAACCAATGACCCTGATCTCAGATGAAGACTTGTATAACTCCTTAATTGCCAACGCCAAACTCTCAATTGTCGTTGCGGGCGACTTTTTAACAAAAATATCCCCGTTCTCCCCGTGCTCAAACGCAAACAGAACCAGATCCACGGCACTCTCGAGGCTCATCATGAACCTGGTCATGTTGGGATCGGTCACGGTCAACGGCTGGTTGTGCTTCATCTGGTTGACAAAAAGCGGAATAACCGATCCACGCGAGGCCATCACGTTCCCGTACCTTGTGCCGCAGAAGACGGTACCGCTGCCATTAAGATTGCGCGACTTTGCAACCATCACCTTCTCGCTCAGCGCCTTGGTCATACCCATCGCATTGATAGGATAGACAGCCTTGTCAGTGCTCAGCACTATCACCCTCTTTACACTGTGAAACTCGGCGGAATCGAGCACATTCTCGCAGCCCAGCACATTCGTCCTGACAGCCTCTGCCGGGAAGAACTCGCACGAGGGCACCTGCTTCAGCGCTGCGGCATGGAAGACATAATCGACGCCCTTCATGGCGGTGTCAATGCTTCGCCTGTTGCGCACGTCGCCAATGAAATATTTTATCTTCGGATTCCTGTAGAACTGCCGCATGTCGTCCTGCTTCTTCTCATCGCGACTGAATATCCTGATCTCCCTGATATCCGTATCGAGAAAGCGTCGCAGGACTGCATTGCCAAAAGAACCGGTTCCCCCGGTAATCAGTAAACATTTTCCGTTAAAGTCCATGATATAATTTTGAAATGGGAACGCGTAAAAACTTGAGATATGATGCAGGGACTCAAGCTTGTTACACCGTTTTCTGTTTTGTCTTGAATTTCCCGTTCGTGCTCTTGTATTCGGGAATGAGGTCCTTCATGACCTGAACCACCTACTCCTCAGAATAGGTTTAGAGATCCTTCAGCAGCCTGTCAATCCGCAAGAGCTTGATCGGCTCCTGTCCCAGGATATCCCCCAGCGCGACGCGCCTGAACTACGACTCCACAAACCTCGTTTACCAGGAGGGATGCCTGCGATGCAACGACTGCGGAGCATCGAAGTGCAGTTGATTCAGTCCCTCGCGTTGCCGTCCGGGCGTGCTTGCGCCCCGTCAGTCCCAGTCGCGTTCCTTTGTAATAAGTTATAATTGAGTGATTTGCAGAATATTTGCAGTCAAAATTCTCAGCCAATTATTTAACAAAAGATGCCTGGTCGGACAAGGCAATGCACAAAAATTTTCAAATGTGAAATTACACAAAAGAAACGGCAGTCTCAAGCCGTCAGTATGACGGGGTGGCAATTAAATCGGTGGACCTACAACCTGTTACCCTCACTCTTCTTCCGCTCATCCAGGCAATTGATACCTTAACATGCCGGAAACGTCATTTAATCAAAACCCTCTGGCTTTTGACGAAAAGCCTCAGAATTTTGATGGAAAATCGAAAACGCAGCATCGCGGTTCAAGGTCTGTTATTTTAATCTTATATTTGGAGTCCGATTTGTGCAACAAATTGGGCCATTCGTCGTATAAACCGTAGTGTTAGTCAAAGAAAAAGTGCCATTCGTCAAAGCATACGAGCTTATGAGATATCTTCTTTCACTGTTCTTCCTCCTGATCACCTTATCCGTCTCTGCGCAGACAGTACTGACAATTCAGGGACAGACTTATACCAACTCGGACGAGACATGGCTGGGAGTGGTCATACCGCGAAGCTCCCCCACAACATTAACCTTTAAAAACAACTCCATCAGATCGTCTAACCTGTACGGTTACATGCTTCAGGCAGGAGATGAAACAGTGGCAGCCAATAACAACAACCTTGACGGTGCCACTATCACCGGCAACAGGTTCACCTGGACGGGTACAGACATGAAATCGATCACTCACGGACTGTTCACCGGGCATAACATCAACGTCAACATCAAGTACAATTACCTTGATCATGTTCCGATGGGAATCATCCGCAAGTCGACCACCAACATGGTGAACACCTCGGGCGGCGTTGCGTACAATATTATAAGAAGCACCAATGTCGGTATTGTCGTCAAAGGGATGTCGGGTGTCCACATTTACAACAATACGCTTTACCAGGACAGGTCAACATCGGAAACATGGCGTGGACTGATAGACATTTACACCAACCAGGATGTCAACCCTGTATCGATATCGCATAACACCAGGATATACAATAACATCTTCTATACAAAGTACGGGACGACCTGCATCAATGTGATAGACATAGAGAGTCTTACCGGCCTTCAGTCGGACTACAATATATATTATTGCGAAACCGGATCTCCCAGGTTCAGGGTAGCAGGCAGCCTTAAGACCTTCGAGGAGTGGCAGGCCATGGGATATGACACTCACTCCAAAGTCGTCAATCCCAACTTCAGGGATTTTGTCAATTTCGTGCCCGCTGCAAGACTCAATTACGGAACCAACCTCGGGACGGCATGGGCTGTAGGCCTCTCGGTGAATGCGAAGTGGGGAACAACCGATCCTGAAAAAGCCACCCAGAACGGCACATGGCAGGTTGGCGCAATCATTTATAAGGAGGTGGTTGCAGAAACCCCACCACCTGCGGTTCCCGTCTATACAGGATCAGTGATCAATGATGCCACCCCGTCACGGATCGAGATATCCTATAACCTTTCCCTGACAAACATTATTCCGGCTGCCTCGGCCTTTGCTGTCAGGGTAAATTCTGCTGCCAGATCAGTTACCGGCCTCTCAGTCTCAGGATCCAAAGTGTTGCTGATGCTGGCAAGTCCTGTTGTCTACGGTGATGCAGTTACCGTTGCCTATTCCAAACCCTCCTCCAATCCTTTGCAGACACCTGAGGGAGGACAGGCGGCATCCTTCACGGCGCAGACGGTGAACAACAACCGCAGTGCTCCGCCACCAAATCAGCCTCCGGTTATTTCCATTTCCTCCCCTACCAAAAGCGAAGCCTTCGTGGCACCTGCAACAATCACTATTGATGTAGCCGCTTCCGATGCCGACGGATCAGTCACTAAGGTGGAGTTCTACAACGGAACCGTGAAACTCGGAGAAAGGACTTCCATCCCTTTTTCGTTTACCTGGAAGGATGTGCCGGAAGGGACCTATAGCATTACTGCAGCAGCTACAGACAACGAAAATTCAAGAACAGTATCGGCAACAGTATCGGCGGTTGTTGAAAAGGCTGCTCCGGCGGTTAACCAGCTTCCGGTGGTAGCTATTCTTTCACCCGCACACAATAGCTCTTTTAAAGTACTGGCAGAGGTCACCCTGACAGTCGAAGCCTCTGACAACGACGGAATCATAGATAAGGTGGAATACTTCAGCGGAGCAGAGAAGATCGGCGAAAGTCTTTCGGCACCGTGGTCCCTTTCAATCAATTTTGAAGAGGAAGGAACTTACGAAATTACCGCAGCCGCAACTGATAACCGTAATGCAGTAACTGTTTCCGATCCTGTCACAGTGGTAGTCACCCGCGAACCCCGGCGTTATCCAGACCTCATAAATCTCTTCCCGAACCCCAACAACGGACGATTCTCGGTTGAAATAAACCATGACAGTGAGATCGAGCCGACAAATGTCATTATCGTGAACCTCGCAGGAAAGACTGTTTACAGTGACACTATGACACCAGAGGAGACCTCCAGAGATTTTGATCTCACCTCCATGGTTCCAGGCAATTATATCCTTTTGATCAGTGGCCGCGACAGGATCCTGACTGCCAAACAGTTCGCAAAATACTGACAGGGTGCGCGCAACATTTCAACCTCCCACCATCCCACTCAATTGAATAATTGAGTCTCTTAGCCTGGAGCAATGCCCACACTTCAGAAAGAAAATGGCTGTGATTATTCACCTTATCTACTGATAACACTTCAGAATGGGAATAACTGAAATCTGTCCCCCTGCCTGCAGCCCAAACCTCCCCTGAAATTTATGAAACTCCTGACGCCGGCATACGCATCCGCCCCTCCCTGAAATATTCCAACCCATCCGTTAGTCTGCTGTTTTTGTGTTTTCGTCAAAATAAATGTGTGTAATCACAATCTAATCTAATTTTGCAACGTTAAACCGTCACTAACCTTCTAATAGCTTCGTAAGATTGATTAACATTGAGTTAAGTTTTTAATATTTATAATAATCGGCCTGTAACTGTCAACATAACAATATGATATCGAAATATACAAGAACTCCCCACAGGATCATTTTTATTGCAGTCGCCGTATTGGTATTGTCACTCAACAGCTGCAAAAAAGACCCGACAATTCCTGTGCTGACCACAGACTCCGCAACAGATATTACCATTTACTCCGCCACTTTGGGAGGAGACATCACATCTGATGGCGGTGCAGCGGTCACCTTACGCGGCATTTGCTGGGGAACTGATGACAATCCCACTGCAGAAGGCGATCATATGGAGGCAGGTGCCGGTACGGGGAAGTTCTCATGTCTTGTTGAAGGTCTGGACCCCAACACAATATATCACGTCAGGGCTTATGCCCAAAACAGTGTCGGCATAGCTTACGGCAACGAGGTTGTATTTGCTACCGGTATTGCTGCGCCTGTAATAACTACAGCCCAGGTTTCAACAATTACTGCGACAAGTGCAGTATCCGGCGGAGTAATAACCTATGACGGCGGAGCACAGATAACTGAGTCGGGTATATGCTGGAGCACAACCCCTCAGCCTGACCTTGACGACTCTTTTGTGCTCAACGGAACAGGGACGAACACATTCTCCAGCACACTGACAAACCTCTCTTCTGGCACAAAGTACTATGTAAGGGCATATGTAAAGAACAGCGAATGGACGGTTTACGGTGCAGAGATGACATTTATCACAAAGGTGGCTGACATCGAAGGCAACCTTTACAGCACAGTTATCATTGGATCACAGGTCTGGATGGCAGAGAACCTCAGGGTAACAAAATTCAATGATAATACATCCATACCGAACGTGACAGATAATACTGAATGGTCAACCCTCACTGAAGCTGCTTATTGTTGGTACAATAACGATATATCGAACAAGCCAACTCTTGGGGCCTTATATAGTTGGTACACAATAGCTGAAGGCAATTTATGTCCCTCAGGATGGCATGTCCCGGCAGATTCTGAATACAATGCATTAGAAATATTCCTTGGAATTAACCCGGATTCTGTTAATATCTGGGGATGGAGGGGAACAGATCAGGGAAGACAGATGAAGAGTACTGCAGGCTGGGAAGACGGAGGTAATGGCACCAACTCAAGTGGCTTTAATGGACTTGCTGGTGGATACCGGCAGGGTACTTACGGTGATTTTTACGCTCTTGGCCTTCTTACATACTGGTGGACTGCAACTGACGATAGTGCCAACGACAAGCCTGACGTTGCCTGGTACAGAAGACTTGATGGCATCTATAATGACATTTATAAGGCCACAACCTTAAAAAAAGGGGGAAAATATATCAGGTGTATAAAGGATTAAATATAAATTGAAGATAGATAGAGCAACAAATAAGCATTTTTGCAGTATAAATAAACAGAAGTATTTTACGAATATGTCTAACAATAAATTAATATCATGAAAAAAGGATCTTATCTTTTAACTTTAGTTTGTCTGGTTCCTTTAATCTTTATGGTAAGTGGTTGTAAAAAGGCTACCGTACCGGAGATTTCTACAGTTGAAGTTACCCAGATAACGCTAAACTCAGCAGTATCAGGTGGAACAATCACCTCAGATGGTGGTGAAGACATCACAGAAAAAGGTATCTGCTGGAGTACTACAGCAAGCCCTACCATCGCTGATTCAAAAACCAGTGACGGTAAAGGCTCAGCAAACTTTGCAAGTAATATGGTCGGACTCGTCGAAGGAACATCTTACTACGTGCGTGCCTATGCAACCAACAGTGTCGGAACTGCTTACGGTAATGAATTGACCTTTACAACTAACCAGGTCACAGGGGCTGTTCTGTCAACAACCGAGGCAATCAATCTCACATCAACAACGGCCACAGCAGGTGGCAATATAACTGATGCAGGAGGTGGTGCCATAAGTGCAAGGGGTGTTTGCTGGAGCACAACTCAGAATCCAACGACTGCTAACAACAAAACTGTTAACGGCACAGGAGATGGTGTTTTCACCAGTACATTAACTGGATTGACCGATGGGACAACCTACTATTACAGAGCCTATGCAACAAACAGCACTGGAACTACTTATGGTGAGCAGTATTCTTTCATCACACCTGTGACTGATATAGAAGGTAACCTTTACAAAACAGTTGTGATTGGCACCCAGATATGGATGGCTGAGAATCTGAAAACAACCAAATACAATGATGATACTTCAATCCCAGAGGTGACTGACAATACCGAATGGGTAGCTGCCACTGCAGGCGCATATTGCTGGTACAACAATGATGCAGATTACTATAAACCAATATATGGAGGTTTGTATAACTGGTTTGCGGCCAAGACAGGTAAATTATGTCCCACAGGCTGGCACGTGCCAACTGATGCAGAATTTAACACTCTTGAACTCTTCCTCGGATTGAATCCAGATTCAGTAGATGTATGGGGCTGGCGCGGTACAGACCATGGAAAACAGATGAAGAATTCAACTGGATGGAGTGCTGATCAAAATGGCACCAACACCAGTGGTTTTGCCGCACTCCCCGGAGGCTATCGTAACAATACCTCTGGCGCTTTCAATGGTCTGGATATTATAGGTTACTGGTGGAGCTCAAGTGATGATGCCACCAATGGGAAGCCAGAAGTTGGATGGTACAGGCGTTTGGAAGGAATCTATAATGATGTGTACAAAGCTTCTACCTTAAAACCCGCAGGTAAATCTATTAGGTGTATTAAAGACTAATAAAAGCACTGATCATATCGAGTAGGAGGAAAATGAAATAGGTTTCCTCCTATTTCATTTTCCGACCTCTCACACCACCGTACGTAGGGTTTGCTGAGAAAGTCGGACTATTTTGGCATTAGGTTGATAATCAACGTAATAAGTTAATAACTTTCGATCTGGAAATTAGCAAAAATGCAAGTAAAAACATAGATTGCCTTCATAAAGCTTGCATTATGGTACGGTATATTTCAGAGAAACAATTGACAATTGAAGAATTCAAGACCCCCTTTCGGGCAAACCTGTCCACCGAAAACCGCCGGGTTAAACTGACCCGGGTTGTACCCTGGGATAAGTTCGCCAGTATATATATGTCATTGATGAGCAGTGATTTAGGTCGTCCCGGAGTTTCTCCGCGCACAGTACTTGGGGCATTGATAATCAAACATTTGGAGAAGCTGGATGACAGGGGTGTTATACAGGCCATTCAGGAAAACTTGTATATGCAGTATTTTGTAGGGTTGAAGGAGTTCAAAGTTGATCCGGTATTTGATCCCTCACTATTTGTTGAGATACGGAAAAGAGTTGGACACAAGCAATTTGATACTCTGAGTGCGGACTTAATCCGGACAGTTAAAGGCAAGAAGGATGGTTCACATAATAAGAAGCATAAGAAGGAAGGTTCGGATGAACCGTCAAACAAAGGGAAGCTTCAGGCAGATGCCACGGGAGCCGACCAATACATTACCTACCCGACCGATAACGGGATATTGAACGAGAGCAGTGTTTTGGCCCCTTAATTCATCGGACGAAATTATAGACAGAAATCTGTAATTTTATGATGATGAACAAGAGAACATTTACCAAAGAAGAGAAGCTGCGTATCATTAAAGAAGCCAGTGAACAAGGAGTAAAAGTCATTCTTGAGAAGTATGACTTGTATCCTGCTACTTATTATTTCTGGAAAAGCAAGCTGGAAGAAGTGTGAGGGACTGATCGACAAGTTATACCATCACTCCGGAAGCCAGGGCGTCAAGCCCGGAACCTATAGGCGTACAATGGATAAGGACTGGCTTGATTACTCGAAGAAAAAGAAGAAGACTGAAGCCACTCACCGCAAGATGACACGTAAGCTTTTAGAGAGTGTGAGACGTGATATTAATCATATAGAAGGCAAATTCGGACAGGGTAAAAACGGATACGCACTGAATCAAATACGAGCCAGACTCAAAGAGACCTCTGAGAGCCGGGTCGCATGTATATTCTTTGTGATGAACCTCATACATCTTGAGGCTAATCATTTTTGGGGCTCTTTCTATAAATGGATTATTTCTCTGGTTGAAGGTTGTGTATTGGATAAAGCCCGTATGGGACATTTATTTTACATCAGGATCAGCAACCAAAGTAGAAATCTCAGGTTGCTTTATTGCTTAACTTGATTTTCTCAGCAAACCCTAGTTAAATTTGTTTATTATCTTTGGACTTAATCTCTATGAGACAACTATGCATCATATTTGTTACTCTACTGCTAATAGGCTGTGGATCAAGTGAATCTAACATGAAGAAAATTATTTTTCTCCATCACAGTACAGGGTACTCAGTATGGCTTGGCAGAACAAACAGGTACATATATAAACTTACCCATACCGGTGATGTTCAAAAGTATATCAACAACGCAAACAGAAAGAACAAAACCAACTATTCTATCACTGAACGTTTTTTCCCAAAAGAATCTCCGTACGGCTGGAATAACTATCCCTATGATTATTATAACATCTGGGTAAAAAATGCCGGAGATAACCCATTCATGGAAGAGCCAACACTTGAAATCCTTACAAAAGAATTTGATGTTATTATTTTCAAGCATTGCTTTCCGGGAAGCAGAATATCAGAAGATACTGGAAGTGCAGATATAGACTCAGATGTTAAAAGTATCGAGAACTATAAACTTCAGTACGATGCCTTAAAAACCAAAATGCGTGAATTTCCTCAAACCAAATTTATAGTCTGGACCCCTGCCGTAAACACAAGGAATGGGATGACCGAGGATGAGGCATTGCGCACAAAACAGTTTTACGATTGGGTAATTGGTATATGGGACGAAAAGGGTGATAATATTTTTATCTGGGATTTTTATAAATATGAAACTGAAGGCAGTTTGTTTCTGGCTGACAAGAATGCGTTAAGTCCGAATAACTCGCATCCAAACAAGGAATTTTCCGCCAAGATGGCTTCTAGCTTAGGAGAGTTCATTATTAATGTCATTCAATCTGATGTTAAATGAAAAACCAATCTACTTCTAATAAATTATGAGGTTTATTGAATTACTCCAACGAGCATATTTGAGATTACTGGAAAAATCCAGTGATGCAACGAAAATTAAATACCTTCGGAAACGGGGAATGAAAATTGGAAACAATTGTCATATTAATACCCTTTCGTTTTCGACAGAGCCCTATCTTATTGAAATCGGAGATCATGTTGCGATTGCTGCTGGAACTGATTTTATAACCCATGACGGGGCAATTTGGTGCTTTCGTGAAGAACTAATAAATGCCGATGTTTTCGGAAAAATTAAGGTAGGAAATAATGTATTCATAGGTAATAATTGCACAATACTACCAAATACTGTCATTGGTGATAATTGCATTGTTGGAGCAGGAAGTGTTGTCCGAGGACAATTTCCTGATAACTCCATGATAATGGGTAATCCTGCAAAAGTAGTCTTAAGCATGAGCCTTCAAAAATTATTATATCTTCAAAATCCAGGATTACTTAAAACACAGAATTTCTCTGATTCTAAGAAAACCAAGATCGTCAAAGATCATTTTGGCATTAAATAGTTAGTACCTTATCTTTTAACTTGATGTTTTTTTTGGCATAATATTCAATAGCAATAAGCCGGAACAAGCACCAGCTCTTTAATTTTCTGAGCCATAATAATTGTTTCTTTTGGATCAGCAACCAAAGCAGAAATCTCAGGTTGCTTTATTGCTTAACTTGATTTTCTCAGCAAACCCTAATTAATCCTCATCAGTCATTTTACAATACACCCGCCTTTTCATGGGTGTCAATCAATTCAATCTCAAGTCTGTATTTTGCAAGTAAGAAAGCTATGTTATGGTTATTAAAGGCCTCACCTGGTTGAGGCGGAACGAGGACCATAAGTCCCTTTTCAGCTAACTCTTTCATCTGCTCATTAATATCTGAACATTTAAAACAAATATGATGAAACCCGCCACCGTGATTAACAAATTTTACAAGGGACTGATTACTTTCAAGAGGCATTATCAGCTTAACATCAATACTTTCATTTTTGCATAAGAAGACAACTTTTACTTGTTGAAGAGAATTCTCGATAATTTCTGTCATCTTTCTGTAGCCAAATACGTTGATCCAGTAAGAAATGCCTTCTTCAATATCCTTTACAGCAAAACAAATATGATCTATTGTCATAGTTGGGAAGAGTTAATATTACTTCTTAATAAATTTTTCTTTAAGCGTAATCCAGAAGAAAACAATATTCCCAAGCAAATACCTTCGCCAAAGACGCTTTGGCTCCTGACTGAACCTATAAAACCACTCCATCCCTGCATTTTGAATCCATTCTGGTGCCCGTCTGACCAAGCCTGCCATAATATCAAAATAACCGCCTACCCCTAATATATATTTCGGGGTAAGAAGATGTCCATATCTGAAAAAAAACATCTCCTTTTGAGGTGAAGGCATTCCGATTAAGAGAATATCCGGTTTGGATGCATTAATGTCCTCCACTATTTCCGGTTCTTCTGATGGTTGAAAGTAGCCATTACGGAATCCGGCTACAGTCAGTTCGGGGTAGATTTCCAGAAGTCTGTTCCTGCATGATAAGATTGTTGTTTCCTTCGCCCCGAGAAGAAATACGCTGTAACCTTCTCGTTCAGCCATTTTTAAAAGATCATCAGCCAGGTCCGGAGTAGCAACTCTCTCAGGAATTTTATGACCTAATAAACGCAATGCCCAAACAACCGAAATCCCGTCAATATTAACTAGATCGGCCAAATTTATAGCTTCTCTAAGTTCAGAATCCCTGCTAAGTTCATTAACTGATGCTGAATTGACTCCAATCTGTATAACCTGTTTGCCAGACTTAATGCCTTCATTAATTATAGACAGGAACTCAGACCTGGTTAAAGGGTGGATTTTTATATTAAAGGCTCGAATCTCTTTCATTTGTTATAGAAGATTCAGGAAATTCCTTGCGATAAATTCTGATGTGCTCATTCCTGCTTTCTTCAGAGTCAAATCTATCTTTGATTTTTCTGGCGGGATTACCTGCATATATTGAGAATGGTTCAACGTCTTTTGTGACTACAGATCCTGCGGCTATTATACTGCCCTGTCCTACCTTGACTCCTGACAGAATTATAGAACCATATCCTACCCATACATCATCGCAAATAATGATCTTTTCATTAAGCCCCTTCCATGTATAGTCCCTGTCCCTGATTTTACTGGCAAGACGTATTGGAACTCCAATTTCCGTAAAATTATGATCGTAACGACCTATGAGAGCCACACGATTAGCAAACATCACATTATTTCCAATGATTGCGTCACATTCAATTTGAGAGAATTTGCCGATGTAAAAATTGTCTCCTACTATTACCCGGTGTTTCGCCCATATATAAACTGTTCTTCCAATGTAAAGGTTTTTGCCAAAGGAACATTTCCTCCATTTAAACCGGGTAAGGTAAAAATGCCTTAAATAATGAATTACTTTTATCATACTAGTTCCCAATATTTAAGCAAATCTGATTTCATTCTGTTTGTGTCAAAAACGGTAACGTTATCGTTTTTAACAGGTCTGGGAATTTTCAAAGATTTTTTCATTCCCTCGACGAAAGAATCCTCATTGTGTTCTTCAATGACAAAACCGTTTACCCCTTCCAGAATTATCTCTTTTGCTGAGCTGAAATTCGTTACGCATGCCGGGACGCCACATGCAATTGCCTCAATCAGAGATGTTGACCATCCCTCTTTAAAGGATCCCATAATAAATAAGTCGGCAGCATTTAAGTAGGCTGCAACATCGCCGGATGATTTTTTCCCGATCAGTACCACTTTGGTTTTTAATTCATTGTAAAGGATATACTCATTTATTTTCTCAAAGTCTTCTCCTTCCCCAATAAAGAATAAACTACAGTTTGAAATTGACTTTTCAAGTTTCATAAAACAATCAATCATAAACTTCCAACCTTTGAGTGGAGCCAGTCTCCCGGTTGTCACCAATATTGTAGCATCTAGAGGTAGGCCCAGGTCTATGCGGACTTCATCTCTGTTTAATGGCCTGAAAACATTTATGTTAATTCTGGTAGGGAATTTAAACACCTGCTTACCAGATAATGCACCTCTGCTCCGGAGAATCATATCTTTAATTGCCATATCATCTCCCGATGCTAAAACTGTTTTCACCGACTTTAATTTGGAAAAAAATTCATTTTCGAACCAATTAGAGAAATAGGAGGCGTATTTATATTTAGAAATTGAAAGCGGATTTTCCAACCCTGCAAAGCAATAACAGATATTATATGATTCTGATGAAGGATGGGCTAAAAGAAGCTCTTGCCGCTGGAGAAAGATGTTATTGATTCCAATTTTCAATATCCGTTTTTTAAACAAACTAAGAAGAACAAAACTGACAAATCTGTCAGGGATTAAATGTCTTGTTTTCGATTTATTAAACCGGGCATATGCGAAAAAATCATAATCTACTCCGCATATTTCCTTTTTAAACCATTTACCTACAGGATCTTCTTTGCTCGTGGTTATTCCGGCGAGAGCAATATCATTGCCAAATGATTCCATAAGGCTCCTCGCAAAAGAGAGATATCCTCCGATAGGATAATCCTGATAATTACAGAAGTCAATGACGAGAATTCTCTTTTGCATTTTCATGAAATTTATTTTCGGGATTTTGCTGATAAAATATCCTTGTATACTGTAAGGAATTCATCTCCCATCCTTCCGATTGAGAATTGATAGTTTATTCTATTCTTACCTTTTATACCCATTGTAAGCCTTAGAGATTTATTATTCAGCAACATAACAATATGCGCTACAACCTCTTCAGTACTGCGTTCCACGCAAAACCCTGTTTCCCCATTAATTATTATTTCCTTACTGCCCCCTGTCATATCAGTTGAGATCACTGGCTTGCCTAAAGCCATATATTCAATAATTGAATTGGATATCCCTTCGTTAAAAGTACAAAGCAGCCCTATGTCTGATGCAGCAATCAGTGATTCAATATCATCTCGCATTCCTGTCAAAATGACATTTTTGATATTTTCATCCTTAACCCTTTTTTGAATCCGGGTCCATTCGGGCCCATCTCCAACCCCCAGAAAGGTAGTATCGCCCCTAAGTTTCGCTGTTTCTCTGGCCGTTTCAATAAAAAGATCATAATCTTTATAGCCTGTAAATGAAGCCACCATAATCAGTATGAATTCTGAACTAATTCCGAATTCTTCCCTAATACTGATTGTATCAAACTTCCCTTGGAATCTTTCCAAATTGACACCATTTAGAATGACTTTTGCTTTTGGTGTTTTGATCTTATATGCTGACAGACCAGATTTTGAATTTGATAAAATGACGTCAGATAAAAATATGCCAATATTAAAAAAGAAAGAATCAAATGAAAATCTGGCATATCTTCCAACGGAATCAGAAATCATACTGGAAATTAATGGAATCCTTCTTATCAACTTTGCTGGGATTGCGTAAAATACTGTCATTTTCCCCCATGCATGTATGAGGTCCGGATTGTATTGCCGGCAACACTTGTAGAATTTTATGAACAGACTAGGATCATACTTAATGCGTTTTCTCTTTAAAATTACTATTGGGATCCCAAGATCTAAAAACGATTGATAATAAATCTTGTCTTCGGTAAGAACTAAAATAACTTCTATATCATTTTGCTGTTTTAAGAAATGCATCAGTTCTACAGCACGTCTCTCCTTGCCACCGCGATATAAAGATTCAATAAAGAAAAGTATTCTCATTCAGCTATAATCCAATTTTACCCAGATTAATCCTGACCGTTTTAAGGCTGGGCGTTAATTTGCTGTTCTTTAATTCGTTTAGCATATTCCCTGTTTTTAAGGAAATATTTCCACTGATTTCTGAGGGAAAAAGTCCATTTCAATCCATCAACTACGATTAAGTCATCAATTACATTGATGGTGTGAATTGTGAATATTCTGTCATTTTTAAGATTAAGGTTATCAGGGGAAATGACCATATACGGTTCCTCTTCAAAATCTGTCTCACTTAATATCTTAACCTTATTGATTGTTATGGATTCACCGTATTCTTTTTCGCAATTCTGGGCAGGCCTGTATAGCACCCCGTCCACCTCGATAAATTTTCCGGCTGGTCTTGAATCTGTTACAGAATTCTTTACTGGATTTTTGGGATGAGGCGTAAAGTGCCCAAACAAATTATCCGAAAAATATATGTAGAGCTTTTTATTCGAATCTACTCCTTTCAGGGTGCCAAATAGCCAGTATTTGTCGTTGTATTTTATAATAGTAGAGTCCAACAGGGGTAGTTTTAAAATTTCCTTAATAAAAGTAAAAGAATAATTGGCAGGGTCATATTCATAGCAAGATAATCTTCCGTCATTAGATGATTCCGGAAATACAAAAATTTTATTATCTTCATTAAAAGTAAATGGATATGAAAGATGACTTTTTGTATCCAACAGGAGTTTTTGAGTTAACTCTTTTAAACTTTTATCGAGGGTCAAAACATATATTTTCCCATAAAAATCATTCAGAGCCAAATCCTCAAACAGAATACTCACACCTCCATCCCACGATCTTACAGGAAAGGGATCTGCATTAATATGATCCATGGAGTTTATTCTCAGCCATTTAATCTCCTGAGGAAAAATTTTGCTTTTGATTACCTCCCTAATACTTCCCTGGCAATAACCGATTACCCAATGTTTAAAATAGAGTTTTGCGGCGTATTTTAACAGACAATCCCACATGATTTTATAATAGAAATATATATTTAGCAAAGCGGTCCAAAGTATGATTTTAATTTTCACAGTTTTTGTTTTTCCCCCTTTTCCAAAAGGGCTGCGAAGAGATCATTAACCTCTGCTATTTTCATTTCATTTAATTCATGGAAATGTTCAACATAGGCCTTGGCATTAGTTAAGAAACTGTCGCTGCTTTCGATAAAATTCATTGCGTTCACCATTTTGTTCAAATCCCCATTGGTGAACACGCCGAGTCCTTCTCTTTGAATTACATTACCCGGGTCAACATAGAGAGAGAAAACCGGAATGCCGCATGCCCAGGCCTCGATAAAGATATTGGGGAATCCCTCCATACGGGAGGTACTGATCAACGCCTTTGAATTTATCATATGATTTAGAACCTCAGCATGACTTAACTTCCCATAAAGAGTGACATTTTTAAATGATTTTAAATCTTCAAAATAGGCATGTCCTGATCTGTCACTCGGGGGACCAATAACTCCAAATTTATAGGAAGGACATTTGCTAATAATCGTGAAAAATTCGGGAAATCCTTTGCGTTCGGAAATTTCTCCCACATAAACAAAATCATTCTGAGCTTTACCGTGAGAAGTGGGAAACTTGGACAATTCAACCAGATTCGGAAACACTCTGGATTTAATTCCCCGGTTGGCAAGGGTTTTTTTCTGTCCATCATGCTGAACCAGAACAAGGTCGGCGTTAAGCAATAAATAGGGATATATAATTTCTATTAATAACCCGTTAACCAAACCCCATAAACCGCTAGAATAAGATACCTTCCGATGTCTCAGTCTTAACAAAAAAGTCATTACATCCAGATCAGATGCCATTCCAAGAACGAACTTTGCTTTTACCTTGCGGGCTGCCCAATAAGCCAGAATATGCCTGAAATCCCGGATACGACAATAGTACACATCCGCTTTCTGAGCCTTTAATCCGTTATAGATCCCCGGAATACGATGGGTAAAAGTCCGCAGGAATCGCAATCCGTTATCCCAACCTTTTATCTTCAAAACTTTTATTCCTTCAATTGTAGTAAAATCTTCGGTACATTGAAAATCAAAAATAACAACTTCATGCCCGGCCCTTGCAAAGGCTTTAGCAAGCAAAGCTATCTGTAATTCAGCGCCTCCGTCAGTATTTCCTTTCAGAGCTCCTGCGATATTTCCCCAGAAACAAATTTTCATGCTTTGTAACTCTTTGCCACTCCTACTGAGTCGATTTTTAATTCATGCAATGTAAAAAAAAACTTTCCAGTAGTTTATACACTTTCTCAACATCTCCCCTGTCGGCCGTGTAAATAGATCCACCAGGCATTAGTTCGCTTGAGATAAACTATATGCCGGAAATCTAGCATTCGGCTGTAGTATATATCTGCGTGCTGATCCAGCAAGGTTCTGTAAAACTGTATTAAGATATTGAAAAAGGTGCCAATAATTGGGACACAATTATTCTTTCCATTGATCCTGACAACTTCTATTCCATCTTGTGTTACAAAGTCTTCACTGGTCTGACAATCAATGATTACTACTTCATGTCCACATTTTGACAAGGCTTTTGCCAGAAGAGCGATTTGCACTTCGCCACCTCCGCTAATATTGTCCGCTAAGGCTCTTCCAATATCACCCCAGAAACATATCTTCATAGATTAATCTTTTGATGAATTGGAAACGATCATCTAATCAGTATAATGCAGTATACTTAAAACTCACAAAAACTCGGTTACTCTTCCTCATCCCAATGGAATAACATCTTTGCCTTTTAGGGCAGTTCTTCAGAAGTGACCCTCAGCAAGCAACTTCCTCATTCTCATAATAATATACATTCTGAATGCCACAATATTATAATCAAGCACAGGAGCTGAGAGTACTTTTGTTTTAATAATGTTTTTTATACGTGATGGCAGAAGATGCTTCACAACAGATTTAAGAGAAGTTGACCTCTCATTTTTTAAATGCGCTTCATCAATAACTTTCAAATTATTCAGAACATTTCTAATAAACTCAGCAGTGAATAATTTAAGCGTTGTATCGGAGGATATTTCACTCTTCAGCAAGTCTACAACCTGTCTTAATCTAAGGACTTCGGAATTATCGGCAATTGCATCGATGGAAGCATATGGAACTTCAGGGCTAATGGTATTTACTATTTTCTTATACAGCAATTTCTGGGTTCGAAGGTGATCCGGCATTTTACGCACCTGATAGATTATTCTTTTTGTTAAAAGAGGATTTGCAATTTCCACGTAGGACAATTTAAGATCAGATAATGCGGCTAATATTGTTGAAATGCGAACTGTTTGATAAAGCCTGTCACGCCAAGTACTTAATGATTCACCTTCATTGCGTTCAAGAATAGCAGAAATTACCTGGCTTTTTGAGTTTTGAGGCAAAAAGTCTTGCAAGTTGGAATAATCACTGCATATAGGAAACCCAACACACTGTCTTACCTCTAAAGGTGAAACAACTTCAGTCCAGCCAAAGCCCTCATCACCTCTGATAATGCCTTGAATATTATTCTCAAACAAATGTTTCCATATCACAAATCCGTCCATATAACCAGCAATATGGTCTACACGTCCTTCTCCGTTAATTAGAAATCTATTAAATATCAGTTCCGCTGGCTCATCAGCAAGGTCAGTGTAGAAATAACTGTGAGGGATATTCAATTTCTGGGCCAGTTGACCGGCGACATAAGCATCATTGGTTTTGGATTCCAATGATGTTTTCAGACCCCAAGTAATAGTCTTTATGCCCTCCACATTATTCTTTGACTTAAGCAAACATAGTATCCCTCGACTGTCATAACCACCTGAAAGGGGTAAAATCCATTCATCGAAGTCAAATTTGATAGATTCAAAGGTTGCAACGAGCGCCTCCCTCAGAGATTTCTCATGATCTATGTCCGAAATTTTGGACTCTTCAAACTCAATTGGCTTTTGATTAACCTGAAGTGACCAATTTTTTTTATCAAGAATCACTGATGTATCAGTGGGGACTCTCATTATCCGCCTGTCCCAGGAAAGGGTCGGGCCTAATGAGCCTGTCGATAACATCCAGGGTATAACCCTTGCATCGAATTCAAATCCGCCAATATAGAGAATGATAGCCCGTTGTGAAGTGGACGCAATAAACAGATCTTCATCATGGTAGTACCAGATTGTTCTTGTTCCCACCGGATCAGTTACTATCTCACAAAATCCTTCTCCATCGCGAAAAAGTGCAAAGGTCCCCTCAGGAAAATCAGTGCCAGGCTCGTGCCACTTGTCATCCTCTCCAATCATTTTCCCAAGCATTAGACTATTATCATGAATCAATATGGTGTTTGTAGGATTCATTATGCCAAAAGCATTGTTGCTGCCAATCTTAACCTTTGCCTTCCTTGGAATTATATTATCGGGTGCAATTTTTGTACATATACTGGTGATTTTCTCTTCGACCGAATTGGGTAAAGGCTTCCTGGAATATATCCAAATACATTTAGCCATAACTCTAATGAGATTAGTAAGAAATCGAATTGTTAAGAATAATAATTAAAGAAGAAGCTGTTTTATTTTAATTCAATCCCCAAAAAGTCCTCCAACTGACATTTCTGAGGTGAAAAGTGGCCTGAGAACCAGTTAAGCTTATCATCCCAGTACCCAGGACATTGTTCCAGTATATAATAGACAAAACCATAACTGATTTCGCATATATGAGGTTGATTATTCGCGTCATATATAAAATCATATGCCATGGTATTGAAGTTCATCTTCTTAGAGATGTCGAAAGCTATTTTAAGACATATGGTATCAATCTCTTGTGGATTCATATCGAAATTGCCACTGCCGGAAGCCCTGAAATCATCTTTCCTGACAAACCTTCTGAAAGCAAATGCTCTATCACCTATCACGGTTATCCTAGTATCGTATTGATTGCCTGGCAGAAACTTTTGAAACAAGATTGCGTCTTTTTGTATTTGCCAGACCGCGTATTCATTCTTGTCCTTCATCCAACCAAGATCCACCAGATGAGACTTGAGTAATTCCTTGCTATACTTTTTTAAACCAACTTTTGACAGCGTCGATAAACTTGATCTGGTTTTAAAACCCCTTCTCCTGACACCCTCATTGAATACCTGACGAATGATTTTCTTCCCCTCCCTGTAAGAATTAACCAAAATCACATTCTCTGAGCCTGCTCCCTTAGGAAGTTTTGCCACAACAGGGAATTGGGTGTTTTGTATAAATGACTCAGCATTTTGATAGTTCCAGAATACAACAGAATCAATAATTGGAAAATCATTACTTTTTAACAGATAATATTCACGAATTTTGTTTTCGTTAGGCCAGAAAGTTTCATAATTGGGAAAGCATTCAATATGATACACATTGTGCGCTATGTGGAATATTGCCTCGTAAAGCATTTTATCAGTGTCTCCCATTGAATGTTTGAATAACAGATGAGTACACTGTTTCAGATCATCAAGAAGAGTAACTGAACTCGGATCGATTATTTTGAAGGGCACATTATTCTTTACCAGTATCTCATGAAATTTTGAGCTATAAGATGAAAACCTGCTGTTTGAGTTTAATAGATAACCTAGTTCCATAATCTCTTTTTAATTTTTTGTGGAATATATGGTTTGGCTATATAGTGCATTATTTTGCTGAATTTTTCACGCTTTTTTAAGTGTCTATTTACCATCCTATCATAATTATCATCAAAAGTGACCTGCTTTAAATAGATATACTTATCAAACGGAGTAAAGGGCAGTTCTATGATACGATCAAACAAAAAGATATACTTTTTAATCCTATAACTTAAAGTCTCCATATTAACAAGTAAACCCCAGGAGATCCTGTTCCAGGGCATTAAAAGCTTGTTATAGAAGGCGTGAGGCTTCCCATTGTTGTCAAAATACGAAGGAATGTTTTTCAGTGCCGGCATAATAAAATTGCCAAGATTATATGCGATTATACCACCATTATATTTTTCAATGGCCTGTGGGGAATGTGCGTGACTTCCAATGAGAATATCAACTCCGGAATCGACTAATTTTCTTGCAGTTATAATATCCTCCTTTTTTGGATAGGATAATTCTTCCTCTCCCCAATGTACATATAAGACAATTCTGTCGACCACTGCCCTTAACTTTTCAACTTTGGAAATAATCACATCAACATCTAATAAGTTAATAAAGGCTGGACCATCTATTTCCGTCAGTGGTGAAGTTGAAGGGCATACTGCAGCGATCAATGCAATCTTTTGGTCGTTCATTTCATATAGCAGATGACTAAGTCTTTCGTCTGGTTTTCTGTCAATACCAAACCACTTAATTCCCCTTTCTTCAAGTTGATGAATGGTTGAATTCAAAGCCTGAAGTCCAAAATCAAAAATGTGATTATTTGCAAGACAGGCTATTTCAAGTTTTGATTTAAATATATCCGTAAGGTAATTACTGTGGACACTCAGATTAATCTTGCCATTGGCCGGGTAAGCTTCACCAACCACAATTGGACATTCAAGGTTTATCACTGTTTTATATCTGGTTTTAAACCTGAATGCTTTATGTGGAACAACATCTCCCAGGAAAAGAAGCGTGTTTGCTTCATCTGTCATCAATGTAAACTTTTAGTAAACTTAACGATTCTGCTTGCCTGATAATTATAATTGAAGATAGTCTCTGTCAACTTTTGACCCTCGATGGCAACCTTTTTAGCATCTGAGTAATTATCAAGTACAAACTGTAGTTTCTCTGCAAATTGTTCAGTACTGTCTGGCTCGCACAAAAAAGCGTTCAACCCATCCTTCAGGTATACAGGTATTTCACCCACAGCTGTGACTACGACAGGAATACCTGTGGCTAGATATTCAGTAAGCTTTGAGGGAAAGCCCGCATCTGCAATTATACTGCTCGGTCTGGCCAATGCAAGGATTTTAGCATTTGTCAGATAAGCGGGTACATTATTTCTTGGAATTTGGCCCAAGAAAATTACTCTTTTTGTTATAGCTAAGTTGTTGACCAGCGTCTTTAATAGAATCTCATTTTCTAATGTATTAGCTTTGCCTAAGAGCACAAGGTATAAATCAGGGAATCGTTCTGAAATAATAGCAAAACTTTTAATAAGAATATCCACCCCATCCTTTAATAATGTTAAGGTACCACAATAGAGTATATAGTTTATGTCCAGAGGTGAAGAATATCTAATTTTGAACCTTTCAGTATCAACAGTACTGGGCACCAAAAAAAGTCTTTTCCTATTTATTCCACGCTCAGCGTAAAACTCGATAAGATACTGGGATATACACAGTATGCCATCACATAATTTTGAGCCCAAATAAGACTTTAGCTCACCACGCATAATTCTTAACGATGAACCCTGATATTTTCTTAGCGGATGCTCGCTATGTTCACTGATCAATTTCGTACTGATAAGTTTTGCAAGCAAATAAATATAGAATTGACAGGTCAAGTTCTGAGTCCAGCTATTAATCGCCAAAACCGGGTCACTCTTGTTGATTTTAATAAATAATCCGAGAGTACTAAAGTATTTGGTGAATTTGTACCATGCGCGAATTAGAAGAAATTTATTTCTACTTCTTTGCCCAAAGGGGTGATAATAATTTATGCCATTTATTGAGCCAGAGCCTTCAGTACTATAATCGCTTGCAAAACAGATTACGTGTACAGATAAACCATTCTCGATAAAGCCTTTTGCATAAGTATGGACTCGGTTGGTTGCAGCATCCCCTTCAGGGAATGCAAAATCATCTCCAAAAATTACTATACTCAATTTATTAATATTTAAGGACATCTCAAGTTAGGCTTAGACTATTTCCTAATGATCCTGCAATAGTTTTCCGGTCCTAGCTATGTACTTTGTCAATCAGAAGGATTAAACAATTTATAAATCCAGAAACTCATGACGATTGGCAGGAATAAGATGCTGTAACTTACTGATATTAATAGTATTATCAAAAACAGCAGGGTTTTACCTTTATAGTTGTGTATTTTGGCAAACATTACCGAGCTGCCAGTCGCAAAAATAATAAAAAACAGAAAACCAATCAATCCATACTGCGCCAGTAGATTTCCAATGCCAGAAATGGATCCGATACTTGCACCAGCTTTATAAGTCCAGCTTTGTTCATTGACACTTGCCAGCCCTAGAATTGGATTATCCAGAAAGTCCCTGAAGGCAATTACAAAAGAGGCGAAACGCCCTGGGGCATATGATGAGCCATATATAACAGAGCGCTCAATAATAGGTTCTACTTCAGCAACCTGCCTGTATACATCTGCGATTTTATCTCCCATAAAGGGTAGAGAAAAAAGAAATACTAACAGAACTACCAGAATCGGTGACAATAAGATTAATATGCTAACATTTTTGTTCAGAAAATAGAAAAAAAGTATTACAAGCAAGATAGAATACCCTGTTGTTGATTGGGTTGATAATAAGGCAAATAATAAAATCCAGAATCTAACCTTTCGGCCCTTTTCATCTGTGACTAAAAACAGATTAATATATATGGCAAGACAAAGGTATACTGCAAACGCTCCAGGCTCCCAGGCAAATCCGCAGTTCCTTGGAGGCGAGAAATCGTATTGTATTGACATTGAGGCTGGTTGTATAGAATAAATAATGGCATTTAAGCCATTTCCGCTTACATATGAAAATGTATCAAGCGACGGAATTTTATTAAAATAACTAAATAGTGTATCGCCCCCCAGTACAATCTGAATACCCCAAAAGAATAATCCTATAATAGCAAGATAATAAAGGGCCTTTTCAAAGGTTATGAAAAGAAGTACTTTTAAAGACTTAATTGTAATATATACGATAGAAAATAAAAAGAAATGACTCAAAAAAATTGTTGGCCGTATTTCACCGTATTTAATGGTAACAGCCATAAAATAAATGAGTACCCCAAAGATCAGGAGATAATATTGTTTATTAAATTTAATATTCCACCTTATTGCAAGTATTCCACTTAAAACAATTAGCAAAGATGCCCCGACAGGGTTATCCAGAAAAGATCCGGATTCAACAAAATTATTTGCCCGACCTGCATAGATTATTAAAACAAACACATACAGAAACTCAAAGAAGGACATTCTTTCAGATACATTACCTTTTAGTTCCTTATTGTTTGAATATTCCATTTAACAAGTTTATCAAAAACTGAATGATCCTATTCAGTGTAAGAATTATCATTTCAGATAGGTGAATCCTCTATGATTTTTTAAGCTTTTTATTATTAAATTTATGAAGCTTAAACTCGCGTATTTACTTAATAGAATAAAAGGCAAAATTATGTTTATTGCATACCTGATATAAGTTTTCTTTCGGATTCCAATAAAACTTTTTAATGCTTTCTGATGCTCATTTAAAACCCTATAAGCGCTTTGCCGCTTCTTCAACTGGATAAATGCAAGAGCCCGATAAAAGATCAGGATACTGTCATAAGGTGAATTCTCCAATCCTTTTTCTGTAATTTCTGATAATTTTTCAAATTTCCGGGTCTGAATAAGCAAAGGACTTAACTTATGGATGCAATCCGGAACAGGTACATAATCTATGGCCTGAATGTATGCATCTATAGCCTTAGGGAAATCTTCAATACGTTGGTAAATGAATCCTGACAGCTCAAAAGCAAGGTTCAACAATGTATTAACTTGAAACTCATTATGATGATTGATAATAGATTGCCACATATAACTGGTAATTCTACGGTTATCGCAAGGATTCCCCTTTTCAATAACAGGTAATACGAATTTCATCAGCAATTCAGGTGCTTTGATAGCGCATTCTATGGCTCTCTGAAGCGATTTAAGCGCCAAATCGGTTTCGTCCTGATCAAAATATATTCTTCCATAAATATAATAAATCCAGGCATAGTCAGGAAGGATTTCTTGTAAAGCACTCAAATACTTTAAGGAGAGTTCTGGCATTTTTAATAAGAATGCTAACCGGGCAGCTTCAATCAGAGGAGAGATTTTGTTTTCCGGATTTTCAGAAGTTGATATTGCATTGTCTATCCTTTCGAAATAGAGCCCTTTCCAGTTGGAGGGATAATTAGTATTATAATTGTAGTTATAGAGCAGTGGAGTAGCAGAACGATAGTGTAAAGTCGATTTTGGAGTGGATATGTTATATCTTATTCTTGCTTCTATTGAAACATTAGTATTATGCGCTAATTTGATTCTATCCCAAACCATCTCTCCCCAACTCACCGGGACTGTCTGAATTTTTTGTTGTGCTTTTTTAATAATACCTTTAGCCTGATCAGGATTATTAACGTAATAATTTATCAGTTCTGATAAATTATTCTCATTGTATGGAACATATTCCTCCCAGGGTTTCCAGAAATCATTTAAGACCTTGTTCTCTTCATGGCTGAATAATAAACAACCATTCAAAGCGGCCTCAAAAGAACGGTTTGATAAGGTATGTGCCCAATCTATCACAATTTTACTGCGTTGATAGTAGGTATAGATATCAGATCGTTTTATTGCATTAAAATATTTAATATTAATTCCAGTGCTATTTAAACCCGCTAATTTATATAAAGTCCTATATCTCTGGTGGTAAAACGAATTATCGTAGGTTGCTATTGCGATAACATCAATATCTCTATAATCATATTCTTTAGGTGAGCTTGGGCCCGACACCGAGACAGCAAAACCTGACAAAGGCAACAAAGTGACATGGAGATTTTTAAATAATTCCCGGTCAATGGTTGAAGAGTTCATAAAGTCAAAAAGCTCTACAAGTCCTCTGTTAAAAATAGTATCTGACCATGAATCCCTTGTGAATACAACAGTCTTAACAGGGCACAAATAAATATCCGGAACGTAATTGAGCACTGATGTATCACAGGTAATGATATCCGGGTACCAGCCTTTAGGTAATTTATTGAAAACTTCCTCAATAGATGTTTGTTCAAAAAAACTTAGTATCGGAATTTCTTTATCCTTATAAATGAATTTCTTATCGAGTATGGGCCCCCATAAAATAATGTCTTGCTCAAAAAGAGACTGAAATCCCTCCACTCCCCAATTAAAAATACGATGCTCAACAGTGCCCAGATTAAATAGAAGAATTTTCATTTAAGTCTTTTTTTTACCGAGTTTCTCAAGAATCAGGGGTAATAATCCCAATCGATTATTCAATGCCCTGAATGAATAATATGAAGATAATAATATTAACAGTGAACCCATAATATAAGAGTAAGGGGGATCCAAAAACCTGCTAACCGTAAAACAGCCTATTGCAAGCAAAATCTGTATTCCAAAAATCTTATAAAAGCCCGTTTCAAAAGAGAAAGAATATTTTATTCTGGAAATAATGAAAACCTGACTAAAATATATAAGATACCCCGTCAAGAATGAGATTCCCAGTCCTTCCAGTCCTTTCCAGTGATATCCGAGTATATTTAATCCCATCACATAAATATTCGCAGTCAATTCATTGATAAAAAAAAGTCTGGAATCCCCTTTGGCAATAATGAGATATGCAACCGGCCAACTGGCAGCCTTAAAAAATATTCCCAATGCTGCCCAGTGTATCATTGTGACAATGGGTAAGAATTTATTGGAGTATAACAAAATGACAACGAAATTTATGAATATGAGAAAAACGGTTAAAATGGGAGCTAAAATAAGAATTGCAACTTCTGCCTGCTGGTTAATTATTTTCCCCGTTGCTGCAGGCTCATGGACAACCCCGGAAAGCCTAGGAAAGTAGTCAGTACTCATTGCAGTGAACACAAGTCCCACATATGTGTTAATGATTGCAAATCCGGCATTAAATAACCCTACCTGATCTACCCCTCCTTTATGACTGATATATATGCGTACCAAATATGAAAATGCCATGGAGAACAATGAACTTAAGCTAAGGAAAAACCCCAATTTCACCATGTCTCCGCCTTCTGAAAACAATTCAGCTTTACTAATCTTAACAGGTTTGATTTTGATCCGTGAACTAAAGTACCAGGAAAAGAATAATGTCATAAATGAGGTAGTAATAATAGCTGGGACAATCCCCTTCACACCCCATATATAATAAAGAGGCACTGAAGTTAGTAATGAAACAAAACTCCCCGCAAGATTAGCTTTTGCCAGATTGTGCAGTTTGCGCATCCCCTGCAATACTACTAGCTGCCCGGAACTGATCTGGGTTAAGAGCAAAGTAATGGCAATCCAGATAAAAGCAAACGTATAGTCCTTATTACCAAAAGTCAGTTCGCTTAGCCAGCGGGAGAAGATCAGTGTAAACAAAGTTCCTATAAGTCCGGTTATCCAGACTAATCGTCTGAAGACCGCAACGACAGTTCCCACTCTCGTTTCATCTCCTGAAGCATTGGCTGCTGCAATGTTTCTGATAGCGCTTGTGCTTAAGCCCAAATTTGTGAATTTATCTATCAGCTTTGTGGTGGAGGTAAGAAGACCAAAAATTCCCATTCCAGCCGGACCAAGCAAAACGGCCACAAACTTGGAACGAATTATTGAAATGATAATATTAAATACCTGAACACCTCCAAAAATGGAGGTGGCTTTCATTATCTGACGGTAGGAGGATTGTTCTTCAGTCACTTTCAAAAAATTCAGCGGAAATATCTTAACAGTGTTTTTTTAGTGGGGGTCATGATTATAACTATTTAATATTTTAACAACATATTCAGCTTCAAGATCATTCATCAAAGGGCTCATAGGAAGGCTTAGAACAGTATTGTGTATTAGTTCAGTCAATGGCAACAAAATATGGTTCCACTCCTTGTATGCCAACTGTTTATGAGGAGCGATGGGATAGTGGATCAATGTCTGGACTTCATTAACCATCAGGTATTTCTGAAGATCATCACGGTTTTCTGTCCGGATGACGAACAGATGCCAGATATGGCTCAAAGCTCGTAGCACAGTGCTGCGGACAGGAAGCTTATGAGGTGCTGGGCTTTGATCTTTAACTTCTGAACTTCCCAATCCTGGTAAGATAATATCAGGATGGTTTATGTTATCAATATAGTATTGGGCGATCTCACGTCGTCTCTGATTGTCGGCATCAAGCCGGGGTAGCTTTTCGCGCAAGATTGCAGCTTGAAATTCATCCAGTCTGGAGTTCAGGCCTTTGTAGAGATTTTTGTACTTTTCCTTTGAACCGTAATTGGCAATTGCCCGTATTGTGTCAGCAAGGTCATCGTCATCTGTAGTAACAGCTCCTGCATCACCCAGTGCACCAAGATTTTTCCCAGGATAAAAACTATGTCCCGCAGCATTGCCCAGAGAACCAGTATGTTTCAATCCATAATATGCTCCTGCAGCCTGCGCATTATCTTCAATGATCTTCAAGTTATGTCTGGCGGCTATCCCCTCAAGTTCTGAAGACCAGCATACCTGCCCATAGAGATGGACAACCATTATTGCCCTGGTACGGTCAGTAATATGTCGTTCAATAAGTGAAATATCAAGATTATAAGAATTTAGGTCTGGTTCAACCAAGATTGGTACAAGCCTGTTATCAGTAATAGCAAGAATTGAAGCAATGTAAGTGTTGGCAGGTACAATAATTTCATCCCCCTCTTTCATCTGTCCCATTTCCATATAGGCTTTCAGGATCAGTCGCAACGCATCCAAACCATTTGCTACACCAATACAGTGTTTTGTTCCGATGAAAAAGGCAAATTCATTTTCAAATGATTTTGCTTCATTTCCAAGGAGATACCATCCGGAATCCAATACTCTTTTAATAGCTCCCGAAATGTTTGGTTCAAAACTATCGTTAATTTTTTTCAGTTCTAGAAACGATACCATTAGATTACTTCTTTTGATATTTATATGAAAGATCCGATTGAACTTATGATTAATCAGCCTCTGTTTTGCCGATATATTTAATGTGTTTTGCAGGTATCCCCATAACTATGGAATTTGGCCTGACATTCTTTGTAACAACCGACCCTGCTGCTACTATGGCATTTTTACCAATCCTTATATTTGGTAAAATAGTTGCACCGGTGCCAATTTTTACATTGTCTTCAATAATTGGTCCTAAGATGGCTTCTTTATCATATCCTTGTTCCCCAAAGCTATTATCATTGGCCGTATTTACGCCAACGCCAATAACGACATTCTTTCCGATTATAGTGTTACCTGTCAGATGGGAATTCGTCATTATTTTGCTCCCTTCACCAACCGACACATTATAGAGCAGGGAAACATTTCTGCCAATAATGCAACCCATTCCAATTGTGCATTTTTCCCTTATGGCTACGGCGTCACCGATCAAGCAGTTTTTCCCGATTTCAACATCATAATAAATAATCGAATTAGGGCCTATCGAGGAATTTTCCCTAATTATTACTTTTTTTGAAAAATCGAGCTCTCTCAATAATCCGACCGCCTTTGTTGGTTCTTTTCCTATAAATGCTCCCGGGAATATTTCAACACCATCATGGATTTCAACACCTTCATAAATTGTAATGTTAGGATGGATTGTTACATTATTTCCGATCTTAACCCCTTCTTTGATCACGCAGTATTCGCCAATAACAATATCACTGCCGATATGTTTCGTTTGCACTGTAGACTTTTCACTAATCATAACACTTTACATAATAACGGAATTTTGCTTTAAAATTTTGTCTTTGCTCCCTTTTTGTTCCACCACTCATACTCTAAACAATAGTCTGAATTGCAGATTTGATAAGGAAGTGACCTATACAGTTCTGCCCCGGTATTACATACCGGATGAGCGTCCCAGGTCCAAGTTTTTTGACTTTATGTTCGATGCTGGTTGAATGTTCAGCCTATTTAAGTATTTCGTTATCCCTGAGATGTCTGGCCAAACAGTTTCAATATCTTAGTTTTAGTCTTCTCAAAGTTAGCTCTTGACAACTCAAAGTAGATATTAAGATCGTCTTCATCTACCTGTACAGGATTGAAGAGTCTGTGATATGCTAAAATAGAATGGTTTTCTTTTCTGACATCAAACATGCACTTATCGTATTGCAGGAAATCAAACCCAATTTCTTTGCCGGTAATGTTGCCAAGTATCGGTTGGTATCTTAATCCTAGTTTGTATAGCCAGGAACCCGTGCCAAAGGAAACGTTGGTAAAATTGTATAATCTGAATAAACCCAGTCTTTCACTGTTTTCAGGGTTAAGAGCTATAAAATAGAACTCATCCCCTAATCTTTCGCGCAATTTGTAATTTCTTATCCAAATTCTCTGATTTTCCGGATCTTCCCTGATCTTTGATAAGTGTCTGCCTCGCTCCTTATCGTTTCGGAGAAGGTAGATGAATTCATAATCTTCCTCCTCAACCAGACGGTAATATTGTCCATACCTGCTAAAAGGAACTATGCCGAAAATTGTCTTGTATCTTAAAGGGCCTTCCATTCCAGAAAATTACTGTACTCTCTCAAATAATCTTCTTTATCGTATTTCTCAGATGCAAGCACAAGGCATATTGCCCCAGAAGAAAAGTTTATTACCTCACGCCATATTCCCGGCACAACATATAATCCATAATAAGGTCGGTTCAGCTCTACAACTTTTTTATTTTGTCCATCATTCAGAACTACGTCAAAGCAACCACTGGCAGCCACAATCAGTTGTTTCAATGCTTTATGTGCGTGCCCACCCCGCTCTGCTCCGCCAGGTACATCATATAGATAATAAATTCTTTTGACCTCAAAAGGTATATTCCGAATGTTCTCTACTACTGTAATATTTCCGGATCGCTCGTGAATTTTATTTAACCCGATTACAGAGCAATTATAAATAGTTGATTCGATCATCTTTTTTTGTAGGCTAGGAACTGATTGAAATTTCTTATATAATCGGCATTAATGTAGGGAGTAGAAGCAAGTATCAATGCGAGCGAATTTGTTGAAAAATTTTCGATTGTACGCCAGGTCATCCTTGGGATATATAACCCATAATAAGAACGGTTCAAGGAAAATTTCTTTACCTCATAACCATCATGCAATATAATATCAAAGCTCCCAGAAAGAGCAACAATAAATTCTTCAGTTTCCTTAAAGGCGTGGCTTCCCCTGCACTCTCCCCCTGGCACATCATAAATCCAATACGATCTTTTTATCTTAAAGGGGATATGGTTTTTTTCTTCAATAAACGAAAGGTTTCCACGTTCATCTTCAATTTTTGGAAGATTAATTATTCGAATTTTTTTATTCTTATTCATCCATTCCAATATATGTTAATAATAAAAACTCAGCTATTGAAACAAAATTTTCCATTCGTCGTTAAAAATATTATGTTTGTCAAATTATTTCATTCACTCGTCAAAATGTTCTATCCTCATGAAAGAAATGCTTTCCCTTTTCTTCCTGACCTTCTATTCACTAGCCTCGGCTACAACTTATTATGTATCGACCAGTGGTAGTGATAATAATCCCGGCACTATTTCACAACCATTTGCAACATGGCCAAAGGGCTTTTCAACCATAAAAGCAGGCGACACGCTATATATAAGAGGAGGCACGTACTACCCTGGAGGAACATCTTTTAATTCAAAAAATTACGGGGTTGTCATCAATAACCATGACGGAACAGCTGAAAATCCTATTGTTGTAATGAATTATCCTGGAGAAATACCAGTAATTGACTGCCGAAATATAACCACTTCTACGGCAAAGGGAGGAATATATCTGCTTTATAGTTCTTATTGGCACATAAAAGGATTAACCGTTACAAGGGTTGATCAGGGCATAGCTGGATATGGCAGTGGGGGAATTATAGTTCATAATTCAGATAATATCACAGTTGAACAATGTGCTGTCCATCATATTGGAGGAACTGGTTTTCATGTGGCTTATAACTGTAACAATATATTACTTATAAATTGTGATTCTTACTTAAATAGCGATCCACATTCCAGTGATGCGTATGGCGGAGCTGACGGGTTTGTTATTGCTCAAATAACAGCAGTCAACGCAAATAATACCCTGAGAGGTTGCCGAGCATGGTATAATTCTGATGATGGATTTGACTTTTTTAATAATGAAAGTCATGTAAAACTGGAGCATTGCTGGTCCTTTCATAATGGATATATACCTGATACTTTTCTTAAAGCCGGCGATGGGAATGGGTTCAAACTGGGAGAAACATCCTTGGATCATGGAAATACAATTGTCAGAACAATTATCAACTGTATAGCCTATAAGAACAGAACCTCGGGCTTTCATCAGAACGAAGCTCCGGCTGCGATGGCGTTATATAATAATGTTGCATATTTAAACGGAGCTCAGGGGTTTTGGTTTGGCAGTTATAATAAGATACACTCAATTAAAAATAATATATCCTTTAAAAATGGCGCTTATTGCTTCATTTCTCCCTTATCAATAGTATCAAATAACACTTTTCTGATAAATAATGCCGCAAATCCGGCTTTATCATTAACGGAAACGGATTTTGTAAGCCTCGAAGCAACACAATTGATCGGGGCGAGAAAAACAGATGGGAGTTTACCAGATATTACTTTCTTGCATCTCGCTTCCGGGTCAGACCTAATTGATGCAGGGATAAATGTTGGCCTGCCTTTCAATGGACAAGCTCCGGATATTGGCGCCTTTGAAACAACACCCCCTACACCTGTTATTGCCAACCAACCACCAGCTGTCAGTATTTCCTCACCTCTGAAAAGTGCTACCTTCACTTCACCTGCATCAATTACCGTCAATGCTGCTGCCTCTGATCCTGATGGGGCAATAATAAAAGTGGAATTTTTTCAGGGTAGCGTCAAAATCGGAGAAAGATTGACAACACCATATTCCATCACATGGAAAGAGGTCCCCGAGGGGACTTATTCTTTAACGGCGGTAGCGACAGATAATGTTAACTCAAAAACTGTTTCGGCTGCCGTTTCCATTACTGTTGTTAAGCCGGCCTCCCCTGAAAATAAAATGCCAACAGTAAGTATTTCGTCACCTACCAAAGGCAGTTCATTCACAGCTCCGGCTACCGTTACTATTGATGTAAATGCTTCAGACCCGGATGGCTCAATAACAAAAGTTGAACTTTTCAACGGTGCTGCAAAGCTTTACGAAAGAACAGCAGCTCCTTATTCATTTACCCTTAAAGACCTGCCGGCCGGCTCCTATGAGCTAAAGGCAGTAGCTACCGATAATATGAAGGCCTCTTCCACTTCATCTTCCATTGACCTTACAGTATCTGCCTATATTGAAGCCAGGGATTACTTCAATCTCTATCCTAATCCTAATGACGGCAGGTTTACTATCGACTTTACTACTTTAATGGAGGCTGAAATTTTTACGCTCACTGTTGTAGATCTGATTGGTAAAACCGTGCACCGGGAAGAGCTATCAAAAGATGAAAGCACCAGGCAATTTGACCTATCACATCTGAACAGCGGTATCTATGTCCTGATGATTGCTTCCAACCAGATCCTCCTCACTCAGAAGATAATCAAGAATTAATCGGCCTAATTTAAAAGTATAATTTTCTTGATATACCTCTCCAGATTTTCACCCTCAAGGATGAGACTGTATAATCCTGCTGAGAATTTTTCGGGAATCCGGATCATGTTTGGGCCATAGTTAACGGCTTGTTCATACACCATCCTGCCGTTATTATCAAATATTTTCAAGGTACGGTACTGAAGTTCCAAATCCGTCAGTAGAATAGTGAAAGAATCCTTTGCAGGGTTGGGATAGATCCATGTCACATCTTTAGTCCATACCTCATCATCATCATCCACTGCTTCTCCAGCATAAACACGGGCGCCCACCTGCCATACCCCGTTTTGCACAACACTCTTCGGCGCTATCCTTTCCCAGGTTGCATCCACAGCCAATCCTTCACTGAAGTCATCTCCCAGATCCAAACCGTAGTCAAGTCTTACCGCCGGCACAAACCCTTCAATGTCAATAAAGTTTGGGTTGATCACTACTGAGTGGAGATCATACCCCATCGCCTGCCACATTGCAAAGGTCTTGTTTTTTCCGTCAACCTGAAAAATCGGATCACCGGCTTCGCACCAGTATACATTGTAATCACACTCAAATCCCTCCATGCATTCCGCATCATGAATATTGATGTTGTAAATATGATTCCTGGTGTAGAAGATATTATTATAGACCTTCGTACCTCTCGACACGGCATTCAGGCCATCGTCGGTATTGGTAGAGATGTCTATCAACCCCCTCAATGTCTGATCAGATGTCTTGTCACTATAAAAGGTGTTGTTGTAAATCCTGATCCCGTTAATACCCTTTATGGCAACACCAAGCTTGGGGTTCTTCAGGATATTGTAAGCCACGACACCGTTCAGGTCGGTCATCCCATCGGACTTCCGTTGAATCCCGTTAGGAGTATTCAAAAGATAGTTATACCTGATAACTACATCCAGGTTATAACCTGTAAACAGGGCGTGAGTCATACTGGATTCATCCGTGCCATTCCAGACAAATTTGTTACCCAAAATTATCTCTCCGTCAAGATTGTTATTGGAAGCTGCGGGATTCTCATCACCGGCCTGTAGCAGATAACCGAAAGAATTCACGGCCGTCACAGTATTATTCAGGAACTGAAAATATGTCCTCTCACTCCGTGGAATATTCACACCCTGAGATGTGCCGGTCTCATTGTCTATAAACTCCTGGCCCCTTATAATCAGCTCCTGCTGGGCTACAAGAATTATAGAATTAATTAATAACAGAAATAGCAGAAGTGTATGCTTCATATACCGTCAGAATAGGTTAATAATAATTTTTCCGCAGCTGGCGGGAAAACGCAGCGTTTGCTATTTGATAACTGTGAACTGCGCAATCCGCATCGTCGGCCCACCAATTCACAATCAGTCAACCAGCAGCCTCTCCCGCAAACTATTCACCATGTGTCAACCAGCAGCCTCGCCCGCCAACTTTACTTAATAACAGTAAACTCCACCCTCCTGTTCAGTCGACGCTCAAGCCAGGTGCCGTTCGGACCTATCGGGCGGGTGCTGCCGTATCCTTTCGGGGTCAGGCGCGAGGCATTTATCCCCCTGTTAACGAGATAATCAACGATCACCTGCGCGCGACTCTGCGTAGTGCTCTGCTGACTCCAGACCGTGCCCTGGTTGTCGGTGTGAACTCCTATCTCAAGCTTCAGCGACGGGTACTTGTTCATCATCATCACCACCTGGTCAAGCATCAGATAAGCGTTGGTGACCAGCCTGTTACGGGAATCAAAGTAGGTGTCGGTCATGACACCGTAATTCTTCTTGAGCACATTCAACTCCCTCTCGACAGGATCCTTCAGCACATGCAGCCGCACTGTCGCTCCCTTGTATCCGCCGGTGACCATCTCCCTGAAGGCGGGATAGGCAGCCATCAATGTCATCTGCTGGTCAATGATATAACTGTAGGTGCCGGCCTCATCATTGCGGACCTCCCTGACAGTATACTTCGCCGGCACACTCCGGAAGATCGGGTTGTTCAGATCCATCTTTGTCTTCGACGAGAGTATCTCCACCTGGAAGACAGCCTCCTTTGCGAATTCACTCTCGGCAGAATATTGGCTCAGTATCTTTACGTTCTCATAATCCCTGATATCGAGCAGTCCCTGACCGGTTGCCGGTTTGGCGTCACGGAAGGCCTCCATCTCCCGGTTGGTGCCAAAGACGGTGATCTTCCTGGTCACGGCGCGCTTGAGGACAACGCCCGTCGACTCCGACCGGAGCGTGAGCCCAAGCCTGACATCATAGTCGCCGCTCTTGCTGTATCTGTGCGAGGGAGAAGCTCCGGTCTTCTGGGTGCCGTCGCCAAAGTCCCAGTAAAAGCCGGTGACGGTGTAGCCCGGACAGTAGGATTTCATCCCGTCAAACTGCACGGTCTCACCCGTGACCGCATAATCGGGAGCGGTGATATATGGCTGATCGTAATCGAAAATCTCGATGTCATAGCTCTGCTTGCGGAAGTAAACATTGCCGCTCCTGCGGTCGATGATATCGAGGGCCATGCTGTATTTGCCGGGACCGGGGAAACAGTGCTCGACAGCATAACCGGACATCTTCGTGTTGTCTCCGAAATCCCATACGTACTGCAACTGGAGTGTGTCGGCCTCGATGAGGCCGCTGTCGGCGACAGCAAAGCAGTAAAGGTTTTCCTTCTGAGGCTCAGCGAACCACACCTGCGGCATCGATGAGGTGAAACGGTAGATGTCAATCGACCTGTCTCTGTCGGATGAGAAGTATCCATCCTCCCTGGTTGGGGTTATGACGATGCCGAAGTCGTCATGCTCGGAGTTAATCGGTGCTGCCAGCCTCACCGGTGCATGCCAGCCGTCGCTCTTCTGTTTCGTGACGAAGATATCCTTGCCCCCCAGTCCGCCGCGACCGTCAGATGCGAAGAAGAGCTCGCCGGTCTCGCTGATGAAGGGATAGCTCTCATTGCCCTCGGTATTGACATTGGGGCCGAGGTTCACGGGATCCTCCCAGTAACCGTTGTTCCAGTTGCTGTAGTAGATATCCAGCCCGCCAAGACCGTCGGGCTTGTCGGATGCAAAGTAGATGCGCTGGCTGTCATGCGAGAGGCACGGCATCGTTATGTTGAACCACTCAGTGTTGAACCTGATCTCGCGAATCCTGTCCCAGCCCTTATCTTCGGCAACAGCATAGAAGAGACCCAGCTTGTTGCGGAATGTCGAGAGCATCTTCAGATTCCCATCAACCACGAGGTTCCTGGAGTAATAGATGGTGTCCCCGGAACGGTTGAATGTCGCCGGGCCGTCGTTGAGCCTGCTCTTGAGGTCTTTCGAGAAGAGCTTGCTACGCGAGTGGCCCGCTGCGGTGTCGGCATAGAACATCTTCACCACCGCCATCCCCTCGCTGTTGACGGCCGATCCCCTGTCAGTGCAGAAGACGAGGCCGTTCCTGTAGAACGCCGGGGCGAACTCGTTGTACATGTCAGTGCTGAAGGCGGTCTTCGTCACTGTATACGGTTGTTGCTGGGCTGTCAGAGTGCCCGTCAGTAAGAGTACTGATGTCAGAAAAATTGCGGTCCTTTTTTGCATTGCTTTCACATTAACATAAGTCACTTAGGTTCACTTTTGTTCACTTCAGTCACTTAAAAGATCAATGGATTTATAACATCGACCTTGTAACGGAATTCATAGCGGAGCATGACTTCGTGCGAGCCGTTGCTGTAGGTGCCGAGCTTGCCGAAATCGAAATCATACGAATATGCCACCTTGAGCTGGTTGTTTATGGCGAACTGGGCGAGGGCAGTGACGGAGCCCGTACTGCGGTATGAGGCGCCGATCCAGAATTTGTCGTACAGAATGAAATGAGCGCTGGCATCATAAAGCAGTTTGTCTCCTATTGAGTAGCTGACCATTGCCGAGGGCATGACACCTGCCCTGGGTCCCAGCGGGATCATGTAGCCGGTGTTAAGAACGAAGTTATACTGACCGGGGTCCACCTTCAGGGCATATTTATTCCTGTCAAAGTCGAAACTGTATCCCAGCAGCCTCGGAATGGAGAAGCCGACGAAGAAGTTTTTCACAGTGTAGAATGTGCCGAAGCTGAAGTCGGGAACGACAAACACCTTCGAGTCGATAAGGTAGTACTCGTCGCCCGGATCATGTACGATCAGGTCTGACCATGCAGTGTTCGTGGCTACCACTCCGGCCCCCAGGCCAAGGGCAAGGAGTCCGTCACCGACATCGATCCTGAAGGCGTAGGTTGTCATTGTCTCTGTCTGTTTCGTTACCCCTATCACGTCATTGACCACCAGCAGGCCCAGTCCGAGCTTCGAGGAGAGCACCGGGGCATCCACCTCAAGGGTCATCGTGCGCGGGGAGCCGGGTATGCCCACCCACTGCTGGCGATAGAAGGCAGCGACGCTGAGCCCTCCCCTGTTGCCTGCATAGGCCGGGTTAATGGTCAGCGGGTTCAGGATATATTGATTCGTCACCGGCGTCAGCTGGCCCAGCAATGCTATGGGTAGCAGAAGCAAAATTAACAGGTTGATTATCTTTTTCATTTCAGTGAGATTTTGCGTGTTATTGTTTCGGCGGACGGCCCTCCTTCACCTCCAGCGGAGGTTTCGGAGGACGGCCCTCCTTCACCTCCAGCGGAGGTTTCGGAGGGCGGAGCGGGCGTTTATCTTCTGACAACGATATAACCGCTGCGGGAGATGCCGTTGGCGGATCTCAGAACATAGAAATAGGTGTCGTCGGGAAGAGGATTGCTGTTATAATCAAGACCTTCCCACGAGTTGTCATAGTCGGAGTTCTCGTAGACCTTCAGTCCCCTGCGGTCGAAGATCGTGAGCTCCGTCCTGCCAAGGGTCTCCTCCAGTCCGCGAAGGACAAAGAAGTCATTGCGGCCATCCTGGTTGGGAGTGATGAGGGTAGGTATGATGAGGTTGTTCACCATCACAACAACATAGTCGACTACTGGATCACATGCGCCGTTGGTGACCGACCAGCTGAAGACGTTCTCCCCGAGGGCAAGTCCGTTGACCGCCGTCGAGGGTGCTGTGGCGTTGAATAGCTCACCGGCACCTGATACAAGCTCCCACAGTCCTGTTCCTATTCCGGGAATATCGGCATTGAGTGTTGTCCCGAAGATGTAATCAAGGACCTGGTCGAGGCCTGCATTGGCCACCGGGAGCTCATCAGCAGTAACAACCACCTCCTTGATGGTAAAGTAACCGGCGGTGGAGGTACCCATGATATAGTAGGTGCCTGCCGGGGCTGCTGCCGGTGTTGCATAGGCTGCCGTGGCTTCAGGATTAGTCCAGTAGGTGAAGGTCAGGTTTGGATCCGACCCTGCGGTCACTGCCGGGAGGGTGAGGTCCGTCGTCTGGTTCTCGCATATGTTTGGCGGATTGTTTATCACCACGTTCGGAGCTCCGGGTCGGGCGTTAATCACTACGTTACCCGTAGGATCCGACGTACAATTGTAGAAGTTTGTTACTGCAAAAGTATAGGTGCCCGGTTCCAGTTCCGGGACAGTCCTTGTGGTGCCGGTACCCTGGATTGTAAAGCCGTCAGGATAACGTGTAAGTGTCCATGTGCCGCTCGAGGGCAGCCCTGACAGCACAACGCTGCCCGTTGGGACGGTGAAGGTAGGATGAGTTATTGTCCCCACAACAGGAGGAGTGGGCGTCGGAGGCTGGGCGTTAACAACGGCATTTCCCGACACCAGCGAGGTGCATCCCTCATCATTTCTGACGGCAAAATTATAAGTACCTGGTGCCAGTGATGAGATAGTGGTGCTTGGTCCTGTGCCGGTTGACGAAATTCCTCCGGGATACCTGAACAGCGTCCATTCCCCGTTCTCAGGCATATTCTCAAGAAGGATGTTCCCCGTGGCCAGATCACATGTCGGATGTACAATGGCACTGATCACCGGTGGTGCTGGTGTGAGAGGCTGGGGATCGATCACCGCCGCTTCTGACGGTGGCGATATGCATCCGGAAGCATTGGTGACGGTGAATGTGTATGTGCCGGGATTGATGCCGGCTATCGTTCTCGTTGTGCCAGTCCCGTTAACGGAGACATTGCCCGGTGTGCGGGTGAGGGTCCAGGTCCCTGTTGCGGGAAGCCCGCTCAGTGCGACACTTCCTGTTGATACAGCGCAGGTCGGTTGGGTTATAGTCCCTATGACAGGCGCTGAAGGAGTGTCAGGCTGGGCATTAATAACAACGGCAGATGATGGGGCCGATGTGCAGCCCACAGCACTGGTCACGGTAAAGGTGTATGACCCCGGAGCCAGTCCGGTGACCGTGGTGCTGGAACCCGTACCGGTGACAGTCCGTCCGCCGGGAGTAACAGTGATCGTCCACTCCCCTGAGGAGGGAAGATTGTTCAGGATGACGCTTCCTGCGGGTGCAGCACAGGTCGGATGCGTCACTGTGCCCGGAACCGGGGCAGCCGGGATAGCGTTGACAGTAAGGGTGTAGGTGGCAGATGCAGGAGTGCAAACATCTCCGGCAGGATCATCTGTGGTGACTGTAATGATCACTATCCTGCCTGCATCTCCTGAAACAGGAGTATATGTAAATGCAAACGGCGATGTTGTCGAGGATGACGGGGTTACAGTTCCTCCTCCGTTTTCGGTGATGGTGACCCTGGTGGCTCCTCCTCCGAAGGTGTTGCCGCTGAGGGTCACGGCTGCGGTGCCGCAGGTGCTGCCCGAGGTGGCAGAGAGAGTCACGGTGGCCGGGTTGGCACAATCGCAGTTGATAGTGAAGAGCGGACCGGTGGTTGTACACCCCGAGGCGTTGCGAACCGTAACTGTATGGTTGCCGTTGTTGACTGAGGTAAAGATATTGCCTGGCTGGAATGGGCCGGTATCAAGACAGTACTGGTAGCCGGTGCCGGTCGGGGTGGTGACGGTGACCACGGCATTTCCCGCACCTGCGGAGCAGTCGACTGATACCACCGGTGCCGGGGGTATAGGCAACGGATCACTGATTGTCACCGGGGCTGTTGCGGGCGAGATGCATCCGTCGATGTTGGTGACCCTAAAGGTCCATGTACCTGACGGCACTTCCATGAGTGTATAGGAAGCGCCCGTACCCATGGTTGTTAATGCTCCTGGATTTCGTGTGAGGGTCCACATACCGGTAGAGGGTAACCCGCTGAACCCGACGCTGCCTGTCGCTACCGCACAGGTCGGCTGAGTAACCGTGCCAACGACAGGAGCAGTCGGGACAGCGGGTGGTGTGTTTATGACAACTGCTGCGGATTCACCGGAGGTGCATCCGCTGGAGTTGGTTACTGTAAAAGTATATGTGTCTGCACTGAGGCCGGTAACGGTCACCGTTGATGTCGAGCCGGTGATGTTACCCGGATTGACAGTCCAGCTGCCCGCAGGCAGTCCTCCAAGAACCACGCTGCCTGTAGAGAGGGTGCAGGTGGGCTGGGTGATGGCGCCAACCGTAGGAGGTGAGGGCAGAGGATTGACAGTCACTGCTGTTGGCGCTGACTGTGCACTCTGGCATCCGTTGGCGTCGGTAACCCTGACAGAGTAGTTGCCTGCAGCGCTGACGCTGATGCTGTGGGTGGTTGCCCCGGTGGACCAGAGATAAGATGTGCTTAAACTGGATGTAAGCGTGATGCTCTCACCGGCACAAACTGCCACTGTTCCCGAGGGCGTGATAGTCGGGGTGGCCGGCGGTGGACTGACAGTAACCGTTGTGGGCAGTGAGGCAGGACTGTAACAGCCGTAATTGTTGGTAACCTGCACTGTATAGCTGCCCGATGTAGTTACCGGGATACTCTGTGTGGTCGCTCCTGTTGACCAGAGATAGTCAACACCCGAACTGGATGTCAGTGTCTGGATGCTGCCGTCACAAATGGTAACCGATCCTGCAGGAGTGATTATTGGCCGCGAGGGAAGCGGGTTGACGGTGACAACGATGGTCGGTGAAGGAATGCTCTGACAACCGGCTGCGTTGGCAACCTTAACGGTAAAACTGCCGGAAGCAATAACGGTGATACTCCGTGTTGTTGCCCCGTTGGACCAGAGATAGCTGTCCGAAAGTGGTGCCGAGAGCACTACATCCTCTCCTGCGCAGAATGCGAGCGGTCCGTCAGCGGTGATCGTTGGCTGCGAAGGTATGGCATTGACGGTCAGCGTAGCGGCATTCGACTGGTCACTGCTCACGCTGCAGTTGGTGGCATTGCATCTGTATTGGTAGCTGCCTGTCGCAGTAATGCCTGACACCACCAGGGTGGCTGTGGTAGCATTAGCGTAGACCGCACCGGCGGGCGTGCCGTTGGCAACGCTGACCCAGGTGGAGCCGTTGTAATATTGCCATTGGTATGCCGGAGCAGTACCAGTTGCCGTTATACTGAATGATGTACTGCCTCCGGCACAAATACTCTCATTCACGGGATCCGCCGTTATAACTACAGGAATACAACTCGAGTTGACCGTTACTGTAACTGTGAACGGATTTCCGGTGCATGTTCCTGCGACGGAAGTTACATTATAAATCGCAGTTCCGCTACCTGAGGGGATGGTCAGGGTACCGCTGATGCTTGACACCCCTTCTGACTGGGCCACACCCCCGATGACATTGCCGGAATAGGTCGGTTCAGGCCACGTATAGCTTGTTCCAACAGGAACACCGGTCGGTATAACGGTAAAAGTGCCTCCTGATGAAATTGAGACCTCCTTGTTGCCAATAACAGGCGTGGGAGGCTGATCATCGACAGTAGCTGAGGCGGCAGATGAGGTGCATCCTGCGGAGCTTCTTGCGGTGACTGAATAGATACCGGGGGTTACGGAAGAGAATATCCCCGTAGTGTTGGTATATGTTGAACCGTCAATACTGTAAGTCATGCCCGCACCGGTAGGTGCCGTGACGGTTATGGTCCCTGTTGGTGTAGCACAGGTTGGCTGTGCCAGGCTTACAGTAGGTGTGGCAGGAATAGGATTTACTGTAGCTGTCACGGCAGTTCTGCTCTCAGTGGTACAACTGCCGCTGGTTGCATCCACATAATATGTCGTTGTAGAACTTAAACCCGGAGTGGTAAAGCTTGTTCCTGTTTCAAGTGATGACCCTCCGGATATAGCCGAGTACCAGTTGATTACACCTGCACTGGCGGTAGCACCGAGAGTAACCGCACCCGGACCGCATCTTGAAGCTGGTGTTGTGCCAGTAATTGCTGGGACAGCATTTACAGTCAAAATATAGTTGGTTGTCGCTGCCATGCAGGGTGTGCCGAGAGGATAATTGGTCGCCACTGTTATTGTTACTGTGGTCCCTGCATCCCCTGCCCCGGGTGTATAGGTAAAGTCAAACGGAGAGGCGCTTGCAGATGCAGGACTTACTGTCCCTGCCCCGTTTTCAGTTATTGTTACCGATGTCGCACTCCCACCAAATGTATTGCCGCTTATTGTTAACGGCGCATTGACACAAGCTGATCCGCTTGTACTACTGAGATTAAGAGTTGGTGGATTGACACATGCAGTTACTCCGGAAAGACTCACCATTGCCGTGCCCATTGCAGAAAAAGTCCCTGTGCCTAAAGAATAAGAAGCCTGAACATCGGTTACTACCGTGCTCCCTCCATCAATACACAACCTGAAACTGACAGTATGCCCCACCGTAAACCCATCTTTTACCGGTGTGTCAGGATCATCTTTCGAAGCCTTTATAGAGAGATAATTTGATCCGGTTAAAATTTCTGTAAGAACGCCCGTTCCGACACAGTCATTACCATCAAAAACTCCGATTTCATCTCCTGGCTGCATGGCCACACCGTCAACTGTAGCGGTAGTAATATAAAAGTTCATATGGTCCAGCCCGTTGCCAGTCCATATAGGAGTAAAACAAGTCTGTGACTGCAACTTTAATAGTAAAAGAACCATTAGTGTTGAGGTAGTTAAAAGCTTTCTCATTTATGGAGACTTTTATATTTAATTACTAATATTCCTGATAAGATATGAACAACTAATTATTTATTACTAAAGATTTTGTCATTGAAGATCCGTTCGTAGTTAACCTATAGTAATAAATACCAGGAATTGCTTTGATCCCTGATGCTGTTCTGTTATTCCATTCTAATGTATGAACTCCTTCGGGAAGTATTTCATCCACAAGTATTATGACAAGGTTACCCAAAGAATTGATAATCTCCAGGCGGACATGGCATTCCTCAGCCGTATTAAATTCAAATGTTGTAATGTGATCAGATGGATTAGGAAAAGCATCGAATAAATAAGAACCTGATACTTCCTTAAGATCAACAGTCATTACTGATGTTGCATTCTTACTGAAGTATATGGTATATCCATTCAGTACATTTATTGTTGATGATTGAGTTTTAATTCCTTCCCGTTTCTCCCAAATCCTTACTGAGAATGGGTGACCTTCAATGAAGCCATCTCTGTTTTTTGTAGTCGGATCATCCAATGATGCATTTACTGCAATGCAATTTTGATTTTGTTCGTTAACAATACTTGCCCCGACACAAATATCTCCGTCAAACACCCCTATCTCATCTCCGGGATTTAATCCCGGCCCATTTATTGCATGATTAATAACGTACAAATTCATATGATCTAATCCATTACCAGTAAATACCGGTTTAAAATGAACGGCTTGCGGCAAGGTGTAATTCTGGATTAATTGATTCCCTTTGCCTGCGTCATTAATCGTCAGAGTTGTATTGATAGTCGTTTTAACTTTGTATCCCTCGCCTGATTTCAGGTTTTTGATGTTGTCAATCCATCCAATAGGAGAAGGAAGTTCCTCAATGGCATTTCCCTGCTCATCCTGCACTTTAAGAAGCGTCCCTGCAGTTATTAAAGGATCAAATACTGTAAGAGCATCCTGGGTTGATAGGAAAGGATACCCTATAATATTCCACCCAGCTACAAGAGCAATATCCTGAGATGAACTAACGGGCACTCCAATAACATTCAGACTTGTATTTTCTGTTACTTTTATTTTGTATCCCTCTGATAATTTCATCTTACCTATATTATCAATCCATCCAATAGGAGAAGGAAGTTCCTCAATGGCATTCCCCTGTTCGTCCTGAATTTTGATAAGGGTCCCCGATACAATCAACGGGTCCACAATTGTGCGTAGCGATAAATCATCAGGTATCGTGGAAAATGAAAAAATATTCCACCCACCGGTAAGATCGATCAATTGATTTACTGTATTAATTCCTTCAAGATTAAAAGAAGCACTTTCTCCAACTTTAAAGATACCTTCACCTGAAATATATGCTGCTTCCGTATGGGATACTTCTTTCCTCTGGCTTGCATCCCATATCTTAAAAGTGATGGAATTCCCTGAAATATACCCATCTATTTCAGGCGTATCAGGATCATCCTGGGATACTTTAATTCCAAGATAATTTGAGCCTGTGAGAACCTCTGTCAGAATTCCTACCCCAACACAAATATCGGCGTCAAAAACTCCAATTGCATCACTTGGTTGAAGGTCATTTCCATCGAGTATCGCTGTTAAAGCATAAAGATTCATATGATCCTGCCCATTGCCAGGCCACCAGACCGGAATAAATGAAGAAGGTATATCGACTACATTAATCGATTCTGACGTACTGCTGCAACCTGTGGTAGCAGTGACAAAAGTAAATGTGGAACTGCCTGAAGTCAATCCACTCACAAGTCCGGCGTCCGTTACAGATGCCACTCCCGGGTTATTGCTGGTCCATGAGCCACCAGTTGTTGGGGATAAGTTTGTCGTTCCTCCAATAATAATTGTTGTATATCCGGTTATGTTTATTTCCGGTAATGAATTTACTGTCAGCGTGAGAGCATTCGATGTAGCTGGCGAACCTGTTGCACATGCCTCCGAGGAGGTCAACTCACACGTAACCACATCGCCGTCACCGGGAATATATTGATAAGTGGACAGGTTGGTTCCTGCTGGCGTACCATTGACATACCACTGATAAAGGGGCGTCGTACCGCCATTGACCGGAGTCGCTGTAAACGTTACTGACGTGCCTGAACAGACAGCCCCGGAAGGATCAGCTGTTATACTTACACTAACCGGTAATGAATTTACTGTCATCGTGAGAGCATCCGATGTAGCTGGCGAACCTGTTGCACATGCCTCCGAGGAGGTCAACTCACACGTAACCACATCGCCGTCACCAGGAGCATATTCATAAGTGGACATGTTGGTCCCTGCTGGCGTACCATTGACATACCACTGATAAAGGGGCGTCGTACCGCCATTGACCGGAGTCGCTGTAAACGTTACTGACGTGCCTGAACAGACAGCCCCGGAAGGATCAGCTGTTATACTTACACTAACCGGTAATGAATTTACTGTCAGCGTGAGAGCATTCGATGTAGCTGGCGAACCTGTTGCACATGCCTCCGAGGAGGTCAACTCACACGTAACCACATCGCCGTCACCGGGAATATATTGATAAGTGGACAGGTTGGTTCCTGCTGGCGTACCATTGACATACCACTGATAAAGGGGCGTCGTACCGCCATTGACCGGAGTCGCTGTAAACGTTACTGACGTGCCTGAACAGACAGCCCCGGAAGGATCAGCTGTTATACTTACACTAACCGGCAACTCCGGATTAACTGTAATATAATCAACTTCAGTTTTTGTATACGTCCCCCCATCTGTGACAGTAAGAGTAATCGTGGGAGTAGGATCAGATTCTTCGTAGGTATAAGTTACGAGCGGAGGATCTATTTCTTCAGATACAGAAGGATTTGCTCCGGCTCCAAAATCCCAGTGATAAATTTCAGAGCCCGAAAATCCTTTTGACCGATTTGTATAAGTCACTATAAAGCCACTGCAACCGGTCAGCGTATCCGCACTAAAGTCAACTGTCTGCCCCTGGCTGACAATCCCAGATGTTAAAAGTACAATCCCCAGTAAAATTACCCTCTGTTTCATCCCAATATAAGTCCTTCCCACACGAAAAAATGCCTTATTCATATCCTGCAGTTTTTATCCATGGTTTCTACAATGTAAGCCTTATGCAACAGAGAAAATCTCAGATGCCTATCCGCCATCGCCCTGAGAATGATCATCGCAATTGACAGACCAATTGAAGAAAATGATCTGCATTTCATTGTTAATCTGTTAGTTATGATTACATGGCGTTGGCAATTAAATACACCTTCGTTCCGTCAGTCACACTGACCCGCCTTCCGCGAAGGAGCCTGCATGAAAAGATAACCCGGCTCCCGGTAAAGAGCTGGGCACATTTATTCCCGTACGGACAGGTGATAACCTCAGCCATCATGGCAGAAGGTACAGTAGAATAAAAAAATGCTCAGCCTTTAAATCGACTTTAAAATTAAACTAATTAAAACAGACCTGAGTCTTTATTTGATAAAAACCTTGTAATAATCCATAAAGGGATGAGAAACTAAGACAAACCGTTTTCAGCCCCTTTTTGATGCCGCGAACTGCACCGCAGAATCACTTTTTATTCAATAACCGTTGCTTTTTCAAATCTTTGAAATTATTTTTATCGTCGCTCGGACATAACCCGAGCCGGATTAATAATACGTTGTAAATCACAATTCTAAAGCCATGTCAAAAGGACTCGTCACAAAAAAGGACAAAAAGAAAGAGGCGACCAAGAGCCTGAAGGAGAAGCGCAAGGAGAAAAAGGAGAAGAAAAACGCAAAATAACCTTAGCGGCTCCTCATTTTTATTTCCGGTCGTGACACAATATTCACCCGCCCCTGCGGTTGAATATGTGACATTGTATTATCTTCATGCCCCGGCTTTAACACAACCCGCAGGAGCCAGATGAAAACCAGAACACGAAAGTCGCCGTTCCCCTGGACCTCCCTGAGCGTGCTGCTCTTTACAGCAGCCGTACTCACGACGGTGGTGTTCCTCTATTCCGCCGGTGAAAAACAACGCATGCTCCGCGATGCCCGGACGGAGATGGAATCTATATCCCTCCTGAAGGCCGAACAGGTAGCCGGCTGGCGAAATGAAAGGCTTAACGACGCGACCCTGATCCATGAGAATGTCACCCTCGTGGAGAATGTAGATGCCATGTTCATCAAGGAGAGCGCCGAATGGGAACAGTCGAGGCTCGAACAACTCCTCAAAACACTAATCGACAACTACGACTTCGGCGGGGCCGTGCTCGTGGATGCCGGTGGCCGCCCGGGACTGGCCGTACCGCAGTCGGAGTCGGTAATTGGTGAATTTCTCAGGAACAACATCACCAAAGCCATCTCCAACCCGGTCATTACAATGTCAGACTTCCACACTGCCCCGGTGGTCTCATACCTCCATCTTGACATGCTCATCCCCATGCGGATGCCCCTGGATGGGGACACCGTGCTCGCCGGAGTGCTGGTAATACGCATCGATCCCGAAAAAGAACTCTTTCCCCTCCTCTCCTCGTGGCCGACACCGGGAAGCACCTCCGAATGCATCCTCTTCCGCTTTGAGGGCGACTCTGTCATATACATCAACGGATCACGCCTCGCCGGCCATGACTCTCCCGTCACCCTGGCCGCAGGCCCGATGGAGATGAGCTACCTCAATCCTCCGCAGGAAGGAAACGAAATAACGACATACATCGATTATACCGGTACCGAGGTTGTCGCCTCTGTAAAGAAGGTGCCCGGCACGGAGTGGTACCTCATAGCCAAAAAGGAGGTCCCCGAGATCCTCGAAAGATACACTGGCGAGATAACCATGCTCTGGCTGATAATGGGCCTGGTCTACCTGGCACTGGCGCTGATAGGTTACCTCATCATCAAGGCTACACGCGCACGATACCGCCGCGAGAAGCAGCAGGAAGAGCTCAACCGCCAGGCCATCATCAAGCACTTCGACTTTGTGATGAAGCATGGCAATGACATCATACTGCTGATTGACAGTAAGATGAATATTGTCGAAGCCAATGAGCGTGCAGTGCAGGTCTATGGCTACCCGCGTGCAAAACTGCTCGGGATGAATATTTCCGACCTGCGAACGCCGGAAGAGCGGCCCACCCTCGCCAGGTACTTCCAGGAACTCAACGAGAAGGGATCGTCATATATCGAAACCGTCAACAGACGCAGCGACGGCACCACCTTCCCCATAGAGATAAGTGCCTACACCGTGGATGTCGACGGCGTGCGCTTCTATCAGAACATCGGCCGCGACATCTCCGAACGCAAGATGACAGAGGTGGAGATGAGGGAGAGCAACAGGAAACTAAGCACCATCATCAACAACCTCCGCGGTGTGGTCTTCCGCTGCAACAACGATCCCGAATGGACCATGCAGTATATCAGCGACGGCATCTACGAACTGACCGGGTATCTTCCCAATGAGTTTATAGACAGCAAGATAAGAACATACGGCTCAATAATTCATCCTGAAGACAGGGAAAATGTCTGGAGTGAGATACACTCGGCACTGGAGACAGGCTACCTCTATACCATTGAATACCGCGTCGTCACCTCATCAGGAAACATAAAATGGGTCTGGGAGAGGGGACGCGGCTATTACGAAAGCGACAAGCTGGTGGCCCTCGAGGGATTTATCTCCGACATCACCGAGCGCAAGCACATCGAGGAGGAACTGATACGGGCCAAGGAAAAGGCCGAGCAGAGCGACAGGCTCAAGACCGCCTTCCTCCACAACATCTCACACGAGATACGCACCCCCATGAACGCCATCGTCGGCTTCACCACCCTCCTGGAAGACCCGGACACCGACGAGGAGAGCCGCAAACAGTATATTGACATCATCTCTCAGTCGAGCAACCAGCTCCTCTCCATCATCACCGATATCGTTGACATCTCCAACATCGAAACAGGGCTGGTAAAGGTGAGCCGCAAGAGCGTCAACCTCAACACTCTCATCAGACACCTGTATGATCAGTACCGGCCGCGCACGGAACAGCAGGGGCTGATACTGAACTTCACCACACACCTCGACAACAATGAAGCGGTGGTCCGCACCGACGAGACGAAGGTGATACAGATCTTCTCCAACCTGCTCAACAATGCGCTCAGGTTCACCCGTGAGGGAAGAATAGAACTTGGATATGTGGTGCGCGGTGAGATGGTCGAGTTCTTCGTCTCCGACACCGGCATCGGCATTACAACTGAACATCATGAGAAGGTGTTCGAACGGTTCTTCCAGGTAGAAGGTCCCAGCTCGAAGCAGTACAGCGGAACAGGACTCGGACTGTCTATTTCGAAGGCCTATGTCGAACTGTTGGGAGGAAAGATGTGGCTTATCTCTAAGCCGGGAGATGGGTCGCTCTTCTGCTTCTCGATACCTTATACGAAGTCTTCTGAGGAGAAGCCGGCCGGGAAAAAAGCGGCAGCCAAAAGCAAGTAAATCCCTCAGCCCCCGTTCCCGCTCTTTTTGATCTCTATCCCCAACTCGTCAAGCTGCTGCTTCTTTACCGTTGACGGCGTGTCTATCATGACATCGCGCGCCTGGTTATTTTTCGGGAAGGCGATGAAGTCACGTATCGTATCCGATCCGCCCATGATGGCCGTCCACCTGTCGAACCCGAAGGCGATGCCGCCGTGCGGCGGGGCACCGTACCTGAAGGCATTGAGCAGGAAGCCGAACTGCTGTTGTGCTTCCTCCTCCGTTAAGCCCAGGGTGCGGAACATCAGCGACTGCGTCTCAGAGTCATGGATTCGTATCGATCCCCCTCCTATCTCGGTGCCGTTGATAACCAGGTCATAGGCGTTGGCATGCACACGCCACGGCTCGCTCTCCATATACTGCAGGTCCTCCGGCTTCGGCGCCGTGAAAGGATGGTGCTTTGCATAGTAACGCCCGGTCTCGTCGTCCCACTCCAGCAGCGGGAAGTCGGTCACCCATAGCGGTGCATAGACAGAGTCGTCACGCAGCCCGAGCCTCCTGCCAATCTCCAGGCGAAGCTCCCCGAGGGCATTGAGGGTCCTCTCCCGCGGTCCTGCCATCATAAGAATAAGATCGCCTGCATCGGAGCCGGTCATGAGGGCGAGGTTCACGAGGTCGTCAGCACTGTAATATTTGTCAGCCGGCGATCTGACAGTGCCGTCCTCCTCCACTTTGGCCCATACGAGTCCCTTTGCTCCTATCTGCGGCCGCTTAACGAACTCAGTAAGCTCATCGATCTGCTTGCGCGACCACCCTGCACAGCCGGAGGCACAGATGGCACCCACGTACGGCGCCTCTTCAAACGGAGGGAAGTCCTTACCCCTTGCTGCCTTTGTAATATCCGTGATGTACATCCCGAAACGGATATCGGGCTTATCGGTTCCGTAGCGGCTCATCGCCTCGTCATACGGGATGCGCGGGAACTTCCCCTCGAAACTCATCCCTTTTATGGCCTGGAAGAGATGGCATGCCAGCCCCTCGAAAGTGTCGAGCACGTCATCCTGATGTACAAACGACATCTCGCAGTCGATCTGCGTAAACTCCGGCTGGCGGTCGGCGCGAAGATCCTCATCACGGAAACACTTTACTATCTGGAAGTACCTGTCGAAGCCGGCGACCATCAGCAGCTGCTTGAAGGTCTGCGGGCTCTGCGGCAGGGCATAGAACTCGCCGTTATGGATCCGCGAAGGGACGATGAAGTCGCGCGCACCCTCTGGTGTCGACTTGATCAGCACCGGCGTCTCCACCTCTATGAATCCCTGCCCGTCGAGATAGCGCCGCGTCTCCTGCGCCATCCTGTGGCGCAACATGATATTTGACCGCACCACCTGGCGGCGCAGATCGAGGTACCGGTATTTCATACGCAGCTCATCGCCGCCGTCGGTGTTCTCCTCGATGGTGAAGGGGGGTATGTCGGAGGTGTTCAGGACAGTGACCGTCTCCGTTATTATCTCGATGTCACCTGTAGGCAACTTGGGGTTTTTGTTGCTCCGCTCGGCCACCGTGCCGGTCACCTGGACAACGAACTCGCGTCCCAGCCCACGTGCCACTTCGCAGAGGGCGGCGTCGGTCTCCACATTGAAGACAAGCTGTGTGATGCCGTAACGGTCGCGCAGGTCGACGAAGGTCATCCCCCCGAAATCCCTCGACCGCTGAACCCATCCCGCAAGTGTCACCTTGTCGCCCTTATTGCTGATCGTCAGCTCTCCGCATGTGTGTGTCCTGTACATAGTTCGTCCTGTTAAGGGAACAAAAGTAAGAATTATTCCCGGTAAAAAACGGTAATAACTTTCCTCGCTGGTCTCGTCCATTTTTCCTAAAATTGCAGAACGATAACGGCGCTACGCAGGCATGTACACATCCTTGAAAACGAAGACAGCCCGACTGTCGGTGATGTCCAACTCACTGCTGATCATCATGAAGCTTGCCGTAGGTCTGCTGACAAGGTCGGTAAGCATCATCTCCGAAGCCATACACTCGTCGATGGACCTGATTGCGGCGGTGATTGCATTCTCTGCCGTCAAAATATCAGGGACGCCGGCAGACGAGAGGCACCCCTACGGTCACGGGAAGATAGAAAACGTATCCGGGGTGATCGAAGCCGTCCTGATCTTCGTTGCCGCAGGATGGATAATATTTGAGGCTGTCAAAAAGCTGCTGCACCCTGAAGAGCCCGGAGTTCTGGGGCTCGGCATCCTCGTCATGGCTGTCTCCGCTGTTATCAATGCCTTCGTCTCGCGAAGGCTTTACAAGGTGGCAAGGCTTTCTGACTCCGTTGCGCTCGAGGCTGACGCCCTGCATCTCAAGACCGATGTCATCACCTCTGCCGGCGTGGCCATCGGGCTGGCACTCATGTGGCTCACCGGCTGGTATATCCTTGACCCCGTCATCGCCCTCCTGGTGGCACTGCTGATAATTTATGAATCCTGGATGCTTCTCAGGAAGGCCTTCTTTCCGCTGCTCGATACGGCACTGTCGGTTGAGGAGCTGGCAAAACTCAATGAGATCCTTGAAGAGCTGGATGTGAGTTATCATGACCTCCGCACCAGGGCGGCAGGGCACCAGAGGTTCGTAGAGTTCCATCTCGACGTGCCGCCGCAGGATACGATAGATACCATACACCGTCAGTGTGACATCATCGAGGAGAGGATAGGACTCGAATTCCGGGATGTCAGGGTGGTCATCCATCCCGAACCCAAAAAGTGAGATCATGGAGAGTGTAAGCAGCGATGAGAACTATATGCGGATGGCCCTGGCTGAAGCTGAAAAAGCCGCTGCACGCGATGAGGTGCCTGTCGGTGCCGTCATTGTGGCAGGCAGGAGTGTTATCGCCCGGGCCCATAACCTGACCGAGACCCTAAACGATCCGACGGCTCATGCCGAGATGCAGGCTATCACCGCCGCCACATCTTTCCTTGGCGGGAAGTATCTCACCGACTGCACCATATATGTGACGGTGGAGCCGTGCGTCATGTGCGCGGCAGCGCTGGCATGGAGCCAGGTGGCGCGACTGGTCTACGGGACACCCGATGACAAAAAGGGATATACCACCACCGGCGCCGCCATCCTTCATCCCAAAACGGAGGTGAGCAGCGGGGTGATGGCTGATGATTGCGCCCGGCTGATGAAGGATTTTTTTGCGGGCAAGAGAAGGTGACCCCCCGCCTCTCCCCCGGGGCGTATTGAAAAAAAATTCTTAGGTTTGTTGAAAACAGTACGGTCATGACCATCGACAACGGTAAGAAGATAGTGCTCCTGAGGCTCATCGGGTTTATTACAACCCTGGTTTATGTACTATATATCTTCCTGGCATACTTTCCGAAGATCTTCAGGCATGCCATGAGTGAAACCAGCGTCAACATCATGACTGCAGTCGTTACCGCAGCCTTCCTTCTGGTGCTCCTCTGGCCGGCCATTATGAAATACCGCTATATCTGGTTCTCTGCCGATGAGCGCAGCATAACACTCCGGTGGTACAAGACGGGAGTGATGCCCGGCGAGAGCAAGAGCATTGAGATACCCACTGGAAGGTTTGCCGGCTTCGAGATGACAAAAAAGGCGTTGGGACTGCATCACTACCTGACGCTGTTCCAGCAGGTGCAGGGACGGAGGGCCGCCTACAGTCCGGTCAGCATCACAGCTCTCTCCACTAAACAGAGGAAAGCAATCGCCGACACTCTTAGTAACTATAAATCAGCCGTTTAGAACTATTCAAACAAAACATGAGCAAAATCATTTTTCATGACTGAAGGTTAAATGACCTTTGGAAATGATTTGATTTTAAATTATTTCACAAACCAAAAATATTTATTGTTATGAAAGTACAAACGATTCTGGCTGAGCTCGAGAAGAAACATCCGGGTGAAGTCGAGTATCACCAGGCTGTCAGGGAGGTCCTCGAATCGATCGAGGAGGTTTACAATGATAACCCCAGGTTTGCCAAGGCCGGCATCCTGCAGAGGCTTATTGAGCCCGACCGTATTCTGACGTTCAAGGTACCCTGGGTCGATGACCAGGGCAATGTCCGGGTCAACCTGGGCTACAGGGTGCAGTACAACGGTGCCATCGGTCCCTACAAGGGCGGCCTCCGTTTCCACCCGACGGTCAACCTCTCCATTCTCAAGTTCCTGGGTTTCGAGCAGATCTTCAAGAACTCCCTCACCACACTTCCCATGGGTGGCGGTAAGGGCGGTTCCGACTTCGATCCCAAGGGCAAGTCAGACAATGAGGTGATGCGCTTCTGCCAGTCGTTTATGCTTGAGCTCTGGAGGCTTATCGGTCCGGAGACCGACGTTCCTGCAGGCGATATAGGTGTCGGCGGACGTGAGATTGGTTTCCTGTATGGTATGTACAAGAAGCTGGCACAGGAGCATACGGGTGTTCTCACCGGCAAGGGCCTCAACTGGGGCGGCTCGCTGGTGCGTCCCGAGGCCACCGGATACGGTTGCGTCTATTTCGCCAACGAGATGCTCAAGACCATCAATGAGTCGTTCATGGGCAAGACGGTGGCTGTCTCCGGCTTCGGCAACGTAGCCTGGGGTGCCGTCATCAAGGCTACCGAGCTCGGCGCTACCGTGGTGACACTCTCTGGTCCCGACGGTTACATCCATGACCCGAAGGGCATCAGCGGCGAGAAGATCAACTTCATGCTGAGGCTGCGTGCTTCGAACCAGGATATTGTAGAGCCCTATGCTGCCGAGTTCCCCGATGCAACATTCCACAATGGCAAGAGACCGTGGGAGGTTAAGGCCGACATCGCTCTGCCGTGTGCCACCCAGAACGAGCTCTGCCTCGAGGACGCCCAGCACCTCGTTAATAACGGCGTCATATGCGTCTGTGAGGGAGCCAACATGCCATGTACCCCCGAAGCCATCGAGATCATCCAGAAGGCCAGGATACTCTATGCCCCCGGCAAGGCTGCCAATGCTGGCGGTGTGGCCACATCAGGACTCGAGATGACACAGAACTCGATGAAGCTCAACTGGAACAGGGAAGAGGTTGACCAGAGGCTTCACAGCATCATGATCAACATCCACAATGCATGCGTGCAGTACGGCACAGGCAAGGACGGCTATGTCGATTATGTGAAAGGCGCCAACATCGCAGGCTTCCTGAAGGTTGCCAACGCGATGCTCGATCAGGGCGTGGTATAACTGCGGATGCGATATACGCTGCCCGGACAAGGGGTGATCATCCCTGCCAGCTCCATCTGCAGCAGGATGGGTGACAGCCGGTAGACAGGCATCTCCAGCTGGCGGGCGATGGTGTCGACGGTCAGGTCGCCCTCCTCCTTCAGTGCCTCCCATATCCTTTTCTCGTTGTCGGTCATACCGGTAAAGAGCAGTGTCTGCACCGGCGCCGCCAGGGCAGCCGGCTTCCATCCGAGCAGGTATTCGATATCGGCGCAACTCTCCACCAGAGCCGCCTTGTTGCAACGAATCAGGGCGTTGCAGCCAGCCGACCATTCATCGCCGGGACGGCCGGGCACAGCCATGACGTCGCGGTTATAAGATGCAGCGATATCCGCGGTGATGAGAGCGCCTCCCTTGATGCCCGACTCCACTATCAGCGTCGCGTCGGAGATGCCTGCGATGATGCGGTTGCGCCGTATGAAGTTGTTTCGTTCGGGGAGCGTCGTCGATGAAAAATCGGTCACGAGGCCACCGTTGTCGAGCATGGCCCTGGCGGCGCCGGCATGGACTGAGGGATAGATGGTCCGCAGCCCGTGACCCAGCACGGCTATCGTCGGCAGCCTGGCCGCCAGCGCTGTCTTGTGGGCGGTGATGTCGATCCCGTAAGCGAGTCCCGAAACTATTATCAGCCCCGGAAACTTCTCCGCCAGTCCTGCCACTATGCTGCGGCACAGCTCCTTACCGTTCTGGGTGGCATGGCGTGTGCCGACGATGCTCAGCATCATCGGTGCATGCAGGTCGGCGTTACCCCTGAAGTAAAAGGTGACGGGCGAGTCCTCGCACTGTGCCAGCCGCCGGGGATAGTCGTCATCGAGGTAGAAGAACACCTTGATTTTGTTTCGTTCCACGAACTCCGCCTCCCGGGCTGCGGCATCGAGGTACTCATGGCCTGCGACGGCCCCGGCCAGCGCCGCCCCGACACCTGGTATCCTGGTCAGGTTGCGGTATGATTCCGTGAAGAGGGCCTCAACGCCGCCGGTGTAGGATACCAGCTTGCGGGCCGTGATGTCGCCCACCCCTGGTATCATGCCAAGGGCAAGCTTGTAAACAAGTGGTACTGATGACATTTTAATACGATGTTAGCGAGACATGTTAAAGATATGAAAAATATGGAATAAGCTATATTAAAGTCAGCAGTCGGCAATCGGCAGTCAGCAGTCGGCAATCGGCAGTCAGCAGTACTTAATACCGCAGACGAAGTGTCGGGCGGTTTATTAGTTTAATAAATAATAACATACAACTGCTGTCTGTTAAGTGCCCATTGTCAGACTGCCTACTGCCAACTGAGGATTGAGGACTGTAAGCCCCTCTACTCCCTGAAAAGAATTACTTTTGCGAAATGCAGATGATCGACACTCATAACCATATATACCTGCCCGAGTTCGACGCTGACCGCGACGAGGTGATAAAGAGGTCGCTGGATGCCGGGGTTGCGACTGTTATGATGCCCAACATCGACTCGTCATCCGTGGCGCCCATGCTTGACGCCGAAGAGCGTTACCCCGGGGTATGCCTGCCGATGATGGGACTACACCCCACCTCGGTGAAGGAGAACTGCCGCGATGAGCTGGAGCTTGTGGTCTCGGCACTCAGGGAGCATAGATATTACGGTATCGGCGAGACAGGGATCGACCTTTACTGGGACAAGACCTTTATTAAGGAGCAGGTGATATGCTTCAGGCGTCAGCTCGAGCTGGCGGAGGAGTACTGTCTGCCTGTGGTGATCCACGCCCGCGAGTCCCTTGAACTGATAATAAAGGAGATAGAGTCGTTCGGCACTGATCGCGTCACCGGCGTCTTTCATGCCTTTCCCGGCAGTGCCGCCGATGCCCGCAAGGTGGTCTCGATGGGTTTTATGATCGGCATCGGCGGGGTGGTCACCTTCCGCAACGGACGGCAGCATGAGGCTGCCATCGAGGCGAGGATAAACAACATCGTGCTCGAGACCGATGCTCCTTACCTGGCGCCCGTACCTCACCGCGGCAAGCGCAATGAGAGCAGCTACCTCACGCTGGTGATCGACAGGCTGTCGGAGGTGCTGGCCATCACCCCGGCAGAGGTGGCTGACAGAACCACTTCCAATGCGAGGAGACTGTTCGGACTTTCACCCGGAAATCAGCGCGACACTTCTTCGCCTGCAACCCGGAATGACGTTTCTTCGCCTGCAACCCGGAATGATGATCATTCAGCTGAAAACCGGCATAATACTTCTTCGCCTCAATAAAACATATGATTTAATCTGATCCTGAGTAATGGGAAAGCGGATATCGATACTGATAATATATACCGGGGGCACCATCGGCATGGTCAACGATCCGGTGACAGGCACTCTGGTGCCAATCAATTTCCGTCATATCTCGGACCAGGTACCCGAACTGCGCCGGTTCGGCTTTACCCTCGATACGGTCACCTTTGACCCGGTGATCGATTCCTCCGATGTCACTCCGGAGACGTGGAAGGCAATGGCAAACACAATCCGCGATAATTACAGTATCTATGACGGCTTCGTGGTGCTTCACGGCACCGACACCATGGCCTACTCTGCCTCGGCACTCAGCTTCATGCTGAGGGGACTGGAGAAGCCTGTGATATTCACCGGCGCACAGCTGCCGATAGGTGTCCTGCGCACCGACGGCAAGGAGAACCTCATCACCGCGATAGAGATCGCTGCAGCGCAGGAGAACGGGCTTCCGGTGGTGCCGGAGGTCTGCATCTACTTTGAGAACAGGCTTTTGCGAAGCAACAGGACGGTCAAGTCGAGCTCCGAGCATTTCAACGCCTTCAGCTCGCCCAACCTGCCGCCGCTGGCGGAGGCAGGACTGCAGATACGGTATAACAGGGATATAATAAGGTACCCCACTGTCAGGCGTCCGCTGGAGGTAGCGGACACGTTTGACACAGGGATGGCAGTGCTGAGGCTCTTCCCCGGCATCGGCAGGGCGACGGTGCACTCGGTGCTGGCAGCACCCGGACTGCGGGGACTCATCCTCGAGACCTTTGGTACCGGCAATGCACCCACGCTGCCGTGGTTCCTGGAGGAATTATCCGCATTCATCGCCGGTGGCGGCATCGTGCTCAATGTGACGCAGTGCCAGGCCGGCAGCGTCGACATGGGTTTGTACGAGACCTCGGCGGGACTGCTGAGGGCCGGTGTCATCAGCGGTGGTGACATCACCACCGAGGCTGCCGTGACGAAGATGATGATACTCCTTGGCAGCGGCCTGCCGGTTGACAGGGTCAGCTCCATGCTCACCCGGTCCCTGTGCGGTGAAATGAGCTGAGGCCGTTGCAGTGTGTAAAATTTTTGTAAATTGCGCCGTTTTTCGGAGAGGTGCAGGAGTGGCTGAACTGGCTCGCCTGGAAAGCGAGTGTACCTCAAAAGGGTACCGGGGGTTCGAATCCCCCTCTCTCCGCAACTCATGACTGAACCTCCGCCATTGGCGGAGGTCTTTTATTTTATCGACTTCGCGTTGAAAGCAAGCTTTCAAAAGCGGAGGAGAGAAAATAAAAAAGACCTGAAAGATCAGTCATGTTTTGCAGGTTTCCCACCGGGGATCACGAGCCCGCACAGCGGGCGAGTAATCCCCGACAAATCGGGGCAGACATTCCTTCACTTTGCAGGTCTTCTAAAAGGAATCATGGCCGAAGGCGATAATCCCTCATAATGCCGGAGCAGGAGGGTAATCCTTAATTTTTTTTAAAATTACCACTCCGTTGGATGCTTTCCATTTTTTTTTATTTTTGTCCTAATTATTCCTTATAATAATCTAACGTGATGAAAAGAGTTCTTGTTTTTATGACATTTGCAGCCCTGCTGCTTATGGGCACAACACAGATTTCACAGGCACAGACCGAAGAGACTGCGGCTACAACGCAGCAACTTACCGAACAGACAATGGCTACCACCCCCGTGGAGACCGAGATGGTACTTCACAAGGAGATCAAACGCCTCTTCATCGAGGGCGGCGCCGGCTTCATGGGCGTTATCCTCCTCTGTCTCATCCTCGGACTGGCCATATCCATCGAAAGGATCATCTACCTTAACCTGGCAACCACAAACACCGACAAGCTGCTTGACAAGATAGACAAGGCTCTCAGGGAAGAGGGTGTCGACGCAGCCAAAGAGATCTGCCGTAATACACGCGGACCGGTGGCGAGCATCTTCTACCAGGGACTCGACAGAGCTCACGAGGGAGTGGAGATGGCTGAAAAATCAGTTGTTGCCTACGGCGGCGTACAGATGGGTCTCCTCGAGAAAAACCTCTCATGGATATCACTCTTCATCGCCATCGCCCCCATGCTCGGGTTCCTCGGAACAGTCATCGGGATGATCGCGGCATTCGATGCCATTGAACAGGCAGGAACAGTCTCCGCCACCATCGTCGCCGGTGGTATCAAGGTGGCCCTTATCACCACCGTCACCGGCCTTATCGTCGGTATCATCCTGCAGGTCTTCTATAACTACCTGCTCTCGAAGATCGACGGCATATCAAACCAGATGGAAGATTCATCGATCGCACTGATAGATATGCTGGCCAAATACAATCAAAAATAAGCCGCCATGTCAGAAAAAACGAAAAAGCTTACCGTCTACCTTTCGTGGGTTCTGATGGCACTCACGCTCGTCTTCGCAATACTCTTCTATTTCGGAGGCGTGGTGGAAGGCACTGACGGAACACGATACGAAGAGCCAAAGATCACAAACTCTTTCATACTGTTTACCTATATACTCATCGGCATAACCGTGGCCCTGACACTCTTTTTCACAGCGAGGGCACTGGTGCTCAATCCGAAAGGACTGAAACTGACACTCGTGGCCCTGGGGGTGGGTGCAGTGCTGGTGGTCATCGCCGCCCTGCTGGCCGATGACACCGTGCTAAACCTTCCTCATTACAAGGGTAAGGGCAATGTGCCGAGAACACTCAAATGGACTGACATCGGACTGTATGTGGCTTACTTCCTCGCAGCCATCGCTGTCATCGCGATACTCTATTCCGAGATATCGAAGTTTTTTAAAAAGTAACTGAACGGTCCGCCGCAGGGCGGAGATAAATTTTTACCAAATGTCAAGAAGGTCTATACCGGAAATAAATGCAGGCTCAATGGCTGACATTGCATTCCTCCTTCTTATTTTCTTCCTGGCCGCCACCACAATGGACTCTGATACGGGACTGATGCGTCAGTTGCCAGCTATCCCTGACCCCAATGTCCCGCAGGATATTAATAAGATCAATGACAGGAACATCCTCGAGGTGAAGGTCAACAAAGACAACCTGCTGCTTGTTGAAGGTCAGCTCACCGAATTCAGCCAGCTGCGGGAGATCGCTCACGACTTCATTCTCAACGCCAATGATGAGCCCAACATGCCTGAGAAAGAGATCATCAATATCGCCTACTTCGGCGATGTGCCTGTGACAAAGGCGGTCATCTCCCTCCAGAATGACATCGGCACAAAATACGGCGTATATATCGCCGTGCAGAACGAGCTGATAGCGGCAAGGACGGAGCTGCGCGATGAGCTGTCGCGAAGGGAGTTCGGAGTGCCCTATGAACGACTGGATGAAGACCGGAAAGGAGCCGTCGACGACTATATCAAGGTGCCCATTTCCGAAGCTGAACCTAAAAGGATAGGAGAGTAATATGGCAAAGTTCATCAAGACAAGAGGAAAATCGGTTAAGGCACTGAATACTTCATCACTGCCTGACATCGTCTTCATGATACTCTTCTTCTTCATGGCCGTAACCACCATGAGGGAAACCGACGTCATGGTCACCGTCAGGATACCCGATGCCACGGAAGGCAAGGTCCTTGAGAAGAAATCTCTCGCCAGCTTCATATACATAGGCGAGCCTCTCGAAGCCTTCCAGGCGCTCTATGGTACTGAACCCAAGATACAGATGAATGACACCTTCAAGGAGATAGCTGATATCCAGGATTTCATCGCGCAGGAGCGCGAACAGCTCAACGAGGCTGACAAGACCAAAATGCTTGTGGTCCTCAAGATAGACCGCGATACCAAGATGGGTGTCGTCACAGAGGTCAAACAGGCGCTCCGGCGTGCCAGCGCGCTCAAGATAATGTACGCCAACACCAACGTTGACAGGATAGTACTGCCGTAACAAGGCGGGAGAAATACCAGCAGGGAAATGACCCGGCCGGGAAAAGACTCCGCCCAACATATCAGGCGACGCCCCAATTCCAGGGGCGTCGCTTCGTTTTATGGAAAACATGCTGTTAAACCTTTCCCGTCAGCAGATTATTAAGAAACTTTGACCTCGCGGAAAAGCCATTTAATGCCATTTTTTGTACTTTGGTACCGTAAATTTTGCCGATAACCCTTTATCAATGCCTGAATGAAGAGAGTTCTCTTCCTGTTTTTTCTTCTTGCCTTGCTGGCGCCGCTATCCGCGGTCACAGTCAACGGACCATGCCCGACGAATATTCCGGCCGCAGCCATCATAGCCACCGGGGCTTACACTCCGGCTCTTCCGCCTTCCACCTTTAGCATTACAGGACGCTCCGGCATCTCCGCCATCGTAACGCCAACCCTCCCCTTTTCATCCTCTGATGCTCCGCAGGACAGCATCGGCAAACAGATACTCTATAACGGCAGGGTGTGGAGGAACCTCTACCAGTATATCGACGGAACACAGTTTCTCCTCTCATCCGATTTCCTTCACGGCTCGGTGACCATGAACGGCATTACCTTCAACAGCAGGGAGCTGATGCTGAAGCTCGATCTGATCAATGATGAGCTGCTGCTGCTGACCGACAAAGGTTCGACTCTTCAGCTCAACAAACAGATGGTTGACCGCTTTACCCTCAGCCATGACGGAAAACAGCTGTTATTCAGGAACCTGGATGCCGACAGCCTTAATGATCTGAAGGGATACGTACACTTCATCCATGAGGGAAAGACCGCACTGTACGTCAAATACAAAAAGGAGATAAGACTGAGGGACGGTCCGGGCGACAGGGACACCTTCATACAGACACAGAGAATATACCTGGTGAAGGATGGCATCGCCCATCAGGTCAGAAACAGGAAGAATATTGTCAGGCTGCTGAGAGACCGCAAGACGGAGGTGAAGGATTTCATAAGGACAAACCATGTGCGTTTCTCAGGCAGCAATCCCGGCAGCGTGACCCCGCTCCTCGAATACTATGATAAACTAAAATGAACCATCAACCGGCGTGAAAAGAGCAATCCTGATACTGACCGCATGCCTGTTGTCACTTCACGGCCTGACAGCCCAGGAGCGCATTATCATTGACTGGGATTATGCCGGGTTATCATTCAGCGAATTTGCGGAGAAGACCGAAGGCATCCACCCTTTCAAATTCTATTTCAAGGATGAGTGGGTCAAAGAGCTCCGGCTTGGCAACTACGGCGACAGCATAGCCCTGACCGACCTGCTTGACCGCCTCTTCTACGAGAAGGCACTCTACTACTTCAGGGACATCTCCGGTAACATCGTCATAACGAAAAATTTCACGGTCAGGGGCTCTGACAGCGAGCTGCCCGACAGTGGGAGCCTCATCCCTCCGTCAGTGTACTACGAAACCCGCGACGCCGGGGAGCTCTCCGGAAACCTGTTCCGCGAGATCGGCAACCCGGCAGAGAGGAACAGGCCGGGTATGGTGGTCGTCTCCGGCTATATCACCGACAGTGACACCAGGGAACCGGTGGCAGGAGCCACGGTATATGTCAGGAAACTCTCGGCAGGAACACTCTCAAACCAGTACGGGTTCTATTCGCTCACGCTGCCCAGAGGCATACACACCGTGCAGTTCTCCTTCGTTGGCATGAAAGAGACCCTTGTTGATCTCAACCTTTACGGGGAGGGTGAGATGAACATAGAAATGAAAAGCACGCTTATCCCCCTGAAGGAGGCTGTCGTCTCCGCCGACAGGAGCGTTGCGCTCCAGAGACCGGAGGTGGGCATGGAGAAGATGACCGTCGCAACCCTCAGGCTTACCCCTGCCAACATGGGTGAGGCCAACATCATCAACAGCTTCCTTATGATGCCCGGAGTACAGTCTGTCGGCGAGGGATCGGCAGGGTTTAACGTCAGAGGCGGGTCGGCCGACCAGAACCTGATCCTGCTTTACGGCGCACCCCTCTACAACTCCTCTCACTTCTTCGGATTCTTCTCCGCCGTCAACTCTGACGTCATCAAGGACGCCACCCTCTATAAGGGAGGCATTCCCGCCAGGTACGGCGGACGCACATCGTCGGTGCTCGACATAGGGGCTCGCGACGGAGACAGGAACGCCTTTGCGGGCAACGCCGGGATAAGCCCGGTGACAACCCATCTCATGGTCGAGGGGCCCATAATAAAGGACACCCTCTTCTATCTCCTTGCCGGGAGGACAACATATTCCAACTGGGTCTTCAAGGTCTTCGACAATGACTTCCTCAACAAGAGCAGGGCTTCATTCTATGATCTCAACGGAAGACTGAGCTATGACATAAACAGGAATAACAAGATAGACCTCTCATCATACTTCAGCAGTGACGCTTTCAGGTTCAACTCCGATACAACCTATCTCTACAATAACAGCATCGTCTCTCTCAGGTGGAGACACTTCTTCAACAGCAGGTTCTTCTCGGTCTTCAGCCTGAACAACAGCCACTACAACTACGACATCTCCAGCGAGAGCCTCGTCACTGAAGCCTTCCGGCTGTCGCACATGATCAACAGCACGGGAGCAAAGGCCGACTTCAACATTTACAGGGGCCGTCATGAGATCAATTTCGGCATCGACGCCGTTATCTACGCCGTCTCACCGGGTGATTATCAACCCACAGGTGATTCGTCGCTTATCATTCCCTCAAGCATCCAGAGGGAGAGAGCCCTGGAGTCGTCACTCTACATAGATGACAATTTCAAGCTGAACGATCACCTCTCGCTCACCGCCGGCATCAGGTTCTCATCATTCCTTGCCTTCGGTCCTCGCTCCGTTTATCTCTATGATCCCTCCTACTCCAAAGGCGTGTCGACCATCATTGACACCGTCAGCTACAAACCCGGTGAGATCATCAAAGCCATGGGTGGGCCCGAGTACCGACTATCACTCAATTTCCGACCCACGGGTACAAGCTCATTCAAGCTCAACTACAACAAAACCAGACAGTATCTGCATCTTCTCTCCAACACTGCCTCCATCTCGCCCACAGACATCTGGAAGCTGAGCGACTATCACCTCAGGCCCCAGGTGTGCGACCAGTTTGCGGCCGGATATTACCAGATAATGTTCAAAGGCAAACTGGAGGCCTCCCTGGAGCTCTATTACAAGAAAATGCGTAACGCCGTTGAGTTCAAGGGGGGAACCCGGATAGTCATGGAAGAGAATATGGAACAGTTTCTCGTCGATGCCCTGGGTAAAGCCTACGGTGCGGAGTTCATGATCAGGAAAGAGGAGGGCAGGTTCCTCTGGAGCGTGGGTTATACCTACGCCCGCACCTTCCTTCAGACAACAGGCAGGTACAGCGACGAGATCATCAACGACGGGGAGTGGTTTCCCGCCAACTATGACAAGCCCCACGACCTCTCCGTGGCCTTTAATTACCTTGCCTCGCGTCGCATCAGCTTATCTTCCAGCTTCGTATACAGCACCGGAAGGCCCATCACCTTCCCCATTGCCAGCTACAGCCTCGGCGATCTGTCGCTCATCCACTATTCTGACAGAAACAAATACCGGATACCCGATTACATGAGGCTTGACCTCTCAGTGAAGGTGACAGGAAACCTCAGATCTCGCAAGATCGCTCATCCCTACTGGACCTTCTCAGTGTACAACCTCCTTGGAAGAGAGAATGTATACTCGGTATATTTTAAAAATGAAAACAATATTATCACAGGATATAAACTCTCAGTCTTCGGCAGGGCCATCCCTTCCGTGACTTTCAGTTTTGACTTTTAATAAGATGAGATTAACAAACTGCCTGATCATACTCTCACTCCTTGCACTGTCAACCGGCTGCATCACCCAGTTCATCCCCGACACGGATGAGACCGAGGAACTGCTGGTAGTTGAAGGGGTGATCACTGATGAGCCGGGTGTAAACAATACTGTCAGACTCTCAAAATCTCAGCCCCTGGGCAGCTTCAACGCCTATGTGCCGGTGCCTGACTGCCAGGTAAGGATAGAGGATGACCTGGGTAACATCTATACGATGCACGAAACCCTTCCGGGAACATATTCAACCTGGCCATGGGAGTTTCAGGGGGAAATTGGACGGACATACACCCTTCACATCGATGCCGGCAACGCCTTTGATACCCGCTACACATACATGTCAATGCCTATCGAGATGAAGCCGGTGCCCCCGATAGATGCCATATACTTCGAGAAGCAGGTGATGCCGGGTTCTGAGGGCAACTCACACCTTGAGGAGGGATGCCAGGTCTACCTGAACACCCTTGACCCTGAAGGATCATGCAAGTACTACAGGTGGGATTTCACAGAGACATGGGAGATCCTTCTTCCCTATGATGTAACCAACAACAGGTGCTGGATAACGGAAAAGTCTAAATCGATCAATATAAAGAGTACCTCTGCCCTTACCCGGGACAGGATAGAGCGATACCCCATCAATTTTGTCACCAATGAGACAGACAGGCTGAATATTAAATACAGCATGGAGGTAAACCAGTATTCTGTCAGTGAGGATGAGTTCGGTTACTGGAAGAGGCTGCAGAATATCTCCGAGGATGTTGGCGGGCTCTATGACCTGATTCCTTCATCCATAACCGGCAACGTCTTCTGCGTTGAGGACCCGGCACAACGGGTGCTGGGATATTTCAGCGTCTCGGCCAAATCATCAAAGAGGGTGTTCATCTCAGAAAACTTCGCAGGGATGCCGGACTACTATGCCAACTGTGCAACGGACACCATACCGGATGGAACATCCATTGAAGGACTGGGCGAAACTGTATGGGTTATAATCGTACACGGCTGGCCTTTCCCCCCGCCATATTTTACAGTGCTTACCAGAAACAAGGCTTGTGCAGACTGTACCGTACGGGGGACAAACATTGAACCCCTGTTCTGGGATGATGATCAATACTAAGAGACGTGAAGCAAAATACGATACCATATATCAAACACCTTCTTCTCCTTGCCATTGTCATGCTGTGGCACCCTCTCCACGGCCGCGGTGAGTCCGGAATGCCGGCATTCATTGACGGGAATATCTCGTCCGCCAATGAGTCGCCGGTTACATGGCACGGTGAGGGTCAGGAGGTACCCGGCGTTCTAAGTCCTTCAGGTGAAAAGATCTTCGTCCACACTGACAGGGAGATTTATATTGCCGGTGAGAACCTATGGTTCAAGGTTTACCTGCTCGACGCCCAGAGTGGCAGGCCGACTTCAACGAGCAACCTGGCTTATGTCGAGATCCTGAATTCGGAAAACCGCCCGGTGATGCAGAAGCGCATCATCCTGGAGGAGGGATGTGGCCCGGGAGAGGCAGTCCTGCCCGACACACTGAGCTCCGGCAGCTACCTGCTTCGTGCATACACCGGGGCGATGAAGAACTTCATGCCCGACGGCTGCTTCATGAAGAGGATCAAAATCTATAATGCACTCAGGACGGAGGCTTACCCCGGCTCCACGGGAAGCGGCGAATACACCGACGGTGTGCCGGCTGCAAACACAGGGACAGATGCCCGGCAGGAGATGGGCAGACCGGCTGCTTCGGAGGATACCCCCGCGCGACATAACGATGACCGACCAACCTCCACATCAGAGATCCGGACTCCTCAATACAGCGATATACCTGCTGCTGGTAAGGTACAGGTTGACATGACAGCCCCCAACAGCTGCGGCACAAGGGAGAAGGTCACCCTTGAGTTTGATTTCACAGACATCGGTTCGGCATCTGCAGTGCCTGCACGGTTAAGCCTCACAGTGGCCCCCGCAACCGGAACTCATGGTCCTGATATTGCAGACGTCGTTACACAGGTGTCACCGGGAAAGAGCATGCCGGCAGGAACTCCCGGCTATGATTTTGAGAAAGAGTATCACTTCATTCACGGCCGGCTCTTCAACAGGAACACCCAGATGCCCGACAGCGGCAAATACCTCTTCCTGTCCATACCGGGGAAAAACGCCGTCTTCTTCTACTCCCGCACAGACGCCGACGGCCGCTTCAGCTTTAGCGTACCGGCAGACAGGGTAATCCGGGAGCTGATAATACAGCCTGAGGTGGTCAACCCTGACAATACCATCAGGATCGAATCCTCCTTTTCCGGAGAATACCCCGCCTCCGGCCCGGTGAGCGGCATACCACCCCCGGGGTCACCAAAGCTGGTCTCCCTGATGAAGGTCAATTACCAGGTAAACAGGATATATGAAACGGAAAATGCGATTCCGCCTCCGGAACTGCAGCCTGCGGAAAAAACTGTGAAAAGCTTTTACGGTTTTCCCGATATCAGCCTTGACCTGGATGATTTTATCAGACTGCCGGTGATGACCGAGGTCTTTTATGAACTGGTGCCGGGAGTCACCCTGCGGGAGAAAAGAGCAGGATATGAAATAACCGTTGCTGACCCGTATTACGATGTTGTCTATGAGCAGCCGCCGATAACTTTCATCGACGGGGTGGTTGTCAGTGATCCTGCCGTCATTGCTGCATTCGATCCTGACCATGTTGAAAGGATTGATGTGATCAGGGACCGCTATGTAGTCGGCGATTATCTGTTCTTTGGCCTGGTGAATGTCATAACCTATGACGGCGACTACAGCAGGGTTTCGCTCCCTGACCATGCCGTAAGACTACCCTATCGAGTGGCCGATCCCGTCAGATTATTCTCATCACCTGACTATTCCACCGCGGAGAGTAAGCGTGACCGCACCCCTGATTTCCGGAATACTCTCTGCTGGGAGCCCTCCGTCACCCCCTCTGCTGATGGCAAATACCGTGTTGAGTTCTGGTCGTCCGATGTTCCCGGCGACTATGAGATCAACCTGCAGGGTATCACCGGCGACGGTAATCCGGTCTCATTCCGCAAAGTCTTCACTATAGATTAACTGCGATTTATTTGCCCGGCAGGCACACTACCCGCTCACGAGCTCGTTCGCCCGGCTCGCCCGGTTCGAACGCTCCTTCCCTTCGCGTTCTCGTCGCCCTCAACATTAGTTAAGTCGGAGCTACAAAAACAAAAAAACGGCCATCATAGCCGTTTTTTGTTTTGTGATCCCGGGGCGACTCGAACGCCCAACCAACAGAACCGGAATCTGTCATTCTATCCATTGAACTACGGGACCATTACGAATGCAAAAGTACACCGCCAAAGCCGATTTTCAAAACTTCTTCCATTAATCTGAGTCCTTCTGCAATAAATCTGAGACACCGCCGTGAACCTGAGGCCCCACTGCAGCGCTTTCCGCTGTTTATGACGCAAATATCGCCTGCAGATCAACCTTAGGGCAAGATTTCTGCCAAAGATTTCCTAATTTCGCACCCCATAAGCGCAAACCACAGAGACGACATGAAGGAGTATAACTTTGCAGAGATAGAAAAAAAGTGGCAGGAGTACTGGGAGAAGAACAAGACTTTCAAAACCCCGGACGATCTCACAAACCCCAATAAGTTCTACATCCTTGACATGTTTCCATACCCCTCCGGAGCAGGACTGCACGTGGGTCACCCCGAGGGTTACACCGCCACTGACATCGTGGCACGCTATAAGCGCATGAAGGGCTTCAACGTTCTCCACCCCATGGGATGGGACGCCTTCGGACTCCCCGCCGAGCAGTATGCCATACAGACAGGCACTCACCCTGCCGTCACCACTAATAAAAACTGCGACACCTTCCGCCGGCAGATAAAGGAGCTGGGACTGAGCTACGACTGGGACCGCGAGATCAACACCACCGACCCGGCCTATTTCAAATGGACACAGTGGATCTTCCTGAAGCTCTACAACACGTGGTATGACCATCAGACAGACCGCGGACGCCCCATAAACGAGATGCCCATTCCCCCCGACGTCATCAAGGCGGGCGATGAGGCCAGAAAGAAATATATCGACTCCAGAAGACTGGCATATTATGATGATGCCCAGATATGGTACTGCCCCTCCTGCCGCATCGTCTGCTCCAATGAAGAGGTGCTGACCGACGGCACCCACGAGAAGTGCGGCAACAAGGTCATCAGGAGAAACCTCAGGCAGTGGATGCTGCGCATACCCTACTATGCCGAGAGGCTGTTAAACGGCCTGGAGAAACTCGACTGGCCCGAGGGAATAAAAGAGCAGCAGCGCAACTGGATAGGACGCTCAACCGGTGCGGAGGTCGATTTCAAAGTCGATGGCAGCAAGGAGATAATCACAGTCTATACCACCCGTCCCGATACACTCTTCGGAGCAACTTACATGGTACTCTCGCCGGAGCACCCCCTCGCAGGCAAACTAACGAGTCCCGAACAGTCTGAGGCCGTAGGGGAGTACGTGAAGGCCGCATCACTCAAGTCAGACCTTGACCGCACCGACCTTGCCAGGGATAAGAGCGGCGTCTTCACCGGAGCCCTGGCGGTCAACCCGGTGAACGGCAAGAAGATACCGGTGTGGGTCGCAGATTATGTCCTGATGGGCTACGGCACCGGCGCCATCATGGCAGTGCCGGCACACGATGACCGCGACTTCGAGTTTGCGAAGAAGTTCGGGCTGGAGATAACCTGCATCCTCTCCCCCGCCGTCAACGATATGGAACAGAAGCGCCGCATCATCTCAGGCGATGAATGCTGGACGGGAGACGGCATCTATATCAACTCCTCTGACAATGAGAGAGGTATCACACTCGACGGACTGAATGTCGAAGAGGGGATAGCCGCCATCACCCGGTGGATTGAGGAGAGGAACCTTGGAGTACACCGCGTCAACTACAAGCTGCGCGACTGGCTCTTCAGCCGGCAGCGCTACTGGGGTGAGCCCTTCCCCGTCATCCACTGGGAGGACGGAGAGATAACAGTGCTCGATGAGAGCGAGCTGCCGCTGACACTGCCCGAGCTGGAGATCTATGAACCCGGGGAGAACGGCGAGTCGCCCCTCTCCAACGCCACCGAATGGCTCTATGTCACTGACAAAAACGGACGACGCGGCAGACGTGAGACCAACACCATGCCGCAGTGGGCAGGCTCATGCTGGTATTACCTGAGGTTCATTGACCCGAAAAATGACCGGGAGATATTCGACAGCGCCAGCGAGAAGTACTGGATGCCCGTTGACCTTTATATCGGTGGTGCGGAGCATGCCGTCCTGCACCTGCTCTATGCCCGTTTCTGGCATAAGGTGCTCTTCGACCTTGGAATAGTCTCCACAGACGAGCCCTTCATGAAACTCTTCAACCAGGGTATGATCCTCGCCTTCGCCTATGAGACGGAGACAGGAGCCAAGGTTTCGTCTGACCAGGTCACCGAGAATGATGGCCGTTTCTTTATCACTGAGACGGGAGAGGAGGTCAGACAGATAGTGGCCAAGATGTCAAAGAGCCTCAAGAACGTTATCAATCCTGACGACGTAGTCGGAAACTACGGCGCCGACACCTTCCGGCTGTTTGAGATGTTCCTCGGTCCGCTCGATGCCACAAAGCCGTGGGACGAAAAGGGAATAAAAGGACCGTCAGGCTTCCTGGCAAGAGTCTACCGTCTGCTGGCCAACAGTGAGAATATCACCGGCGGCGAAGAGAACCAGGAGATTCTCAGGTCGTTGCACAAGACCATCAGGAAGGTGACGGACGACATTGAACACCTCCGTTTCAACACCGCCATCTCGGCGATGATGATCTTCCTCAACGCTGCCCTGAAGAGAGGAAAGATAACTGCCGGAACAGCAGACACCTTCATCAGGGTACTGTCGCCGTTTGCTCCGCATCTCGCAGAGGAGCTCTGGCAACAGAACGGCCACGCCGGCACAGTGTCCTGCGAGCCGTGGCCTGAGGCAGATGAAAAGTACCTTAAGGAGGAGATGTTTGAATGCCCGGTCTCTGTCAACGGAAAGATGAGGTTCAAGATAGAGCTTCCCGTTAACATGTCGCGGGAAGAGGTTACAGAGAGAGTGCTGGCCGATGAGCGGGCAAAAAAGTGGATAGGTGATGCCACTCCGAAGGTAATTGTAGTTCCTAACCGTATTGTCAATATTGTTGTATGAGGATTACGACTCTTGTACCGGCGCTTCTTGCAGCCTCACTCATTTTTACAGTTTCCTGCACACAGCCCTCTGCTGCAGAAAAAGCTGCTGTTACATCGAAACCAGCCACAGCTGAAGCTTCCGACTCTGCAGCTGCAGCAGTCATTGACAGTACGGCTACCAGACCGGCAAACAGAGGCTCTTCTGAACTCATCTTCGGCATCCCCGTCGACTCGTACAACATTGTGACCGGGAAAGTGAAAAGAAACCAGTTCATATCTACCATCCTTGCATCACAGGGTATCTCGTGGAACACCATAGAGGAGCTCCTGAGAGTGAACCGTGAGACCTTTGACCCGCGCCGAGTCCGCACCGGCAGCACATGGTCGGCCTTTATCACGAAGGATACCCTCAGCCGTGCAGATTACTTTATCTATAACCACGATCCCAGGGTGTCGTACGTATTCAGCCTGACAGACACTCTTGCCATCTACCGTTACGATGCCAAGATAACCCATAAGCTGAGGTACTCGTCGGGCACCATCACCACCTCCCTCTGGGAGACGGCCATGGAGAACGGCCTTAACCCCAATCTCTCTGCCGAGCTGTCAGAGATATATGCCTGGACAATCGACTTCTTCGGGTTGCAGAAAGGAGACCGGTTCAAGGTTATCTATGAGGAGGAGTTCATCGGCGAGGAGTCGGCAGGCATACGAAGAATTCATGCCGCTCTCTTCGAACACTCCGGCAATGCCATCTATGCCATACCCTTCTTTCAGGACAGCACCTACTCGTTTTATGACACCACCGGTGCCAGCCTCAGGAAGGCCTTTCTGAAGGCGCCGCTGCGTTATTCGAGGATCAGCTCGCGCTTCTCCGGTGCCAGGCGCCATCCCATACTTAAGATTGTGCGTCCGCATCACGGGGTCGACTATGCCGCTCCCATCGGCACACCCGTTGTGGCCATTGGCGATGGCAGGGTCACCAGCACCAAATATGAGGGAGGATCGGGAAGGATGGTACGCATCACACACAACAGCGTCTACTCCACGGCATACCTGCACCTCTCGCGCTACGGTCCGGGCATCGCACCTGGTGTATATGTGAAGCAGGGACAGGTGATAGGCTATGTGGGCAGCTCGGGACTCTCAACAGGGCCGCACCTTGACTTCAGGTTCTACCGCAACGGCAGTGCCGTTGACCCGCTGAGGGTAGAGGCCCCGCCGGTAAACCCCGTGGCTCCGGAGTCGATGGAGGAGTTTAAAAAGATAGCCGAGGGGTATACTGACCTGCTGTCCACGATAAGCTATTGAGGATTTGCGATTTGCGATTTGCGAATTGCGATTTGCGATTTGCGAATTGCGATTTGCGATTTGCGAATTGCGATGTGCGATTTTTTGATATCATTACTGCCTTCCTCCTAACAGCTTGCTGATCACCTCCGGATAGTGCCTGTATTCCAGCGCATGAACCCTCTCGGCCAGAGTGTGCACATCGTCATCCGGCAGCACCGGGCACCGCGCCTGGAAGATAATGTCACCTGAATCATACTGCTCATTAACGTAGTGGATGGTGATGCCACTCTCACTGCATCCGGCATCAAGCACCGCACTGTGAACCCTGTCGCCGTACATACCCTTGCCCCCGAACCGGGGCAGCAGCGCAGGATGAATATTTACTATACGCCCCCTGAACACCTCAATGACCTCGCCGGGAACCAGCCACAGGAACCCCGCCAGAACCAGCAGGTCGGTCTCCCTCCTCTGAAGCATCATCAACACCTCCCCCGTATCATAAAACTGACTTCGGTCGAAAAAAAAGGCATCGACCCCAAGTGCCGCAGCCATCTCCAAAACCTTGGCCTGAGAACGATTCGACAAAACAAGGGATACTTTCGCCCGATTATCGTTCGAAAAGTATCTAATTATGTTTTCCGCGTTTGTACCGGCTCCGGAGGCAAGAATAGCTATATGCTTCATTATATGTTATTTAAGGCCAACACCCCTGAAGAGCGCCGGCGCTTTAAATCACCTGTCAACCTACTGTTTATGTGCATTTTATACCCTCCGGCCTGTAAATTTCCGGTAAATTGTTTGAAAAATATGGTACAAATATATTTCTTTGCGTAGTTTTTGAAACGAGTATTAACGTAAAATTGATTTGGTATGTCTGACATTTCTACTAGAGTAAAGAAGATCATCGTTGAAAAGCTTGGCGTTGATGAGGCTGAGGTTACTCCCGAAGCACACTTCACCAATGATCTTGGTGCTGATTCTCTGGATACTGTCGAGCTGATCATGGAATTTGAAAAGGAGTTCAACATTGGAATTCCTGATGATCAGGCAGAAAGCATCAGCACAGTAGGCGAAGCCATTAAGTATATTGAGGAGAACGCAAAGTAGTTATCCTTGATAACCAGATATGAGGCGGGTAGTAGTTACCGGAATGGGGGCGTTGACCCCTATCGGCAACACTCTTCAGGATTATTGGCAAAGTCTTGTTGACGGTGTAAGCGGCGCAAATCTCATTACTCACTTTGATACTGCAAAGTTCAAGACGAAGTTTGCCTGCGAGCTCAAGAACTACGATCCGGCCACTTATTTTGACAGGAAAGAGTCGCGCAAGATGGACCGCTACGCCCAGTACGCCATGGTGGCGGCTGCGGAAGCGGTAGCAAACTCCGGCCTTGATCCCGATGCGGCGGACAAAGACCGCGCCGGAATCATATGGGCATCAGGCATCGGCGGTATTGAGACTTTCCTGGAAGAAGTGAGAGGGTATGTTACGGGTGACGGCACTCCCCGTTTCAGCCCTTTTTTCATTCCCAAGATGATCAGTGACATTGCTGCGGGCATGCTGTCAATCAAGTACGGTTTCCGGGGGCCCAATTTCGCCACCGTCTCTGCCTGTGCTTCATCGACCAATGCCATCATTGACTCTTACTATTACATCCTTCTGGGCAAGGCTGACCTCTTTATTGCCGGCGGATCGGAGGCCTCGATCAACCCGCCAGGTATAGGCGGTTTCAATGCCATGCAGGCAATGTCAACCAACAACGAGGAGTACCAGACTGCCTCACGTCCGTTTGATGTCACCCGTGACGGGTTTGTCATCGGCGAGGGCGCCGGCGCCCTGATCCTGGAAGAGCTCGGTCATGCCAAAGCACGCGGAGCCACCATCTATGCAGAGGTGGTCGGCTCCGGACTCACCGCCGACGCCTATCACATCACAGCCCCCCACCCTGACGGCATGGGGGCATTGAACGTGATGAAACTGGCTATCGAGGAGGCAGGACTGAAGCCTGAAGAGATAGATTATATCAACGTCCACGGTACCGCTACCCCTCTGGGTGACATAGCTGAAACAAAAGCCATCGTCAGGCTCTTCGGAGAACATGCCCACAAATTGAACATCAGTGCCACCAAGTCGATGACCGGCCACCTGCTCGGTGCCGCCGGGGCAGTGGAAGCAATTGCCACGGTCATGGCTGTGGTTCACGACATCGTACCACCGACTATCAACCTGAGAAACCCCGACCCTGCCATAGACCCGAAGCTGAACCTGACTCCAAACAAGGCAGAGAAGAGAACGGTAAGGGCTGCGCTGAGCAACACCTTTGGCTTCGGAGGACATAATGCCTCTGTATTGATCAGGAAATTCGAAGAATAGTGTTCCTGCTCCACAGGAAAAAGAACAACATCATGGTACACGACAGGCGGGAGTTTCGCTCCGGCCTGAAGCGCCTTCTCGGCTTCCGCGCGCGGAAGCTGACACTATATGAGATGGCCTTCATCCACCGGTCAGCCTCCTACATCCTGCCAGACGGAACGAGAGTCAACAATGAACGACTGGAATACCTGGGTGATGCCATCATAGACAGCATCATCTCCGACTACCTTTTTCATCTTTACCCTGATGCCTCCGAGGGACTCCTCACCAAGACCAGGGCCCGCATCGTAAACCGGGAGACCCTCAACCAGCTGGGTGTCACCATGGGTCTCGACAAACTGATAGTATCCCATCTCGCACCGACCGACTCGCCACGCAACCTCTACGGTAATGCGGTGGAGGCCTTCGTGGGAGCACTGTTCATCGACAAGGGCTTTGAACATACCCGCCGTTTCTTTATTAAAAAGGCGCTTATTAAACACCTCGATCTCAAGGCATTGCTCGACAGCGAGACCGACTACAAGAGCCTCATCATGGAATACTGCCAGAAAAAGAGGAAAAAGATCCATTATACCTTCCGGGAGAAAAACGGGTCAGATAACCATCCCCTGTTTACAGTCACACTGGAGATTGACGGGAAAACCGCCGGCCAGGGTGAGGGTACTACAAAAAAAGAGGCTGAACAGGAAGCGTCAATGATCGCATGGAACAGGGTAAACAGCAGGGAGAAATGAACAGGGAAAAAAAGATTACCAGACATATCATTCCCGCGCATGAGATACCGCAGTTCCTCTTCCTGGGAATCGTCTCTGCTGAACCGGATTACCGCATCTCGGTCATGCTTAACCGGCATCTGGGTTCCGGCCTCCGCAAATGTGACCACGATGTCACTGCAGTTACGGAGGGCGGTGAAAACCGATTCTCCTGCTTCGTCTCTGACATGCCGGCATTCTCCCTGGTCTCAAACCACGGCGAGGGGAGCACCCTTATCCGTAAACTTCGCAAAATCGACTTCTTTCTCGTCATCAGCGGAGCCCCCGACCAGAAGAGAGCAGAGAGCCTTGCCAACACTGTCAGGAAAATACCCGAGATAACAGCTGTCTTTATCTTCAACAGCCAAACGGTCAACGACATTAACACCTCCCTGCTGGCACTGTAAGAAAGAAAGAGGAGACAATTTCTCGCCTCCTCTTCAGTGTTAACCCTAAAACTAACCTAACCTATGAAAAAAACTCCAATTATTCTATTACAATTTTCGTGCCATAACTGATGCAAATATCAAAATAATTCCATGGGCACTCTCTTAAGGAATTGTTAAATTATTGATTTTTAACATTATTTTAATTTTTCGCGATCATAATTTTTTTGATTATTCTGTTAAAATTCGTTAAACGGACGGATAAAGGTTATAACGGATTACTTTTGTAAAAGTATGAAGCGAAAGCACATAGTGCTGCTGGCCGTTTTCTTCTTCCTGGCCATCTTTGCACTGGTATTTATTCAGGTACGGTGGATCAGCAATGTGGTGAGCGCCGAGGACCAGCAGTTCAGGTTCGGTGTCAATGAGGCCCTCAAGGAGGTGGTAAATGAGCTTGAGCGTACTGAAACCTATAATCGCATCATCAGTGAGATCAATCCCGCCGCCCCGGCAGCAGCACGGGAGGCAACCCCGGATGAGATCGAACCGTTGACCACCCGGCAGTCGGCCGAAGCGATGCTGCTTGAGAAGTACGGCTTTGACCCCGATGTCAGGTCAGTCATCATCAACCGTGCCGGACGCACTTACCTTCTCAACTCAGAGAGCCTGGAGCCGGAGTCGCTGACAGGAAACACCGAGCCCGGGGAGCAGAGCCTCACTGCCGGAGCGGCAGCACGTATGACAAGCAAGATCATCTCCATAGAGAACATCGTCAGCCGGATACTGCATGAGACCCCTCCCCTCAGGGATCGCTTTACCTCAGATGAGCTGAATACAATCATAAGGAAATCGCTCGATGATGTAGGAATCCACCTCGATTATGAGTGTGCCGTCAGGGGCGATTACGGGGGCATCATCTATCGTACACCGGATTACCGCGAGAGGACCGGCGCCAACAAATACCTGCGGCAACTCTTTCCTAATGACCCCGTACCGGGCAACAACATCCTCACCATCTATTTCCCGGGGGAGGAGAAATACAAATTTTCCCATATATCATTCATGGCAATTGCATCACTGCTGATAGCACTGCTGCTGATAATTCTCTCAACGGGTACCTTTATCGTCATCTTCCGCCAGAAAAAGTTCTCAGAGATAAGGAGCGACTTCATCAATAACATGACCCACGAGCTGAAGACCCCTATTGCAACCATTTCACTGGCATCACAGATGCTCGCCGATGACTCCATTCCACAGCGAGCAAGGAACACCCGTGAGCTCGCAACGGTCATCTCAGAGGAGAGCAACAGGCTGAAGGTGCTGGTTGAAAAAGTGCTGCAGACTGCTATCTTCGAAAGAGCCAGACTCGAGCTCGACAAAAAGCAGACCGACGTCCATGCAGTCATCATCAGGGCCGTTGATGCCTTCAAGCTGCAGGTGAGCGGACGGGGGGGGACTATCTCCACCTTCCTCGATGCCTCTGACCCCATGGTGGTGATTGACGAACCGAACTTCTTCAACGTGATCCTCAACCTGATAGACAACGCCCTCAAATATACGGCACGCACACCCGAGATCACCGTCACCACTGAAAGCTGGCACAGGGGTGTGGTGATCACCGTCTCAGACAACGGTATAGGCATCCCCAGGGAACAACAGAAACATATCTTTGACAAATTCTACAGGGTACCCGCAGGCAATACACATAATATCAAGGGATTTGGTCTCGGGCTCAGTTACGTGAAAACCATTACCGACGAACATCACGGCACAATAAAGGTCGAGAGTCAGATCGGGAAGGGCACACGAATAATCATCCACCTTCCAAAACACCAGACAAAATGAATAAAGTAAGCATCCTTCTGGCCGAAGACGACACCAATCTGGGACAGCTGTTAAAGAGTTACCTGTCTGCGAAGGAGTATGATACCATCCTGGCCATCGACGGAGCAGAGGCGATGAAGATCTTCAAAAAGGAGAAATTTTCTCTCTGCCTGCTGGACGTGATGATGCCCGAGATGGACGGTTTCACTCTTGCCAGGGAGATCAGGACAATAGACCCGCACATTCCGATCATCTTTCTTACAGCAAAGAATCTTAAGGAGGATGTCATCGAGGGTTTTAAAACCGGTGCTGATGATTACCTCACCAAACCCTTCTCCATGGAGGAGCTGATCTATCGCATCGAGGCCATCCTGAGGCGTTCCACGAAACGAGCCGCCGATGTTCCGGCCGCTGAGTACACCATAGGTAAGTACAACTTCGATGTCACCAGGCAACTGCTCACCTACCGGGACCAGTCGCGCAAGCTGACCACCAAGGAGTCAGAGCTCCTGGAGCTTCTCTGCCGTCACCGCAATGAGGTTCTGGAACGAAACCTGGCCCTCAAGTCGATCTGGATCGACGACAACTATTTCAATGCCCGGAGTATGGACGTCTACATCACCAAGCTGCGCAAGTACCTCAGCAAAGACGAAAATGTCGAGATCCTCAACATTCACGGCAAGGGATACAAACTACTCTGTTAAAAAGGCTGCCCGGGCGGGCGGCATTTCTTAATGTCAGTCGAGCTTCAGCACAGCCAGGAAAGCCTGCTGCGGAACCTCCACGTTGCCTATCTGGCGCATCCGTTTTTTACCCTTCTTCTGCTTCTCGAGCAGTTTTCTCTTCCTCGTGATGTCTCCGCCGTAACATTTCGCAGTGACATCCTTGCGCACCGCCTTGACGGTCTCACGTGCAATGATCTTGGCCCCTATGGCTGCCTGAATTGCAATGTCAAACTGCTGTCTCGGTATCAGCTCCCGCAGCTTCTCACACATACGGCGTCCGAAGCTGTAGGCGTGACCACGGTAGATTAGTGTTGAAAGGGCATCGACCATCTCCCCGTTGAGGAGTATGTCGAGCCTGACCAGGTCTGCCTTCTTGTAATCTGTAATATGGTAGTCGAATGATGCATAACCCTTTGAGACACTCTTCAGCTTGTCATAGAAGTCGAAGACGATCTCCGAGAGCGGCATGTCGAAGGTGACCTCCACCCTGTCGCTCGTAAGGTAGATCTGGTTCTTCAGCGTCCCGCGCTTGTCGATGCAAAGCTTCAGTATCTGTCCCAGGTATTCCGACTTTGAAATCACCTGTGCATGGATATAGGGCTCCTCTATCTCGTCAATGGCTGTGGCCGGCGGCATTCCTGACGGGTTGTGCACATCAATGATCTCGCCCTTTGTTGTCAGCACCCTGAATGACACGTTGGGGACGGTGGTGATAACATCCATGTCGAACTCCCTGTCGAGCCGCTCCTGGATAATCTCCATGTGCAGCAGCCCCAGGAAGCCGCACCTGAAACCGAAGCCCAGCGCTGCCGAAGACTCCGGCACGAAGGTCAGGGAGGCGTCGTTGAGCTGCAGCTTCTCGATGGATGCACGCAGATCTTCGTAGTCATCAGCGTCAACGGGATAGATTCCCGCAAAAACCATAGGCTTCACGTCGGCAAAGCCTGCAATAGCCTCTGTGCACGGACGGGCCACATGGGTGATGGTATCCCCTACCTTTACCTCCGCCGATATCTTGATGCCCGAGATGATGTATCCCACATCTCCTGCGCTGAGCACATCGCGCGGTTCCCTCTTTATCTTGAGCACTCCAATCTCATCGGCGTCATATTCGCTTCCCGTGTTAACGAACTTGACCATGTCATGTGTCCTGATAGTGCCGTTGGCTATCTTGAAATAGGCTATTATCCCCCTGAAGGAGTTGAAGACCGAATCAAAAATCAGTGCCTGCAGCGGTGCCTCCGGGTCCCCTTTTGGAGGAGGAATGCGGCTGACGATCTCCTCCAAGATGCGTTCCACACCCATGCCTGTGCGTGCACTCGCCTCTATGATCTCATCGCGCCCGCAGCCTATGAGGTCTACTATCTGGTCCTTCACCTCCTCAGGCATCGCGCTCACCGAGTCCATCTTGTTGAGCACCGGGATGATCTCCAGCCCGTGTTCAATGGCCATGTAAAGATTGGAGATGGTCTGGGCCTGTATGCCCTGGGTAGCGTCAACAACCAGCAGGGCACCCTCACAGGCGGCTATTGACCTCGATACTTCATAGGAAAAATCAACATGACCCGGGGTGTCAATGAGATTCAGATAGTATCTCTTACCCTCTTGCTCATAGTCCATCTGGATGGCATGACTCTTTATGGTGATGCCCCTCTCCCTCTCCAGGTCCATGTCGTCCAGCACCTGATTCTGAAACTCACGCGAATCCACGGTGTTGGTTCTTTCAAGAAGCCTGTCGGCAAGAGTGCTCTTACCGTGGTCTATGTGAGCTATGATACAGAAGTTACGTATGTTGTCCATCAGGGGAGGGCGGTTCATTTCAGCTGCAAATATAAATAATTTGCCCCGTTCTTTACTGAAGTCGCCTTTTGGGTACACTCTGCCTCCATTTTATTTATTTTAGTAGTTTACATAACAATGAACCCATGATTACCCTTGCAGTGTCGGTCACTTTGCTTATCCTCGGGTATCTTGTCTACGGAAGGGTGGCCGACAGAATCTTCGGGATGGATGCGGCGCGGGTCACCCCGGCATTCACCAAAAGTGACGGCATTGATTACGTTCCCATGAAGGCATGGCGCGTATTCATGATACAGTTCCTCAACATTGCCGGCCTGGGGCCCATCTTTGGTGCCATCCTTGGAGCCATGTACGGCCCTGTGGTCTATATATGGATCGTTGTGGTGGGTGATGTTCACGGGCTTAACTATGCCTTCACCCATCCGCTGGCTGACAATCCCGATATCAGGCCCGACCCTGCCTGGCTGGTCAACGAGATATGCAGGTCGTGGCTCGGCAAGGCCGGGGCGGTGATAGCAGTGATAGGTGTGGTGGCCTGCCCCATCACCTCCGGGGATACTGCCTTCAGGAGCGCGAGACTCACGGTGGCCGACATGTTCAGGCTGTCTCAGAAGAAGGTCTCCTCGAGGCTGCTGATCACAATCCCGGTATTTGCAATTGGCTTCATCCTTACATTCGTCATGAAGGATGAATTCGCCCGCATCTGGAAGTTCGTCGGCATATCGAACCAGGCCCTGGCAGCCATCACCTGCTGGACCATAGCCATGTACCTGGCTCTCAGAGGCAAGAGTCACCTGTTCATGTCTCTGCCCGCTATCTTCCTCACTGCCGTATGTTTTACCTATATACTGGCTGCACCCCACTCGGGAGGCGGACTTGCCATGCCGCTGAAACAGGCGCTGATAATCGCTGCTGCCGCTACGGCTGCTGTGACGGCTCTCTTTGTTATTATAATGCGAAGGAAGAAAAGGGAGGGTCAATAGATCTCTCCCGCCGTTTGTGGCTCCGGCGGCGGAACATCAGCAGGTGTATCCGCCGGGCAGCTAAGCTTCCTCAGCTCCCTGCGGAAGAAGAAGAAAGAGACGACGGCAGCCACCACGTCAGCTATCGGGTTGGCGATCCATACCCCTGTCACACCCCAGAAGTGCGGGAGGATGATTATCAGAGGCAGAAGCACTATTATCTGGCGCAGCAGCGACAGGAAGGCGGCCAGCCTGGCCTTACCTATAGCCTGGAAATAGGTGGAGGCGATGATCTGGTAACCTACTACCGGCAGCACGGCGCAGTAGATCCTCAGGCCCAGCACCCCGGCCTCCCTGAGCTCCATGCTGTCCGAGTTGAAGATGCTTATCACCGCACCCGGTATCAGCATGCATATCAGCCACCCGGCGGTGGCTATCAGCGTGGCATATTTAATGGCTTTCATCACCGACTCCTTCACCCTGCAGTATAGTCCGGCCCCGTAGTTAAACCCGACAATAGGCTGTATGGCCATGTTAATGGAGATGATGGTCATCATTAGCATCATTGTAGAACTGTGGACTATTCCCATGGCACCCACGGAGATGTCCCCCCCGTACCTTATGAAGAGGGTGTTCATGACTCCCGTGACAATACTTGATGCCACATTCATGGCAAAAGGTGCAAAGCCTATCGATATGATGTATCTGATTATATAGGGGTCAGGCGCGATGTAGGGCAGCGACAGGCGTGTGACGCTCCTCTTGCTGCGAAAGTGCCTTAATACCCATACGCAGAGTACGGCCTGCGCGATGATGGTTGCCAGGGCGGCGCCCTTTACCCCCATGTCAAAACCAAAGATAAATACCGGGTCGAGTACTATATTGATCCCGGCGCTGATGAAGATCGAGATCATAGCAATACGGGGATTGCCTTCCGCTCTGATCACGTTGTTCAGCGCGTAGCCTGTCAGGCTAAAGGGTATCCCTGCAAGGATGATATTGAAATAGTCGGAGGCGTATGCAAGTGTCTCAGGTCCTGCCCCGAATATCAGTAATATCTTATCACTTATCAGGAATCCGATGACCATAAGTGTCAGTCCCATTACCAGCGACATAAACAGTGCATTGCCCAGGATCCTGTTTGCCCGGGGATAGTCCTTCTCTCCCAGGCTGATGGAGACCCTGACAGACGAACCGATACCCACAAGCATGCTAAAGGCCATGACTATGATCATCAGGGGGAATATCACGCTGAGGCCGGAGAGAGCCAGGGCATCGACACCCTGTCCGATATAGATACGGTCAACGATGTTATAGAGAGCGTTTGCCATCATGCTGGCAAAAGAGGGAAGAAAGTACTTCCACATCAGTTTCCCTATCTTCTCTTGCTCAAGGTCGTGTACCTGCCGCGGGTCAGCCATGATACAAAGATGGGGAAAAGTTGAGATTTGCGATCTGCGATTTTCTATTTTGAAGACTGAAGACTGAAGACTGAAGACTGCTCCCTGCTGCCTAATAAGAAAGCTGTCCCGTTTCCGGGGCAGCTTTCTTTTTTCAACTATTAGGCTATATTAGCTTACATCATGCCCGGCATACCGCCGCCGCCCATTCCGGGGTTAGGCATCGGGTTTTCTTCCTTCTCCTCGACAACCACTGCTTCGGTGGTGAGGAACATACCGGCTATTGATGCCGCATTCTCGAGAGCTATCCTTGCAACCTTGGCCGGATCGATGACACCGGTCTTGAAGAGATTCTCGAACTTGTCAGTCTGAGCATTGTACCCGTAGTCGCCCTCGCCTTCACGTACCTTCTGTACAATCACAGCACCTTCCTTGCCGGCATTGACAACGATCTGGCGGAGGGGCTCCTCAATGGCCCTCTTGACAATCTCGATACCGGTATTCTGGTCATCGTTGTCGCCTTTCAGCTTTTCAAGCAGCGGAATTGCTCTCAGGTAGCCGACACCGCCGCCGGGGATGATACCCTCTTCTATTGCAGCGCGTGTTGCATGAAGGGCGTCGTCGACGCGGTCTTTCTTCTCCTTCATCTCAACCTCAGAGGCAGCACCGATGTAGAGCACCGCAACGCCGCCGGCCAACTTGGCAAGCCTCTCCTGAAGCTTCTCCCTGTCATAGTCGGAAGTGGTGGTTGAAATCTGCTGCTTGATCTGGTTGACGCGTGCCTGGATCATCTCCTTATCGCCTGCGCCGTTGACAATGGTGGTATTCTCCTTGTTCACAGACACTTTGTCAGCTACACCAAGATCACTCATGGTGGCATTCTCAAGCTTCATGCCCCTCTCTTCCGAGATGACGGTGCCTCCTGTCAGAATGGCAATATCCTCAAGCATCTCCTTCCTCCTGTCGCCAAAGCCCGGAGCTTTGACGGCACACACCTTCAGTGAACCACGGAGACGGTTGACAACGAGGGTGGCAAGAGCTTCGCCCTCAACATCCTCGGCAATGATCATGAGACCGCGCCCCGTGCGGGCTGTCTCCTCGAGAACGGGGAGAAGGTCTTTCATTGATGATATCTTCTTGTCGTGAATGAGAATGTAGGGGTTCTCCATCTCAACTTCCATCTTGTCAGCATTGGTGACAAAATAGGCTGAGATATACCCGCGGTCAAACTGCATCCCTTCAACAACTTCAACCTTGGTTTCGGTTCCCTTGGCCTCCTCAACGGTGATGACACCTTCCTTCTTCACCTTATCCATGGCAGCAGCTATGAGCTTGCCTATCTCCTCATCATTGTTGGCCGATATGCGTGCAACCTGTTCAATCTTCTTCAGGTCGTCGCCCACGGTCTGCGACTGGCTCTTCAGGCTCTCCACAACCTTTAGAACGGCCTTGTCGATGCCTCTCTTAAGGTCCATCGGGTTGGCTCCTGCGGTTACATTCTTCAGACCGACAGTTATTATACTCTGTGCAAGGATGGTGGCAGTGGTTGTGCCGTCACCTGCAGTGTCAGAAGTCTTGGATGCCACCTCTTTGACCATCTGGGCTCCCATGTTGTGAAAGGGATCTGACAGTTCTATCTCCCTGGCAACGGTCACACCGTCCTTGGTCATCTGGGGTGCACCGAATTTCTTCTCAAGCACAACGTTACGGCCTTTGGGACCGAGGGTAACCTTTACTGCATCAGCAAGCTGATCAACGCCCTCTTTCAGGAGGTTACGTGCTTCGATATTGAATTTTATTTCCTTTGACATTGCTATTCTGTTTTTTGGTTATTACGAAATATAAAGTACATCGGACTGAGACAGAAGGAGGTAATCAGTGCCGTCGATATTCAGTTCCTGACCGGAGTACTTTCCATAGAGAACGTTATCTCCTTTTTTGAGTTCCATCTCTTCATCTTTCTTCGAAGCTCCTACAAGAACAACTGTGCCTGCGCGAGGTTTTTCCTTTGCTGAATCGGGGATGATAATGCCGCTGGCGGTCTTCTCTTCTGCCTCCCGGGGCTTGATGAGAACTTTACCTGCCAGCACCTTTCCTTTTAGTTGTGCCATTGTCATTAGTTTTATAGTTAAACAATATTTTTTTCTGCCTTATATTGTCATAATCTGTGCCAAATGAGTATTGGCAAAAAAAAAGTGTCAGTTCATGACAAACTGACACTTCAATATCTTCTTCCTGTCATTTTATTCGTTACTCCCGTCAGGCTGCTGTTCCTGCTCAGTGAGAGGTGTCGGTAACGTAGGGATGGCATTGGGATCCTGGGCTCTTTCAATGGATGACTTGATGACAGACTCCTTTGCAACCTCTCCCCTGGGAATGGATGCCGTTGCTGCCAGGCAGAGAACCACAATTGCCACACCGAGAGTCCATGTCGATTTCTCAAGGAAATCAGCTGTCTTGCGTACTCCCATCGACTGGCCGGCGGAGGTGAAGTTGGCGGCCAGGCCTCCTCCCTTGGAGTTCTGTACAAGCACCACCATGATTACCAGGACACATGCCAGGATCACCAAAATTGAGATAAAAATGTAAATACCCATTGTTATGCTATTTTATTAACTCTTCTATCTTTTCAATACGGCCTGCAAAGTAAGCACTTTTTTCCGGATATTGCAATGAGAGTTTCTGATAAATATTTATCGCCTTGGTGTAATAGCCCTGGTTGACGTAAATCTTTGCCAGTGTTTCGGTTATAAAGGTTGCCTCCTCTTCGTCGCCCGGCTCTGAAAGATCCCTGACCGGCTGATCCTCGCCCGGCGTCATCCTCTCGATGGTAGGACTTATACTGATAAACCTGTCAATAAGGTCGGCCGGCGTCAGCGCCCTGACACTCTCTTCCGCGGATTCCTTCCCGGTGAAGGTATCGTCGGGCAGCAACTCCAGCAGGTGTTCTGCTTCAGGTTCCGCCTCCGATGCAGGTTGCAGTTCCGTCTGTGCATCCTCCTCGCCTCTGACCACGGTTTCAGGTTGATCCGCCGGGAGGGGTGCCTCATCATCTACACCTGTAAGGATGTCTTCGGGTTCATCTGCCGGGAGGGGTGCAGTATCAACTTTGTCGGCGGTCTGTTCTGCCTCCATCGTGCTGACTTGTTCGCGGGTGATGATCTCCAGCTCCCTGAGCCGTGCCTCTATCTCAGCCACAAGCTCCTCCCGGGACCGTAGCCCGGCATTGACATCCTCAGTGGGTACTTCCTCCGGTACAACTTCCTGTTCGGAAGTATCCTCAGCGTCAATTTCATGTTCCGCAGATTCATCAGGGGTGACTTCCTCCGGTACAACTTCCTGTTCGGAAGTATCCTCAGCGCCGGTTTCATGTTCCGCAGTTTCATCAGGGGAGACTTCCTGATCTGCTGTACCCTCCGAAGCGGGTTCATACTCTGTGATGTCCGGCTCTGTCGGCTCCGCAGCAAGGGGTTCACCATGAACAACTCCCGGCTCCGGCTCCTGATCAGCAATTTGTTCCGGATGATGCGGCTCTTCCGAGACATTCTTTTCAATCAATTCAGCGGCCGGCTCCTCATCAGTTACCGTAGCACCTGCATCCTGTATTGCCCCGAATGCCGCCTCCTCTTCTGTCACCTCCTCTGCGGGCTCCTCCGGAGTTGAATCTGCAACGGGCTCCTCATCGGTAACCGCCGCAACAGGCTCCTCCCCGCTCTCTGCAGCCACAGATTCTTCCACAGCCACCTCATCAGCAGGCTCCTCAATGTTTTCACCGGCCACTGCTCCATCCACAGCCGCCCCGGCAACAACCTCCTCATCGGTTACAGCCGCAACAGGCTCCACAGTCTCCTCCTGCATCACCTCCGGCTGCCCGGTGGTCTCCCCGCCGGGTGAGAGGTAAATATAGTGATAGAGCACCGCCCGGTCACTGACCGAAAGAGCTGATGCCTTCAGCTGTGAGTCAAACCTGATGTCGGCATTCTCCTTCAGCCCCTTGAGCAGCAGGAGATGTGCGGAATGAAACCAGGGGAAGAGGGCGGTGAGCTCTCTCAGACCCTCTATGTCGGCCGTGCCAGGGAGGCCGATGCCGACTATAAACCTGTTGAATTCATTCCTGTTCATCAGCCGTCTCTACCAGTTGACAAATGCCCTGTTGAAAATATCCTCCACCAGCATCTTCACGATCTCCTCCGTGAGGCTGGCCTCAACGGCGCTCAGGTCAAGGGCACTGTTGTAATCCTGATACCGCGTGAAAGACTGGTCGTAACTGAGTTCCTGGTCAAAGCTGTTTACATACCTCACCCGGACTGTTATTGAAAAGCGGTTCGAGGCAGCCTGCTCATTACCGCTGACGGTCAGAGGCTGGGTCTTGTAGTCGGTGATGTCGCCCTCAAAGCTCAACTCACCGCCGGCAGATACCATGTCGAGGTTGGTCTGCGCCCTGCATTGATCGATGAGCGCGTCTGTCAGTACCTGGTTGAGTCCCGGCTGCACCAGGCTGGCCCTGTTCTGAAACGGTGCGACACTGATGGTCTTTGCCTCAGGAGGTATGGAGGCCCCGGTGAAGGAGTATGTGACCTTTATTCCGCAACTCACTGTCACCATGAGCAGGGCCAGAGGCAGTAAGATTCGTACCGTTTTAATCGTCAAGGTCATACTCTTTTATTTTCCTGTAGAGGGTCCTTTCAGAGATACCCAGCTCAGCCGCGGCAAGCTTCCGCTTGCCGTTATTCTTTTCAAGCGCTTTTTTGATAAGCTCTTTCTCCCGGTCTGTCAATGAGAGCGACTCTTCCACCACCTCTTCGGTGTCTTCTATGACCCTGTTCTCCCGCGGCGGAACGTATCCCATCTGGGGCGCCTGCGGTGATTCAAACGACGGCCTGCGTACAGCGCTGTCACTGAAAAGGTTGCGTGCTGCCCTGGCGCCGCTCTCCGTAAGATTGTCTGCGTCCGTGCCCGAATTCAGAAGATCATATACAAGGTTTTTGAGATCATGCATGTCGCTCTTCATATCGAAGAGCACCTTGTACAGTATCTCCCTCTCCGTGTTGAAGTCCTGTCCCCCGGGAGCGTTGATTGGCACAGGCAGGCGTCCGCTCTGATAGTCGGGCAGATAACGCGAGAGAATGACGGCAGTAATCTCACGATCCTGCTCGATGACCGATATCTGTTCGGTGGTGTTCTTGAGCTGTCTGACATTACCGGGCCAGTAATAGTGGACCAGCATCTCCCTGGCCTCACTGTCGGGCCTGATGGCCGGCATGCGGTAACGCTCCGCAAAATCTACCGCGAACTTGCGGAACAGCAGTATAATGTCATCACCCCTCTCCCGTAGCGGCGGTATCCTTACCGGCACGGTATTGAGCCTGTAGAAGAGATCCTCACGAAACTTGCCCGTGGCTACCGCCCTCACAATATCAATGTTTGTGGCGGCTATCACTCTCACATCGGTCTTCTGCACCTTTGAGGAGCCGACCCTGATAAACTCACCGGATTCCAGAACCCTCAGAAGCCTCACCTGCGTCGAGAGAGGCAGCTCGGCCACCTCATCGAGGAAGATGGTGCCGCCGTTGGCCACCTCAAAATATCCTTTCCGGCTGTCGGTAGCCCCGGTGAAAGCCCCCTTCTCATGGCCGAAAAGCTCAGAATCAATGGTGCCTTCCGGAATGGCACCGCAGTTTACGGCGATGTAGGGCCCATGCTTGTGGATGCTGTACGTGTGTATCACCTGGGGGAAAACCTCCTTGCCGGTGCCACTCTCACCGGTTATCAGCACCGACAGATCGGTGGGGGCCACCTGGACGGCAATGTCTATCGCCCTGTTAAGTCCTTCATGATTGCCAATGATCCCGAACCTCTGCTTTACACTCTGTAACTCCTTCATCATTTTGCAATAGACTGCGAATTTACTACTTTTTTGGATTATGTTGAAGCAGTTTTTCTGTCGCGGCCGACCGTGAAACACAACTATCACCGTCCGCCTTAAACATTTGGACCCTCCCATTGTTATAGTCATGGAGTAAGTAACAATGAGAGAGATGAATGCAGGAAGCCGGACATACTCAATTAAAGACCTTGAGTCATTCTGCGGGATAAAGGCCCATACTATAAGAATGTGGGAAAAACGTTACGGGATTCTCACGCCCGACAGGAGCGATTCAAACATACGATTCTACAGTGAAGATGAGCTGAAAAAGCTGATTACCATATCTATCCTCAACCGCAACGGGATGAAGATATCAAAGATAGCAAAGCTTGACGACAGTCAGCTGCTGCGTGAGGTTCTGAAGACAGGGTCGCCGGAGGATAACGGCAATGGCACCTTCAAGCCCGGAGATCTGATAATATCGGCACTCCGGTTCAGCGAGGAGGAGTTTCGTGAGAACCTGAGTCGCTTTGTCAGGGAAAAAGGACTGGCACAGGCATATCTCGATGTCTTCTACCCCCTGATGCAGAAAGCCAGGGTGTTGTGGCTTACAGACTGCATATCCAAACCACAGGAACAGTTCATCAGGCATGTCATAAAGACTATACTTATTTCCGGGGAGATTTCCCTGGATGACCCTCTCAACGGAAAGAGTGCCGCAATCATCAACATGGGAGACAATGAGATAGAGAATAACCTCATCTTTCTTAAATATCTCCTCCGGAAAAAGGGCTTTGATGTTATCTATACGGAAGGAACCCTTACATTAAACGATATCAGGGACATACATTCTGTCAGGCCTTTTACGGTACTGGCACTCAATCTTCACGCCTCGGAGCCTGATGATGAGGTCATGAAGTTCTGCAGCGACCTTGCCGGGGAGCTGGCTCTCAAGAAAACTGTTGTACCGGGCAGATATGACCGTAGCGGATCATGGAGCAACGGCATAACAAAAGCTGTCTGCTCGCCTGCCGAACTGGCAGAATGGGCAGACAGCCTCTGATAATATCCTGAATTTTAACGGTTATTTTACACCAACCCTGACGCCTCTCTTGTGCGGCCAGCAGGGAAGGGTCTGGGGAGCCCTCTTTGCAGCTTCAACCCATTTGCCGGAAGCATTGGACCCGAACTTGAAAACCCCTGTGGCGATCGCCTTCGGTACAAAAAGCGTCTGAATATAATCGCCCTGCTCATCCTCAAGCCATACAGCCATGAGGGGGTAATAGAGCGAGGGGCCGCCGTAAAACTTAACCTCTATCTCAGGTCCTTCACCTGCCGGGTTGGTGACTATGTCAGTAAAGGTCTGCCTCTGCGTCAGCCTTGACGAGGAGGGGGTCGACGAGCATGAGGCCAGCATGGCCGCCGTCAGTATTATAATAATGTATCTCATCTCTTTCATTCCTGTTTATTTTTTTCTTTGGTCGAATGAAACTTGAAGGAAATTTCATATTCGATTCACAATATGAGGCTTTCCGGTTGCAGGCCATATTTTGTTCACATTTTCTGCAACAAAACAATACAAAACAGAGAAAGTTCAACTATTAATCGCTTTGGTTACATCAGGCCCCTGAAATATTTCTCCTCTGCCTCCAGGTCTATGTAAGGTGCCCTGCTTCTCAGGTCGCTTATCCTTTCAAGCATGGCAGTTGCAAAAGGCGCCGTCTCGCGTTTACCACCAGAGATACGGTGGGCCCTGGCGCGGGTTATACGGGCAGCCTCGCTCCAAAGCCTGAGTGTGGGACTGTCAATGAATACCGAAGTGAATTTTTCCCAGATATAGTCGATGGCTGTCTCCGAGGGATGCACCATGTCAGTGCCGTAAAAGCGGTAATCGCGCAGCTCATCCATGAATATCTCGTAGGCAGGAAAATAACCTGTCACCGAAGGGTGCGAGAGCAACTCCTCAACGGCGAGGAGCAGATGAGCCTTGCTAAGCTGGTTTTCGTGAGCGCCGTCACTGAGGTGGCGGACAGGACTGACGGTGAGCCATATCTTAAGTGAGGGGTTCAGCACTGCAAGACGGTCTATCGTCCCGCGCCATCTTTCGGCTATCTCCTCCCATGAGGCCTGTCGCCTGTCGAAGAGTCCTGAGGGCAGCTTGTGGCAGTTGGCCACGATGGCGCCGCTCTCCCTGAGAGTGTAGATATATGATGTACCGAAGGTGACAAATAGGAACGAAGCTTCCCTGATGAGCGAGGAGGCTGCCCGGCTGACCTCGTTCAATCTTTCTGTCAACACATCGCGGTCATATGATGAGAAGGCAGTGTGATGGTCAAGGCTTATGTACCTGTTCTGATGAAGGTATATGTCGTCCGCGGTATAAACATGAGCTGACACGAACCTGTCGAGGGCACCTGCCACCGAGAAGGGATTGAAGAGTGTGCCGTGGGGGTTGGTCATCACCTTCAGCTTGCCTGCTGCCATCCGGTAGCCGATCTCGTTGGCAAAGCAGGAGCCGAGGAACATCACCGGGGTATCATAGGTGATCCCTGCATCCGAAGCGGGAAGCGGAACCGTTGTTCTCAGTTCCATGGAGTAATTATATTATATTAATGTGTCGAGCCACTCAATTATGAAGTCGAAGTGATCATCCCTAAGTATGTCATTGTGCAGCTCGTGATAACCGCCGTCCCACAGCTTCAGTGTGGCCTTCGGGGCTGCCTCGGCCACCCTGACGGAGCCTGCCGGTGAGGTGAGCATATCATCGCGGCCGTGAGCAAGGAGCAACGGTACGCTGATCTCCGCGGCACGGCTGACCGTCTCTGCGCCAGCATCGGTCACGGCGGAGTATAGTCCCACTGATATCAGTCCGTGCACCAGGGGATCATCATTGTACCGGCCGGCCACGCCGGGCTCACGTGAGAGATACTCCGTCTTCAGTCCTGACGGCTGTGTCAATCCCGGCATAAGCCTCTTCATCAGCTTTGCCAGGATTACCTTTGCCTTTGGCGGAGTCTCAGTAAGGTAGACCCAGGGAGAGGTTGCGATGGCTCCCTGCACCGCCGGACTGTGCCTTACAAGGTAGTTGAGCACGATGCCTCCCCCGAGGCTGTGACCGTATAGGAAGAGGGGCACACCGGGATACTCACCGGCGAGTCCGGCAAGCATGAGATCGATTGTCTCATAAACCTTCTCCAGGGAGGGTATCACCCCTCTGCTGCCCCCTGACCTGCCGTGACCGGGGAGGTCGAAGGCCCTGATGATAATCCCGTTCACATTGAATCTCGCAGCCCAGGGGCTGTATCTGCCTGAATACTCCCCCAGCCCGTGGACGAGAAGTATCACCGCCTTCGGCGTGCCTGCCGTGTCAAATCTGTAAACAGCAGTGGCACCGGCCGGGTATTCAACTATTTCCATAAAAATCTTTTTTTGTAAATATAATTAAAAGTATCAATGACCCCTCCTGCTGCCCCGCGGCCAGTACAGGGATAACCATGCCACCCTCCGGCAAAGGCAGTTATCCGGCCAGAAAGAGAACTGGCAGAAAAAATACCTGAAGATCCTAATTTAGACACACGTACCTTATAAGCCTGATACACTGTTGTTTATTGCTTAGAAAATCCTGTGATTGCTGCCCTATATTAAGATATTAAGATATTCGGATTTGCATATCCTTTATTTTGTGTTTAACTTTGTTGCAACAAATGAAAAAAACAGAGAAATGACTGCACATGAATTCAATACAAGCATAATAGATCTGAAGGGCAATCTTCAGAAGTACGCCCTCAGTCTGACACTCGACAGAGATAACGCCCTTGACCTGGTTCAGGACACCTTCCTGAAAGCCATACAGAATCAGGATAAATTTGTGGATGCCACAAATCTGAAGGCCTGGGTCTTCACGATAATGAAAAACACCTTCATCAACAATTACCGTCGCAAGATGAGGGAGAACACTATGATGGACGGCACCAGCGAGCTGTACTACATCAACCTGCCGTCTGAGAAGGGAAGCATCTCTCCCGAGTCGTCCTACGCCGGCAACGAGATAGAGAAGGCCATCGATGCGCTGCACGACGACTACCGTCGTCCTTTCCGGATGCACATTGAAGGTTACAAGTATGAGGAGATATCGGAGGAGCTGGGCCTCAAGCTGGGAACGGTAAAGAGCCGTATCTTCTTTGCAAGGCAGAAGCTCATGAGTGTTCTTAAGGATTATAACGGTTAGTTTTAGGTTTATTTATTCAGGAGTTAACACAGCGGGGAGGAACAGATCTGGTCTTCCCCTTTTTTTTGCCGCTGCGGGTGCCATCAACCTGAGGCTTACCGGGACTGCTCCTCCCCTTTATGAACATGGCACGATATCTGCGGTTTTCACCGGATCACACTTTTTGAATACCTTTATACAAAATTGACAATTATGAAGAAGTATTTATTGGTAACCATTCTTGTGCTTGCCCTTTCGGCATCGGCCATCGAGGGCCGGGAGAAATATGTACAGTGTCCGGTCACCCACGTGACGGTCTTCAGGCAGGGGGCCCAGCTCCACGGTGAGATCCCGGTGAGTATCGGGGCGGAGACGGTCGATTTCGTTGCCGGCGGTCTCTCTCCGTATATTGATCCCAACAGCATCCAGGTCAGGGGCGAGGGCGGCTTCATGATAATGGGTGTGAGTCACCGCAATAACTATCTCGAGAACCCCGACGAGACAGAATCAATCAGGGAGCTGCGCGACAGGATCAAAGAGCTGGAGCTGAAGATAGAGGATGAGAAGACAGGGGTGGATATTCTCATGGAAAAGGAGCTCTTTTTGAAGTCGAATTACGATGTTGTCACCAACAAATCGGCCATCACCCCGGAACAGCTCAGGGCCCTGCTCGACATCTACACATCAAATACCGAGGCTGTAAAGAGGGCGGTGCTGAAAAAGAGAAGAGTCATAAAGGAATTTGAGGAGGAGAAGCAGAAGCTGGAGAAGCAGCTTGCCGCCTCAGTCGATTTTTCCAAGATGCCCACCGGAGAGATCCTGGTCACGGTGACAGGCACCAGGCCGTCGACAGGCAGCCTGAAGCTCTCGTACGTAGTCATGAACGCAGGATGGCGTCCTTCATATGATATCAGGGTGGATGACATAGCCGATCCGGCCACCATAATTTACAAAGCCGGCATCTGGCAGAACAGCGGCATGGACTGGAAGGATGTCAGGGTGAGTCTCTCCAACGCCTCACCCATGACCGCAGGTGCACTGCCGAGCCTCAATCCGTGGTTCATCGATTTCTACCGGCCAATAGCCTACTCACAGCTCAACGAGGTGGTTGTTGCACGGGGAGTGAAATCGATGCCCCAGGCCCGGGAGAAGAGAGCGGATGATGCCATCATGATGGAGGCTGAGAGCGCACCGCTTCCCGTCACCGTCAGCGAATCGAACATCAGCTTCAGCTTCGACGTCAACGTGCCGCAAACAATCAAATCGGGAGGCAAAACGGAGATGGTGGAGCTTCAGAGGCTTACCGCTCCCGCCACCTACAGCTACGCTGCAACCCCCAAGCTGGCCACATCTGCCTACCTGATGGGCTATCTCACCGACTGGGAGAAATACAACCTGTTGCCGGGTGAGTCAAACATCTACTTCAGCAACACCTTCACCGGCAAGGGCTACATCAACACCGCCGAGCTGACCGATACACTGCCGGTCTCACTCGGCGCCGACAACAGTATCACCGTTAAGCGTGAGCGCAGGACCGACTATACCTCACAGAGACTAATCGGCTCCAACAGGGTTGAGACCCTCTCTTTTCTCATCTCCCTGCGCAACACAAAAAACCGTTCCGTCAGCGTGAAGCTGCGCGATCAGCTACCCCTCCCGCAGAACAGTGACATCACCGTTGAGGCCGTCGAACTTACCGGAGGAAACCGCAATGTCACCACCGGAGAGATAGTCTGGGATCTTACGGTAGAACCGCGTCAGACTGAGGAGATAATACTCACCTACAGCGTCAAATATCCGAAAAAGGAGAAGGTGATCCTTGAATGACAGAGAGTTATGACCTATAAACCAACAAGGTTATCAACAGCTGTTGATAACCTTGTTTTTTTAGATTCATTTATTTGCTAACCAATACTTTATTGCTGTTAATAACCTTGTGAAAATCGTGTTCTTTTCTTTATCGAATTATTACCCCGAAAAATTTGACACGGTAAACTTTACCTGCTATATTTGTAAATACCATGTGAGCGATAAAGAGTCGCTCTGAGGTAAGAAGGTTCTTTCGAATGGTTTAATTATCACTCTGAATTAACATCAGACTTCAGAGTCTCACGCAGAGAGACCACGGTCTCAAAGCGTCCGTTACGGATGCAGGCTTGGAAGCCTTCCCCATCCTGGCGGTCTGACGGAGCAATTTTCAAACGGGATAACACCCGGGCGAAGAGAGCAACACAGATGCAATGCCAAAACTGATAATGCAGCAAATGTGTCCGTTCAGAGAGAGGGTCATCAGGCCACCCAAACCGGCGAGGATAGGATGGAGATGACCCGGGCGTGACAGCAGTTCTTCCTTCGGGAGGTGTCATGCTTCAGGGGTTCATAACTCCGCGTCCCGGTAAGCCGACGGACAAAACCGCAAGGTATTGAAAGAGAGCAGAAAGGACACCGGAACAAAGCCGGCAGTCTGCCATCCGGCAGACATCGACAGGCTTTGGAAAGGCAGGAGTAAGAGAGATGAACCGGCTGCAATAACGGTAGCATGGCGGCAATGACGGTCATGGCTGTCATTCGCCGGAATGGGAACTATTACGTAAGTATGGTTCCCATTCGTGTTTTATACAGGTAGCTGCCACAACGCTCTTGCTTTTTCTGATAAATATTACAAAAACGCTTTCGCAGCCGCCCATCATATAAAGCATCTGTAAACAGGAAGCTGTTGAAGAAATTATTAAAGCGCTTGCGGAAACCGGCAGGCTTACCGCCTCCTGATAACCCCTCTTGCTGAACCTCTGATAAATTCCACGATATTATTACACTCGGGGGTGGCCTCGAAATTGCCGGCTATATGATCCAGGGCCTTGCCGCCATTCATCCCCATATTGTAGTAAGCCCTGTAAATCTCATGAAGCTCATGAATCTTCTCCTTCGTGAATCCGCGCCTCTCCAGCCCCACTGTGTTCAGCCCCATAAACGCCAGCGGATCCCTGTCTGCCTTGACATAAGGCGGCACGTCCATTCGCACCTTAGCACCACCGCCGATAATGGAGTGGGCACCGATACGTACGAACTGGTGAACCATCGCCCCTCCTCCCAGCGTCACCCAGTCGCCAAGCTTAACCTCACCGGCTATCGCCGAGAGTGATACCATGATCACATGATCACCCACCATGCAGTCGTGCGCAACATGCACATATGCCATTATCAGCGAATGGCTCCCTATTATCGTCCTGCCCCTGGCACGAGTACCCCTGTTGAGTGTGGCAAACTCCCTGACAGTGGTGTTGTCGCCTATCTCGAGCGTCGTCTCCTCGCCGCTGAACTTAAGGTCCTGCGGTATGGCCGACACCGAAGCACCGTTGAAGATACGGCACTCCTTGCCTATCCTGGCACCGTCATAGATCACGGCACCCGAACCAATCCAGGTGCCGTCACCAATAACAACATTACCGTGAATTACGGCAAACGGCTCTACGGTCACACCCTTTCCAATCTGAGCCTTCGGATCAATAAATGCTAAGGCAGAAATCATATATTATTGTCTGTTCTTGATAACCTGTGCCGTCATCTCCCCCTCGGCAACGAGCTTCTCCCCCACAAAGGCCTGGGCATACATAATCACGATGTTGCGCCTGACGGGCTCTGTAAGATCGCATCTGACAACTATCGTGTCTCCCGGGATAACCTTGTTCTTGAACTTCATTTTGTCAATCTTGAGGAAGTATGTCGAATACTTCTCCGGCTCATCAACGTTGCTGAGAACCAGTATCCCTCCTACCTGCGCCATGGTCTCCACCAGCAGCACACCGGGAAAGACATGCTCCTTCTCAAAGTGACCCTGGAAAAAAGCCTCGTTATAGGTGGTGTTCTTCATGCCAATGATATGGTTGTCAGTCAGCTCAAGGATACGGTCCACCATCAGGAAGGGAAAGCGGTGCGGCAGCAGATTCTTTATCTGCTGTATGTCCATCACCGCCGCCTTGGTGGTGTCAAGAAGTGGTATCTCCTTTTTTGTTGTCTGTCTCTTGATCTGCTGACGCACCAGCCTGGCAAGCCTGGTATTGGAAAAATGACCGGGACGTGTGGCCACCACCTTGCCCTTGATGGGCTGTCCTACCAGTGCCAGGTCGCCAATGAGGTCAAGCAGCTTGTGCCGTGCAGGCTCATTGGGGTACCGTAGTTTGGTGTTGTTCAAAACACCGGCATGGTGCTCTGTGATACCCGGCTTGTTGAACATCTTTGCTATACGGTCTATCTCCTCCTGCTCCACCTCACGCTCGAGGATCACCACAGCATTCTCCAGGTCACCACCCCTTATCAGCCCCATCCTGAACAGCGGCTCCAGCTCATGGAAAAACACAAAAGTCCTGCTGCCGGCTATCGCCGTCTCAAAATCTTCAATCTGATCGAGGATGGCATACTGGTTCCCCAGGATCCTGGAATTGTAGTCGATAAGCACATGAGCACTGAAATGGTCATCAGGATAGATAATCAGGTCAACACCGTGCTCCTCGTCCGAAAAGGTTATCTTCTCCTTGACGACAAAATAGTTTCGATCCTCGTCAAGAACGGTTATACCGGCCTTCTTTATGGCATCAACGAACATACGCGCGCTGCCACCCATAATGGGGGCCTCGGGTCCGTCTATCTCAATCAGTGCATTGTCAACACGCATGCCGGAAAAGGCTGCAAGCACATGCTCTATTGTGGCCACGGAAGCCTCACCCTGCACCAGCGTGGTGCCCCTCGAGGTCTCCGTAACATGATCCGCAAGTGCATCGATAACAGGCTTGCCGGGCAGGTCAACACGACAGAACTTGTAGCCGTGATTCGCAGGTGCCGGCCGGAAGGTAAGCTTAACCTCCACACCCGTATGCAGTCCCTTGCCATTAAGACTCACCTCACTAGCCAGCGTCGTTTGCTTCTCACTCATCACCGGTTGATTTTTATGATCCTGCAAAGAAACGGAAATTTTTCCGAACGGCACAAGAGAAATCCTCACATCTATATGATGTTCAAATCTTTTACTTTAGAACGTTCCGGCTGAACTATCAGGCTTTTAATTCCTCCACCGTTTTTGCCATCTCGTCCACCTTCCTGTTCAGCTCCGGCAGACGTGCAAAAAAGGCATAGCTCTTCATGAATTTCCTGCTGTCGAGCGACGGTGTTCCGACGACTGTAGAACCCTCCTCCCGTACTGACCCGATGATGCCTGCCTGTGCCCCGATCCGGCAGCCGTCGGCTATGGTGAGATGCCCCACGATACCTACCTGGCCTCCTATCATGCAGTTCTTCCCGACCTTTGTTGAACCGGCTATGCCTGTCTGTGCGGCAATGACAGTATTCGCGCCGATGACCACGTTGTGTCCCAGCTGCACGAGGTTGTCAAGCTTCACGCCGCTCTGTATCATCGTGGATCCCATCGTGGCCCTGTCAATGCATGTGTTGGCACCTATCTCAACGTTATCTTCAATCACCACGTTCCCTATCTGCGGTATCTTCATGAAGTTGCTGTCAGCCACGGGTGCGAAGCCAAAACCGTCTGCCCCGATGACTGTCCCGGCATGCAGAATGCAGTTGTCGCCTATGACACAGTCGCTGTACACCCTGACCCCCGCATGGAGCGTGCAGTTCCTGCCTACTTTTACGCCATCCCCGACCCAGGTGTGAGGGTAGATGCAACTTCCGCTCCCTATCACGGCATTTGCCGAGACCACAGCATAAGCTCCCAGGTAGACATCCTCGGCCACCGAGGCAGTCTCATCAATGACTGCTGTCGGGTGAATACCCTTCGGGACCGGCCTTGCTGCCTCATAGATCTGCAGCAGCCTGGCCACCGACTGGTAGGGATCCTCCACTCTGATGAGCGTGGCCTTCACCTCCCTGACAGGCCTGAAATCAGTCCGCACCAGTACCACCGACGAGCCTGTTGTGTAGATGTACTGTTCGTATTTCGGGTTGGCAAGAAACGATAAGGCTCCGGGTTTCCCCTCTTCAATCTTGGCTATCGTATGCACTCGCGTTCCGGGGTCGCCTTCAACTTTCCCGTTCAACAACCCGGCTATCATCTCAGCTGTATATTCCATCGTCTTCTTTTTGAATGATATTACAATATTTCTTTGGGGTAGCAGAGGTAATATTTCGTCACCTTCTCCGACAGCGCCTCCCTGTCAAACAGGTCGGAGACCGCGGTTATATCCCTGGTGGTGCCGTTCTTCAGCAGTATGCGTACCTCCGGTGTGCCGGGGGCGTATGTCTGGTTATAGACGTCGCCGGTATTCACATAGAACCGCACCTCGTCGTTCTGCAGTCCCAGCTTCACCTGTGCCCTGGTGCTCATCTCCGCCACCCTGACATTTTCAAAGGGCTTTCGCTGAAGCTCTATCCCCAGGAGATCACGGTAGATAAAACGCCTGCAGAGGTCGGCCAGCACCCTGTCACCGCAATCCATCCACACCTTGGTTGCCGAGATGATATCACTCTCGTCGAGCATGGTGAAATGGTTTACCAGCATCTCCCTGTCAGCGTCGTTGCCAGTCATCTCACGGTTCTGCAGGAAGTATTTCAGTGCAGGGGTGGCAAAGAGATCGGCACCGGCCGCTGTCACCTCGCGGGCTCTGACCAGCAGGCTGGTGATCAGCTTCTCGGCTGAGACAACAGTCCGGTGGTTATAAACCTGCCAATACATCATGCGCCTGGCAATCAGGAACTTCTCCACCGAGTAGATCCCCTTCTCATCAACAACCAGCCGGTCGTCCGAGACATTGAGCATCCTGATTATCCTGTCAGAACCCACGGACCCCTCTATCACTCCTGTGAAAAAGCTGTCGCGTCTCAGGTAATCCATCCTGTCCATATCCATCTGCCCGGTAAGAAGGTCATGAAAGAACTGCCGCGGGTAGCTGCCCAGGAAAACCGAGATGGCATCTGTCAGCCTGCCTCCCGACTGGCGGTTCAGCTCCTCCATGATCAGCAGTGACATCTTCTCATGTGGCACATCGGTGATGAGCGAGTGTTCCAGCGCATGCGAGAATGGCCCGTGACCGATGTCATGCAACAGTATCGCCACCAGCGCCGCCTCCTCCTCGGCAGGCGTTATCTCAACCCCTTTCGTCCTCAGTGTCTGCACCGCCAGTCCTGTCAGATACATCGCTCCCAGGCTGTGCTGAAAACGACTGTGCAGTGCTCCCGGGTAGACATAGCTTGTCAGCCCCAGCTGCCTTATGTTCCTGAGCCTCTGAAACCAAGGATGGCTCACCAGGTCAAATACAAGATCACTCGGCATACTTATGAATCCGTACACCGGGTCATTGATGATCTTTCTCCAGTTGGTCAAATGTCGCAGATTTTTATGCATGCAAATTTATGGAATTGTTTCCAAAAACAGGTCAGAAAAGCTTCAGATACAAGGTAGTTAATCATTTTTCACCTTCACTGTCCATTGTCAATTAAAAAAATGATATTATCTTTGCATCCGAACAGAAGGGTATGAATGGCCTAGGGGACAAAAGTCCCCTATTTTGTTATCAAAAGAAATACTATGGTCACCAGGGAGCAGATAAGAAGAGTTACCGAAAGCCACATACAGGGTAGCGGCATCTTCCTCGTCGACGTAAGACTGAGCAGCACCGGACGGATAACTGTCCTCATCGACAGGCCCGGGGGTGTGACCATTGACGACTGTGCCTCGCTGAGCAAGGCAATCAGCGGTGAGGTTGGCGAGGAGATTGGCGACTATGACCTGAATGTATCGTCTCCGGGTCTCGACATGCCCTTCCTGGTTCTTGAGCAGTACCTGAAGAACGAGGGAAGAATGGTTGAGGTCGTTACCGCTGAGGGCGAAGCATTGAAGGGCACCCTCATGAACGTAACCCCGGGAGGCTTTGAACTCAGCACTGAGAAAAAGATCAAAAAAGGAGAGGCTGAAACCGTGGTCAGGTCATTCAATTATGAAGATTTAAAAACAGTTAAAGTAATAATATCATTTAAATAACAGAACAGATTGTCAAAATGGAAAATGTTAATCTTATAGATACTTTTTCAGAGTTCAAGGAGCTGAAGAATATTGACAGGCCTACCATGATGAGTGTGCTGGAGGATGTATTCAGGGGTATGCTTGCCAAGAAATATGGCTCGGCCGATAATTTTGACATTATCGTCAACATTGACAAGGGTGACTTTGAGATCTGGCGTAACCGCGAGGTAGTTGATGATAAGGAGTTTACCGATCCCAACACACAGATACCCCTCTCTGAGGCGCACAAGATTGATGAGGATTACGAGGTAGGTGAAGAGGTATCGGATGAGGTGAAGTTTCTCGACTTCGGCCGCCGGGCCATCCTGGCGCTGAGGCAGAACCTCGTGTCGCGTATACTCGACCTGGAGAAGAACAACATCTACCTCAAATACAAGGACCGCATCGGGGATATCGTCACCGGTGAGGTGTACCAGGTATGGAAGCGTGAGACACTGGTGCTTGACGACGACGGCAACGAGCTGATACTTCCCAAGGGTGAGCAGATACCCTCGGACCATTTCCGCAAGGGTGACACCATCCGTGCCGTGGTCATCAGGGTGGAGATGAAGAACAACACTCCCAACATCATCCTCAGCCGTACCTCCCCGGTATTCCTGGAGAGGCTCTTTGAGCTCGAGGTACCTGAGATATTCGACGGGCTGATCACCATACGCAAGATCGTCAGGGTGCCCGGCGAGAGAGCCAAGGTGGCCGTGGAGTCGTACGACGAGCGCATTGACCCCGTCGGTGCCTGCGTGGGCATGAAGGGATCGCGCATCCACGGCATCGTCCGCGAGCTGCGCAACGAAAACATCGACGTCATCAACTATACTTCAAACATACAGCTCTTCATCACCAGGGCTCTCAACCCCGCAAAGATCACCTCAATAAAACTGATTGAAGCGGACAAGAAGGCGGAGATCTATCTCAAGCCAAGCGAGGTCTCACTGGCAATCGGTAAGGGAGGACTGAACATCAAGCTGGCCGGTCAGCTCACCGGGTATGACATCGAGGTCTACCGTGAGCCTGACAATGAGGATGAGGAGGATGTATCCCTCGATGAATTCGCCGATGAGATCGAAGGATGGATCATTGATGAGCTGAAGGCCATCGGTTGCGACACCGCACGCAGCGTGCTGCGGCTGACGGTGCATGACCTCGTCAAACGGACCGACCTCGAGGAGGAGACGATAAAGGAGGTGGTCAATATTCTGAGATCTGAATTTGACAAGTAACAACCTGCTTCCCGGTACGGGAGCAACGATATATTAAAATTAGAGGATATCATTAAGGTATATGACTGAAGAGAAGAAAGCCATACGTTTAAGCAAGGCAGCCCGCGAATTCAATGTTGGGATCCAGACTATTGTCGAATTTCTTCACAAGAAGGGGTTTGACATAAGCACGGACCCCAACTGCAAGATTCCTCCTGAGGCTTATGCACTGATAGTCAAAGAATACAGTGGCGACCTCAGCGTCAAGAAGGATGCCGAGAAACTGGCTCTCAAGGAGAAGATTACTCCGAAAAAGTCCCTCTCGATTGAGGATCTTGATTCCGGACGGCCCGGCGACAGCGGCGAGCCTGACGAAGAGTTCCTCATAACAGATATCTCCGGTGACAAAAAGCATCCTGATATCCTCACTGAGATCACAAAGAGAGAGCCAAGACCCAGGGAAGAGGCTGCTCCCGCAGCAAAAGCCACTCCGAGGGAGCCTGAGGCACCCCCTGCAAAGAGTGATGCTTCCGACAGTGCTGAGCCTGTCGTCACCCAGACCCCTGCCGTTGAGGCCAGGAAACCGAAGGTAGTCGGAAAGGTCGATCTTGAATCCCTGACCGCCAGGAAGGCCAGGAGCCCGAAAAAGAGTGCTGCCGGGAAGAGTGAGCCGGCAGAGGAGAAAGTTGCTCCCGCTCCCGCAGAGGAGAAACCGGTAGCCAAAGAGGAAACTCCGGCAGAGACTCCTGTTGCTGCTGAGACTCCCGTTGTTCCTGAGACCCCGGAGCCGAAGGAGACAGAGATATACCGTCCGGGGTATGAGAAGCTGACGGGTGTGAAGATCATCGACAAGATCGAGCTGGTACCTGAAGTCAAAAAGAGTAAGGAGCAGTCGGCTGAGGGCCGACAGAAGCGCGACGACAAGAAGAAGCGCGAGCGCATCAAGCCCAAGAGCCGTGAGAAGGTTGCAGTGAACGCCACTCCCGGCCAGGCAGCCCAGGAACAGAGGAAGGACAGGAAGCCCGGGCAGCGTGATCAACGCGGCGGCGAGAGGAAAAAGTCGTTCCGCACGCTAAGGCCCGAGGTTGACAAGATAGATGTTGACAAGAACATCAGGGATGTCAACCTGCTCATGAGCAAGAGCAAGTCGAAGGTGGCACGGCACCGCCGTGACAAGAGAGATGCCGTCAGCCAGCGGATGAAGGATGAGACAGAAAAGCAGGAACTCGAAAAGAGCACTCTCAAGGTCACCGAGTTCGTCTCCGTCAATGAGCTGGCCACCATGATGGATGTGCCGGTGGTGGATATCATATCAACATGCATGAGCCTTGGCCTGATAGTCTCCATCAATCAGAGGCTTGATGCCGAGACCATGGCGATGCTTGCTGAAGAATTCGGATTTTCTGTTGAGTTTGTCAGCGCTGAGTTGCAGGAGGCCGTCAGGGAAGAGGAGGATGATGAAGCCACCCTTCTGCCGCGTCCGCCCATTGTCACCGTCATGGGACACGTTGACCACGGCAAGACCAAGCTGCTAGACCACATACGCAACACCAACGTCATCGCCGGCGAGGCCGGTGGTATAACACAGCATATAGGTGCATACCGGGTAATGCTCGACAACGACAAGGTCATCACCTTCCTTGACACTCCCGGTCACGAGGCCTTTACCGCCATGCGCGCCAGGGGTGCACAGATAACCGACATCGTCATTGTAGTCGTGGCAGCGGATGACGGGGTGATGCCGCAGACACGGGAGGCTATCAACCATGCCCATGCTGCCGGCGTGCCGATAATATTCGCCATTAACAAGATTGACAAGCCCACCGCCAATCCCGACAAGATACGTGAGGAGCTTGCAGCCATGAACTTCCTGGTTGAAGAGTGGGGAGGCAAATACCAGTCGCAGGAGATCTCAGCCAAGAACGGCGTTAACATAGAGCTGCTTCTTGAGAAGGTGTTGCTGCAAGCCGAACTTCTTGAGCTGAAAGCCAACCCTGATAAGTTTGCTCTCGGAACAGTGATTGAATCGTCGCTCGACAAGGGTCGCGGTTTCGTGGCCACGATACTCGTCAAGGCCGGAACCCTCAGTCTGGGCGACGTTGTGATCGCCGGCAGTTACTACGGCCACGTGAAGGCGATGTATAACGAGCGCAACCAGAAGATCAGCAAGGCCGGACCCTCAATGCCGGTGCTTATCCTGGGTCTCAACGGAGCCCCGCAGGCAGGTGACAAGTTCAATGTGATGGAGTCAGACAAGGAGGCCAAGGATATCGCAACCAAGAGGGCACAGCTGCAGCGTGAGCAGGGACTGCGTACACAGAAGCACATCACCCTCGATGAGATCGGCCGCCGTATAGCTATCGGCAACTTCCAGGAGCTCAACATCATCGTCAAAGGTGACGTCGACGGGTCGGTGGAAGCGCTGAGCGACTCGCTGATAAAGCTCTCTACTGAAGAGATCCAGGTAAATATCATCCATAAAGCCGTAGGTCAGATATCCGAATCTGATATCCTGCTGGCTGCCGCCTCCAACGCCGTTGTGGTGGGCTTCCAGGTGAGACCCTCGCTCAGCGCCAGAAAGCTGGCCGAGAAGGAGGGCATAGACATACGCCTCTACTCCATCATCTATGACGCCATCGAGGAGATCAGGGCTGCCATGGAGGGCATGCTCTCGCCCGAGATCAAGGAGGAGATCGTCTCTACCGTCGAGGTGCGTGAGGTCTTCAAGATCGGTAAGGTTGGAACCATCGCCGGATGCTTCGTCCGCGACGGCAAGGTGACACGCAACACCAGGGTGAGGGTGATACGTGACGGTATCGTCATCTACACCGGTGAACTGGGATCACTCAAGCGTTTCAAGGATGACGTCAGGGAAGTCTCTGCAGGTTATGAGTGCGGACTGAATATCGAAGGTTTCAATGACATCAAGGTAGGAGATATAATCGAAGGGTACCAGACCGTACAGGTCAAGAAGACATTGTAGGATTTTCGATTTGCGATTTGCGATTTTCGATTTGCGATTTGCGATTGAGAAATTTTTTAATCGACATTCGCACATCAGAAATCGTCAATTAAATCGAAAATCGCAAATCTGAAATCGCAAATAAAAAAAGCTGCATCCCTGCAGCTTTTTTTTTGCTTATTATATTGTCAGTCACGCACCTATAAGCTTCTTATAGGCTTCTGCATCGAGGAGATCATCGATCTCCGATGAATCGTCAATAGCTATCTTGATCATCCACCCCTCGCCATAAGGATCACTGTTGACAAGCTCCGCGGAGGCGTCAAGCTCTTCATTCTTTTCAGTGACAGTGCCGCTGAGAGGCATGAAGAGATCCGACACTGTCTTGACGGCTTCCACCGTGCCAAAGACATCGCCCTGCCCGAGCTTCTCGCCCACGGTCTCGATCTCAATAAATACTATATCGCCCAGCTCATGCTGTGCAAAATCAGTAATGCCTACAACTGCTTCTTTGCCGTTGATGCGGACCCACTCATGATCCTTGGTGTACTTCAGGTTTGCCGGAACATTCATCACTTGATATTTTTTTGTTAGACATATGATCTTACTGTCAGGATGTCAAAAATACATCTTTTTTAAGATTTTAAGGCCGGTTGTATCGTTTTTTCCAACGGCACCGGTGACAAGCGTCACTGTACCAGGGTAAAGCGCAGGCTGAAGCCGAAGTTGGTATTGGAGGTCATGAAGGTGTTGGCAACAAAAGGATCATTCATCGAATGGTCTGCATATATCTGCAGGTTGAACCTGTCGCTGAGAACATAGTCGGCAGTGGCTCCCAGGGTAAAGACCCGCTGTCCTGCCACAGGCTGGTTTACCGCCTCCACCAGCTTGCGCGCCAGGGTCTTGTTGTTCCTGATGGAGAGGTCCACCTTCAGGTTGAGGTCGCTCTTCAGGGCACGCTGACCGGTGCGTGAGCTGAGGGTGATGGCCACATCATCAAAACGGTAGCCCGCTCCTACGGTTATCTCATCATTCCTGATATCTGCCACCTGGTTGCTCGCCAGGTTGAGGGTCACCGTACGCGACTTGCGGTATTCTATCCTGGTCGTCAGCGAGTTCTTCCATCCCAGGTCTATGTTGATCAAGGGGCTGAACTGCTCGTTGATGGTTACGGTGTTGATCTCATATTGCGGGATGAAGTTCGACTGCAGGTCACGTATCCTGCTTATCCCTGATGCATCAGGATCATAATAGAGACTGGTATTGAACGAGCCGATTGTGTAAGTCGATCTGTACTGGTGCGAGAGACTCACCGAGTTGAATACCTTGCGCACCGCCTCGAACTTTGTCAGCCCCTCGAAATTGATCCTCCAGTTGGGCATCATATGCATCATGGAGGGGAAGGGTGACAGGGTGATCTTACCCGGGTCCCTCCTGGTATAGGCTGCAAGGAAGGCTGGCACCAGCACCTCGGCGGAGGTCTGGCCGTATCCGCTCATATAGGGCCCTGTAATCTGCTCGCCGGTGACAGGGTCAAACCACGGATCATAGCTGCTGTCTTCAAGACGGCGCTCATTACCCCTCCGTTGTGATATTACCGAGGTGTACTCCTTGAACCTCTCAAATGTCGGGGAGATATAGTCGCCCGTTTTGGGTATCTTCTCAAAGGCTGTGCCCCATGACACCACCGAGATGGTAAAGTTGCCCGTGACACGCGTGTTCCTGGTGCTGTCGGGGAAGTTACCGTTGCGGTCGGCACGCAGGTATGATGCCACCGTCTCCGAGTAGCGCCTGTCAGCTGTCAGATCCAGCCGCAGGCCGGGAAACGGCTCTACATTGGCCCTGATATTGAACTGTTCACGCTTGCTGTAGGAGGCAGCATTGTTGAGCAGTGTGTCGGAGGTGATCCAGCCGTTGATGACAGCCTCATCAAAGAAGCGCTCGTCAGTAAGCCCGGCGAGGAAACGCCAGCCGGGTGATGACATGCCTCCGTAGTTCTCCTGACCCAGGAACGCGGTGCCGGGGAGGTATCCCGGAAGGATGTGCCCCTGCTCGATGGTATAGGTGGCTGAGACATTGCGCAGTGCCATGAGGCTGCGCACAAGATAGCGCCCTGCCATACTGGCGACGCCGGGTTTCTTCTCCACCCTGCCCTTGACGGAGACGCTGACATTGGAGACGTCAGCATCAGCGATATAGTCAATACGGTCATCAGAGACGATGTTGAACTTACCGCTCACGGGAGCGCCGTCACGGTCGGTGACCGTCACCGTGACATCCCTGGTGCCCAGGTTGTGGTTGATGATACGCGGCTTGTCGGCCTTGAGTATCAGTCCCCGCCTGTTGTGTGTCACCTCCTCGTAGCCGAGGCTCATGCGGCGTTTCCCCCCCGGCTGCGTGCTGGCCTCTATCTCTTTCAGGAATTTAACCTTGCCGTAGAGGTTGGTGAGGTTGGCCTGCACCGTAAACTGCCCGTTGTTCGAATTCTTGATCGTATTGCCCGGCTTTATGTTCACCGAATCAGGGAAGATGGTGCCCGCCAGCCAGTCGTACCTGGCACTGTAGCGCGCGTTGGAGGTCACCCATGAGAGCAGCGGCAGCTTGTTAACCGGCACATTGTAGTTGACATTCAACAGATGATAGTAGTTGGTGGTGCGGCCCAGGTCACTCAGGTTAGCCATGACAGAATCACGCCAGGTGTCGAACAGCTCGGGATAGCGCCTGCGGTCAGCACCCCCCGCCGGCTCGTCAATCCTCGCAATGCTGCTGGCGGTGAAGTCCACCTTGAGCTGCTTGGTGATGTCATACTTGATATCATAGAACCGGGTCCATTGAAAATCCTTTGTAAAGACCGGGTCGATCAGCAGATCAGGGTTGTTGATGTTGCGCGTCCTGACCTCGTTGTAATACCTGTAGAGGTCGGTACGCACGGTGATGTGCTTCGGAAACAGATAGATGTTGAAATCCTTGATCAGCCTGAAGGCCGGTGAGCTGAGCAGCCTCGACTTCTGGAACGGGGAAAAATTCTTCGGCCTGGCATCGAAGTCGTAGGCGAGCCCTCCCCTGTACGTACGCTCCAAATCCACCTCCGTGCGGGGATCGCTGTTGTACACCTCGTTAAAGGCATAGCTGACGGTGACGTTTGCCGGGTCCCATGCATGGGGCTTCTCTCCCCTTTTGGTTATGCCGGCGTTGCTGACGGTGAGTGTACGACGCCGCGAGTACTCTTCCGCCAGGTTTAGCAGCGAGTCCCTCTCCCTCTTGTCCTGCGCATTGTCGAGCGACTCATCAAGCAGTATGTCAGGATTGAGCGGATCATACTGCGGCCTGATGCGGTTCTCGGAGTAACCCATGTAAACGGGTATCCTGATGCCCGCCTTCTCGGGGAAGAACTTGCCCAGCTCAAGGTTCGACGAGAGGTCGTACTGTATCACCTGCTCCATGCTGCGCTGGCTGACGTTCTTGTCGATGCTGCCCCATCCCGGGGTGCTCGTCTGTCCTACCAGGTTGACTGTCCCCAGGTCAGCCAGGCGTGCCTGCATCTGTGCGTTGGCAGCCCATCCTCCCTCCTCACGGAAGTCGCTCAGCCGGAGCTCATTGATCCATACCTCCGCCGACCTGGGAGCACCGTCATCGTTCGCCGGGTCACGTGTCCTGATGGGGTTACGGACACCGGCCATCACCACCCTCACATTGCTCAGGTTGGGACTGCCGCTGACGGAGATGCGGGCGCCACCCACGGTGATAGAGTATATGTCTGCCTCGCTGATCGATGAACCCGCCACCCGCATTGCCGCATCGCGTGCCTGCTTGGCATCGAGCAGCAACGAGAGGTCAATATCCACCTTGTTATCTTCAGGCCATACAATTGCCCTCTCGTCTTCATCATCGTTGCTGTACCTGCCGTAAGGTGTCAGCTTCAGCGGTATCTCGTACTCATAGAAGTTGCTCTTGTAGTCTGACCCCAGCCTGACGAAGACCGTCATCTCATCGTTAAGCAGAGGCTGTCCTATCAGCGCCTCGGCATGAACCTCCATCTTCAGCCTGCGGTACTGCCGCATGTCGAGGGTGACATTCTTGTATGTAGCCCTGGCATCGCCGTCGGCAAGCTCCCTCACACGGAGAACCATCGATTGCTCGTTGAGTTGCCTGAGCTGCGGATTGGCTGGGTCGATGACACGGTCGAAGCCGGGAGGAAGGACATAGTTGACAGGCTCCTTGCCGGCATTCTCCTCAATGCTCACCGAGCTGATCTCAAAGGTGCCGTCATCCTCCTCGGGAATGGTGATACGCTCACCACCCTCGAAGAAGGTGAGGTTGTACTTGCGCCATTCCGACCTGACGAGCTCGAGACGGGCAAAACGCATGATGATCTCCTCGTCGAAGTTGCGCATGAACATACGAAGGAACCTGATCGACTTGAAATCACGAATGGAACCCACCACCCTCTCGTAATCGGTGACAGGTATCTTGAACTGATACCACTTCACGGGCGACTTCTCGCCGTTGGCAAAGGTGGCCGTATATTCAAGCTCATCAACGATGAAATTTTTCCCCACGACCATGTCCTCAGGCCTCAGGCTCACATGGTACTGGTAGTAGCTCTCGGTCTCACTCAGCGTGTTGTCGCGGTTGATGTCCTCCATGTCGGGCAGCGTCGATCCGCTGGTGGGATATGACTCTGTTGACATCTCCGAGGTGGGTGAGTTGCCTTCAGAGCCGTTGAATTTCTTGTACCTCTCCAGGATGCCCAGCTGAAGGAGATCGTAGTCCGAGCCTCTGAAATAATGAAAATCATCATTGGCAGGGTCCCTGAAGATCATATCCAGAACCTCCGGGCTGACCACCGCCCCCACAGCCTGGAGATAACTGTCGAAGAAAGAGACCTCGTCCTCGTTGCCCAGCCCGTCAAGCCCCACATCCTGGTAACGGCGTGAGTCAATATTGTTGTCGAAGGCCTGTACAACGGCCTGCACGTTGGGCACCCTGCCCCAGACGGTGGTATCGACGTTCACCACCAGCGGCGAGGTGGGCAGCCCGTTCTCAAACTGCTTGCGCGAATCGCGCAGTATATCTTCAGAGATGTTGCCGAGGTTGAAGTAGAGGTCGCCGCCCTCATGGAGGGGATCCTCCACAAAGGGATCCATGACCCAGAATTTGATGTACTGAATGTTGGCCGACTCAAAGTCGTTGGTCAGCAGCTCGCGCATCATCCCTCCCCACCGTGTGCGTGGTGAGTTGAGGAGGCCGTCGGCACCAAGACCGGCAGAATATAGTCCCGGCAACACGTCGAAGTTGTAAGGACCTCTCTCGTAGGGGTAGAAGGCGACGTTCAGCACGGAGATGTTGGTAGGGATGCCGCTGGCTGATTCCTTGTAGGGAAAGATCTCCGTCTCGTATATCTCCCTGACAAGATGACTCGACTGCAGGTCGGCATTCGCCTTGATGTGGTCAGGAGTGGTAGATCCGTTGCGCAGGAAGAGCGGATCGATGACATACCATGCCAGCCGAGCCCTGTTGAAGCCTGAAGTGATATCCTTGCTCAGCTTCGCCTCCGGGAAGAAGTGATCCTGCCCCTGCGGTACACTTGAGTGTGACCATGCGTTGAAAGCACGCAGGTCAAGGGATATCTCACTCGCCTCAAAGTCGTCAATGTACACCGCCCCCTCAGAGGTGATGGCCTTGCTGTGGCCGGGAATGAGATGCGCAAACTCGCCGAAGAAATTGACCGAGGAGGGAGCGCTGGTCTCAATGAACGGCAGCCAGTCGATGGCGTTGGTAAGGAACTGCGATTCCGTGCGGTATGAAGCATCAAAACCGTATATGGTGTTGGATATGGGATCTTCGCCGTAGGTAACCTTCTGGGTGTAGGGCCTCTCGGTAAGCCGCAGCACCGTGCCCCCAAGGTTGAACCGCTCGGAAAACCGGTAGTTCAGGTGGGTGCCTACCAGCGTCTTGGTCTGCAGACCGAAGAACTGGTTGCTCTCCAGTGATACCTGGACGGGTGTCTGTGACTCAATGATAGCCGTGTTGATGATCTTTACGGAGCCCATGTTGTAGTCAACCGTATAGTCAACGTTCTCGGTGAGGGTGACACCACCGGCAGTAACCTTGACAGAGCCCGCAGGTATGTTTGCCACATTGAGCCTTATCTCGGAACCTGTGGCCGAGGTGAACTGTCCGCTGAGCAGATATTTGTTCTTCTCTGCCATCTGCCTCGCCACCGTCTGTGTCGAGTCATACAGTTCCGTAAAGACATATTTCTCAATCTGTCCGGGGTCGGTTATGTATTTCAGCAGATGCCGGCCGAAGGGCTCAAGCACGGGAAAGATGATCCTCCCCCTCTCTGCCATCACCGTGACGCCATTGACAAAGTCGAAGAGCCCGTCCGGCTCCCTGTCAAGCTGTGAGTTAAGCTGATCAAGGCCGAGGGCCTGCAGCAGAACCTGTCCCTCAAGGGGCGTTCCGGGCAGGTAATTGAGGGCATTGCCGGTCTTGTCATCCTGGTAGAGTATGTTAACCTCAAAGTTTTTGGGCTCAATGCGGCCTGATCCGACGTTGTAGATGTTTTTCATCATGAGATCCCAGGTGGGTATCTGGGGACTCAGGGTAGTACCCTTGATCAGCTTGAGGATAAGAGCGTCAGGAGCGTCGATGCCATCGGTGGAGAACTCCCCCACCTTGAAGACCCCGCCGTTGAAGGTGTACTCATAAGCCACAGCCAGCACCTCATCATTGTTCAGTGCAATGTTGAGGGAGATATAGCCCAGCTGCCTGTTGACGGTATATTCACGCTCGGTAAGCTTGCGGGCATTCTCTATCTTCTCATAATCGCGCCCTATCTGGAATACCGGGTAGAGAGGGGCAAAGGCATCTGCCACCTGGTCTATGTTCCTTACACCGCTGTATGTTGTGTTCAGCTGTTCATAGAGCCCATTGGAGTTGTTGGATGGATTGATCGGGGTGCCGGGAATACCCTGGAACCCGGGAACAGTTGTGTAGATGTTCTCCTGACTCTCGGCAAGGTCGAGGAAGGCAACTATGTTACGGTTACTGACATCCTCAAAACGACTGGTCTCATTGGTGATCCAGACCTCTATCTTCTCGATGTTCAGTCCTGTGCTGACTATCGGGAGATTTGACAGGGCCCCGTCAAAATTGTCCCTGAAGTGCTGCGAGAGGAAGAAGTGACGGTTTGCCTCGTAATTGTCGGCAGTGATGCTGTAGTCGGTGAGTTGCGACCCGCCCTTGACCTCCACCACCGACGACTCCCCCTTTTGCTGTGAGAAGACGGTGGTCATGGTGAGTTTGCCGAACTGCAGCTCTGTCTTCAGCCCGAAGAGGCTGTAACTGCCAGTGATGAGTGTACCGTTGAGAGGCAGCGTCACGTCGCCCGCTTCGATCTTCCTGATGATCTCGTCCTCCTTGCCTGAATACTCGAGCTTGGTCCGGTTTTCAAACTCGAACATCGCTTCCGTGTTGTAGTTGATGCCCAGCTGCATCTTGTCACCGATGGTGCCGGTGACGTTCATCTGTATCTTCTCCTGGAAGTCGAAGGTGGGGATGGTGCGAAGTCTCTCCGAGAGGGTGGGGTTCTCGGTGTGTGAGATGTTGATGCCGAAGATGAGCTCGGCAGAACCCTGCGGCACGATGTTGATGATGTTGCTGCCGAAGATGCGGTCGAAGGTCTCCCCTCCCACCTCTATCTGCGGTATCAGTGATGACCTGTAACCGGAGGCATCTCCCCTGAGACTCGCATCCCAGTATTCACGCATAGCCTGCTCGAACTCATACCTGCGGTATTCGTCGGCATTCATGTAAACAGGCTTGCGGTAATCGAGGCTGCCAATCTTCTGGTAGATGATGTACTGGTTGTTGCGTCCGTCGTAGTCAACCCTCGTAGTGATGTTGGATGGCTTGTTGAGGAAGAGGGGTGATGACGGCTTCGCATTCCAGGGATAGGAAGGATCGGCATTGAGTCTCAGGAGAGTGTCACCGGCAGTGGTCTGAGCCGATATGGTATCGGAAAATATAAACAGGATAGCAAATAGTGCAACCCTGATCAGAAGATCTCTATTTCGAAATGAAAAACGCAATCCGGCACGTCTGTTTATAACAGTTTGAGCGCCCTCCTCACTATCTCCTCCACAGGCAGTGACCGTTCCTCCTTCAGGAGGTTGTCCACAGCCTTCCCGGCGCTGTTCCTGGCAAATCCAAGCATCACTAATGCAGATAACGCTTCTTCGCGCGCGGTATTGTCGGAAAATGCAATTATTTCACCGGAACCGGTATGTTTTCCAATTTTGTCTTTCAGGTCAACGATGATCCTCTGAGCACTCTTCAGGCCTATGCCCTTGACTGACTTGATAATATTGACATCACCTTCGGTGATGGCACGACGGAGATCAGGCGGTTTGATTGATGAGAGCACCATCCGTGCCGTCCCTGCTCCCACACCCGATACGCTGATGAGGTGCCTGAAGAGGTCACGCTCGTCGGAATCGGCAAAACCGTAGAGAATATAAGCATCTTCGCGTATGGCCTCGTGAATCAGAATCTTGCAGCTCTCAGCCCTGTCAAGGGCAGCGTAGGTATTGAGTGATATGTTGATGCTGTAACCGATGCCGTTGCACTCAACCACCGCAAAGGCGGGATTCAGCTCGGTCACTCTGCCCGTGATATAATCGATCATATATCCTGTTCGTAGTTTTCGGGTTCGGGAGGTAACTCATCAACATGGTCATGATCAGCATGTATCTCTATCTTCTGCGGCTGCAGCGGGTTCTGCAACAGCTCATCATACATCTGCCTGTTGCGGAAGATGTCACATGCCGCATAGATGGCGTGACGCATTGAGTTGCCTGAGGCCAGATTCTTTCCGGTGATGTCAAAGGCCGTACCGTGTGCCGGCGAGGTCCTGACAAAAGGCAGCCCGGCGCTGTAGTTGACACCGGTGTCAAAGGCAAGGGCCTTGTAAGCACTCATACCCTGATCATGGTACATAGCCAGCACGGCATCGAAGCGGCTGAAGGCCCCCGAACCGAAGAAACCGTCGGCAGAATAGGGTCCGAACGCCAGTATGCCCTCCTCGTTAGCCTTTGCAATGGCCGGGATGATGACCTCATTCTCCTCGGCCCCGAGCAGACCGCCGTCGCCGGCATGGGGATTGAGGCTCAGAACGGCAATGCGTGGCCCGCGGATGGCATAGTCCTGAAGCAATGACCTGTTCAGCAGCCGGAGCTTGGCGCGTACCAGGGACACCGTGATGGCACCGGCAACATCCTTCAACGCGAGATGGCCGGTTGCAAAGCCTACCTTCATGCTCTCACTCGTCATCAGCATCAGCACATCGGAGGCGTTGACCTTCGACCTGAGCCACTCAGTGTGCCCGGCAAACCGGAACGTATCAGACTGGATGGCATGCTTGTCTATCGGCGCCGTCACCAGCACGTCTATCCTGCCTTCGAGAAGGTCACTGACGGCACTCTCGAGAGCAGCAAGGGCAGCAGCACCACTCTCAGGAGTTGACCTGCCCAGCTCAACCCGCACCTCATCATCGAGGCAGTTGACCAGGTTGAATTTCTTCGGATGAGCCTCCCCGGCCGACTTGATATTGTTAAAGCTGAAATTATTGATATCCAGCACCTTGCGGTGATAGGCGGCGACCTTGGGAGAGCCATAGACCACCGGCACGCAGATATCGGTAACAGAGGCGTCATCCAGCGCCTTCATGATGACCTCATATCCGATGCCGTTGATATCTCCCTGGGTAATACCGACTATAACAGGTTTTCTTTCCATTGTGATTCCTCCATAGTGAACAGCTGAGAGGCCGTTCAGAGGCTCAAAGTTAATCAAATTATTGAATGATTTAGCTTTTAAGTATTACCTTTGCGCTATGTTGCGGTAACCCGCACAACAAGATATAATGGGAGTCACAGAACATTTGTACGGGAAGATTGCGGAGGGTCTGCGGATCACTGCGGCGGAGGCTCTCACCCTCTGGGAAGAGGCGCCGCTGGCTACCCTGATCTTCCTTGCCGACGGTGTCAGGCGGAGACTGCACCCTGACAACAGGGTCGGGTGGATGATAGACCGCAATGTCAATATCACCAACATCTGCTTCTCACAGTGCCGCTTCTGCAACTTCTGCCGCACGGCAAAGAGTGATGAAGCCTATGTGACAACCGATGAAGAGTATGACAGCAAGATCAGTGAACTGGTAGCCCTCGGTGGCGACCAGCTGCTGCTGCAGGGTGGCATGAACCCAGCTCTCGGGCTCGACTTCTATACTTCGCTCTTCCGACGGCTGAAGCAGCGGTGGCCGCAACTGAAACTGCATGCCCTCGGTCCTCCTGAGGTGGCTTTTCTGGCCGGGAAAGAGAAGGTGAGCTTCCGCGAGGTGCTCGTGGCACTGCGTGATGCCGGGCTCGACTCGCTGCCGGGAGCAGGTGCGGAGATACTCTCTGACAGGGTCAGGAAGGCAGTCTCGCCGGCAAAAGCCACCGTTGATGAATGGCTCGGCGTCATGCGCGAGGCCCACAGGCTCAACCTGCCTACCTCGGCGACGATGATGTTCGGCCATGCCGAGACGGTGCCCGAAAGAATAGAACACCTGGTGCGTCTGCGCGACCTGCAGGATGAGAAACCGGAGGGCCACGACGGTTTCATCACCTTCATTGCATGGCCTTTCATGGACCGGGGTACCGTCCTGGCAGATCGTGACGGCATCCGGAGCAGGGTAACCGCATCCGAATATCTCAGGCTTACCGCCATCAGCAGGCTTATGCTTGACAATTTCTCCAACATACAGTCGTCGATCCTCACCGTAGGCAAAGAGACAGCGATGATTTCGCTTCACGCCGGCGCCAATGACCTGGGGTCGGTGATGATAGAGGAGAATGTGGTGAGCGCGGCAGGCGACCCCTTTCGGGTGGACCCCGAAACCGTCAGGGCGATAATCATGGATGCCGGTTTTATACCCGTGCGGCGTGACCAGCGCTATATGCCCGTGGAGGACGGGGAGATATGAAGGGCGTCAGGGGGTTTTCTTCAGGGTGTACATGAGCGCCTCAACCTGGCGCAGAAGCTCCCTCTTCTCATCCCCCGGAGCATAGACGAACCCGGTCACCACCACCGGCAGTGAGCTCTCCTTGTCGATGAAGGCATATGATATGAAGGGCCCTCCCATGAACCCTCCCTCGAGGGTCCAGAGACCGCGCATCTCTATGTAGTCGGTGCTGTCGCGCCGGAAAGAACGGCAGCTCGTCTGAACCCTCTTCTCGATGACCATGAATGACCCCGGATCAGGCCCGCTCACCTCTGCAGAGATCAGTTTCTCGGTTAGATCGGCAAGCTCAAAACAATCCATACGCGACATCTTCCTGTCACTTACTGATACGATGACCGACTGTGTTGTAGAGGGGGTTTCGGCTGATATCATCATAACACCCCGGCGGTTGAAGTCAGGTTCGTATCCCGCCGGCAGCAGAAGCTCCCAGCTGCCGACATCTGTCATGAGGCGACTGCGCTCCTTCCCTGCCGACTTAGCAAGCCAGGCTGTAAGCCTCTCACGTTCAACGTCATTGATCTTCTTTCGGATAACCTCCCCGTTGTCCCTGATGGCAGCAGCCAGTGAGAGTGTGTCAGGGGCGGCGACTTCAATTACCAGCTGTGTCTCTGCCCACCGGTTGCGCGAGAAGATAACCTCCGGCCCGCTCTTCTCAGTATCAGTTTTGGCAAGGATGACATTGCGGTGAGAGATATAGATGTCGCGGAAGCCCTCAGGATTGACAGGCATCAGGCGGAAGGCCGGCTCAGGCTGCGGCATACCGATGAGGTTTGCTCCTACATGATCCCTGACGGCTGCCCCGGCAGCACCCTCCCACAGGGCCCTCTCCATGACAACCATGACCTCACCGGTGGAGCCTGTTACGTTAGGCAGTGTTCTTGTGAGCGATGTGTCACCGCAGGCCGCCGTCAGCAGCAGCAGCAGTGTCGGAAGGATCGCGGCTGATCTCATAATGTCTTGATTTCTAAATAAAAAACCTGCATTCACATGCAGGCGGAAAGTGAACTTATGTTGCTTCTAGCTCTCCTCCTCAACACTCTTCTTTGAGGGGTCTGTGCTATCAGTGCCTTTGGCTTTCCTGAACTCCTTCATTCCCTGACCTATCCCTTTCATCAGTTCCGGTATCTTACGTCCTCCGAAGAGCAGAACCACAACCACCAGGATAAGGATTATTTCTGTTGGACCGATCTTTCCCATAGCTCTCTGTTTTTATTACACAAATGTACGAATTCTTTGTTAACAGGCTGCAATGGCCTCTGAATAATCATTTTCTTATCAGTTTGAGGATATCATTCCCGTTTGCAAAGATCAGCAATGCAAGGAGGATGATCATGCCGGTGATCTGGGCATACTCCAGGAACTTGTCACTTGGCTTCCTCCCGGTGACCACCTCGTAGATAAGGAACATCACATGGCCGCCGTCGAGTGCCGGGATAGGAAGTATGTTCATGATCGCCAGTATGAGTGACAGGAAGGCGGTGAGGTTCCAGAACGAATGCCAGTTCCATTTACCCGGGAAGATGCTCCCTATGGTAATGAAACCGCCAAGCGATTCATATGCCTTGGTCTCCTTTGAGAATATCAGCTTGAACTGCTTCAGGTAATCCCCGGTGGTATTCCATCCCTTGGCAATGCCTGCGGGAATCGCCTCGAAGAAGCTGTAGTGTTTTGTGCTCATCTCAAAAATTTCCCTCACATCCTTAAAAACACCCAGCATGCCTGCCTCGGTGGTGGTGACGGTGAAGTCGATCATCTCCTCCTCCCTTTTGACGGTGAGGTTAACGGATTGTCCCCTGTGTGAGGCAAGGTATCTCTGGAACTCATCATACCACTGGAATGAGAGGCTGTCAATGGCCATGATCTCATCACCGGGAGCAAGGCCGGCGATCATTGCCGGCGACTCCTCCATGACACTGGTAATGACAAACGGCCCGAAGGGTATCCTGGCGTCAATCACATCAGGGTTTTTCAGAAGCAGTGGTATGTACTCCCGGGTTACGGGTATATCAATCATCTCGCCATGGCGTTCAACATTGATCACCTTGCGCTCATTGAGCAGGATATCGGGAATGATGGCATAGAAGTTCTCAACCTCCTCTCCGTCAACCGCAATGATCTTGTCGCCGTTGCGCAGTCCCATGGCATAACCGGTGGAGTCGGTCAGGATCCCGTATTTAACGTCGCGTGCAGCAAGATAGGTCTCCCCCCAGAGGCTCAGCACCGCGACATATATCAGGAGTGCAAAGATGAAATTGAAGAAGACGCCGCCGAGCATTATCATCAGTCGCTGCCATGACGGCTTCGACCGGAATTCATGTGGCTGCGGGGGCTGCTTCATCTGCTCCTTGTCCATCGACTCGTCTATCATGCCCGAGATCTTGACGTACCCTCCCAGGGGTATCATCCCGATGCCGTACTCCGTCTCTCCCCACTTGCGCTTGAAGATCGCGAAGGGCCAGTCAAAGAAGAGATAGAACTTCTCCACCCGCGTCTTGAAGATGCGGGCAAAGAGAAAATGTCCGAACTCATGGACTATGACAAGTATTGAAAGTGACAGCAACAGCTGCAGTATCTTTATAAGAACAGTCATTTTTTCTTCAGTTTACGTATGTATTCAGTGGCAAGACTCCTGCTTCTCCTGTCAGTCTCATGATAAACCTCAAGTGAAGCCTCGCTCTCAAAATCTGTTTTTTCAAGCACATGTTCAACTGTGCCTGCTATATCAAAAAATCCAATCTCATTGTGAAGGAATGCGGCTACTGCCACTTCATTGGCGGCATTGAGGGCGCATGGCATATTGCCTCCTCTCCTCAGTGCGGTGCGTGCCAGCGGAAGGCAGCGAAAACGCTCAGGGTCGGGCTCTTCGAAGGTGAGTGAGCCGGTCTCTGTCAGCGACGGCCGCGGCAGGCCGGTCTGCACCCTCTCCGGGTATGTCAGCGCATAGATTATCGGCAGCCTCATGTCAGGCACACCCAGCTGTGCCTTGACAGACCCGTCGCTGAATTGCACCAGTGAATGGATGATGGACTGGGGGTGTATGATCACCTCTATCTTCTCTTCGGGGGTGCCGAATAGCCAGTGTGCCTCTATCACCTCCAGACCCTTGTTCATCATCGTGGCCGAGTCGATGGTTATCTTGCTGCCCATGCTCCAGTTGGGATGTCGCAGTGCCTCCAGCGGCGTCACCCTGGCCAGCCGGTGTGCCGGTGTGGTGCGGAAGGGTCCCCCTGAAGCCGTCAGTATGATTTTTTCAACCATGCCCTCCGGCTCCCCGTTAAGGCATTGCATTATGGCCGAGTGCTCCGAATCTACCGGCAAGAGGCGGCTGCCCGTCTCTGCCGCAATGCTTGTTATCATCTCGCCGGCAACGACGAGCGTCTCCTTGTTTGCCAGGGCTATCTCCTTGCCGGCTGCCACTGCCGCGGCCGTGGGGCGCAGCCCGGCAAAACCCACCATGGCTGCAACGACAGTATCCACAGTGCCGGCCCTGACCGACTCCTCGATGGCATCCTGCCCGGCAAGAACCTCGATGCCCAGCCCCGAGAGCTCGTTGCTGAGCATTGCGTAAAAGGCTTCGTTGCCAATGATAACCCTCGCCGGCCGGTGGAGCTTCGCCTGCTCTGCCAGCAGCGCAGCGTTGCTGCCTGCAGCGAGGGTGTCAACAGAGAAAAGGTCGGGATGGCGTGAGACGATGCCGAGGGTCTGCGTGCCTATCGAGCCTGTTGAGCCGAGGATTGCCAGTCGTTTATGCATCCGTGCGCCTCCCGTCAGAAAAAGATATATTGTGTGGGGTCAAGCGGCTCACCGTTGTGCCACAGTTCAAAATGGAGATGAGGCCCTGAGGTGTACAGCTCACCGGAGTCACCTACTATTGAGATAGCCTCCCCGGCCCACACCTTGTCACCCATCTCCTTCAGGAGCCTCGCGTTGTGCTTGTAGACCGAGATTATGTTGTTGCTGTGCTGTATCATTATCACAAAGCCCGTCTCCATGGTCCAGCCCGTCATTATCACCGTCCCATCGAGAGTTGATGATACCACAGCCTTGGGTTGGGTAACTATGTCAGTGGCAAAGTGCCTTGTACGCATGTCAAAGTTGCTGGAGACGATGCCCTTCACCGGCGGAAAGAAGTGGATGCTGGCCAGGCTGGTGCCCCGCTCCGGACCGTCGGCACGGGCAGAGAGACTGTACTGCTCCTCCTGCTCGATGCGGGCCCTGAAGATAGAGTCTTCAACCGACCGCCTGAAGACTATGTTGCTGTAGTCACGGCTGGTGTCACGCACCGCAATATGTTCTATGGGCTGCCTGCCGGAAATGACAGCGTTGAGATCATAGAAATACTTGTCCCTGATCTCAAGCTCACGCTCCAGAGAGTCAAGCAATATGGCATTCATGATAATGTTGCGTCGCAGGGTCACATCAGGATAGCCGGGGATAAACTCACGAAGGTTGGTGAAGGCTATCAGTGAGGTGTTAATGCCGATGACAAGAAGAAACAGCATGGCAGCAGCCAGAAGAGCATTGGACTTGGTCATGCGCAGACGCCAGACCTCCTCATATGTGGTGTCATTGAAAATGGCAAAACGGAACCTGTCGCGCCACTTTGCTCTCCGTTTTTTGTTCTCGGCCATCGGTAAGTGCTTAAGAAGGGACAAAGATAATAATGAATGTGAAATATCAGGCAGTAGAGGGGCGAGTGTCAATAAATGACCCGGTGGGTCATTTTAGAGAGCAGCCTGATTGAAGGGGAGGCTGGAGGAATTTTCGATTTCAGATTTTCGATTGTCGATTTATTCAAAATTCGCAAATCGCAAATCGCAAATCGCAAATCGCAAATCGCAAATCCTTTGGACTTTACAGACTTTCGACTGATTTTCTACCAGCCTATCCCGTAATCCTCACCGTAGTTGCTTGACCCGCCCCAGAAGGTTCCGTGGTCAAAGTCGAAGCCGATGGCATTCACCGGTCCCGAGGTGCGCTCCTGGAATGAGAGCCGGTAACCCATCGAGGCCAGCTCCTTCCGCATCCATGACGGCGTCTGGCTGTTGAGTACCAACCCCCCTGCGACCATCTGATGGTCACCGAAGCTCGAATACATCTGCTGCGTCTTGAACGACGGTGCCTCGCATGCCTCCTGCACCGTCATCCCGAACTCGGCAACGTTAAGGAAGAATTGCAACAGCAGCTGATCCTGCTCATCACCGCCCTGTTTGGCAAAGGCGAGCCACGGTTTGCCATCTTTCATCGCCAGTGAGGGCGTCAGCGTCACCCGCGGCCTCTTGCCGGGCTCGACAACGTTATAGGGGTTCTCCTTTTCATCCACCACGAAGCTCTGCATCCGCTGGCTCATGCCTACGCCCGTGTTGCCGGCTATGCATGCCGGAATCCAGCCGCCGCTGGGGGTGACAGAGACCACCCATCCCTCCCTGTCGGCGGCCTCTATGGAGGTGGTGCCCGACTGGAACGAGCCCAGAAACCGCTCATACTCCTGCGGATCATCAGACGGATAGATGTTACGTGCTGACGCCTGCCATGCGTTCAGGAGGGTGACGAACGGGTTGACTTTTCCCTCAAAGGGATAGGGGTCACCGGGAGTGACAGCAGGGTCATTGCGGTCAGAGTCTATCAGCTTGCTCCGCTCCCTGGCATACTCCTTAGACAGCAGCCCCTGCATCGGCTCCTCAGGCGGATAGGCCGGGTCACCGTAGTAGAAATCCCTGTCGGCATAAGCCAGATTCATCGCCTGGTAGAGGGTATGGATATACCTTACGGAGTTGTAACCCATCTCCTGCAGGTCGAAGTTTTCAAGTATGTTAAGTGTCTGCAGCATCACCGGTCCCTGTGTCCACTGCTGCAGCTTATAGACCTCGATGCCCCTGTATGTGGTCATCAGCGGTTCTTCTATCTTCACCTGCCACTTCGCCAGGTCCTCTGCGGTGATCAGTCCCCCCTGCTCCTGGCATCCCCTGGCGAACTCAGCACCTATGTCGCCCCTGTAAAAGCGGTCATAGGCGGCATAGATAGCCTCTTTTCTCGATTTTCTCTTCTTCAGTGCCTGCTGTTCGGTCTCCACCAGCCTGGTCAGGGTGGCAAGCAGATCCTGCTGCACAAATATCTCACCTGCCGACGGTGCCTCGCGCTCCTCACCGGCATGAGGCAGAAACACCTTTGCAGAGTAGGGCCACTCTCTGATACGTCGCTTGTTTCTTTCAATGGAGTTGGCTGTCTGCGCCTCAATGGGGTATCCTTCGGCCATCTGCATCGCCGGAGCCAGTACCTCCTTCAGGCTCATGGTGCCGTACTCGGCAAGCATGGTCATCAGTCCCCCGGGTGTGCCGGGCGTCACCGCCGCCAGCGGACCGTACTCGGGCGGATATTTCATATCCCTGTTGCGGAAGAACTCTGCAGTGGCCCCCGTGGGAGCCACGCCCAGTGCATTGATGGCAATGACCTTACCGGTGTTGGGATTGTAGATGAGCGCCTGGGTCTCACCGCCCCAGCTGAGGACATCCCACATGGTGCAGGTGGCGGCAAGCATGGCGCATGCCGCATCAACGGCGTTGCCGCCGCGGTCAAAGATCATGGCCCCGGCAGTGGCCGCCAGGGGTTTGCCAGTGACAGCCATCCAGTGCCTGCCGTGCAACGGCGGCTTCTGTGTGGTCACGGGGAATGTGTTGAACGACTGGGCATGTGACATAATAAACAGGCTTAACATGCTGATCAGGATAACCGTCTTCTTCATAACTCAAATTATTGACTTGGCGATTTGCTTATAGTCCCAGGACCTCCTTGCCCTGCCTGAAGACGATGTCGACGGGTATGCCGGCAGCATTGACCCTGTCAAGAGCCGCGCGAAGGTCTTCGGTCATCACCCCGTCACCCTCAACCCACGCTTTGGCTGCCTCATAGTCGCCGTCGCCCTGGACCGTGAGTATCTTTTCAACCAGTGACACCACCGCAGCCTTCATCTCGTCGAGGTTGACCTTGTAGTACCCGTTTTCCTGTAAGATAAATGCTCCGTTATCGGCAAAATACTTCATGCTGAGCATGTTGGCTTTGCCGTGTGCACTGGAGGCGCCGAAACGGCTGGAGCGGAAGATGCCGGCAAAGAAGGTAACATAGTTATTCATCACCTCGCCGCTGGTGATCTCACCCATCTCATACAGCTTCGTGACAAGATAAAGCCCCATGATGTCGGCCTTGGCCTCCTCAAGTGCCGAATACTGCTCCTTCAGCGTCTCCCTGACCGGTCCGCTGCCATTGATGGTGTTCTTGACACCCATGCCGTGTGACACCTCATGAAAGGTGGTGTTTTCAAAGAAGGCATCGAAGGTGATGTGCTGACGCTGGCTCTCGTCTATCAACATCTCAGCGATGGGCATCAGTATGTTGTCAAACTTGGCCCTCATCGAGTTCTTCAGCTGTAGCTTGCGGCTGCCGACGGCAAGGTGTATCTCCGGATCGTTGGGCAGGTTGATGGCTATGGTCTTGCTGCCGGCATTGCAGTCGCCTGCATAGTAGATGGCATCGTAAACATTCATGTCGGCATCGGTGCCCGGCTTCTCAGCCTTGTATTCTGCTGCAACCGGGAGGCCTGCCTGCAGGTCGGGAAGCATGGCATTATACTTCGCCAGGCGGGCACTCCACTCAGGGTCCTTGACAAGAACGAAGGCCTCATGGGCAGCCTTGTAACCGAAGAGTGCATCTTCATAATTCTCTATGGGCCCCACAACAAAGTCGATGTTCGAGTTCTTCATCTCCATCCAGGCAAAATCGCTGGGCTGGTATTCATTGCTGAGCAGCGCTTCGGCCCTCATGGTCAGGTACTTCTTCAGACCCTCATCCTCAGCCAGCCCGGCTGCCCTGTGCATGAGTCCGGCAGCCTTTGAGTGCTCCTCCTGGAATGCCTCGGAATAGGGGACCGCCATGAGCTTACCCTCCGCATCACGCCTGATAATGGTATAGAGGCTTGTCCTGGCGGGGTCATCCCACGCCTCGAACTCCTCAACGGTCATATCTTCCGGGTAGAACTGAGCCCCGGCAGGCTTCTCACCGAACCCGGAAAGAAACGGTGCATTGCCGTTCAGCCTGTCCCACGGACCGTAGTGTATCTTAACATATTCCTTTGCATATTCATTTTCGATACCGGCAAATAGCTCCTCCCTGTCGCCATAGGCCTCCTTCCAGTAGATGTCATCCATTATGGCGGCAACATCGGTAAGTATGCCGATTATCTCCCTCTCCTGGCTGGTGAGCCAGCCCAGGTCGGTGGTCAGGGTCACCTCTTTGAACTTTGCAAGGTTAGCTTTCATCTCTTCTGTTAGTTTTTTCTCCTCGGAATTGCATCCTGCCAATAATACTGACAGCATAATCATGAATGTGTAAATGATCCGTGCCTTCATGGGAATTATGTTTGGTTATTTTGAAAGCAATGTAAGAAAATGTTGCAAGATTTGAGCCGGACAGAGAGATAAAATCCGGTCAGGGAGCGAGCCGTGAAGAGAAAAAGATCCGCAGGTCGGGAAAATCAGGATTAGCTCTGAACCACCGGAGAGAGAAGTGTTACAGGGCAAACTGTACAGTAATCAACTGCTTATGCGGTCTGGTATTTGCCCAGGCCGACTGTCTCCTCAAAGGCACTAACAAACCTCAGGAAGGTGGTTGTATAATCACTCTGCCCGAAATTACCGCAACTGTTCGCCGGAGCATCAGAGTATTTTTTGAAGGCGGAGTCATCACATGAACTGGTTTCTTCCTGCCCGGCCAGATCAACGCATTCATCATTGATGCGGTTATAAAAATGCCAGCTCCTCCCGTTGCGTTTTCTCAGGATTTCGCCTCCAAAGATATCATTGATCAAAACAGATATCTCAACATCACGGTTTTTAAACGGCAGACCAGTTCTCCATGAAGGTCTTGCCCCTGATGGCAATGCACGTCTCAATGCATCCTTTACAACAGTCCAGTCAAATGAGCCGGACCTGTAGTGTTCTTCAGCTTTCATATACTTGTCCTTTATTATTCTTATCATGTATTACTGCACTCCTGCCGGCCATATAGACAACCCTTACGCGCTTCCATGACTAAAACCTGTCAGTTGTCAGGATCACCATGGGACCCGGATATCGTGCATTATCCTGTTCTTCGGCTGTAATAAATATCTTAACCGGCCTGAAGGAACTTAGCGTCTCAAAAGATACATTAAGCGAATTCGATGTACTTATCCGCCCTATATTTATTGCTGCCTCTCTTGCTGTAACCATCCAGACCACATAGGTCAGGTTTGAAGGATCCAGTCTGTCGGCTCCGGCAAAATTCTTTAGTTCCAGCTTAATTTTATAGTTCTCGGACTTATCTCTGGATACTTCTACATAACCTTCAGCTGCCGGCAGAACGGATGACTGAAGAAAAAATGTCTTTTTGGAACAGGATGTGAACCAGAAAGCAATCAGAATTAACAGACTGAGTGTAAAGATTTTCGTTTTCATATTATCGTTATTTATGTGAAAGTATAAAGTCAATCAGTATCATATTGCCAATTGATTTTGTACCAGTCAAAGTTTCATTTTTTCATCTACAGAACCATTACACAATTCCGGCAAAGAATTATATAATTCACACACCGGGAAAGAGGACAACTCCCACGTCAGAAAAGGGTGGAAAACCCGTGCAAGAAGGTAGGAGGAGGCCGTGTCAGTTAAGAGAAAAAGACCGTGCTAAAAATCAGGTAAAAAACCGCGTCAGAAAAGAGGAGAAAACGGGAGCTAAAAGTCAGGAGAGACTCTCGGCAGAAAAGAGGAGAAACCCCGGGCTGAAGACCAGGAACCCCATGTTGACCGGTGGTAGCAAAATCTTAGCCATCCGGCATGGTAAGCCGGAGGCCGGATAATGGAGATAATCATTTTTTAAATCCGGAGATATCGACTACAGAAAGGAGGCATTGCCGGTCATCCCCCGTGACAACTCCTTCGACATATACATGACAGGGAGTCCTGCCATTGTATCCGAGCACTAACTCACATGACTCCTTCGCAGTGCTTGTATAGACTTTCCTGAAGAACTTATTGAATACCGGCTTGGACGATTCGGCAATGAACAGCTTAAAGTTACTGTCAAGAAGGCTGAAACGCTTCTCGCCCAAAATCTCGGCGCCGGTGAAATTGAGATCCGCGATGCTGCCGTCACTCTCCAGGATAAAGTAGCCCATGGGTGCAAAATCATACAGCATCGTATAACGCCTGAGGGCCTCTTCGGCAATAGCATTTGCCTGCCTCAGCTCCTCGTTCTGCATCTCCAGTTCTATCTGATGAACCTGAAGTTCATGGAGAAGCTTTTTCGCATCAGCTTCCTGAATCTCTGAAGGTATTTTCTTGCGTTTCTGCTTCAGCTTCTCTTCAGCCTTTATCCGGAGTAACTGACTTTCTGTAAGATTCTGCTCCTTCTTATTCATTTTTCTGTTGCATATTTGTTGACAGGATCAATCCTTCTGTCTTTTTCATTTTATTCAGCGATAAGTTTACAAAAAAATCCACAACCTGCATCACTCCTGCTGCGGTCAGAACCCTGATTTTTATTCTCCCGCCAGAACCCTTGCTGAGCAACGCTTTAATATCCCTTTCAACACTTTTGTGATATTTTTCGGGAACAAACATCCTGACAAAATCTTTATTTAAACACTCATCCCTGTTCTTCCCGAAAAAAGATTCGGCTTCCGGGCTGAGGTCCATTACTGAAGTGTCATCCGCCAGGACTATTTTAACTTCAGTGGTGGCACTTAACAGGATTCTGATTTTCTTTTCGCTTTCGAGTAATTTCTGTTCAATTCTTTTATGCTCGGATATATTGATAAAAGTAATTACAAGTCCGTCAATCCTGTCATCAAAAGTGCGATAGGGCATTATGCGTACCAGGAACCAGCGGCCGTCAACGGCCGGGATCTCCTTCTGGATAAAAATGAGAGTCCTTAATACTTCGCGTGCATCTTCAGCCAGTCCCGGATAACTAAGGTCTGATACCTGATCGGTAAACGGACGGCCGATGTCACTTTTTATGAGTTTAAAGATCTTTGTGGCCTGAAGAGTAAAGCGTCTGATGTTTAATTCCTTGTCGAGAAACAGGGTGGCAATCTCAGTGCTGTTAAGCAGGTTCTTCATGTCATTGTTAACCCTGGAGTAATCATCTACCTTGGCCTGCAATTCAGCATTCACTGTCTGAAGCTCCTCATTCAGGCTCTGCATCTCTTCCTTTGACGTTGTGAGCTCTTCATTGGTGGACTGCAGCTCTTCATTGGTGGACTGGAGTTCCTCGTTGGTTGACCGCAGCTCCTCCTGTGAAGTCTGGACCTCCTCAAGAGAATTCTGCATTACCTCGCGCATCCGTTGTAACTCGACTTCCAGCTCTTTCTCCCTCGTTGAATCATTGGAATGCCCCCCTGACTTTGAAACGGGGCTGATGGCAGCGACCTCCTTCACCTCGGTAAAGATGATCATTAAGGTGCCATACAGGAGCTCCGGCTTGTCTATCCACCTGATCTCAATATCCACTAATTGTGAATTGCCATTGGCGCTGATCCGGAGGTTGTGCAAAACAACCGTCTCCTTATTTGTGACAGCCCTGCGGAAGGCATGATGAAATTCATTACGCAGTCCTTCACGCAACATGGCAAAGATGTTCATATTCGCCTTGCCGGCAGCCGGTTCAAGATATCTGCCCGTATGCCCGTGGATGTAAATCACATCGCCATAATCATTTACAAGTACGCCGGCAGGTGAATAGTAATCCAGCAGAAGACGGTCGGCAAGGACCTGAAAATTAAGATCCCTGGTGTCAGGGAGGAGATTTTTGGTCGCTGATGATTTTGACCTGGAAAATGATGAAGGAAAATCAAAATATTCAGGCAGATGGCTCGACCGTGTTCGTTTGTATATTTTCAATTTAGTGTCGACCGGAGTAAACAGATGGTTCTGGTTACCAAGGGTCTCTGAACCGCCCAGCAGCAAGATGCCGTCAGGATTGGTGCTGTAGTAAAACAACCCTATGAGTTTCTTCTGCAGCTCAAGGTCCATATATATCAGCAAGTTGCGGCATGATAATATGTCAAGCTTGGTAAAAGGAGGATGCAGGATAATATTATGCTGTGCAAAAACAACCATCTCCCTGATTTCAGTCTTAATCCTGTACCCATCCTCGGTTGAAATAAAATACCTGTTGAGGCGGTCGGCCGAAATATCGCCGGCAATATTTGCCGGATACAGCCCTCTCCGGGCGATATCAATTGCATCGGGATCAATATCAGTGGCAAAAATCTGCAGGGTGGTGCCGCCATGCTGATTCAACTTTTCAAGTGCCTCCCTGAATACAATTGCCAGAGAATATGCCTCTTCTCCTGTGGAGCAGCCGGGGACCCAGGCTCTCAAAACAGTGCCTGGCTGAATCCCTGAGAGAATTTCGGGCAGAAGTGTATCTTTCAGCCTGACCCAGACTGCAGAATCGCGGAAGAATCCGGTCACCCCTATCAGCAACTCCTTGAAAAGAATCTCCACCTCCTTTGGATTTCCCTGGAGAAAGTGCACGTAAGTGACAATTTTATCAATCTTATGCACGGTCATACGTCTCTCAATCCGGCGATATAGGGTATTTTTCTTATACAGGGAGAAGTCGTTTCCGGTATAAGTCCGTAACAGAATAATTATCTTATCCAGGGAACTCTTGTCTTTTATCTCCGTGTTCAGATCTGACCTTATGGCAGGGATGTGCTTAAGAAATTCCATGATTCCACCCGGCAGCTCACGTGCTGCAGCTATGATATCCACCAGCACAAACTCGATAGCGCTGCGGGGCATGCTGTCGAATTTTGCATCTGCAGGATCCTGCACGGCCACTATCCCGTTTTTTTCCTTTATAGCCCTGAGGCCGGTGCTTCCGTCTGACCCCATTCCTGAAAGTATGACCCCGATGCTGAGATCCTGTCTGTCATCTGCCAGGGAGCGGAGGAAAAAGTCGATCGGGAGACGCATACCCCTGGTTTCAACCGGCTCAAACAGGTGAAGAACCCCGTTAAGTATTGACATGCTTTTATTTGGAGGGATGACATATACGGAATTTACCTTTACCGGCATAAGGTCTCCTGCCTGGTAAACCTTCATGGGAGTGATCCTCTGCAGCAGTTCCGGCAACATACCCTTCTGTGTCGGGTCAAGATGCTGGATGACAACATAGGCCATCCCACTCTTCTCGGGTATGTTACCCAAAAACTGCTCCAGTGCCTCCAGCCCTCCGGCTGAAGCACCAATGCCAACTATCGGAAACTTTTCCGGAGCCTTTCCGGGGATTTTCCTGACAGGTGAGGTTCTTGGTTTTGTTTTTTTGGTTACGGATACCATGCTTTATTTTGAAACCGGGTCATTTACAATTAAATATCACACAAAATAAAGAATAAATTACCATTCAGGACATCAAGAGGCGGCTGTTTTACCACCAATTAACGGAAGGATTTCAACATGGTTATTTCTGCCGGGTTCAGAGGCAGGTGCTAAACCTGAATGTTGCTCAGGTATTCAAATGCCCCGAATAACTTGAGAAGCCAGACAATCACAACAATCACGACGACAATATTCAGGATTCTTTTGATTTTAAGGTCCATGGGGATATAACTGTTGACAAGCCACAAAAGAACGCCTGCAACAATCAGGATGATTAAAATAGTAAGTAACGGCATAACTGTATAGTATTGGTTGAATTCAAAGATAGGCAGAGACATTGCCTCCGGAGTTACACTACGACAATTAAGAATTACACAATTCACACATCAGCGCTTTTCTCATGTGTGAATCATGTAACTCATTTACAAAGTTATGTAACGCTGACCGTCGCCTTCATGCCTACCTTTCTCAAAATATCTCCAGGTATTCCTATTAAATATTAACAAACATCTAAATAATTAATTATGAGAACGTTGAGAGTGAGTTTAATCATGATTGTCAGCATGGTAATGATGATATCAGGCTGTGCATCATGGAACAAGACCCAGAAGGGTGCTGTTGTAGGGACTGCTACGGGAGGCGCCATGGGAGCCGTTATTGGAAGAGCGTCGGGAAACACTGCCCTGGGTGCAATTATAGGTGCCACTGTAGGCGGCGCCACGGGTGCGATAATTGGGAATCAGATGGACAAACAGGCTGAGGAAATTATGAAGACCGTTCCTGATGCGAAAGTTGAACGCGTCGGAGAAGGTATAGTTGTTGAATTCAGCAGTAATGTCCTTTTCGGATTTGACAAGTCGACACTGTCAGCCGAAGCCAGAACAAGCCTTGATAAACTTGTCAAGGTGCTTGACGCCTATCCTGATACGGATATTGAGATACAGGGTCATACCGACAGCAAGGGCAGCGTAGCCTACAACCAGGCATTGTCCGAAAGGCGTGCCACCGCAGTGTCAGGTTATCTTGAGGGCCAGGGCACAGCAGGCAGCCGCCTTACAATTAAAGGATTTGGCGAAACCACACCCAAATACGAAAACAATACAGATGAAGGGAGAACCGAGAACCGCAGGGTGGAGTTCCTGATCACCGCCAATGAGAAGATGATAGCTGAAGCTGAAAAAGCAGCAAACCAATAGTAGTATCTGTACCAATTCAATAAATTAGAAATCTTAATACTGTATGAAAATGAAAATGAAGTTTCTGACATTATCCGCAATCCTTATCCTGTCATCACTGGCGATGCAGGCTCAGATTGGCATTAGTCTTCTGGGCGGGGTTAACTTCCAGAATATTAACGGGACGAACAGTAACGGGGATAAGCTTGAAAATGGCCTTCTGACTGGATTTCATGCCGGGGTGAATGTTAATATTCCGGTAGCACCCGATTTCTATTTTCAGCCCGGACTTCTCTTTTCTGTCAAGGGGGCAAAAAATGAATTCTATACCCCTCCTACAAAGGCGGCTGGTGATTATACCACGACAACCAGACTCTCGTATGTCGAGTTGCCGTTAACCCTGCTGTACAGGCCACAATTGGGCAACGGGCATCTGTTGCTCGGGTTCGGACCTTATCTGGCCTACGGGATTTCAGGCAAGGAGACCACCCAGCTCAATTCGGTCTCGATTGAACGAACGGTGAAATTTAAAAATTCTGTTGATGGCTGGACCGATCTGGTTGAGAATGCTTATTACAGGCCATTTGATGCCGGCGCCAATATCCTGTTCGGTTATGAACTTGCGATGGGAGCCTTCATTCATCTGAATGCCCAGCTTGGATTGCTGAAAATCAATCCGGAGTATGCCTGGATCTCTGATGACCAGACCGCATACAGGAATACAGGTTACGGTCTCTCTTTGGGATACCGTTTTTAGCAAAATGCTTATACTGCAAGGGGCTGTCCCGGAAATGGGACAGCTCTTTTTTTGTGCTGCAGTCCATCTCACGCATGTCATTACTTCTCATGTGTGAATCATGTAACTCATATACTGAATGATGTAACGTTTTCGGCCCGGTTGATGCCCATCTTTACAGAACAAATTCTATCTAAAAAGATTCCTGCATGAAAAATTATTTACCGGTTGACAAGACGGATGCTTTCTCTTACCCAAAGGGAAGCACAAGCATGCACGGCAGGCCGGTAAACCTGCAGGTTACCGGCAGCATTCTCGACACCCTGGTCGCTGAAGGCGGATCGGCTTTCCTTGATTATGTCAGCAGGCTTGGCCTGGCACGGGAGCAGGATATGGTAGTACTTTCATTCAGGCAGCATTTCTATTTTGATGCCGAAGAGATGAAGAGGGCAAGGACCCTTGTGAACCTGACGAAACTGAATAAGATCACGGGGATTACAGAGTTTATCCGGTCATGTTACCATATCATGCCACAGAAAAGCAACCTGCTGGGGTGTTTCATTGACAATAAGGAAATTGGCAGATATAAATTGAGCAACAGCACTTCTGCATTTTCTGACTGGGATTATTTTGACGACATTGAAAACGCGATATACTCGAGTGTTCCATTCATCAACAGGTTATACAGCTTTCTGGATTCAAGAACCAATGCCCGGATGTCAAAGAGCAGTGTTTCATTTTTGCTACAGGATTACGGGTTTAAAGTAATGGATATGACCGTGCTGGACGGACTGACCTATTTCCATGCGCAAAAAGCCCGGACTGCTTAATACTTGCAGTCCAGGCTTTGTACTCAATGCACGGAACCGGGCTCAGCCTACTTTTTGAACGGAACCAGCATCAAGACTCCTCCCACTGCCATTACACCAAGACCGATAAAAGGCGACCAGTTAATGCTATGGCGCTTGTTCGCCGTGATCTCCAGTTCTCCCAGATCAACAACTTTTTCTTTGGTAAAGTAAGTGACCGTTGTAAAAATCGTCAACGCCAGTCCAATGATCAGAATGATGATACCTGCTTTTTTCATGTGCATGTAATTTTATTTTAAATGTTATAAAGCCTGCAAGGCCTGCCTCCATAATCCGGGCAGCTTTACAGCAACGGTCCATGGTCAGGAAAGTAAAATAACCATCAGCAGTGTTGCAGCTGTGGCAATGACCATGGATTCCATAAATAGCTTCAGCCTATAGTTGCGTAATTTAAGCCGGGAAGGATAGTTGGGTAATTTAAGCCTGAAAGGAAAATCGCGTAATTGTTGCCTGGGGGAAAAGTCGCGTATTTTCAGTCTGGAAAGATTGTTGTTTATTCTCATTTCAGTATGATTTTATCTGATGCTCTCATCAGGTTAATTATCTAATGGTTAAACCGGGTTTTTGTGAATTATCACTATAATGCTTCTGTCATAAATCATCCATGGCTTCTTCCCTATTCTATGTGGTCATGGCACTCCTGGCACGATCCTTTGCAATAGAGAGAAGCAGAACAGTCTCTTCGCTGGCTGTAAGCCGGTACTTCACTTTGTCATTCAGCGTCAGCACCTGTCCCATGCCGATAGCTGCCGAGGTTTTCCTCGTGTAGAATTCCAGCTTCCCTTCAATAATCTGAAAGGTGATGGAATCATTTGACTGGTATGAGACAATCTCCGTTCCCTCATGCAATGCAACCAGCATGACATTCTTTTCGGTATTCTTTACAAGAATCATTGAATTGAGATCCCCCCTTACCCATGCATTGCTTAGTTTCATGTTGCGGATTAAATCCGGAAGATCCTGCCTGAGAGCTGATGAAGCATCAACTGGCAGTTCTCCTGCACCAGGTGATCTCAGTACGTTGGTTTCTGTGTCCATTCCCTGCTTTTTTAATAAGCCTGCTCCGGATATCCGGCCTCGGGCTGCCCATAACTGATCTGTTTGTTTTCAGGCATGCACAATGAATTTCGGATACCCCGGAGCGACTTAATGATTTTATCTGACATACAGTCTCAGAGGATTCTTCTCCCCTGGATGATCCTGACCAGAATTACAATGGCGGCAATGACCAGAAGCACATGTATCAGGCCTCCGGCACTAAACCCAAAAAATCCTATTGCCCAGGCGATGACAAGTACAACCGCAATTATGTAAAGTAAATTTCTCATGATTGTAGGATTTTAATTTCTTAAAGGAGGACGATAAGTAATATGATGATAACAATCAATCCTGCCCCTGAAATGTATACGCCGTTTCCAATAGCCTTGAGCTCACTGTTTATTGCACGTACTTCACTTCGCAGCTCCTTCTTTTCGGAAGCTTTAAGATCTGACTTGTCAGACTTCTTGATTTCGTCCAATCTTAGCAGCAATTCGTTTGCCCTGGCTGCTTCTGCAGGAGTAACAGGACTTGGGGCCTCGATCGGCGGTGTGGTAACTTTTGGTTTAGCGTTTAATTCTAGCGGGATGAACGCCAATGACATCACCGTTGCCATCAGGCAGAGAACGATCTTCTTCATTTTCTTTGATTTATGTAAGTATTATTAATAAGGGGTCTGTCAATTCTCATGTTGACTTTATCAGTAAGAGATTGCTTGCAAATTTACCCTGGAAGGTCTGTGTACACGTTACATGATTGCATTTATAAATTACATAATTCACACATTGACTGAGCTTTCAGTCACAGAGCCAATATAATATGGATAGTGATATTATTCTGAGCCGCATCCGTATGATGCGGCCTCGTGCAGGACGCTCTTTACCGTAACCGGATCAAAATAAGAGAGTCTCCTGTTACAGGTCAGCCTGGCACATTCAGACAGTGCCTCATCATAAAAGAGTTCAGCCTCTGTTGAAACATCAATCCTGATGGTAACATTCTGCTCCTTACAGAATAATTCAACCGGCATACTGAAACCCTCCGGAACACCAGTCCATTTTGCGGCAATGACCGGACCGCCGTTACCCGATGGCGAGCCTGCAGCTCCGTCGATGCCCGCAGGGCTGTAATACCAGTGCAGGACAGGCACCTCGCGCCTGTACAGGTATACCTCAAAGAAATCATGCCAATCCTTCCCGGTTTTACGTTCGACAATCCTGACGAAATCCTCTGTTGTGACGTGCGATGCAGCTGCGTGCTCAGAATAAAAAGTCTGCAGAATATCAAAAAAGTGAGTGCTGTCGTTCACGATATTGCGGATTGTATGAAGTATCATGGCTCCCTTGTTGTAAACATCATTGTCGCCGGAGTTCCAATAGCTTACACCTGCCGGACCGGCAACGGGAAATCTGTTCTTTATCGAAGCAGCTATATAGTACCTGGCATACAACAGTGAGTTTTCATAGCCCAGTGTACTTTCCGTAAAAAGTATCTCAGAATATGTTGCAAACCCCTCATGAAGCCAGATGTCACTGAAATCGCTGACTGACACTGCGTTACCCCACCACTCGTGCGCGGCTTCATGCACAATGATATAATCACCCCCCAGCCATCCACGGTTTGAATACCCGTTGCCGTATGCGATGGCTGTCTGATGCTCCATGCCTTCAAAGGGTGACTCGACAAGTCTGAACCCCTCCTTCATCCAGGGGTATGGTCCGTATAACCCGGAATAGAGGCTTAAAATATTTTTAACCTGTAAAAAGTGTTTTTTGGCCCTGGCAAGGTTCTGAGGCAAAACATAATAATCAAGGTCAAGAATACCGTGCGGCGTAAGCATTGTATCAATGAAATGCTCGTATTTACCCGCATAGAAGGTGATGTTGTAGATATTGACAGGATACCGCGTAAGCCATGTATATGTTTCCTCCCCCCGAAGTGATGTATGACTCTGCATTATGCCGTTTGAGACAACCTGCAGGCCTTCCGGAACTGTCATTCGGAGCCTGACGCTGTCCGGTTCGTCTGAAAGGTGGTCCTTGCATGGAAACCAGAGGCTTCCTCCCTCGGTTTCGCATGATACTGCCACCCAGGGATTGCCATCATCATCTTTTCTCCACACAACGCCACCTCCCCAGGGCGGATTTTTCGCCCGCACCGGTTTGCCCTCATATTCCACTGTCAGAATGTAGTCATGACCGGATATGAGCGGACGAGGTAGTGAGACATTCACTGCGCGATCCTTACGCGAATAAGGTATCTCCTCCCCCGAAAGCTTCAGGCTGGTTATGCCGAGATTATCATACAGGTCGATGCGTAATTCACTGAAACTTGAAATTGCCCTGAAATGGATATCAACCGTGCCTCCCAGTCTCTTTCCGGCAGGGTCAAGGTTAATATCCAGATCGTAGAAAAAAACGTCATATCCTGCCCGGTCTTCATCGAGATGCCCGATAAGCGAATCTCCGGATGTAAATTGAGGGTATCTGCCGGGTTTCTCAGGCACCCTGGCAAAATCAGGCATTCTCATCAGAGCGCAACCGTTAAACAAAAATAATGCAAGGATTATGAACAATAGTCCTTTCATGACAATTCAGAGGGTCTTCTTCTTATGCTTTAGCTTAAGCTTTAAATCTGCCTCGACCTGCTCATGTCTGGCTATCTTCTGAATCAGCTTTTTGTTCGAACTTTTCAATTTCTTTATCTCAATATCGGAGTCGATTTTTTTCTCAATCAGTTGCATTCGCAATTGCTGTATTATTTCCAGCTTTTGTTCCAGCAAGTGTGATAACTTAAGGAGTTTCTTCTCCTCCCTCTTTATTTCCGTTACATCAGTTGCGACAAGTATGCAATTATCACCCTGGAGATAAGCAGGTAAAAGGTGAAATGATAGTTTCAGATATAATGAGTTGACAAGAGCTACCGTCAGGACATTATTTACATTCCGCTTCTTATGCGCAAGCAATTTATCGAATTTGGATCTGTCATTAGGAATAATGAAGCGCTTTAAGTATGAACCAATAACCCGTTCAATGGGTTCGTTCACCAGCTCCGCAAATCTCTGATTACAATATATCACCAGCCCCTCTCCTGACAGAGTGACTGCTCCCTCATTCATCTCTTCGATAAAAGTGCGATAGGGAGTTTCAGCAGAACTGATGGAATAGACCTGTTCTCCATCCCTGCCGGAGACCATAATCGCGTCTACTTCTCCGCCCCGGATCGCTGCAAGAGTCTCTTCAGTTTCTGCGAGGTGCGATTGCAATTCCTCATTCTCAATTATGAGTTGTTCTTTTGTCCTGGTCATCGATGTAATAATAATAAACCTGATTTATTTAGCTTAATAATCCTGTTGCCCGATTTACAGCTTCTTGATCTCCAGCCCCATAAGCACCTTCTCAATGTCTGACATATCGCCTATAATACGACGGAACGGAAGCGGCAGCTTTTTGATCAGAGTTGGGGCCGCAATTATCTGTTCGTCTTTTGCCAGACCCGGATTCTGATACAGGTCTATCACCTCCAGCTCGTACCGGCCTTCAAGATACTCTTCGCAAATCTTCTTGAGGTTTGTAAGAGCAAGGACCGATTTGGTAGTTGTACCGGTAATGAATAATCGCAAGATATATCTGCCTTCATGCAATCCGGGCATTGCCTCGTCAAATGATGCCGTGGTTTTTTTTGTTTCTTCCTTTTTCTTTTTCATGATCACTTATTAAAAGTGCCGGATTGAATATTCAGTCGACATGGAACAGGTCGAGTCCGACAAGAACCCGCTCAGTATCTGAAAGGTCACCTATTATCTTACGAACCGGTACCGGTAATTTCCTTACTAATGTAGGCAGGGCGAGGATCTGGTCTTCATTACCCAGCTGTGGGTTTATCAAGAGATCAATTACTTCAATGGAGTATTGTCCTTCCAGTTGCTCTTCACAAATTTTCTTCAGATTTGCAAAGGCAGTAAGAGCCTTTGGCGACTGACCTGCTACATATAATCGCAATACCCACCTGTTGGCTTCCGCTTTTGGCGGTTTCTTTCTTTTGGTCTTTACTTCGGATTTGTCGTTCATTGGGTTCATCGGGTCTATGGTTTGGTATGTTTCTTCGTTTTCCTCTTTTCAGCGACTGATTTTCTGCTTGCCGCCATTTCTATCTCATTCCCTTTCTGCAGCCTGATAATTTCCTGTTCTGCTTCCAGATTTTTAAGAGCTTCGGATTCTTGCGATTTAAATTCGGCATGTAATGCTGCAACACGGGCTTCCATTACTTTTCGTTTTCGTTCCATTTCACGCCTTTTTCGTTCAATATCCTGTTTTCGTCTTAAAAGTCCGGCATTTTCATATGCCTCCTGTGCAATACGTGCAGAACCGGTCAGGACTCCGCCGGCACCGACATAAACCTCCCGTAGTTTAACACCGGTATCCGTCAGGATAAATTCCCGGATCTGGTTGGAGTTTGCCATTCCCCGTGATTTCAGGACATACATTCCCCTGTTGCGTTCGCCGTTCAGTTCTATGTCGCGAAGCAGCAACCAGGTATCTATCAGTGATGAAATTCCTACATCGGAACTCTCAAGGGCGCTTTCACTTGAAGTCAGACTTGTAAACAATGCTGTAATCTGATTCCCCTTAAGGAAATCGACAATGCGCATCAGCATCGATTTGACTTCGTTCTCTGTATCCCCGAGAATGAAAGTATTTATCGGGTCCATAATGACTATCTCAGGCTTGAAAGCATTGACAGCCTTGTGGGTTACGGCAAGGTGCATTTCCAACCCGTAAAATGTTGGTCTGGTAGCCTGGAATTGCAGCAGCCCCTTATGCACCCATGGTTCTAAATTTATACCGATAGAACGCATATTGCGCATCAGCTGGCTGGGTGATTCTTCGAAACAGAAATAGAGAACCCGTTCTCCACGTTTGCATGCCGCCTCGGCAAAATGAGCTGCCATACTTGTTTTTCCCACTCCTGCAGTACCTGAGACAAGTACGGTGCTGCCGCGATAATATCCCTTTCCTTCGAGCATTTTATCAAGTTCGGTAATCCCGCTGGATATTCTTTCATTTGATACTTTATGTTCTAATCCCAGCGAGGTTACCGGTAATACTGAGAAGCCGGTTTCATCAATAAGAAAGGGATACTCATTGGTCCCGTGCAAGGAGCCACGGTATTTTACAACTCTTAAACGACGTGTGGATGTCTGTTCGGTAACGCGGTGGTCAAGCATGATGACACAGTCTGAAACATATTCCTCCAGCCCCTGCCTTGTAAGCGTCTCCTCTCCGCGTTCGCCTGTTATAATTGCAGTCACGCCTTTTTCCTTTAACCAGTGGAATAACCTCCGCAGCTCAGCTCTCAGGATCAGCTGGTTTGGCAGTCCTGCAAACAATGACTCAATGGTGTCCAGCACAACTCGCTTTGCACCAATGGAGTCAATGGCATAACCAAGTCGTATGAACAGCCCCTCCAGGTCGTATTCTCCTGTTTCTTCTATTTCACTTCGCTCTATATGTACGTGGTCAAGTGCAATTTTTTTATGCTTAATGAGATCCTCAAGGTCAAAACCGAGAGAAGCAACATTCATTATCAATTCATCATTGGTCTCCTCGAATGACATAAACACACCCGGTTCATTATACAGTGTTGCGCCACGGACAAGGAACTCAATCCCGAAAAGTGTCTTTCCGCATCCTGCACTGCCACAGACAAGGGTTGGCCTGCCGGCAGGTAACCCGCCGGCTGTTATTTCATCAAATCCCTGAATTCCTGTGGGAGACTTTTTAAGACTTATGTTTAATAGCGGATGTTCTGACTTCCTCATAGACTTTCAATTTTATGAAACCACTAAATGTTAATTGGCATAAACAGCCAAATGAAACCCACTTGATCATGGCTTTTTCTGCTTCAAATAGTCCACATGTGCTGTAAGAGCCCCCTTGTAAAAGTTGACGATTTTCAAGGTTTATCATCTGTCTGTTAAAATACAAGGCCGGTATTTTAATCCGGACATTAATTCAACCTATAAACCAGATAGATAAGAGAACCTAATACCAGGCATATGCACAACGAAAGGCCATAAGCAATCAATATTGAATAGGTTAACTTCGATCTTGTCTCGTGGTCCTCAATAAAATAGTCATTCTTCGTTTTCATGATCTCAACAAAGTCTGTTTAAAGTGATTTCAAATGTCACTACAAAGTTGAAATCCTTTGAAATGAAAACTTTTACAAAATCTCGGGAAAATGTTACATAATTCACATGTCTCCAAGCGAAGCAGGCCTCTTGCTCTTCAGATTTTTAAATTGAGTCGGGGTAAGCCCTGTCATCTTCCTGAACTGGTTCGACAGATGTGCAACGCTGCTGTAGTGAAGCTTCCACGCTATCTCGGTCAGATTTAGCTCATTGTATGCAAGCAGCTCCTTAACTCTCTCTATTTTGTGCGTCAGGTAATACTTTTCTATGGTCGTTCCCTTTGTTTCAGAAAAAAGATTGGCCAGGTAAGTGTAGTTGTGATTCAGTTTCTGGCTCAGGTGGTCGGAGAGGTTAACCTTTATCTGATCGTCGGTGAAGTGAACCAGCTCAATTATAGAAGTCTTTATTCTTTCAACCAGGATCTTCTTTTTGTCTTCCATCAGCTCGAGCCCTGTCTTTTTCAGGGCTGCCGCGAGCTTCTGACGCTGTTCAGGAGTAATCTCCCCGGTTATTTCTGCTTCACCAAGTTCAATGTAACTGTAGGACAGCCCGAGGTTTTCAAGCTCGGATTTTACAACCATTTTGCAACGAATGCAGACCATATTCTGGATATACAGTTTCAATCCGTTATTTGGTTAATTTGCATAGGTTTGTAAAAAGTAAAGATAATTATTTTCTGACATCTGCCCTGACTGATGCGGCAGGAGCGTTGAAACCAGGGTGCTGTCCCTGTTTTTTACCAGCCGTAATTAATGCGCCTCATAACTGCCCGAAGTAATCCAAATGTGCTGCTATTCTACCCGGATTATTACTTTTGTCCCGGATTTCTTAAACAATGTACAGGAGGTTTTCGTTGTTCACAGGTAATTGAATATTGAACGATTTTTTACAATGAACGAATTTGATCATAAGGCGGCTGAATGGGATAAAAACCGGATGTATCACGAGCGTGCTGCAGCCGTAGCCGGGGAGATCAGGAAGGTTATTCCCCTTAACAGGGAGTGGCGGGCTCTTGAATTCGGGCCGGGCACCGGACTGCTGAGCTTGCTGCTGAAGGATCAGCTGAAAGAGATAACCCTTATCGACAGCTCCGCAGGCATGGTTAAGGTCCTGAATGAGAAGATAGCCGCCGAGGCAGTGGAAAACCTGAAGGTGCTCCACCTTGACCTTGAACAGGAAGACCACGGTGATGAGAAATATGACCTGATCTATAACCTGATGGTGCTTCATCATGTCAGCGATGTTGAAAAGATCATCGGAAAATTCCGCGATATGCTCAACCCGGGGGGTTACCTGGCGGTGGCCGACCTCTGCAGTGAAGACGGATCGTTCCATGGAGGGGGATTCACGGGACACAGGGGCTTTAATCCGGAAACACTGGCAGCTATGCTTGTGGATCGAGGTTTTGCAGGTATCTCCCACAAAACGGCGTATGTCATTGACAGGGTGATGGCTGACGGCAGCCGGAAACAGTTCGAGGTGTTCCTGATGACAGCATCACTGCCGAAGCCGAAAGCCGGAGCCGGTTCGGGAGTTTCCTGATGACGGCATCAATGCCCGGCCGGGCGTAAGCAGACAGTACGGGGGCTTTATTTTTACAGACCCAGCATTGGTAAGCAGTCCGGACTATTTCCTGTGATAGTGTCAGGAAGTGAGGTCAGGTAATGATTTAAGCAGTTTAATGAAATGTAAATAAAACTATATGGAAGTAACATTTGACGGTGGCAAGGTGATCACCGCACATCTCAACGGCAAAACGATAAAAACAGATCAGTCAGTCCGAAATGGCGGAGGCGGTACCGCACCGGAGCCTTTTGAACTGTTCCTGGCATCAATAGGAACCTGCGCCGGCATATATGTTAAATCATTCTGTGATCAGCGGGGCATCCCGGCAGAAAATATCAAAATAGTCCAGTCCATGGAGTTTGATCCCGTAAAAAGGATCCCCGGCAGGATAACCCTGGATATACAGCTTCCTTCTGATTTTCCCGAGAAATACAGGGCGGCAGTAATCAATGCAGCTGAGCTCTGCCTGGTGAAGAAAACCATCAACGACCCGCCGGTGTTTCAGGTTCATACCTCTGTATCAGCCACAGATGTAATAAGCCAATAAAACCGCTTTGCTGTTCATGCAATAATTGTAATTTTACCGGATTGACATTCTAACCATGAGGAATCTGGGTTACAGCCGTATAGACCCGGCAGAGATAGATGACAACCTTATCAGGCTGATAGCCTCCGACTGGATGCTGGTCACTGCAGGCACCAGTGAGAAATTCAACACCATGACTGCCAACTGGGGTGGTATGGGTTACCTCTGGAAAAAACCGGTGGTTGCTATGATCTGCATCCACTTCAGATCTGGTGTTACCGTTGAATAATCTATGTCTCATTTTAAACCAACTACCTATGTACAACAAACTCAGACGCTGCCCCAATGCAGTACCGTTTATCATCGTAACCGTTGCAGCCATGATTGCACTCGGATCGTGCGGCTGTAACCCTGACAGCAAGATCGCTTACCCGGAAACCCGCCTGGGTGAAGTGGTTGATACTATCTTCGGGACCCCTGTGGCTGATCCATACCGCTGGCTCGAGGATGACATGTCGGACGAGACCGCAGCATGGGTCAAGGCCCAGAATGAGGTTACCTTCGCCTATCTTGAAAATATACCCTACCGCGAACAGATCAGGGACCGCCTGACCGAGATGTTCAACTATGAGAAGTACGGCATGCCATTCACCAGGGGTGATTATACCTACTTCACAAAGAACGACGGCCTCCAGAACCAGGATGTTCTCTACAGGCAGAAAGAGGGAGAAGAGCCCGAGATATTCCTTGATCCCAACACCTTCTCGGCAGACGGTACCACATCACTCCGGGAGATGGGCTTCTCCAAAGACGGCACCAGGATGGCATATACAATCTCGGAGGGGGGCTCCGACTGGCGCAAGGTGATCACCCTCGATGCCACCACCAAAGAAATTATTGGTGATACGCTCGTCGATATCAAGTTTTCGGCTATCTCCTGGCTTGGCAACGACGGCTTTTTCTATTCAACATATGAAAAACCCGAGGGCAGCGAACTCTCTGCAATGACCGATCACCACAGGCTTTTTTATCATAAGCTTGGTACCCCCCAGTCTGAAGACCAGATCGTCTTCGGAGTCGATAAGAAAAGAAGATACGTTCGCGGATATGTAACTGACGACCTGAATTACCTGGTGGTGAACGCACAGATCTCCACCACTGGCAACGAACTATATATCAAGGACCTGAAGCGCAACCAGCATGACTTCACCGTGATAGTGCCCCACTTCGACAGCGAAAGTCAGATTATTGAGAGCGATGGTTCAAGGCTCTTCATCTATACAAACATGAATGCTCCCAACGGCCGGGTTGTCACCGTTGATGCCTCGAAACCCGGAACTGAGAACTGGGTCGATTTCATACCCGAAACGGAGAATGTACTGCAACCCTCAACGGGCGCCGGTTACTTCTTTGCCCATTACCTTAAAGATGCCATATCAGACGTGAAACAGTATGACATGAGCGGCGCGCTCGTCAGGGAGATTGAACTGCCGGGCATTGGCTCCGCAGGAGGATTCTACGGCAGGAAAGAAGACAGGGATATCTATTTTTCATTCAGCAACTATACCAATCCTTCAACAATCTATAAGCTCGATCCTCAGACCGGTGAGACCGCGGAATACAAGAAGCCGGCGGTTCTGTTCAAAAGTGAAGATTATGTCTCGGAACAGGTCTTCTACACCTCTAAGGACGGCACCCGCATACCCATGATCATTACCCACGGCAAGGATGCCGAACTCAACGGAAAGAACCCCACACTCCTGTATGGATACGGCGGTTTCGGAATAAGCGAGACGCCGGGTTTTTCGGTCTCCGTTGCCTGCTGGCTGGAGATGGGCGGTATCTATGCGGTGCCGAACATCCGTGGCGGAGGTGAATACGGTGAAGAATGGCACCTGGCCGGAACAAAGATGAAAAAGCAGAATGTGTTTGACGACTTCATAGCTGCTGCAGAATATCTCATTGAAAACGGGTACACCTCATCCGGGTACCTCGCCGTGCAGGGCGGCTCCAACGGCGGACTGCTTGTAGGTGCGGTCATGACCCGGAGACCCGACCTCTTCAGGGTGGCTCTTCCGGCTGTCGGTGTTCTTGACATGCTCAGGTATCACAAGTTCACTGCCGGAGCAGGATGGGCCTATGACTACGGTACGGCCGACGAGAGTGCCGGGATGTTCAGCTACCTGCTGAAATACTCCCCCGTGCATAATGTTGTGGAAGGCACTGCCTACCCGGCAACGCTGGTGACCACCTCCGACCACGACGACAGGGTGGTACCGGCACACTCATTCAAGTTTGCCGCCCATCTGCAGGCGAAACAGGCAGGGCCAAACCCGGTGCTCATCCGTATCGAGACAAGCGCGGGTCATGGCGCCGGCACCCCGGTAAACAAGCGCATCGAGGTGACCGCCGACCTCTACAGTTTCACACTGTGGAATATGGGTATAAAGAAAATCAGATAGCGGCCGGCCACGAAACAGTAGCAGAGACAGATCAGACATATTTTTCAGCCCGCGGCGCAGATGGCCGCGGGCTGATGTTTCTATTGACGGTTCTCGGATTCATTGCCGTGGGTCTGTCCGTGAAGGTGGCATTGTCAATTTCTCCTGAATGTCCTTGTGAAGATGGTCAGGAAGGTATACAGCTCTAGTCGGCCTATCAGCATCAGGAGCATCATTGTGATCTTGGCGGTGCTGTTGAAATGAGCATAATTGCCCATATTGCCTGAGGCCCCAAGCCCGGGGCCGATGCCTGCCAGACACGATGCGCTGGCTCCTGAGGCCTCTATGATGGAGATGCCCGTCAGCTGCATGATTATATTGCCGGTCGCAAATATGATCAGGTAGAGCAGGATAAAGACCGTCATCTGGTTTGCATACCCCTCCGGGACAATCCTCCCGTTCAGCCTGATGGGGATAACTGCGTTGGGATGATGGATCCTGATAAAAGTGTTCCGGAGATTCTTCATGGATACCAGGTGCCGTGCAATCTTTATTCCGCCGGTGGTTGACCCTGTTGACCCCCCTGAAAACATGATCAGGAACATAAAGAACATCCCGATTGATGGAAAAGCCATGTAATCTGATGTTGCATAACCCGTACAGGTTATCTGGGAGACAACCTGAAAGAAAGCATGCCGGAAAGAGAGTTCAAAGTTACGTTCCGTTTTAAAATACAGGGTGAGAGTAACAAAGACCACACCCGCAGTGACAATAAAGAGATATGCCCAGAACTCATCATTTTTAAATACTTTCTTAAAACCCCCCTTCAGAGCATAATAAAATACCACATAGCTTGTTGCTGACAGGAGCATGAAAACAGCTACAACATATTGAATATATGGCGAGTACCCTGCCAGACTGGTATTTTTGGGTGAGAAGCCTCCCGTAGCAACTGTTCCGAAGGCATGACATACACTTTCAAATAAATTCATACCCCCGAGTACAAGAAAAAGTATTTCAATAACAGTGAGACCAACATAAATATAGAGAATCCGGTATACTTCACCCCTGGTTCTCGGGTGGATTTTTTCCTTAAGCGAAGATTCCAGGCTGAAGAGATGGTATCCGGCAACTTTAAGAGATGGAAGTACGAGTATTACCAAAACTATTATTCCTATTCCCCCGATCCAGTGCGTAAGGCTTCTCCAGAAAAGAATTGAATAAGGGAGCACTTCAACCTCCTGCAGGATTGAAGAGCCTGTCGTCGTAAATCCTGACGTCGATTCGAAGATTGCATCAACAAATGATGGTATACTACCGCTGATCAGATAGGGAAGTGAACCCACAAGTGAAAATGATATCCATGCGACAGTTACAATTAAAAATGAGTCTCTGTTGCTTACCATGCCGGGGTCCGCCTTTCTGCCCACAAAATGGAGCAACAGATACAACACTCCACTGATTGACGAAGAAATGAGAAACGGCTGCAGTGGTTCCCTGTAAATGAGGGCTACAGGAAGACAGAGCAGGAAGAAGCCGGTCTCAATCAACAGAATAGTACTCAGAATCCTGAGGATTTTCAATGGATTTATCAATCTCATCTTTGCAGAATGGATTTCCTGCACAAAATTGAGCCAGGAAGCGTAAGCATTAAGTAAAGAATTGCCCTGCGGTTATAAAGATTTTGTAAAGATGTCGACTGGAAGGGTCGGCGTGACACAGGCACGGGATGCCACTACCGGATGGAAAACAGTAATTGTAAATATGCTAATTGCCAAACCTGTATCCTATGCCAGACTCTGTAACCAGCAATACAGGTTTTGAGGGATTGTCCTCAATCTTCTTCCTGAGCTGTGCTATAAAAACGCGCAGATACTGAGTTTGTTCCAGATAGCCATAACCCCATATCTCTTTAAGAATGAACTGATGAGTAAGGACACGGCCGCTGTTTGAGGCCAGAAGAGCCAGCAAGGCAAATTCTGTTGAAGTAAGCTTGATGATCTCTCCATCCTTTCGTACAACGTGACTGATCATATCGATTGTGATTGACCCGAATTCCATCAATGGATTATCTTTTATTTCCTCATTCGACCTGATTGCTGCGCGGATTCTGGCGATAAGCTCCCCGCTTCTGAAAGGCTTTGTCAGATAATCATTTGCGCCGTTATCCAGAGCTGCAACAATATCTTCCTCCGAACTTCGGACTGACAGTACAATTATCGGTTTTGTAAACCATTCCCGTAACCTGAGAAGCAGTTGCAGGCCATCCGTATCCGGCAAACCCAGATCCAGAATTATGAGTGAAGGATGGTGCGTTGCAGCTGCCACAAGTCCCTGCTGCCCGTTCTCCGCGAAAAAGGTGTTGAATTCATAAGCCGACAGTGAAATCTCAAGCAATCGGCGGATCTGGACTTCATCATCAATGATCAGTATGTTCTTTTTCTCATTCATTCCACTTCTGTTAAGTCATTCATATCAGGGACATCAGAGGGAATTGTGACAGTAAATCCTGCTCCCCCTTCCGGATTATTCCCGACCCTGACAGTACCGCTGTGAGCCTCAACCAGACCTTTTACTATTGAGAGTCCAAGTCCCAGCCCTCCTGCCCTGGACCCGTCAACCCTGAAAAATTTATCAAAAACATTTGGCAGAAGATGCGGAGGAAAACCCGGGCCGCTGTCGGTTACTTTCAGAATGAAGTTTCCGTTCACATAGGCTGCATTAAGTTCTATATCACCGGAAACCGGGGAATGCTGGCATGAGTTAAGCAAAAGGTTGTACAGGACATGCTCCATAAGGCCGAAATCGATCCTGACCAGGGGCATATCTTCCGGTATCATCGCTTTAAAATTAAACTGGTCCATATCCTGTTTGAGATTCTGACAAACCTTGTTTACAAGATCATTTACATCACACCAGTCGGGACGCAATGAAATTTTTCCGCTCTCAATACGTGACATATTCAGAAGATTCTCAATCAGATGATTGAGCCTCGCTGTAGCCTTGAATATCTCACTGTATAACTCCTCACGGCTTTTAAGGGATGTCTCTGAAATCATCAATGTGTCAGAGGCTCCCATTATTGTGGCAATCGGAATCCTGAATTCATGAGAGATAAGATTGAACAATGTCTCATATAACTTGTCCGATTCATCCAGTATCCTCGCTTTAACCGCCAGCTCTGCGAGGAACTCACGCTCAAGTGCGTTGGAAATCTGGGTAAAATAAGTGTCCCAGAAAGCCTCCCTGTTAATATATGCCGGCTTGTCAATGCTGATGGCGATGACCCCCGGATTTAGACGGGTTCCGGTCAAAGGATGATAGGTCAGGCCGGCTTCACCGGAAGAGCCTGTATACCTGCCTGCTTTGACCGAATCCCGGAAGACCATCTCAACTATCTGTTTATCTATGGCAGGTGTTTCATTGACGGTTTTGCCAGTTGATGCAAAATCAAGTTTGTTATTCCCGTCCCGGATGATAAACCAGCATTCAGCATTGAAATGTTTCCTGAAATCATTACGTGCTACTTCAAGCACGTTGTCAATACCGCTGGCTTTTGAAAGCTCCTCCGTAAGCTGAAACAGTGCATTCGTTTGATTCTCCCTGTCTCTGACCAGCCTTTCCTGCCTCCGTATCCTGTTGGTCAAAATCCCGTTCAGAAGTGCGATGATAAAGAAGGAGACAAACATAAGCCTGTCCTCGGTCTTCTCAATATGAAAAGTGTGAAAAGGCGGGATAAAGAAATAGTTCCAGGCAATGGCACTTATCGTTGACGCCAGCAGAACGGGCCCTATCCCCATAAAGACCGCAAGCATTGCAACAACGAATAGCAGGATGAAAGAAACAATATGATAACTCTGTGAATTGGAAAGAGGACTTAAGATTAAAGTAGTCAGCCCGATTATAATGACAACCAGGAAATACTGGTAGATTTTTGTATTTAATGGCAGGTGCAATAATGGCACAGGGCCTTTCATTGTGATATCCTTTCGCTTTGCCAAATTTATACTTTTATTATTGGACATAACAGGCCTGCTGATAACCGGACAAATTTGGCAATGCTTCCATAAAGACTTTATAAAATTTGGCTGGCCCTGTACAAATTTTTAATAAAGACTTCTAACAGGCACGGGGCAGGAAGACTGTTCAAAACCAACGGGTGGAAATCCGGACAAGCCTTTTAGCCCGCGGGAGGGTGATAAGGCGATCCTCATCTACGGTGCATAAAAATGCGTCCTGCCGGTACTGGCATTGATGATAATATTCCCATCAGCGTCATAAGTGTAATCCCTTGCCCGGGAACATAAGTTCGAAGCATTTGTGGCACAGGCTGTTGCTAAGGAACTGAAGGCTGTCATCAAACCTGAAGAAAAGAACCTGATTGAGAAAATCCCTTCTGAAAACCTTGAGGCTTACGATTACTATCTCCCGGGAGTGCATCTGCGCGGACAGCGTACTCCGGAATCATTATTGAAAGGCAAAACTATGTTTGAAAGAGCCATTGGAGCTGATCCGGGATTTGCCAAAGCGTATACCGGACTTGCCCATTGTTACGGGACTTTAGCGTTTTATGCCAATCTGAGTCCGGCGGAGGCCTACCCTCCGGCCGAGGGACTGGCATACAGTAAATCTGGTGCCCTGCATGAAACCAGGAGGATGCTTGATACATTAATTGAAAGGGACAGGACGGGTTTTGTCCCTCAGAGTATGATAGGATCTTTGATGGCAGAAACGGGCCGGAACAGGGAAGCACTGGATTAACTCAGGAGGGGATATGAAGAGAGGGAAGAATTTTTTTGTTATTGATGAATGTGGATACAATATCTTACCTGAACCTCAGGTCCGATCCCGGATTTATTGAAGTCATGGGAAAAGTAAAAATGTAGAAGCGGGATTTGCCGGACCTTCAGATATGGTCTTTGCAATTTTAATGCAGACAAAGACTCTGTTGATCAACTAAATCATGAGTATTAAAATGATCACTTTAGCGAACAAATCTCACCAAGCCGGCATCGGAGCAATCGTTGTGATGGTTCTTGGCGGATTTGCTTCTGTAGCTGATGCGCAACAAGTTGCTGTTAATCCGGTGACTGACATCAGGGAGGCATGAAGGAACATGCAGCAATCAGCGAAATTAAACTCTGGCCCGGTTTTGGTCCTGAACATATTCCCGTCGCCATTTATGACAGCTTAAGAGCCTGGCTATTTTTAAACCCTGCAAGTAATCAGGATGCAACATTCACTTTTCGCATGTTGCGTTTCGCATGTTGCGTTTCACATGTTGCGAAATCAGGAAAAATTATATACCTTTGAAAAAATAAAGATTATGAATCCATTCGTAATTAAAGGGTACAGGGGCCCTCAATATTTTTGCAACAGGATTGAGGAAAGTGAATGGCTGGTTAACGCAATAAGGAACAACCAGGACATCACATTGTACGGTTACAGGAGACTGGGTAAATCTGCATTGATACAACATGTTTTCAGGAAGCTGGATAAAGAATATGTATGTATCTATACTGACATCTGGGGCACAAGCAATGCAGAAGAGTTCACCAGGGAACTTGCGAATGGGATCATTAAAAGCAAGGTCTTCTCAAAGCAAAAGTTTTCTGAAAAAATGGCAACCTTTTTGAGATCAATTGGAGCTTCGTTCAGTATTGGAATTGATGGCTTACCCTCAATAGATGTAATTTACAGGGATAGAAGGCATGTTTTCAGCAATCTTGAAGAGATATATCACTTCTTAAATCAGCTTAATATCCGGATTGTGCTTGCCATTGATGAATTTCAGGAAATAAAAAAGTACGATAACCAGTCTCCGTTTGAAGGCAAGCTACGCTCGCTCGCTCAGCAAAGTCACAATATTGTCTTTATTTACAGCGGAAGCGAACAACACCTGCTGAATGAAATATTTACAAAATATAGTATGCCATTCTACCAATCAACACGAATGGCTTCTATCGAAAAGATTGATAAAAAAGTATATCTCGATTTTATTTTAAAACACTTCAGGAAGGCTAAAAAAGAAGTGAATCATGAGATCGTTGATTATATACTTTCAATATCCCACCAACACACCTACTATGTTCAGGCAATCGCTAATTTTTTATACAGCCTTGAAAAACAGCCAGGTTCAGTAAAAGAATTTGAGTTATTGTATCGTGACTTTATACTGGAAAAAAATGTTTTTTACAGCGAGCTCCCTGAATTGCTTACAAAACAACAGTTCATTGTATTAAAAGCAATTGCAAAATTAAGCACAATCTCAAATCCAAACTCGGCTGATTTTATGGAAGTATCAAAAATAAAAAGCCCGAGCAGTATGCACAGGGCAATAAACTCATTACTTGATAAGCAACTTATTATTAAAGACCATGGCTCATTCAGGCTATATGATGTTTTCCTTGAGCATTACTTAAGATATATCTGATCTTGAGGACAAAATTCGAACGGATGTAATGGCCTGGCAGGTTGACCATGTTCTACAGGTCAAAAGAAAATTTTACATTTAACCCTCTATGGGTTTAAACTTTGATAATGAACTAAATACCATCCTGATGTCAAGCCTTATTGAAGGATATGATTACGACATCTTCATCTCCTGCCGCAGAAAGACAACAAGGGTGAAAGGAATATGAGTCTGTAAGCAGAAGCTTTGAAAGATTCCACCTATGTTACTCGCTCTCTTTCGATAGAATATTTCAGAAAGAGCTTATTTTCAACGACACTCCTGATCTCCCTGACAGCCATAAATAACTCCGTATAGGTAGTGTATAGGGGAGTAATCTCCAGGCGGATATTGTCGGGCTCCCTGAAATCAGGAATGACAACAGTGGCTCCTATATCCGGATCGATCAGGGCCTTGCAGATACGGCAGACCTCCGGATGACGCAACGATACATGCGATCCCTGCTTTTCAGGATCAAGGGGAGATCCGGGTTGGAAACCCAGGGCCAAAGCCTCCTTATATGCCGATTCCATATCCATTGATATTCCTCCTTAACCATTTTCAATATCTCCGGCAGAGTAAGCCTGACCCACTCCGTGTACATCTTGCCGGACGGATGCAGTCCATCATCATATGGAATAAATGCTACTTGCACGCCTGTAACATTCCTGTAACAGATTTGTTATCAATTCTTAATCGGTTTTTGACCATGACCGCGATTTTATTGATCTAGATTTGTCCCGTGATTTATGAAACAAAAAAATCTTAATAATACGAACCAAATAAAACATTTATGAAAACAATTAAGACAAAGTTATTTTTTGCGGTAATCGCTTCGCTTGCAATACTGAGCGGTTGCCAGAAGAATTATGAAATTCCGACGATATCCGTTCCGTCAAGCCAGAATGTGGAGGTTGGAAAGAGTACTGATATTACTTTCTCCTTCACCGCTGACGCCGGATTTGAAAAATCATCCGTTACTGCCACCGGCGGCACGGCTACTATTAAAACCGACGGTACTGCCGGAGCTACAAGCGGAACGATTGTAGTTACCTTTACTGCAGGATCAACGGTTGGTGCAGGGTCAGTGACTCTTACCCTTACCGACACAGAATCTCAGGTTGCTTCGAATACTGCTGTTCTTGCCCTGTTCGAAAAGGGAGCTCCGATGGTTACCACCCCCGGAAACTCATCCACAATACTGGTGAACCCGGTAGATATTACCTTCCCGTTCACTGCAGAAGGCGGATACAAATCATCAACCCTGGTTCCCACTAACGGTACTGCTGTTATTAAAACAGATGCAGCTGCAAACGCTACATCAGGGAATGTTGTCGTCACCTTTACAGCCGGTACGGAATCAGGGGCAGGTTCAGTTGCCATCACAATCACCGATAACAATAATAAAGTCGGAACTGCAACTGCCGTTATTGATATTAAGAAAGGCATTTCGGTTACAGGGAATATATCGGCTAACACTACCTGGGAAACCGGGAAAATTTATATTCTCGAAACGCGTGTTGCAGTATTATCAGGTGTGACGCTTACAATTGAGCCGGGTGTAATTGTAAAGGGAAGTGCAGGTACAGGTTCAAACGCAACGGCTCTTCTGATTGCCCGCGGCGGTGTACTTATGGCTGAAGGTACTGAAACATCTCCCATCATTTTCACCTCCATTTCCGATAATATCCTTCCCGGCCAGGTAACCAGCCCGAACCTTTCGCCGGACCTCGACGGACTCTGGGGCGGACTGCTGATACTGGGTAATGCCCCCATAGCAGCCAGTGTAAGCCCGAAACAGATTGAAGGTATTCCTCCGTCTGATGCCAACGGACTGTACGGTGGAACAGACCCCACTGACAATTCCGGTGTCATCAAATATGTATCAATACGTCACGGCGGAGCAAACATCGGTGAAGGAAATGAAATAAACGGCCTGACACTCGGAGGCGTGGGTAACCTTACTGTTATTGAAAATGTAGAAATAATAGCCAACCAGGATGATGGTATCGAGTGGTTCGGAGGTACGGTGAATGTAAAAAATGCTGTAGTATGGAATGCCGGTGACGATGCCATCGATACTGACCAGGCATGGGGAGGAACACTTGACAACTTCATCGTCATTACTCCATTTGACAAATGTTTTGAGCTTGACGGTCCCGAGGGTTCATCTGCACCAGCTGCCAAACATATTATAATGAATGGAACCGTAAAAGCAGGTAATGCACAAGGCCTTGTTGACATTGATGATGCTAATGACAGTAAAGATTCATATCTCGATTTCATGAATATTTACTTCTACAACCTCAAGTCATCGTCACCCTACCAGACGTTTGATGCCGTTCCGAAGTTCTATGCCTATGATTTCAACCACTTCGAGGTTGTGTTACCAGGCACCGCCACCCTGCAGGATATTTTCCTGAAAGGATCTGATGCTTACGCTACAGCCGTAACTGAAGGTGCTAATACGGTAGGTGCCAATACCGCGGTATTTACTGAAACCTGGTCATGGGCTGCAGCAGCTGCCGCATTTTAATTGATAATACTGATAACTGACAAATCACAAATTCCCAAAAACTCGCAGGCTTTTAAGCCTGCGGGTTTTAACATTAAAACAGAACAACAATTTTAAATTTCAACCATGCGTCCATTTAAAGTAATTCTAACAGTCATTGTTCTATTGTTATCCGGCCAGTTATATGCTCAAAAGGGAACTGTCAGGGGAACAATTTTTGACAACTCTCTCGGAGAGCCTATGATAGGTGTAACAATATTTGCCGAGGGTACTACCCTGGGGGTGGTCTCTGATCTTGATGGTAAATTCAATCTTACCCTTCCTGCCGGTAAGTATAACCTGAAGTTTTCCTTCGTCTCATTCGAGACACTTACTGTAAGTGATGTCACAATTGAAGACGGAGAAACAGTCTTAATGGAGGATATCCAACTCAAGCCTTCAATAGTCGGCCTTGAGGAGATAACGGTCACGGCCAATGTTGTACGAAACACTGAAAACGCCATCATGACTATTAAAAGGAAATCCCCGACACTGCTGGATGGAATTTCCGCAGCCGGATTGAGGAAGATCGGTGACTCCGATGCTGCCTCATCCATAAAGAGAGTCCCGGGGGTTTCGGTTGAAGGCGGAAAATATGTTTATGTGCGCGGACTCGGTGACAGGTACACAAAGACAATCATTAACGGGGTTGATATGCCCGGACTTGATCCCGACAGGAATTCAATCCAGATGGATATCTTTCCGACAAGTGTCATTGACAATATTATTATCCACAAGTCCGCCAGCGCTGATCTTCCTGCTGATTTCACAGGAGGTATGGTGGATATTGCCATAAAGGATTTCCCGGAGGAAAAAACGGGGAATATCTTTATCAGCGGAGCCTATAACCCTGACTATCATTTCAGGAATGACTTCCTTACCTATGAAGGAGGAAAAACAGATTTTCTTGGATTTGATGACGGAACCAGGAGAATACCGGCTACTGAAAATATTCCGTTTTATTCTGAAGTGGTGGTTCTGCCCCCAGAAGACGAGATGAGCATGAGGTACAGGGAGATACTCCAGGGCTTTAATCCAACCATGGCGGCTATGAAAACCATGAGCTTCATGGACTACAGTTTCGGTGTCTCATTGGGCAACCAGAAACCACTCAATAAGGTAACACTCGGATATACCTTCAGCTTTTCGTATAAGAACAGCACGGAATTCTATAAAGATGCAGAGTATGGAAGGTATGGGCTGGCTGCCGATCCTGTCATAACCGAGATGGAGGTGCGTGAATTCCAGAAAGGTGATGTTGGCATGAGTAATGTCCTTGTAAGCGGACTGGCAGGTTTTGCCTTGAAGACCAAGAGATCAAAATACCGGTTGAACATATTGCACCTGCAAAACGGTGAATCAAAAGCAGGAGTGTTTGACTATAAGAGCTCTGACCTTGGAACAATCTTCGAAGGTATGCAGCACAACCTCGAGTACAGTCAGCGTTCGGTCACCAACCTTTTGATTGACGGGAAGCATTCTCTCAACGATTCCAAATGGGAGATCGTATGGAAAGTCTCTCCTACTCTCTCGGTGATCGAAGATCCTGATGTACGGTTCACCAGGTATGTAAGGCAAAACGACAACTATGTTATCGGTACAGAATCAGGCTTCCCGGAAAGAATATGGAGGGAACTGTCCGAAATCAATATTGGAAGTATCCTCCATCTGACCCGGGAATATAATTTCCGTGGGGAAAAGGCCAGACTCCATTTCGGGGGCGCCTATACTTTCAAGGAGCGTGATTTCGTCATTAACAAATATTCGTTCAATATCCGTAATGTACCCATAACAGGAGATCCCAATGAGCTTTTCAGTGACCAGAACCTTTGGCCCTACCAGGGAACTGACCCCTTCAGCGGAACAACCTATGAGGCCAATTTTGTCCCTGCCAATCCAAACCAATACAATTCAAGGTCTGGCAACGCAGCAGCATATCTCTCTACCGAACTCAGCCTCTTCAGAAATCTCAGGGCGATAATCGGAATAAGAGCTGAGAACTATACACAAAGATATACCGGACAGGACCAGCTGGGAACCAATGTTCTTAATGATGAAGTGGTTCTTGACAATCTCGATTTCTTCCCGACAGTTAATCTGATCTATAATGTCAGTGAGAAGCAGAACCTCCGGTTCTCCTATGCAAAAACCATTGCAAGGCCCTCATTCAAGGAGATGTCGTATGCAGAAATATCAGATCCGATAAGCAACCGCACCTTTATCGGAGGCCTGTTTCGCGATGCAGACGATGTTGCAGGTGTTGTATACTGGGATGGTAACCTCGTCAACACCTACATTCAGAACCTGGATGTCAGGTGGGAACTGTATCACTCGATCGGCCAGATGATCTCTGTAAGCGGATTTTACAAGCTGTTTGAAAACCCGATAGAGATTGTCCAGTATGCCACAACCCAGAAGGGATCTTTCCAGCCCAGGAACGTGGGAGACGGACAGGTGATTGGCGTTGAAACGGAATTCCGCCAGAATCTGGCTGTTGTGGCACAGCCTTTGGAGAATTTCTCTCTATCAGGAAACATATCATTTACCTCCTCCAGGATAGATATGAGTCTTACCGAGTATAAGTCGAGAATTGAAAATGCCCGTGCCGGTCAGACGATTGAAGAGGCCAGGGAGATGGCCGGACAGGCCCCGTTTATCATCAATGCCGGATTATCCTATAATGGCGGTGAAAACGGATTCTGGAAAGGTCTTGAAGCAGGTCTCTACTATAATGTCCAGGGCACAACCCTGCAGTATGTTGGGATTGCCGACAAGCCCGATATCTATATGCTTCCTTTTCACAGCCTTAACTTCAATGCAACCAAATACTTCGGGAAAAATGACCGCACCCAGCTTGGATTCAAGATTGAAAACCTCCTGAATGACAAGAAGGAATCTGTTTTCAGGTCATTTAACCCGACTGACCAGTACTTTACCAAACTGGAACCGGGAATAACCTTCCAGTTCAAGTTAAGTTACTCCCTGTTCAAATGATAACCTGGCTCTTACTTTAGCCTGGACGCTGTGCCCGGATGAAACGTAGATTCGTTCTTCCGGGCACTTTTTTCAGACTTTGTCACAGATTAATTCAATTGGCGCATTTAAAGTATTTTATCATTGTGTCAGAAAATATTGACAATGAGAATCTTTATTCAACGGGATTATTACTAACTTGCAATAAAGCAAAGTAATTTTTATTTTATGCTAATCAATGCGATCATATTCCTGTGACAACACATGTCAGAAGAAAATACTCGTTTGGAAATACAAGAAAAGTTGAAATTATCGGACAAAAGAAACTTTAATAATAACTACCCCTTCCAGCCTAAAAGCTGAATCTGGTTGATATGACCATCCCTGATAATCCAAATAGTCGAAATCAACGATACAGATTGACAAAGGCGGGGAAGGAATTGAAAAAAGACCTCTGAGACATGGCAAGCAGATTCGATAAGAATTACACTGAAAAAGGATATCTGATGAAATATGCGAAACTGCCTCTTCATTCTTCATTGAAAAGTCAGGTTCTGCAATTCTACATAGCACTTCGTGGGATTGAACCTAAAATCTGGCGAAGAATACAAGTACCATTGGATTACAATTTCTGGGATCTGCATGTAGCCATTCAGGATGCCATGGGCTGGCAGGATTATCATCTTCACCATTTTGAAATAAAAGGTAAAGGGAAAAGGAAAGAAGTTCGTATTGGCATTCCGGATTTCGAGGGTTCAGGAGAACTGCCGGAAGTATTTCCGGGATGGGAAATAGCAGTAATTGCGTATTTCAATGCACTCGGCGTGGAAGCTGTATACGAATATGATTATGGAGATGGTTGGCTTCATACAGTGAAGCTTGAGGGCTATATTTTCAGAGAAAAGGGGATTCAATACCCAATCTGTATTGATGGTAAGAATGCTTGTCCGCCAGAGGACTGTGGTGGCGTGGACGGTTATTACAATCTAATTCAAGTATTATCTGATCCCAACCATGAAGACTATGAAGATATGACAATCTGGGCAGGTAAGGATTGGGATCCGAAGCAATTTGATCCTGCGAAGCTTACATTCGACAATTCTTATAAGCGTTGGGAACATGCATTTTTAGACAGGAAGTAGGAATATATATATCTTGCTTTGGCTGAGTTATCTGAAAGCGTTTTCTATTGAGCACAGATTTTCACGGTAAACTACTTACCATAGATTTTCACGGTAAACAATC
>DHHM01000024.1:0-53881 GCA_002403305.1 Bacteroidales bacterium UBA4772
ATTAAATCGACAATCGAAAATCTGAAATCGAAAATTCCTCTACTGCCTTCTGCTTTTAGTCGCCGAAGGCTTCTTCGGGCTCCATAGCTTAAGCGAAGGAGGTGACGAAGGTGGCCGACTGCTTCCAGCCGCCGAAGCCTTCATCGGGCTCCATAGCTTAAGCGAAGGAGGTGGCGAAGGTGGCCGACTGCTTCCAGCCGCCGAAGCCTTCATCGGGCTCCATAGCTTAAGCGAAGGAGGTGGCGAAGGTGGCCGACTGAGGACTGCCTCTTAGAGAGCATCTGCCACAACGAAGGTTGACCCCCCGATGAAAATCATGTCGTCAGGCAGGGCGGCAGCACGGGCCGCGCTGAGAGCCTCGGCGACAGAAGGGTAGCTGTCTCCGGCAAGTCCGTATTTCACTGCCTCCGCCATGAGCAGCCTCTCATCCAGCGCCCGGGGTACGGATGCCCTGGTAAAATAAAAAGTGGCATCGCTCGGGAAGAGGGGCAAAACAGATGAGAGATCCTTGTCGCTGACAAACCCGATGACCATGTGCAGGTTATTCCTTGGCGTCGACTCTATCTGCTTCATAACATACACCAGTCCCTCCCTGTTATGGCCGGTATCACAAACAGTTAACGGCTTTTGCGAAAGAACCTGCCACCGGCCGAGCAATCCTGTTGAGGCAACCACATCCGCCATCCCTGCGAGGAAATGTTCTCTTACCAGCCCGAATGACCCGGAGAGTATCTCCACAGCAGCAGCCACGGTCTGGATGTTCTTCTGCTGTGCCTCTCCGCCCAGCGGTGTATAGCCGCGCAGAACTTCACCGTTTCGCAGGTCTGTCAGCCTGAAGCTCCGCGTTGCCCGCGAGGCAGAAACCCTGCCCAGGCTGCACCTGAAAACCGAATCGGCAAAGGTGACGGGCGCGTTCATCGCTGCCGCCCTATCACGGAAGACTCTTGCAGTCTCCTCTTGTGTCTCACCGATGACCACGGGCACACCTTCCTTGATGATACCCGCCTTCTCACCAGCCACAGCTGCCAGTGTTTTTCCAAGGAACTCCATGTGATCATGACCTATATTGGTAATCACTGAAAGCCCGGGAGTTATGATATTGGTCGAATCAAGCCTGCCTCCCATCCCCACCTCCACCACCGCCACATCAACCTCCGTGCGAGCAAACCAGTCAAAGGCCATGGCAACTGTCAGCTCAAAGAAGGAAGGCTGCACGCGCCGGATCAGAGCGTCATGCTCCTCTACAAAAGAGATGACATCCTCTTCCCCCATCATCTGTCCGTCAACCTTTATCCTCTCACGGAAATCCTTCAGGTGCGGTGAGGTGTAGAGTCCTGTACGCCAGCCGGCTGCCTGCATCACCGCAGCGATCATATGAGAGACCGAACCCTTGCCGTTGGTGCCTGCCACGTGCACGGTGCGGTACCTTGAGTGAGGGTGACCGAAGAGCCTGTCGAGCTCCAGGGTGTTGTTCAGATCCCCCTTGTATGCCGGCTTGCCAACGCGATGGTATGCCGGAAGGAGGCTGTACAGATAACTCACTGTTTCCTGGTATGTCATGTTGATAACCTTGTGACGGTTGTTCGCAAATTTACAAAAACCGGATTGAGGCCAATCACAGGTGGGCTATCTTTGTGGCCTGCGACAGCATCGGCGCCGGAGATGCTGCTGTTTTATAAACTATCCTGTTATGGCGAAAAGAAAAAAGCAAAAAAAGATTTTCATTCTTGACACAAATGTTTTGTTGCATGACTACACATGCATCTACAATTTTGAGGAAAACGATGTTGTGATTCCAATCGTGGTGCTGGAGGAGCTTGACAAGTTCAAGCGCGGCAATGACATGATAAATTTTCATGCACGGGAGTTCACCCGCGAGCTCGACAAGATCTCCGGCGACATGCTCCTCACCGGAAACATACCGCTCGGCGAAAAGCTGGGAACACTTCATATCGAAACCGGCAAACAGTTTTCCGAAAGGGTCTCGGAATCTTTTCCCGAGCGAACGCCGGATCACCGCATACTGGCCATAGCTGATTATGTCACCCAGGCAAACAGGGATAAGGTTGTGGTGCTCATCACCAAGGATATCAACCTGCGGATGAAGGCGAAGTCGCTGGGCGTTCTGGCTGAGGACTATCAGAATGACAAGGTGGCCAACCTCGACGATCTGTACAAGGGGATAAAGATCATAGAAAACATCGATCATGATCTGATAAACAAGCTTTACGAACAGTCAGACGGCGTACCCGCCTCAGAGCTGAAACTAAAGGAGATGGAGCCGGGGCATCATTTCTATATACTGCGAAACAGCAACTCCAGTGCCCTTGCACATTACAACCCTGCCACGGAGATGCTGGTCAGGGTGCTGAAGCAGACCACCTACGGCATTGACCCGCGCAACGCGGAGCAGACCTTCGCTCTCGACGCCCTCTGCAACCCGGATATCCAGCTGGTCTCACTCACCGGCAAGGCCGGCACGGGCAAGACACTGCTGGCACTGGCGGCAGCGCTGCACCAGCATAAGCGCTACAAGCAGATCTTTCTTGCCAGGCCTATTGTGCCGCTGGCCAACCGCGACCTTGGCTTTTTGCCGGGCGATGTAAAGGAGAAGATGGATCCCTATATGCAGCCTCTCTTCGATAACCTGACGGTCATCAAACACCGCTTCAGCGCACAGAGCCCTGAGTTCATACGTATCAATGACATGATCAAGGACGAGAAGCTGGTCATCACACCTCTTGCCTATATCAGGGGACGAAGCCTGTCAAATATCTTCTTCATCGTTGATGAGGCGCAGAACCTCACCCCTCATGAGGTAAAGACCATCATCACCAGGGCAGGTGAAGGTACCAAGATGATCTTCACCGGAGACATAGAACAGATTGACTCCCCCTATCTTGACTCCGGATCCAACGGCCTTAGCTATCTCTCAGACAAGATGAAGGGACTTGATCTCTTTGCCCATGTCCACCTGGTTAAGGGAGAGAGGAGTTTCCTGGCAGAACTGGCGAGCAGGCTGTTATAAACCAGCCTGTCTGATATTCCGGCAAGCTTCTGTGGAGCGGCTTATTTGCTCTCCGGGCAGGCTGTTACGGAGCATCTTTTTTGCTATTTTTGCAGCTGGAACAGTAACCGTTTAATTTTGAAGAAAAAAGTAGCGTTTCAGACCCTGGGATGTAAGCTTAACTTTGCTGAGACCTCTGCCATTGCCCGCTCTTTTTCCGGGGAAAGGTATGAGCGTGTTTCTCCGGTAAGCAAGGCTGACGTTTACGTCATCAACGGCTGCACGGTCACACAGGCGGCTGACCGTAAGTGCCGGCAGGCTGTCAGGAAGATCATAAACAGCAATCCCGATGCATTTGTAGCCGTGGTGGGCTGCTGGGCACAGCTGAGACGTGAACAGATTGCTTCCATACCCGGCGTCGACCTGATCCTCGGCACGGAGGAGAAGTTTGACGTGGCCTCATATATAGACAGGCTTGAGAGCAGGAACACTCCCGAGATACATGCCTGCGAAAGGGTCGAGACCGAGCAGTTCAGGGCCGCATGGTCTGCAGGCGACCGCACCCGCACCTTCCTGAAGGTGCAGGACGGATGTGACAACCGCTGTTCCTATTGCACTGTGCCCCTGGCAAGAGGCAGGAGCCGCAACCCCGGAATTCGCCAGGTAGTTGAGGAGGCAGCACAGATTGTCGCTTCCGGAGTCAGGGAGATAGTACTTACCGGTGTCAACGTGGGCGACTTCGGCAAGAGCACCGGAGAATCCCTGGAGGAGCTGCTCCGGACACTGGTGAGGGTCGAGGGTCTGGAACGACTGCGGCTCTCTTCCATAGAACCCGATCTGCTCACCGACGCAATTATTGACCTCGTAGCTAAAGAACGGATGATAATGCCTCATATTCATATGCCCCTGCAGAGCGGCAGCGACAAGATGCTCGGACTGATGCGGAGGCGTTACCGCCGGGAGCTGTTCCGCGACCGGGTTATGGCCATCAGGGAGAAGATTCCCGGTGCCGGTATTGGCGCTGATGTGATAGTAGGATTCCCCGGTGAGACAGAGGCCGATTTTGAAGACACCCTGAATTTCCTGGAAGAGCTGCCTTTCTCATACCTGCACGTGTTTGCCTTCTCACCCAGACCCGGCACGCCGGCGGCGGAGATGTCGGGCTTTGTGACCAGGTCCGTGAAAGAGCAGCGCAGCAGACAACTGATCAGGCTGTCGGAGAGCCGCCGCATGCTCTTCATGCAAAACGCATCAGGCACCCTCCACGAGGTTCTCTTTGAAAAGAAGAGCGCTGACGGGATGGTGGCAGGACTGACAGGCAGTTACATCAGGGTGGTTATCCCGTACCGCAACGGCCTCCCCGGTACGGTAAGAAGAGTGAAGCTGACTGCCGTCCGTGATGATGCATCAATGAACGGAGAACTGATCGGAACAGAGGAGTGATGGAACGAATCGGCTTCAGGCTCTCTTATGCAGCCATCTGGCTGCTGACCCTCCTCCCCTTCAGAGCGCTCTATCTCCTGTCAGATATCCTGCAACCGCTGATATGGTACGTGGTACGCTACAGGCGGAAAGTCGTGGAGATGAACCTGAAGAATGCCTTCCCGGAGAAAAGTCCTGAAGAGAGGAGAAAGATCGCACGCCGGTTTTACAGCCATTTAACGGATCTCTTACTGGAGGCAGTCAAGACCATACACATGAGTCCCGGGCAGATTTCGCGACGCTTCGTGGTGAAAGAGACAGGAGAGTTTGACCGTCTCTATGACCAGGGAAGGGACATAGTGGCCCTGTGCAGCCATTACAATAACTGGGAGTGGCTCTCTGCAGTGCAGCTTTCCACCCGCCATCAAATAATTACCATTTATAAACCCCTGACAAACAAATATTTTGATAGATTTATACTGAAACTCCGGACAAAATACGGCACCTGCGCCACACCCATGCATAACATCATTAGAGAGCTGCTGCGATTCAGGAGTGAAAATATTCTGACCATGTCGGGCTTCATAGCCGATCAGACACCTCCCCGCGGCGACAATAACTTTTGGACCACTTTTCTGAACCAGCAGACTGCCTTCTACCGGGGTGCCGAGAAAGTGGCGGTGAAGTACAACATGGCAGTGGTGTTTGTGAAGATCATCAAGGTCAGGAGAGGTTATTATGAGCTCCACAACAGCTTGATAACCGAGCATCCCCGTGAGGAGGAGCCTGACCGGATCACCTCAGTGTATGCCTCCATGCTGGAGGAGGTGATTAGGGCTCAACCTGAATACTGGCTCTGGTCCCACCGACGCTGGAAATATTAAAGGCCGATGAAAAATGATTAAGACAGCTGTTGTCATACTTAACTGGAACGGAAAAGAGTTTCTGAGCCGATTCCTCCCTGACGTTGTGGAGAACACACTCTCAACGGAAATATCGGTCACTGTCGCTGACAATGCATCGGATGACGATTCCGTGGAATGGATACGTGATAACTTTCCCGATGTAAAGATCATACAGCTCGACAGGAATTACGGCTATGCCGGAGGCTACAACAGGGCACTGCCTGAGACGGAGGCGGAGTTCTATATCCTGCTGAACTCGGATGTGAAGGTGGAGCCGGGATGGGCAGAGAAACTTACCACATTCATGGAACTGCATCCCAATGTGGGGGCCTGCCAGCCGAAGATCCGCTCTTACGCGGAGCCGGCGGCGTTTGAATATGCCGGTGCTGCCGGAGGCTACATTGACATCCTTGGCTACCCCTTCTGCCGCGGACGTATCTTCAACACCATTGAGGTTGACAGCGGACAGTATGATGATAGCCGTGAGATTTTTTGGGCCTCCGGTTCGTGTATGGCAGTAAGGGCATCGGCCTTCGGACAGTGTGACGGCTTTGATGAGTCATTCTTTCTGCATATGGAGGAGATAGACCTCTGCTGGAGGATGCAGAACGCAGGGTTTACGGTCTGTTATGTGCCGCATGCCACCGTCTGGCATGTCGGGGGAGGCACACTCGGCTACGGTTCCCCGTCGAAGATATACTACAACTTCCGCAACAGCCTGATAATGCTGGCAAAAAACCTTCCTGCACAGCACCTCCGGAGAACCATCCTCGCACGGCAGTTGCTCGACGGAGTGGCAGCAGTGATGCTTCTCTTCCGTGAAGGACGTGCCGCCGCTGCTGCCATACCAAGGGCACACAGGCACTTCCGCAGGCTTAAAACTGCCATCAAAACCTACAGGGCAATGAATCCGCACCCCGACATGTATCATAATTCACACACCATGATGAACAAATACCTCCTTTTTGAGTATTATATACGCGGAAGAAAAAAGTTCCGTGAACTGAAGTGGAACTAAACAGAAAACAACAGATGGCAATTTTCCTGACGGTGGCGCTCACCGTCTATTTTCTGGCCAACCTCTATCTTTACCTCAAGGGCCGCAGGGCGCTCTCAGGGGCGGGGATCCCGGTAACGGCATATACAGTGATCTTCCTTCTGCTGGCCTCAGCATTTGTGGCAGGCAAGATACTTGAGCACAGTTATACCAACCTCTTTTCCGATATTCTCAATGTCATCGGCGGCTTCTGGATGGCCTTCATGCTTTACAGTTTTCTGCTCTGGCTGACGGCTGATATCCTGCTGCTGCTGCAGAAACCGTTCCACCTTGTTCCTGATGCGGTAATCCCGAAGCTCAGATTATGGCTTTTTATTGGCGTCACCTCAGTCACGGCATTACTCATCGTCATCGGCTTCTTCAATGCCATCACTCCCGTCATAAAGCGTTACGACATCTCTGTCGACAAACATTTCAGTGACGGCAGCGACCAGATGCGCATTGTGGCAGTATCTGACATCCACCTGGGAAGCATCATCCGAAAGAGGAGCATGAGACATCTCTCTTCCATGATCGCTGAAGAGAGGCCGGAGCTGGTGCTTTTCCTCGGCGACCTCATTGACGGAAGCATCGGACCTGTTCTCCGTGACGACCTTCTGTCGCACCTGACATTGCCCGGGTTGCGTTTCGGCACCTATGCCATCACCGGAAACCACGAGTTCATGAGTGACCTGAAGAAGTCACTGCCATATATTGAAAGCAAGGGTATCAGGGTGCTTACCGATGAGACGGTGAGGCTTGACAACGGCGTTCAGATTGCAGGACGAACTGACATGACTGCCATGCAGGGGTCGGGGAAAGGACGTGCCTCGCTCGACTCGCTGCTCGCCTCCGCCGATCCTTCACTGCCGGTTATCATGCTGGATCATCAGCCTTACGGTCTCTCCGATCTCGAAGGCACAATTGTAGACCTGCAGCTTTCCGGGCATACCCACAACGGCCAGATGTGGCCGTTATCCCTGATAACAAAACGGATGTTCGAGTTGAGTTACGGGTGGAAGAAGTTCGGCAACACCCATGTGATAGTATCTTCAGGATTTGGTATATGGGGGCCCCGCATGCGCCTTGGCACCCGTCCGGAGATAGTATCCATTCATCTCCGCGGCAGGTCAGAGTAGGCGAAAGACCTTCTCCATCATCATCCCGCGGGAACCCTTTACCAGGACGTTATATCCCTCCGGCCGCTTCTGCCGGAGCCATTCCGCCACCTCCTCCGATGTGCCGAAGAACTCTGCCCGCATGCCTGCAGCCGCCTGCCGGAATTGAGGTCCCGCCAGCAGTATCACGGCATTGCCGAGGCTGTTCAGTTGCCTCACCACTGAGGCATGCCCCGCCTCACTCTCTGACCCCAGCTCGAGCATGTCGCCCAGGATGACCATCTTCTTCTCCGACTGCAGGGCAGCGAATGAGGCTATGGCTTTCTCCATGCTTGAAGGGTTGGCATTATAGGCATCGGCGATGATGATATTCCTCCCCGTATCTACTATCTGCGAACGGTTGTTTGCTGGCCTGTATGACGCAATGGCATCAATAATCTCCTGTTCCGGAACCTCGAAGAGAAGTCCGGTGGCCATAGCCGCCCGCACGTTGTCAATGTTGTAAGATCCGAACAACCCGGTTTCGAATTCGTAGCTGCTTTCGTCCACTGACGCCCTGACCCGGAGGGTGAGACCTTCACCCTCTGCAGGTTCTGCCCGGAGACTCCTCTCAGCCGGTGAAGAGTATGGCACAGATATCCCGGCCAGCGCCACAAGCTCGGTAAGTACCTTGTTCTGATCATCGTAGATGGCTGTGCCGCCACTTTTTCCAAGCCACCTGTAAAGCTCCGATTTAGCTTTCTTAACGTCCTCCAGGGAGCCAAATCCTTCAATATGGGCAGTACCTATGTTGGTGATGATACCATGGGTTGGCATGGCCGTCTCGCAAAGAGCCGCGATCTCCCCCTTATGGTTGGCGCCCATCTCCACCACCATGAATGCTATGTCCGAAGGAGCACCGAGCAGTGTCAGGGGCACACCTATATGATTATTGAGGTTGCCTGCCGTGCTGTGCATCTTTCCTTTCCTGGCGAGGACGGCGGTGATAAGTTCGCGGGTGGTGGTCTTGCCGTTGCTGCCTGTGACTGCTATCACAGGCACCCCGAGACTGCGGCGGTGACGCCTGGCAAGTGCGTCGAGCGTCTCAAGAACATCGTTGACAACAATATAACCTTCACCCGTGAGTGAAGGATCATCCACCACCGCAGCGAGGGCTCCGGCCTCCAGTGCCGCGGGGGCATGCCTGTTGCCGTCGTGGGTGGGGCCCCTGAGGGCAAAAAAGATTTCGCCCTCACGCAGGGATCGGGAATCTGTTGTCACACCAGCACTGCTGCGGTAAAGCTCATACAATCGGTCAGGTTCCATAATCATCTAAAAAGAGGCCTCACTACTTTTGATAATGAGGCCTGATATTTTCCGAAGGTCCTTATAATTATAGTCCTGAGGGACTCCCCACCCGTATCATCGCGCACCTGAAGCCCAGGTCATCGCGTGATGCCTCCTGGTCGAGATAACGGCGGGTTGAGGGATTGAGCCAGTAGGCCCTGTCTTTCCATGATCCACCCTTGATGACCCTGGCCCTGTCATTGATAAGGGTCACATAGTCATTGTCGATCTCGTTCTGAGAGTACATCCTTTCAGTCTGGGGAAGGTCGGCGTTGCCTGACCATTCGAGGCTGGAGGAGATGCTCGAGATGACGTCACCGTCGAGGTAATTCCTGTAATCCGACTTCTGGTAGTTATACCTGTCGGCCACATCCTCGGGCTTGACAGTGTCTATCTGAAGCCTTCCGAGCCTGTCCTTCTCCACCACCATGCCGTTGGCATCACGGCGCAGGTCGGTAAAGACGTTACCCCTGAACGGGTTGAACATATCCACGTCCTCAGAGGAGAGCGGACGGTAAACATCCTGCACCCACTCATTGACGTTGCCGGCCATGCAATAGAGGCCATAGTCGTTGGGCCAGTACGATCTGACATCCACGGTTATGCTACCGGCATCGTTAAGATTGCCGGCCACACCCATCATGTCACCGCGTCCGCGGACGAAGTTGGCCATGAACTCACCCCTGTTCTTGGGTGCGGCGTTACGCACGTTGTGTCCGTCCCACGGGTAGATGGCTCTCTCGTAAATCCTCTCCTCAAAGGTGTTGCCCCTGAGGCCGTAGGCTGCAAACTCCCACTCAGCCTCCGTCGGCAGACGGTAACGGGGAAGAAGGATGCCATCCTCCTGACGTACGCGTGGGTGCAGCTCATCAACCCTCTGTCCGGGTACGCCTTCATACTGCCCGGCGAGATATGATTCGGTGTTGAAGTTGTTGGCACCGGACTGCTCCACATTGGCATCCTGCCACTTGCTGTCGAGTAGTATCTGCTCATTGACCCTGTCAGTACGCCATACACAGTAGTCGTTGGCCTGAAGCCAGCTGACGCCTACTACCGGATAGGTATTATATGAGGGATGCCTGAAATAATACTGAACATAAGGCTCATTGAAAGCCAGCGGGCTTCTCCACACCAGCGTGTCGGGAAGGGCACGGCGGTGCACCTCGGGATAATCGCTGTAAACACGCCTCAGCCAGTAGAGATACTCGCGGTAGTCGAGGTTGGTAACCTCCGTCTCATCCATATAGAATGATGATACAGTTACCCTGCGGGGGTTGTTGTTCCAGTCGAACATCACGTCCTGATCCACACGCCCCATGGTGAAGGTACCGCCTTCAATGAGAACGAGGTTGGGGCCGGTGATCTGCTCCGATGCTTCCCCGATAGGATAGCCGAGATCATTCACGTCACCCGATCTGGGATCACGGTAACTCCAGCCGGTGGTAGGAGATACATTGTCCTGTTTGCCCCCCTTGCAGGAAAAGAGAAAGAGTGCAACAACCACAAAAACCGGTAAAGCTCTGAGTCTATACATAGCGCTAAAAGGTTAACTTATTTAATTTTCAACATTAGAATTTTAATCTGTTGCATTACACGCTGCATCAAAATAACTACAAAAGAGGTAACTTTATTATATGTATTACCCTTCTTTTTTCAACATTATTGAAAGTCAGCGACAACCCTGCCCGCACTATAGCAGTACCCCCGATTGCAAAACTATTTCCGGCTATCGCATAACTATATGATAATACGACCTTTACCGAACCGACACTCCATCCCACAGCCGGTTGAACAGCAGCGAATCCTCCGGAATACTCTTTTGCTTCGACACTGAATGAGTGCCAGGCCGACAGGCCGAAAAGAAGGTCACCGTATCCGGCCTCAGCACCGGCATGAACGGTAAGGTCACTGCCCTGTACCGACAGTGTGGCATAGGGCCCTACAGTGAGTTTGCCGTTGCCGGGTGTGAAGGAGCTCCCTGCCGTCACATTAAGCAGCCGCCTGAGCCTGTTGTGATCCTGCTGGTCATCGCCAAGATAGGGCCGGGTCAGATGCATCACCGACAATCCGCCGTACCACGGCCCGGCAGCAAATGATACTCCGACGCCGAGGTCAAAGCGGGCGATGTTACCCGGTCCCGTATAGTCAGAGGAGCCGCCTATGACACCCCTGAAGGGATCAATATCATCCGGCAATATTATTGATCCGCTCCTTATACCGCGCCATATCATTGAGGCGGTCAGGCCGGCATTGAAAAAGAGATCTCTGCCGGCACGCAGATGATATGCATAGGAGCCTCCTGCTCTGAAGTCGTTCATCACCTCTCCCGTCATGTCATCACTCATCCAGATACCGGCACCGCCGTGAAGCAAAGGAATATAGGAGTCGGCTGAAGCATATACCGAACGCAGTCCGAAGCCCCCGGCCGGAAGAAAGGAAAAGGCAGAGAGGTTCATGACAGTGTTGCCGGCAGCACCGGTCCAGGCCGGATTGTACATAAAATGCATGCCTGATACCGATCCGTACCACGTATCCTGACCATTCACAGCCGCCGGGCAGAGAAGGATAATCGCTAAAAGAGTTCTGTATCTGAGCCTCATGATCCTGCTACGGAAATATCAACGGGCCGGGGTCATCAATATTTTGTCGCCGCGTTGCATCATTCCGGGAGCAAAGATAACCTACTTCACTATCTTTGCAGTGATGAGATTAAAAAGCCTTCTTCTGCTGACAGCAATTCTGCTGCTTACAGTTCGACATGCAGCGGCTGACGGCTATGCCCCTGCCTCAGTGCTGGGCAGTGGCACCTGGATAAAAATCGGGGTCACCGAAGCGGGTGTTTACAGGCTCGACTACTCGCACATACGGGCAATGGGCATCACCGATCCGGGCAGTGCGGTCCTCTGCGGCAACAACAATGGCCAGCTCTCATTTTACAACGACGGCAGTGCGCCTGACGATCTGAGAAAGATAGCTGTCCATGTAGAGACAGGCAGTGACGGCATCTTCAACGAGGGCGACTACCTGCTCTTTTATGCCGAAGGCACCCACCGCCGGGTCTATGACGAGACGGAAGAGACCTACAGGTTCGTGCGGCACTTCTATTCTGACACGGCATGGTATTTCATGACCTCACAACCGGGCGGCATGCTACAGGCTGTCACCGAAACGACCCCGACAGAAACCGCAAACAGGTCATCACAGGCTACGGATGTAGCCTTCCGCCATGAGACAGAAGCTGTGAACCTTATCAGGTCAGGAAGGGAGTGGTACCAGCAGGTCGTACCGGGAACACAGAATAATGTCGGACCGGGGTTCACAGACCTTCTGCCGGGCGAAAGGATCAGGTACCGGGTAAGGGTGCTGGGACGGTCAGACAGCGGCAGCTCCTTCTCCCTGAAACAGGGAGCCGAAGAACTAAACAGGATTGACGTCCCCGCTATCAATATGACCGACCTGAACGGCATCTTTGCATCCGTCGCCACTGTCACCGACTCCTGCCTGCCCGACTCGCCGGCGCCCTCGTTCAGCCTGACATGGTCCTCTGCCGGTAACCCGGCAGCAACGGGATATATCGATTATGTCGACTTCCAGGCCAGGGCCGGGCTGCAGTACCGGGCCAGGCAACTCTTCATAAGCGACACCAGGTCGGTAGCAAAAGGCGGGGTCACCCGCTTCACGGTCGGAGGATCCTCCTCCCTGAAAGTATGGGACGTAACCGATCCTTTTGCCCCCAGGATCATGCAGACCTCACAGGCATCAGGCAGCACACTCTTTACCGCTGCCACCGACACGCTGAGAAAATTCGTGGCCTTTGAAACCGGAAGTCTGAAGCAGCCGGTCACTGAGGCAATTGAGGTGCCGAACCAGGACCTTCACGCACTTGCCCCTGCCGATATGATCATCGTTACCCATCCGTTATTTGAGTCTCACGCCAGAAAACTGGCAGATCTGCATCTGTCTGATGACGGGACGACATCAATAGTTGTCACTCCCGGGCAGATTTACAACGAGTTTTCCGGGGGCATCCCCGATGCTGCCGCTATAAGGAATTTCGTGAAGATGATCCGTGACAGGGGTGCCGGAACCCCTTCTCCCCTGCGGTACCTGCTGCTCTTCGGCGACGGGTCATACGACAACAAGACGGCTCTCCCCGGCAACACCGCCTTCATACCTACATGGCAGTCGGTCAACTCCCACACCGGAGTGCTCTCCTTTACCTCTGACGATTTCTACGGGCTTCTTGACGACGGTGAGGGTGAGGCTGAGGGTCTCCTTGATATCGGCATAGGGAGGCTGCCTGCCGCTGATACTGCCGCGGCTGGCGTAATGGTGAGAAAGATCGCCTCTTACATGAGCAGCACCACGATGGGCTCCTGGCGCAACGTACTTTGCCTTGTAGCCGATGATGAAGACTCCAATCTCCATATGAATGATGCCGAAGGACTGGCATCCACGGCTGCCGCGGCGGCACCTTCACTCATGACCGAGAAGATTTATCTTGACTCCTACCGCCAGGTGACAACGGTGACGGGAAGCTCCTACCCTGATGCGGTCAGGGCTGTTGATGACCGCATGGCGGCAGGCTGCCTGATCATGAACTATGTGGGTCACGGGAATGAGACAGGACTGGCACATGAGAGGGTCATCAGGACTGACAACATCAACTCATGGGAGAACTACGGCATGCTTCCGCTCTTCATCACTGCCACATGCGAATTCTCAAGGTTTGACGATGTGGATATCAGCCAGGGCACGGGACTCGTCTCGGCAAAGACCTCGGCAGGGGAGATGGTGCTGCTCAATCCCCACGGGGGAGGGATAGCACTCATGAGCACCACAAGGGTGGTCTATTCGGCCCCCAACTATATCCTTAACCGCAACATCTACGACTATGCCTTTGAAACAGCGCCGGACGGCCGTTCCATGAGGCTGGGCGACATCATCAGGCTGGCAAAGGTCAACGCCGGAACAGGGATGAACAAACGCAACTTCCTGCTACTCGGCGACCCGGCACTGCGACTTGCCTGGCCGGTACAGGGCAGGGCGGTCACCGACAGTATCAACGGTCTCTCCGTTGAATTCGCCACGGATACCCTCAAGGCGCTGTCGTCAGTTACAGTCAGCGGCCACCTGGAAGATAATGAGGGCAACCTGCTGAACAGCTTCAACGGCACGGTATGGCCAACCGTTCTAGACAAGAGCAGCCATGTTACCACTCTCGCAAATGACGGCGGCACCCCGATGACCTACCCCGTTGCCGGCAATATCCTTTTCAGTGGAACAGCTACGGTCGCTGAGGGCAGATTCAGCTTCTCATTCATGGTGCCTCTCGACATAAATTACTCGTACGGAAAGGGAAGCATCATCTACTATGCCTGTGACGAAACCAGTGACCTCAACGGCAGCTTCAGCGAGATCACCGTGGGTGGTTTTTCAGATATTAACAGCAATGATACCGAAGGTCCCGTCATAAGGCTCTTCATGAATGACACTCTCTTCAACGACGGTGGCATCACTGACACCTCTCCCACCCTCCTGGCACTGCTCTCCGATGAGTCGGGGATCAACGCCACCGGCACCGGCATAGGGCATGACATCATTGCCTGGCTGGATGATGATATGGCGAATGCGGTGGTGCTCAACAGCCTGTACCGCTCAGACGTCGGAACACACAATACCGGCAGTCTCTCCTACCCCATGCTCATTGCTGACAGGGGTAAGCACACCCTGTCGCTGCGGGCGTGGGACAACCTGAATAACCCGTCGGTAGCTACCCTGGACTTCGTGGTTGTGACTGACGGCCTCTTCAGACTCACCGACCTGTTTGCCTTCCCCAACCCTGCTGCGGCAGACGTCAATTTCACCGCCGGACACAACAGGCCCGGGACAGAAATGGATGTGACGATCACAATATTCAACAGCAATGGCAGCAGCGTACGTGTCCTGAAAGAAAAGATATTTACTGCCGGTTATGCATTGCCTGACATACCGTGGGACGGCTGTGACGCGAAGGGCAGCAGGCTTGCCCGAGGGTTATACCTGTGGAGGGTAGAGGCAGTTACTTCCAAAGGTGAAAAAAGCAGGGCCACAGGACGCATCATCATTTTGTAATACAACACAATAACTCACCGTTTTTTTTGTTTTATATTTGCACGAAATCTTGAAACCCACATATAATGAAAAGCAAGACGCTGACAATAAGCATTCTACTTATTCTGTTTGCATTTAATATACCCGTGACAGCACAGGAGGATGACCCCTATAACGTCATCCAGACCGCTGTCCCCTTTCTTTCCATTGCGCCCGATTCACGTGCCGGAGCACTCGGCGATGCCGGAGTGGCTACCTCTCCGGATATCTTCAGCATGCACTGGAACCCTGCCAAATATGCCTTTATTGATGGCAACGGAGGATTTGGAATGTCATACTCACCCTGGCTCAGGGCACTGGTGCCTGACATAAACCTGGCTTACCTGACCGGCTATTACAGGTTCGACAGCAGGCAGGTGCTTGCCGGAAGCCTGATGTATTCATCCCTGGGGGAGATACAGTTCACCGATAACTACGGTGAGTACCAGAACACTTTCAATCCGAATGAATTTTCCGTTGACCTCGCCTATTCGCGGCTTTTCTCACAGCACTGGTCAGGTGGTGTGGCACTCAGGTTCATCTATTCAAACATAACTGGCGGTATGCTGGTCGGCGGTACCGAGACAAAGGCAGGCACCGCCTTTGCTGCCGATGCATCGGCATACTACACCGATGATCTTAAACTCGGATCCAAAACCGGCAGGATATCGGCAGGCCTTAACCTATCCAACATCGGATCCAAGATGAGTTACACCTCCGATGTAGATCCCGACTTTATACCTATTAACATGAGGCTCGGGACAACCTTTTCCGTTGATCTTGACAAATACAATATTATATCCGTCTCTTTCGATCTTAACAAACTGCTTGTGCCTACTCCTCCCACATATGATCCCGAGAGCGGTGAGATCATTGCAGGAAAAGACCCCAATGTCTCAGTCCCGGTAGCTATATTTCAGTCGTTCTACGACGCCCCCGGGGGGTTCAGCGAGGAGATGAAGGAGTTTGCCCAGTCAGTGGGCGTAGAGTACTGGTACAACCAGCAGTTTGCTCTTCGGGCAGGCTATTTCAACGAGTCGCAGATGAAGGGCAACAAAAAATACTTTACTGTCGGCGCCGGCTTCAGGCTGAGTGTCTTCTCACTCGACTTTTCTTACCTGATGCCCTTCACTCAGAACAATCCTCTTGCCCGCACCCTCAGGTTCTCTCTCGGTTTTGAGTTTGACTCGCTGCGCAACCTAAGCCAGAAGTAACCTGATGACACTGCATCAGCGGATAGGACAGGGCATCGACTTCCACCGTCTTGAGGAGGGCCGTGAGCTATGGCTCGGCGGCGTCCGCATCAGCTCCCCAAAAGGGTGCGTGGCCCATTCTGACGGCGACGCCCTTATCCATGCCGTATGTGACGCACTGCTCGGCGCTGCCGGCCTGAATGACATCGGCACCCATTTCCCTGACACCTCCGAAGAGTTCAGGGGCATCGACAGCAAGATACTGCTCAAGCGTACGGTGCAGATGGTCACCGGCAAGGGTTACAGGATTGCAAACATCGACTGCACGGTATGCCTGGAGACACCAAAGCTGGCTCCATATATCACCGCCATGCGCACCACGATGGCCTCCGTAGCCGGCATCTCACCCGATGCTGTCACCGTCAAGGCAACCACCACCGAGAAGATGGGCTTCACCGGCCGCGGTGAGGGAATAGTGGCAATGGCTGTCTGCCTGCTCGCCGACCTGATCCCTGATAACATATAATTCTGTAAAGTCGAAAGTCCGTAAAGTCGAAAGGTCCGACGGCCTAAGTGCCTGATATTCTGCTCGTAATTCTTAATTCTTAATTCTTAATTCTTAATTCTTTTCACTACCGCCCATTGTCTTCTCTATCAGCTCATCATCTGCCACTGACGGCATAGTGACCACCAGTCCGGGTGTACGTTCCATCTCCCTGGTTATTGCAGCCACGGCTCCGCTGTTCCTCGCCCAGCTGCGGCGTGCCAGCCCGTTGGTTACATCCCACATGAGCATGCTCTGCAGGCGGCGCGATGCATCCGGCGTGCCGTCGAGCACCATCCCGAAACCCCCGTTTATCACCTCTCCCCAGCCGACACCTCCGCCGTTATGGAGTGAAACCCAGGTGGCGCCGCGGAAGGAGTCGCCGATCACATTCTGCACCGCCATGTCCGCGGTGAAGCGTGACCCGTCATAGATATTCGCGGTCTCCCTGAAGGGCGAGTCGGTGCCCGACACGTCATGATGATCGCGTCCGATGACTATGGGAGCACTGACGTCCCCGGCAGCAACCGCCTCGTTGAACGCCTCGGCTATCCGTGTCCTGCCACGTGCATCGGCATAGAGGATGCGTGCCTGCGAGCCCACCACCAGCCGGTTGTGGCCGGCCTCACGTATCCAGTGAATATTGTCAGACAACTGCTGCCGGATATCATCGGGAGAATCATTGAGGAGCCTCTCCAGCGTTGCGGCAGCAATGGCATCCGTTCTTGCCAGGTCAGCAGGATCACCCGAGCAGCAGACCCACCTGAAGGGCCCGAAGCCGTAGTCAAAGCAGATGGGGCCCATGATATCCTCAACATAGGAGGGGTAACGGAAACCTCCCCTGCCATCCGTAATCTCGGCCCCTGCACGTGAAGACTCAAGGAGAAAGGCATTACCGTAATCGAAGAAATATGTTCCGTTTGAAGTATGCCTGTTGATGGCATCAACCTGACGGCGCAGCGAGGCCTGCACCAGGCTGCGAAACCTTTCGGGGTCCTCTGCCATCATCCGGTTGGACTCATCAAAGGTCAGGCCGACAGGATAATATCCGCCTGACCACGGATTGTGCAGCGATGTCTGGTCAGAACCGATGTCAGCCCACAGACCCTCCTCTGCAAACTTCTCCCACAGCTCCACAATGTTGCCGTGATATGCCAGTGAAACCACCTCGCCCGACCGGCAGGCTGCCCTTGCGCGTTCAGCCATGTGAGAAAGGTCATCGTGCACCTCATCAACCCAACCCTGGGCATAGCGTGTCTCAATGGCCTTGCGGTTCACCTCGGCAATGACCGAGACTACCCCTGCTATATTACCGGCCTTAGGTTGAGCACCCGACATGCCTCCCAGTCCTGATGAGATGAACAGCCTGCTTTGCCGTGTGGTATCATCAGCCGGCTTAAGGCGGCGGGCGGCGTTCAGCAGGGTGATGGTGGTACCGTGGACTATCCCCTGGGGTCCTATGTACATATATGAGCCTGCGGTCATCTGTCCGTACTGCGACACCCCCAGGGCGTTAAACCTCTCCCAGTGATCCTGCGATGAGTAGTTGGGGATGACCATCCCGTTGGTGACCACCACCCTCGGAGCATCGGGATGCGAAGGGAACAGTCCCAGGGGATGACCGGAATACATTACAAGCGTCTGGCTGTCGGTCATCTCTGAAAGGTACTTCATGGTGAGCCTGTACTGTGCCCAGTTCTGGAAAACGGCACCGTTGCCCCCGTATGTTATCAGCTCGTGGGGGTGCTGTGCCACCCGCGGATCGAGGTTATTGGTGATCATCAGCATGATCGCGGCGGCGTGAACCGACCTGTGAGGGTACTCACTGAGGGGCCTCGCCTTCATCTCATACGAAGGTCTGTAACGGTACATGTAGATACGACCGTAATCACGCAGCTCAGCAGCGAACTCCGGAGCCAGCACATCGTGTAACTGCGGGGAGAAATACCTCAGCGCATTACGCAGGGCTAGCCTTTTCTCTTCAGCTGTAAGCACGTCACGCCGCCGCGGTGCATGGTTGACAGCCGGATCATAAGGCTGCAATTCTGGCAGTGAGACGGGAATGCCCCGGGATACCTCTTTTTTAAAATTGTCCATGACATTGCATTATTCCTGACAAACTTACACAAAAACTGCTGACCTCAGCAAGGATAAAAACAACCCACGGTCACGGCCGCATTTTAAACAGGAAAGATAATAAAATGCGCAGAGACGCCTGCTAAAACGTCTCTGCTAAAGTCATCAAAAAGTATGTTGTCTATTGCTGTTCGCCTACGATCTCGTCATCCACAAGAATGCGTCCGCAATACTCGCAGACGATGATCTTCTTCCTCGATTTGATGTCGAGCTGACGCTGCGGGGGTATCTGGTTGAAACAGCCGCCGCAGGCATCTCTCTGAACTGAGACTACTGCCAGCCCGTTGCGGGCATTGATGCGTATGCGCTTATATGCCGTCAGAAGCCTCTCCTCAATACTGGTCTGCAGCTCCGTGGATTTCTCCTCCAGCTGCTCCTCCTCCTTCTGCGTGTCACGGGTAATATCATCAAGCTCTGACTTCTTCCCCTCCAGGTCGCGCTTTCTCTCGTCGAGTGCTGTCTGAGCCTCTTCCAAAACTGCCTTCTTATCTTCAATCTGAGCGGCAAACTCACGTATCTTCTTGTTGCAGAGCTCTATCTCCAGCGTCTGAAACTCTATCTCCTTGGAGAGAGAGTCATATTCGCGGTTGTTGCGGACATTATTCTGCTGCTCTTCGTATTTCTTTATCAGAGCCTGAGAATTGGTGATCTCCGTATTTTTCCCCACCGAAGCCTTATCGAGCTCGGCGATCTCGTTCCCGAGATTACCAATCCTGGTCTCCAACCCTTCCACTTCATCTTCAAGATCCTGCACCTCCAGTGGCAGCTCGCCCCTAAGGGTTCTTATCTTATCTATCTCTGAATCAACAAGCTGAAGTGAATACAAAGCTCTCAGTTTTTCCTCTATTGTCAGTTCGGTCTCAGCTGTTTTGTTTTGTTTTGTCATAGTATGATATTAATTTATAAAGTACGACAGCACCCGCATGGTGACAGCATTATTGAGTTTTTGTGCTTGCATAATACGCGGGTCTCATATTACTGGTAGAAATTTATCGGATTCGTTTTTGTTTCTGAAAAGCGGAGTGCAAAGTTAGGAAATTTTTTCTGAATCAGGTTGTGAAGCAGCTCAGGAGAAAATTTTTCACTCTCATAGTGACCGATGTCAGCTACCAGCATTGAGCGTGGTGCTTCGGCGAAGGCATGGTACTTTATGTCCGCGGTGAGGAAAGCGTCGGCGCCGGCGTGGGCAGCGGCACCGATATATTCAGAGCCTGACCCTCCGCAGAGGGCCACCGTTGACAGTGACCGTTGCAGGTCACCGCTGTAGCGTATCGCCGGTATGCCTGTCAGCTGCTTCAGCCGTTCAAGCAGCTCCTCTCCCGGCAGCGGGAGTGGCAGTCGCCCGATGGCGCCGGCGCCGTTGAACCCGTTCTGCAGGGCTATGATGTCATAGGCCACCTCTTCGTACGGATGAGCTTCAAGAAGAGCGCTGACGCAAATGCGAACCAGATATGACGGCACCACCACCTCTATCCGCACCTCCGGCTCCGCATGATCTGTCCCAACCTCTCCGGCAAACGGCTCTGCTCCCTCGCCGGCACGGAAGGTGCCCTCCCCGGTCACATTGAAGCTGCAGCGGTCATAATTACCCGTCACCCCTGCCCCGGCAGCAAAGAGAGCGTCCCTCACCACCTGCGCATGCTCCTGCGGAACGAAGGTGACGATCTTGGAGAGCCTCCCCTCAAGGGGCACCAGCACCCTGATATCCTCCAGCCCGATCTTCTCGGCGAGGATGTGACTAACGCCGCCGGCACTGTTGTCAAGGCTGGTGTGTGCAGAGTAGACTGCAATATCATTTCTTATGGCTGCGGCAACGGACCGCTGCACATCATTGCCATTGATAAGGTGCCTGAGCGGCTTGAAGATGAGCGGATGATGCGAGACAACCAGGTTACAGCCTGCTGCTGCTGCCTCCTCCATCACCCCGGGAGTCACGTCAACGGTGAGCAGAACGGAGGAGACCGGTGCAGAAGGGTCTCCCACCTGCAGTCCGCTGTTGTCATAACTTTCCTGAAAGGCAGGAGGGATCAGCTCCTCAAACCATTGTACAAATTCTCCGAGAGTGACGGCCATGATATCATTCTATTTCATCCCTGATGCTGACGAGCATCTCCCTGATATTTCTCAGGCTGTCGGCTATCTCAAGGCGGTAATCGGTCTCTTCACGGTTATGCTTCAGGTAGCGTCTTGCCCCCTCGATGGTCATACCCTTATCCCTGAGCAGGTGGTGTATCACCCGCAGGTTTTTTATGTCCTCCTGCATGAAGAGCCTGTTGCCTTTGTTGTTCTTCTTGGGCCGCAGGATGTCGAACTCCTTCTCCCAGAAGCGGATGGTGGAGACGGGTTCGGAAAACATCTCGGAGACCTCTCCTATCTGATAATAGAGCTTTTCTGTTTTCTTTTCCCTGTAAGGCATCGTGTGAATGATAAATCAGTCGAAGGTCTGTCCGCTCTTGCTTGAGATCTCGAGCATACGGTCATATTCATCAGGGGTAAGATCATTGAAATAATATAGGGCCGGATCAACGTGCCGGCCATTGAGCTTAACCTCATAGTGCAGGTGAGGTGCGACGGAGAGGCCAGTGTTTCCAACGAAGCCGATAACGTCACCTCGCCTTACCTTCTGCCCTGCCCTGACATTGAAGCTGTTGAGATGGGCATAGACAGTCTGATATCCAAATCCGTGATTGAGGACGACATGATTGCCGTAACCGCGCCGGGTTGACTTTACGGCATCGACAGTGCCGTTGCCCGTGGCATAAACCTCTGTGCCTGTAGGTGCCGTAAAGTCCATGCCTGAATGGAACTTCACGATCTTGTAGATGGGATGAATCCTGTAACCGAAGCCCGAGGCGGTGCGCTTCAGGTCTTTGTTGGAGAGAGGCTGGATCGCGGGTATGCTGCTGAGCATCTCCTCCTTCTCCCTGGCATATGCAATCAGCTCATCAAACGACTGTGACTGGATGTAGATCTTCTTCCTTATATTGTCAAGCCGCTTGGCTGTCTCAATTATAAGCTCGGAGTTTGTGAATCCCTCCAGCTCAACATAACGGTTGGAGCCTCCTGTGCCACCCTGCCTGTAGGAGGAAGGCACAGGCTCTGCCTCAAAGATGGTCCTGTAGAGGTTGTCATCCGTCTCCTCCAGATGACTGAGCACCTTCTCAACATTCTCCATCTCCCTGTTCATCAACTCATACTGGAGAGTAAGCTGCTCTATCTCCCTCTTCAGGGCCTTCTCCTGCGGGGAGTCAAAGACAAAGGCAAAGATGAAACCGTAGATGCCGGCCAGGAACAGTGAAGCTATAAAATAGCCGAAGAGCCTGAGGAAGGTCTCTTTTAGTCCCAGCCTTATCCTGTCAAAGCTGAGGGTTTCATGATTGAACTTATACTTTGTCTTTGGCATCTGTTACGGTAGCAACCTGAATGCCCTGCAAACATAAGAAATATTAAGGAAAATGCAAATACTCCGTCTTAAACGGAAAAAGCATTTATTCGCTGTTTTTCTTACGGTCTGGTCAGGAAATCCAGCATCCTGTAATACTCCTCTTCCGTCAGGCTGTCTTCAAAATACCAGAGGGGGTTCACATGTTCCCCGAAGAGATCAATCTGATAGTGCAGATGCGGTCCTGATGATACCCCGGTGTTTCCCGAAATGGCTATCTGGTCACCGCGGGTAACCTTGTCACCCCTTTTGACCCTGCATTCGCTCAGGTGTCCGTAGATGGTACGGTAGCCATAACCGTGGTCTATCACCACCTTGATACCAAACCCGTCATGATCATTCCCGGCATAATATACTGTGCCTGCACCCGTGGCATGCACCTCCGTGCCTATCGGACAGCGGAAGTCCTGTCCGAAATGCCATCGTGGCGACCCCAGCACCGGATGCTTCTCCCGGAACTTCAGCCCGTCGCCAAGCCTGATATTTACCTCCACCGGCCTGATGTAGGGAAGGTGGGCCCACATCTCCTTCCACTCCTCAGCCCTCTCCGTCAGCTCTGTCAGGGAGTTGTACTGGATATTGGTCTGGGTCCTGAGATCTTCAAACTTCGACCTGACTGCCATCATCATGTCACTGTTCATATAACCGGTAAGGTCTCCGAATTTAAATGTACCTCCGGAGCCCCCTTCAGAAATATCCTCGGGAATCATTTCGAGGTCGAGTATAGCCCTGTACGAACTGTTGTCACTCGCACGAAGGTCGGCAATGGTTGCGGAAGAGTAATCGATCTTTCTTTCCAGAAGAGAGTAGCTGAGCTTCATCTCTTCTATCTTCTGAGTAAGCAATTCCTCCTTGGGATCACCTGCAATGCGATGAAAGATAAATGCATAAACGACTGTCAGTGCAACAGATACACCAAACCAAAGCATGAAACGAAGGAGTTTCTCACTCCATCGCCGCCTATGCTGCAGGTACTGCAGGTTCGATGCATCAAATACGTAGTTCTTCCTTCTCGGCATCAGCAGATCAATGGTTTGCCATTAAAATGGATTGCTAACTGACAAACGTAAAATAAATAAATTAATTTTACAAGCCCGAAAAATAAAGAAAAATCGCACAGGGTGCGGAGTCAGGATGAAGGCAAACGATATCAGGGAGGAATTCCTCAGTTTTTTCCGTTCAAAAGAACACAGGATAGTGCCGTCGGCACCGATGGTCATCAGGAATGATCCCACGCTGATGTTCACCAATGCAGGCATGAACCAGTTCAAGGATATCTTCCTGGGCAACCAGCCTGCCGTTTACAGGCGGGTCGCCAACTCACAGAAGTGTCTGCGGGTGTCGGGAAAACACAATGATCTGGAGGAGGTAGGCCTTGACACCTATCACCATACCATGTTCGAGATGCTCGGCAACTGGTCTTTCGGCGACTACTTTAAGAAGGAGGCCATTGAATGGGCATGGGAGTTCCTCACTGACGTGATGGGCATTCCTGTGGAAAGGATCTATGCCACTGTCTTTGAAGGCGACGCTGAACAGGATGTGCCGAGGGACGAGGAGGCAGCCGGCTACTGGAAGAGCTGTTTTAAGGGTGCCGGGAACCACATTATAGACGGATCCAAAAAAGACAACTTCTGGGAGATGGGCGATACCGGACCATGTGGCCCCTGCTCGGAGATACATGTAGACCTGAGAAGTGACAGTGAGCGTGCAGAGAGACCTGGCCATCTCATGGTGAACACGGGACACCCCCTGGTGATAGAGATATGGAACCTCGTCTTCATTCAATACAACCGCCGGGCTGGCGGCGAGCTGGAGTTGCTCCCCGAAAAACACGTTGACACGGGAATGGGTTTTGAACGTCTCTGTATGGTCATACAGAACAAAAAGTCAAATTATGATACTGACATCTTCCAGCCTCTCATAGCCGCCTCCGCCAGGGTGACCGGCAAACCATACGGCGAGAATAACGAATGGGACACAGCCCACAGGGTCATCGCCGATCATCTGCGCACGGTGGCATTTTCCGTTGCCGACGGGCAGCTTCCGTCAAACAACAAGGCCGGTTATGTCATCAGAAGGATATTGAGGCGTGCCGTCAGATACGGCTACACCTCCCTTGGCATGAGAGATCCTTTTATACATACCCTGCTGCCAACTCTTACAGAGACAATGGGCGGCCACTACCCCGAGCTGGCGGCACAGGGCGAAATCATCACCAGGGTCATCCGCGAAGAGGAGCAGTCATTCCTCCGTACACTGGGCAAAGGGCTCAGGATGATAGAACGGAGGGTGGAGACCCTTAGACAGAGTGGGGAGACCCTTTTCCCGGGCAGTGATGCGTTTGAACTGTTTGACACCTACGGTTTCCCGGTGGACCTCACGCAGCTCATCCTAAGGGAGAACGGCATGACCCTTGATGAGAAGGCCTTCAGTGCCGAACTCAATGCCCAGAAGAGCAGGTCAAGGAATGATGCTGCGGTCTCGGCAGGGGACTGGGTGGTGCTGGAGGATGCGGATAGTACCCTCTTCACCGGGTATGACCGCACGGAAGACAACGTCCATATCGCCCGATACCGCAAGGTAAGCTCACGGGGAAAGGAGAATGTGCAACTGGTATTCGACCGCACACCCTTCTACGCCGAGTCGGGAGGACAGACAGGCGACAAGGGATACATAGCCTCCGGAGATGAGAAGATCTTGATCACCGACACTGTCAGGGAGAATAACCTTATCATACATATTGCAGGGCAGCTGCCAAAAAACCCGTCAGCCAGCTTCAGCGCCGTTGTCGACAGCAGCGCAAGACGTGATACTGCCCGCAACCACACAGCCACCCACCTGATGCACCACGCCCTGCGCGAGGTGCTCGGCAACCATGTAGAACAGAAGGGATCTCTGGTGACACCGGAGAGGCTGAGGTTCGACTTCAGCCACTTCAGGCAGGTGACCCCGGAAGAGCTTTCTGCTGTAGAGCAGAGGGTAAATGAGATGATAATGAATAACATCCCCTCGGAGGTGCACGATGATACACCTGTTGATGAGGCGCTGGCCATGGGAGCCCTGGCCCTCTTCGGAGAGAAGTACGGGGAAAAGGTGAGAGTCGTCTCCTTTGGCGACTCCGTGGAGCTGTGCGGCGGCACCCACGTACCTGATACAGGCGCCATTGGGCTCTTCAAGATAATATCCGAGAGCGCCGTAGCCGCAGGTGTACGGCGCATAGAGGCAGTCACCGGCAGTGGCGCGCTGGCGTACCTCAATGAGAAACTGAGCAAATTGAATGAGATAACGGCGATGCTCAGAAGCACCGGGGACCCTGCCTCCAACATCTCAAGGTTACTGGCAGAAAACAGCTCCCTGAGACAAACTGTCGAGAGGATGCAGCAGTCTGCGGCAGCCGAGGCGGGAAAGAAGCTGGCTGCCGAAGCAGTGACTGCCGGCAGCTGCCGTATATATTCCGGTCTGCTTGCCGCCACACCGGCCGAGATGCTGAGAAACATCGCTCACCAGATCAGGGAGTCTGACAGCAGCAGCATCATCATAATAGGATCTGCTGATGAAGGCAAGGCCTCGCTGGTTATCGGGCTGGGTGACAAGGCAGCAGGGACAACAGGCCTCAATGCCGTTGAGATGATAAAGGCCGTGGCCGCTGATATCAGCGGTGGCGGCGGCGGTCAGCCCCTCCTTGCTACTGCCGGAGGGAAGAAACCCGGCGGCCTCGGCGATGCCATCGCCAAAGCGGTGGAGATGGTCAGAAAAGTGCTGTAAGAGACCTGAATTTTATACCTTTGACAATCGTAATGAAATGTGTTCCTCAGATATCTGCCTATGTCATTGCTTCAGTTATGGCATTCCTTATCAACTCATGTTCAGTGCAGCCCTGCTATGAGGATACTGATCCCATGATGAACACCGTTCTGCTTGCCAGTGGCACCGGCGAGAGCGCCAAAGCTGACTCACTGAGGGTGCGCGGCGTGTCTCCCACCGACACCATTGAGTTTGTAGATGCCAGGTCGGTAACATCCTGCTCACTACCTCTCGATCCGGCCAGCGACCTCTCCCTGTTTTACATCACGGTCAACGGCATTCATGACACGGCAGTGATATACTATACCCGCCTTCCTCACCTTGTCTCCCCGGAATGCGGATATACCTTTTTAAGTAACATAACAGGAGTAACTACTACTCATAATATTATTGACACCCTGATAATTGAGAACAGTAAAGTAGATCTCAATGGCGAAAAGAACCTGCATCTCTTTTTTTAGCCTCCTCCTACTAATTGCAGGGAGCAGTGCCGTCGTGGCCCAGGATACGGTCACCGTGCCGCTGCATCTCAGGGCCGGCTTCGATATCTCAGGACCACTGTTGAAATTCGTGAACAAGGAGCTGGTAAGTTACGGCATTCTCACCTCCGTCGATGTCACCGAAGCCATCACCCTCAATGCCGGGATGCGTTACTCCTCCTTTCATTCAGTGCGGCACAGCTATGATTTCACCAGTCGAGGAATGAGCATTGTTACGGGTGCTGAGTACAACTTCCTCAAGGCCAATGTCTCAGAGGGAAAGTACTACGCAGGGTTAGGATTGCGTTACGGCCTCAGCCTCTATTCTGAAGAGGCACCCGTAATCAGGTACACCAATATGTGGGGAGAAGGGGTATCATCGATTCCTCTCTCACGCCACGCCGGTCATTTCGTTGAGATCACCCCCGGCTTTCGGACCGAACTCTTCCCGGGAGTGACCATCGGATGGAACCTATATATGAGGCTGCTGATCAGCGCGGGAGCCGGCAACGATCTCAAACCCGTGTGGATGCCGGGCTACGGTCCCGCAACTAAAGGCATGGCCACGGCAGCAGAATATTACATATCATTCTCCATCCCTTACAAAAGGAAAAAGGTTATCATCATGCCTAAAGCAGAAGATGATGAGGAGGAAGAGGGAGATGTTTCCTCAACAACAAATTCCCCGGGCACATCATCAGGCTTCGGAGGGAGACTCTGACCGCTTCCTGTGACTGAAGATCAGAAGCCCCATGAAGGTCAGAAACCCGTTTACCAGAAGCATCTCAAATCCAAACTGGTAACCGTTGAACAGCTCCTCCGAGAAGATGTTGAGAACATAGCAGATTATCGGTGAGCTGATGGCTATCCACGGTGTAACCCTGTCATTGACATGCAGTTTGGTAAAGAGACCGAAGGTATAGAGGCCGAGCAGCGGCCCGTAGGTATAGCCGGCAATGGTAAAGAGCTTGTCAATTATTGCCCTGTCATTCATCTGCCTGAAGATCAGGATGCAGATAAAGAACACCAGGGCGAAGGCGATATGAACTGAATATCTTATCCTCGTCTTCCTGCCGTCTTTCATCACCTTGTTCTTCTCCAGCCCCAGGAAGTCGATGCTGAACGATGTTGTCAGCGAGGTGAGCGCTCCGTCGGCACTCGGGAAAGCTGCTGATATGAGCCCTATCAGGAATACCACTCCCGCGGTCGGTCCCAGGTATTTGAAGGCTATAGTCGGGAAAAGATCGTCAGTCATGGCAACAGTCACACCCTGCTCTGCGGCATAGAGAACCAGGAAGGCGCCCAACACCAGGAACATGAAGACCACAACCACGTTTATGGTGCTGAAGGTGAACATATTTTTCTGCGCGTCCTTGAGACGGCTGATGCTGAGGTTCTTCTGCATCATCTCCTGGTCAAGCCCTGTCATGGTAATGGTGATGAACATGCCGCTGAAGAACTGCTTTATAAAATGACGCGGATGATCCCAGTCGGTGATGACCATCTTCGAGAGATCACTATCAAACAGGTCACCCATCAGGCTGATTACAGGCGATCCGAGCTCCTTACTTATATAGTAAACAGAGAGCACCACCGCCAGCAGCATGAAGGTGGTCTGAAGGGTGTCAGTCCATATGATCGTCCGGATGCCCCCCTTGAGGGTGTAAGCAATTATGAGAGTTATGAATATCAGCACATTAACCCAGAAGGGAATATTCCATGCGTCAAACACAAAGATCTGCAGCACATTTATGACAAGGAACATGCGCAGGGATGCACCCAGCACCCTGGAGATAATAAAGAACCCGGCTCCGGTCTTGTAGGACCAGAAACCAAACCGCTGTTCAAGGTATCCGTAAATCGATGTCAGTTTAAGCCTGTAGTATAGCGGCAGCAGCACCAGGGCTATCACCACATAACCGAAGAAGTAGCCGAAGGCCACCATCATGTAGGAAAACTGCGTCTCCCCCACCCATCCGGGCACTGACATAAATGTCACACCCGACAGGGACGCTCCGATCATGCCGTAGGCAACGACAAACCATGGAGAGACCTTGTTTCCGATGTAGAACGACTGGTGATTGGCCTTGCGTGCGGTGACAAAGGTCACGGCGAAAAGCATTACGGTATAGGCCAGGAAGATGAAAAATATAAGTGATGGTGTCATGGCTGGAAAAACGTGTCTGCAAGATTAATAAAAAGATTGGAGATAAAAGTTATCAACCTGTCAGGTTTGCAGAAATAATTTGATCTATTTTTGCCGCAAAGCCTTTCTATGTCAGTGAACTTCCCCTCAAAACTACTGGAAGAGGCTGTGAATGAGTTCGCCTCTCTTCCCGGCATAGGCCGCAAGACAGCCTTCAGACTTGTCATGCATCTGCTTCGCCGCGACAGTGAGGAGGTGCGCCGTTTCGGAGAGACGGTGATGAAGCTGCGCGATGAGGTCTGCTACTGCAGTGTCTGTCACGGCATCAGTGACACGCCCGTGTGCGGGATCTGCAGCTCCGCCTCAAGGGACAGATCGATAATCTGCGTGGTAGAGAGTGTGCAGGACGTCATGGCTGTTGAGAACACCCGGCAGTACCGGGGACTATACCATGTCCTTGGTGGAATCATCTCACCGGTTGACGGCATCGGGCCGTCAGACCTCACCATTAGCAGTCTTGAAGAGAGGGTGCGGGAAGGAGGAGTGCAGGAGGTCATCCTCGCCCTCAGCACCACCATGGAGGGTGACACTACCAACTTTTATATCAGTAAACGCCTCTCCGGCTACGATATACGCCTCACCACCCTGGCCCGCGGCGTGGCAATAGGTGATGTCCTGGAATATACCGATGAGATCACCCTCGGCCAGTCGATCGTCAACCGCCAGCCTTTCACCACACAGCAGGGACGCTCCTGATCCGCCGGCATCCGGATCATATTTAAATTCGCGCATATCATTTTTTTATTCTGAAAATCTTGCTTAATTTGATAAAAATCAATAGATGTCGCTCATGACCTTTGACAGATTTTTTTCAGGTTCATCGCAAGTGATGAAAAAGTCATCCATACGTGAAATACTCAAGCTCACCCAGCAACCTGAGATGATTTCGTTTGCCGGGGGGCTTCCGTCACCCGACTCATTCCCTATAGATGACATCAGGAAGATCGCCTCCGAGGTGCTTGAGGAAGATGGCAGGGCTGCCCTGCAGTACGGCACCACCGAGGGTGATATCAGGCTACGCACTCTCCTCGCTGAAAGGCACAGAAATGACGGGCTGGTCATCTCTCCCGAAAATATCGTCATTACCACCGGCTCGCAGCAGGCCCTCGACCTCTGCGGCAAGCTCTTCATTGACAAGGGGGATGTGGTCATCTGCGGACTCCCCTCCTACCTCGGCGGACTCAATGCCTTCGCAAACTACGGTGCCTGCCTGAAAGGTATACCTCTTGACGGTGAGGGCATGCATCCCGGACTGCTTGAGGAGACCATCATAAACCTCAGGAAGGAAGGCAAGGTTATCAAGTTCATCTATATCATCCCCGATTTTCAGAATCCCACCGGCGTGACACTGCCACGTTCACGGCGGCTTGAGATAATATCGGTGGCAGAGCGGCACGACCTGCTGATCGTGGAGGACAGCCCCTATCGCGAGGTGCGCTTTGAAGGCACCCCCGAGCCTCTGATGGCGGCACTGGACAAATCAGGAAGGGTGATTACGCTCTTTACCTTCTCAAAGATCCTCGCACCGGGATTCAGACTGGCCTGGGTCACCGGCCATCCGCAGATCATTGATAAGATCGTGACTGCCAAACAGTCTGCCGATCTCTGTTCGCCGCCACTGATACAGAAGATTGCTGCACGGTATATTGAAAAGGGGCTGCTCGACGTAAACCTGAAGAAGACGGTTGAACTATACCGCCAGCGTCGCGATTATATGATCCTTTGCTTCCGGGAATTCATGCCGGAGGGTGTGACATGGACCGAACCCTCTGGGGGCATGTTCCTCTTTGTCACCCTGCCCCCGAAGATTGATGCCGCGGTGCTGCTCGAAAAAGCCATCATGAAAAAAGTTGCCTTTGTCAGCGGCGCGGTGTTCCACTGCAACAACGAAGGGCGCAATACGATGAGGATAAACTTCTCCTTCGCAGACAGGAATGACACATACGAGGGGGTCCGCAGGCTGGCCGCAACAATCAGGGAGGAGATGGACCTTACCTGAAACCAATGGAGCTTTCCGTAATTATCGTCTCATACAATGTCCGCGATTATCTTCGCCAGGCACTGCTGTCGGTGGTCAGGGCAGCAGAGGGCATAGACCATGAGATAACCGTCGTCGACAATGCCTCCTCCGATGGGTCGGCAGAGATGGTGAGGGGTGAATTCAACCCGGTCAGGCTTATCGTCTCCGGCACCAATGAGGGATACGCGGCAGCATGCAACAGGGGCATCGGGGTCTCTTCCGGCGATTTTATCCTGACACTTAATCCTGATACCGTAGTTGCCCCTGACGCCCTGACCCGTGCCCTGACCTTCATGCATGAGCATCCCGATGCCGGAGCCGCCGGGGCGAGGATGACTGACGGCAACGGAAGGTTTCTTCCCGAGTCCAAAAGAGGATTTCCCTCACCTATGACATCCCTCTTCAGGCTCAGCGGCCTGGGCAGACTCTTCCCCGGGTCTCCCCTCTTCAACGCATACTACCTCGGCCACCTTCCGGAAACAGAGACATGCAGGGCAGATATACTCACCGGCGCCTTCATGCTCATACGCAGGGAGGCTCTTGATGAAGCAGGACTATTTGACACCTCCTTCTTCATGTACGGCGAAGACATCGACATGAGCTGGCGCATCAGGCAGGCAGGGTGGTTCAACTACTACCTGGCAGACGTGCATATAGTTCATTATAAGGGCAGAAGCCCCTTCCATGACAGGGAGAGCCGGGTAAGACACTTCTACGGTGCCATGAAAATCTTTGCCGTTAAACACCTGAGTCGCGGATGGCACCTGCCTGTCAAAGCTGCCATAACCCTGACGGAAAAACTGAAACTGGCCCTGATGCGCACGGCAAAAGTTGATTAAAAAGTAGCCTCTGTTGTTAAAAAGGAAGATATCGCTTCACGGCTGTTTCAATATTTCACTTATATTAGGCTCTTTAAGAAAATCCATCATCTGAATGAGAAGGGCTAAATATATCCTCTTCTTGATGTGCATGATACATGCAACCTCGCTGACAGGTCAGTCGAGGGGAGATCTACGCGAGATGTTCGTCTCCGCCGAGGGTGATCTCCTTTTTGAAGATTATGCCGAAGCACTGCCAAAATACCTGAGCCTCCTCCAGATTTACCCTGAGAATTACAATCTATTTTACAGGATCGGACAGTGTTATCTTCACACTCCCGGAGAAAAGGAGAAAGCCATCGCCTTCCTTGAGACCGCATCACAGAATATTGACCCGGAGTACCGCCGCGGTAAGCTGCGTGAGACAGGTGCCCCTTATGATGTCCTCTATTTCCTTGCAAATGCCTACAGAATCAGCAACGACTTTGACAGGGCGGTTGAGACCTATGAGCTGTTCCTCAGGGATGTGAATACGGAGATGTATGACACCTCACTGGTCAGGTTCCAGATAGAGACCTGCCACAATGCCGGGAAGATGATGCGCAGGCCCTCCTATATCGTTGAGAAGAACCTGGGCAGCACTGTCAACAGCCGGTTCTCCGATTTCAATCCCGTGATCTCATCTGATGAAAAGACCCTCCTCTTCACCCGTGAACTGCCCTTCTATGATGCTATCTTCTGGTCAACAAAAGTCAACGGCAAATGGTCTGAACCTGTTAACCTTACCCCCCAGCTCGGTATTGACCAGGACTACTACACCTCATCAATATCGCACGACGGCAAGACGCTCCTTCTCTACAAGACTGACACCTATGACGGCAACATATACCAGAGCACACTTCGGGGAGACACCTGGAGCAATGTGGAGAAGCTGAATGCCAACATCAATACAAAATACTGGGAATCGCATGCCGTCATGTCACAGGACGGCCGGAGGATTTTCTTCACCAGCAACCGCAGGGAGAGCCTCGGGGGCCTGGACATATTCATGGCTGAGCGTGACAGCACGGGCGACTGGGGAGCGGCGGTGAACCTCGGATCCGCCGTCAACTCCGTTTACAATGAAGAGACTCCCTTCCTTGCCAACAATGACCGCACCCTCTTTTTCAGCTCACGGGGCCACTATAACATGGGAGGCTATGACATCTTCCGATCCGACCTTGATGAGAACGGCAACTGGGGCAAACCTGTCAATGCAGGCTACCCGCTCAACACCACCGATGATGACATATTCTTCTCGCCGGCAGGCAAGGGTAACAGAGGGTACCTCTCACGCTTCACCGATGAAGGAGTGGGCCGAATGGATATTATGAGCTGTGACATCTACTCCGGGCTCAATCCCCGCAACTTCATAATCATGGGAAGAGCCACCGTCAGAAACCTGCTTGATATAGAGGTGCTCTCTCCGGACTCCGTCATAACAACGGAACGGCAGCAGCTGGCTGACTCCGCCTTCACCTACTCCTTCGTGCCGGAGGAAGGCCGGAGCGACGTCACCTTACAGCTCACTGACCGCTTCGGCAATCAAGCCGGCACAGCTGTCACGGTTATCCGCAGTGACGCTCCGGCAAGAAGAGAGGTGCCTCTCTATCACGAGATACCCGTACGACCCACTGCAGAACCGGAGGAAACAGCAGAGGAGGAGCCGGATGATACCGGCGTCAGGCAAGGTGTTTCCACAGGTGATACCCTTACCTTTGGTGCACAGGATACCCTGCTTGTCAGCAGTGATGATGACGGGGATAAGAGAAAGTGCCGGCTATGGTGGCTGCTGCCGGTCGCTGCTTTAATAATCCTGTTCCTTATTCTTAAGAGACGAAAAGAGACAAAAACCGATAAAGATCAATAGCGCAATGAAATTCACATGAGCAGAAACTCACCAGAGGGAAGGATTAATTAATATCATGTAAGTTCCATTCGACCAATGACATAAAATAAAATAAATTTAATGAAACTTACAGGAGCAGTAACTCACAAAAGGAAATGATTATTTTTCTTCATGTAAGTTCCATTAGACCAATAAAATAATAATCAAATAATCTAATGAAAAGCAAGAGAGTTGTACTTTTTGTGTTGATTCTGTCAACGGCCTGTTTTGCCGAAGCACAGGACAACATAAGGTTGCAGGAAGCCTTCTACGAAGCTGAGTACTTTCTGATGAGGGGAGACTACTCAGATGCACTGCCATACTATCAGGGTATCTTCGCTGCCATGCCCGATAACGCAAGCATCGCCTTCCGCATCGGCCTTTGCTACCTCAACATTGAGGGGAGCAAGCACCTGGCGATTGAGTACCTCGAGAATGCCTCTCAGAAAGTTCATGCCAAGTACCGGGAGGGATCACTGCGCCAGACAGACGCACCCTACGAAGCCATCTTCTTCCTGGGAGATGCCTACAGGATAAACTATATGTTCGAAAAGGCCAGGGATGCCTATATGAGGTACCGCGAGACCCTCCTCCCCGGTGACATTGAAAATATGATGTTCGTTGACCAGCAGATTGCGGCCTGTTCCAATGCGCCAGCCATAATGGCCACACCGGTGCGGTTCACCCTGGAACCCGTTGACAACATGATCAACGACAGAAATGACAACTTCTCTCCCGTAATATCCGCCGACGGAGAATCGATAGCATTCATGACAGCCATGAAATTCTACGATGCTATAATGGTCTCACGGAAAGTAAGAAACGAGTGGACCCCTCCCGTAAATGTAACACCCGAACTGCAGTCAGACGGTGATCACTACGTCTCGTGCATCTCAACCAACCCCGGATTGATGCTGCTCTCCAGGGATGACAACATCAACAGTGACATATGGATGAGCAGGTACGACGGTGCAAGATGGGAACCGGCACAGAAACTCAAAAAGGATATCAATACCAAATACTGGGAGGCTCACGGCTACATCACCGAGGACGGTTCCACCATGATCTTCTCCAGTGACAGGCCGGGCGGCTTCGGCGGACTGGACCTGTATGTGTCAAAACTTGACAATAAAGGTGAGTGGGGCACACCGGTAAATATGGGACCGGAGGTCAACACTCCCTTTAATGATGACAGGCCTTTCCTTATCAATGATGGTAAAATCCTCTTCTTTGCATCACAGGGTCACTACAACATGGGAGGCTATGACATCTTCCGCAGTGACCTTCAGTATAACGGCCTGTGGAGCAAACCTGTCAACCTGGGATATCCGCTCAATACTCCCGACGACAACATCTTCTTCTGCCCCATTGACAAAGGCAGGGCAGGCTACATGTCGATGACCGGAAAGGAACCGGGAGCCGGCAAGGCTGATATTTACCTCGTCAGGCTTAAATAATACCGGGAAAAAATGCCATTATGCTCCGGAAGAGTTAATTTTATAATCAAATCTTGACATGGGAAAAAGGGGAATTGCATTTTTAACGTTACTGTTGGTTCTGGCGCCGCTGAGTGCACAGAAAAAGAGTGAGATAAAGGAGATCTGGCTTGAGGCGGAATCGCACTACCTCTTCGGCGAATTCGAACTGGCCAACCCGCTATATCTCATACTCAATGAAATAAATCCAGGAAACGCCAACATAAAATACAAGATCGGCAACTGCTATCTCAACATCTTCGATGAGAAACCCAAGGCCATACCCTTCCTGGAAGATGCCGTCAGAAACACCAGTTACAACTCCAGGACAGGAAAGCTGAAGGAGACGCAGGCTCCACTTGACGCTTACTTCTCCCTTGGAAATGCCTACCGCATCACCAACAGGCTTGACAGCGCCCTGAATACTTACCGTTTCTTCAAACAGCTGGTCTCCGAGACGGGTGATATGGAGAACCAGGAGTTTATCAACCAGCAGATCCAGGCCTGCAATCTTGCCACCGCACAGATGAACAACCCTGTCAGGGTGCTGATACAACCCCTCAAGGAGTACATTAACCAGGGCTCTGTCAATGAGCGTCCGGTTATCAGCTTCGACGGCAACGTGATGGCTTATACCGAGAGACGCGGGCTCGAGAGCGTGGTCTATGTGACACGCAGGGAGGGCAGCAGCTGGGGCACACCGAAGGATATTACCCTTGAAGCATCAATGGGAACTGACTGTCATACCACCTCACTCAACGGCGACGGCACGGAGCTCTACCTCTTCAAGAACGATAACTATGACGGCAATATATATGTCACGACCTTCAGCAACGGCCGCTGGTCTCCCGTCACAAAGCTCAACCGGAACATCAACACCAGGTTTTACGAATCACACGCCACCGTCTCTGCCGACGGCAACAAACTGTGGTTCACCTCAAACCGCGAGGGAGGTCTGGGTGAACTTGACCTCTGGATGTCGGAGAAGGATGCCACCGGCGAGTGGGGCATACCTGTAAACCTGGGCAGCAGCGTCAATACTCCATACAACGAGGAGACACCATTCATCTCCAAAAACGGGCTGACACTCACCTTCAGCTCTGAAGGACATGGCTCAATAGGAGGATACGATATCTTCCTGTCGACTACCTCGGCCGGGGAGTGGGGTAAACCCGTCAACCTGGGATACCCGGTCAGCACAACCGATGATGATATCGGATTCCAGCCCTTTGATGACGGAGCCTTCGGACTCCACTCCGTCATGACCGGCTACAAGAAGAAGGAGATAGCCCTCTTTATGTTTAACCCTCCCGTGGATGAGAGGGCAGACACCGTCACCATCAGCTTCGACCCCGATGATCTGCCTTATATCTCTGAGGTCGACTCCGCTTCGCTGATCACCGACCTGCTGCTGAGAGATGTCTCTGACAGCGACGAGGAGATTGATCCGGAGGTGCTCTACTATACCGTACAGGTAATGGCCCTCTATAACCCGGTTGACCCGGCCTATTTTGAATATGCCGAGATCTCGGTCTTCTATAACCGGGAAGACCGCTTCTACCGTTACACTACCGGACGGTTCAATACCAAACGTGCAGCCTACGATGAGCTGACAAGACTGCTAAGGCTGGGATATCCCACCGATATATTTGTCAAGAAAGTCTACAGAAATGATTCTGGAAGGTGACGGTGTCAGACTGAGGGCAGTTGAACCGGAAGACCTGGAACTGCTTTATAAATGGGAAAATGAGGAATCCGACTGGAAGCAGAGCAATACTTTGGTCCCCTATTCAAGGTATACCCTCAAAAGGTATATCGCCAGCTCCCACAAAAGCCTCTATGAGACAAGCCAGCTGCGACTTATGATTGACCGGACGGCTGACGCCCTTACCGTGGGGACCATTGACCTGTTCGACTTTGACCATTATAACATGCGTGCCGGGGTGGGCATACTGATCGCCGATCCCCGTGAACGCAGAAAAGGGTATGCTTCGGCAGCACTGGGATGCATAGTTGCATATGCTTTTGAAACAATCGGATTGCATCAGCTCTGGTGCAATATCCTTGAAGGCAACAGTGACAGCATTAACCTGTTCAGGCATCACGGCTTTGAGCTCTGTGCCACGAAGCGTGAGTGGGTGCGCACGCACGACCTGTTTGTGACGGAATACATGCTCCAACTGATCAATACCGGGATTTAACCCCTGGTAATAACCCCGGCGATCGACTTACCTGCCCCGTAGTATGCAATAGGTATTTTCTCAGATTCATCGCCCATCATTGCCTCTTCCGCAGGCTTCTGCCCGCTGCCAGCATCCCGCACGCCGCGGCTATATCAGCTCCCCGTGACTTTCGCACTGAGGCCCCTACTCCTGATGTCACCAGCAGATGTCTGAACTGCATCATGGTCTCTTCATCAGCACTCTCCTCACTGTCACCCGCGAGGGGATGGTAAGGCAGGAGGTTAACCCTTATGCCGGTGCCGTGCAGGAGCCGCCTGAGCTCTTCCAGGTGCCTCTTCGAATCATTTTTCCCCTTTATCATCACATAGGCAACCGTAAAACGCCGACGCCGGCTGTTGCCGTACTCCTTCATCAGCTCCAGCGTCTCCGTGAAGGGCCATCTCCTCTCAACGGGAATTACCTCCGCCCGCTCGTCAGGGAAAGGTGAGTGGAGACTGAGGGTGATATTTACCTCTGTCTCGTTCAGCAGCCTCGTCACCGATGGTGTCACCCCCACGGTTGAGACGGTGACCTTGCTCCTACCTGCTGCAAGTCCCCATTCTGCCGTAAAAACTCTGCATGCCCTTATTACCTCATCAATGTTATCGCCCGGCTCTCCCATGCCCATCAGAACTATGTGAGTAAACGGGTCAGGCAGGCCCACTACCTGATTGACGATCTCTCCTGCAGTGAGGTTGCCGCTCCAGCCGTTCCTGCCCGTGGCACAGAAGCTGCAGCCCATGCGGCATCCCGACTGTACCGAGACGCACACCGTCAGCCTCCTGCCCTCCGGCAGCCAGACAGTCTCGTGAGGCAGGCCGGCGGCAGTGCTGAAAAGGTACTTCACCGACCCGTCAACTGACCTGAGAGAGGAGACGGGAGGATTTACTCCGGGAAGAAACCGCTCTTCCAGGGCGGACTTAACCCTCACCGGTATGTCGTCCGGCTCGCTGAACGACTGTATTCCCCTCCTGTAAATCCAGTAAAGCAGGCGCCTGCTGTATCTCTCCTCTATTCCTGCCGCGGCAAGATGCAGGGCCAGCATATCAGGGTCCATTCCGGCTATGAGCTTCTTCTCTTCCATTTTTTTTTACATCGCAAAGATATCAAATAACCTCTTTTGATTTTTTTTGCCATCTTTATGGCAGTATCAGATGCCTGCATAGCTGAGAGGATCATTTATGGAAGCAAAGCCTTCAAAAAACAAGTTCGGCACAGCCCCTGTCTTTTTCACCGCTATCTCCACCATCCTCGGAGCCATCCTCTTCCTTAGGTTCGGTTATGCGGTAGGGACGCTGGGCTTCTGGGGTGTGCTGCTGCTGATCATCCTGGGCCATACGCTGACTATACCCACCGCACTGGCACTTTCCGAGCTGGCTACCAACAAGCGTGTCGAGGGAGGAGGTGAATATTTTGTAATCTCAAGGTCATTCGGACTCAATATCGGAGCGACAATCGGTATTGCCCTATACCTCTCCCAGGCTATCAGCGTCGCTTTTTACATCATTGCTTTTACCGAGACCTTTGAGTTCGTCTTTAATTTCTTCGCCAACTCGCTGAACATCAATCTTCCGCGCCAGGTCATAAGCCTGCCTGCCATGGCCGTGCTCGGGCTGGTGATACTGCGCAAGGGTGCCAATACCGGAGTCAAGACACTCTACGTGGTGGTGGGGATACTGTTTCTCGCCATAATCATGTTCTTCCTCGGAAAGACTGATTACTCAGCAACGGTATCAGGAGGTCTCGGCAATCTCGAGATGCGCAACATGAAGGAGTTCTTTGTCGTTTTTGCCATTGTCTTTCCGGCTTTCACAGGCATGACTGCAGGTGTGGGCCTCTCGGGCGACCTTCATAATCCCGGGAAGTCGATTCCCCTTGGCACTACTGCTGCAACAATCACGGGCATGGTGGTCTATCTCTTTGTGATTTACAAGCTGGCCATCTCTGCAAGTCCTGAGGATATGCTCAACAACCAGCTGATAATGTCCAAGATAGCCATCGGGGGAGCAGTCATCATACCGCTGGGACTGGGGGCATCCACCTTATCTTCCGCACTTGGCTCGGTCATGGTGGCACCTCGCACACTGCAGGCACTGGCACGCGACACCTCCTTTCCCTCCATGAAGATGAACCGGTGGCTGGCGGCCTCGCGAAACACTGACGGTGAGCCTGTCAATGCATCTCTCGTAACTATCATCATCGCCTTTGTGTTCGTCGCCCTGGGAAGCGTCAACGCCGTGGCAGAGATCATCTCGATGTTCTTCATGGTAACCTACGGATCGCTATGTCTTATATCATTCCTGAACCATTTCGGCTCATCACCCTCATACAGACCCTCTTTCAAGTCGCGCTGGTACCTCTCACTGGCAGGATTTGTTGTTGCTGTCTTCGTGATGTTCAGGATCAACACTCCCTATGCTCTTGCCTCAATCATAGTGATGGTTGCACTCTATACCTACATCAACCACTATCACCGTGACCGTCACGGACTGGAGTCGCTCTTTGCCAATGCCCTCTTCCAGATAAACCGCAACCTGCAGGTCTACCTGCAGAAGACAGGAAGCAAGAAGAAGGCCAAAGAGTGGAGACCGGGTGTGATATGCATCTCCAAGGACTCATTCAAGAGGGCCAAGGCCTTCAGGCTTCTCAACTGGATCTCATACCGCTACGGCTTCGGCACCTATCTTCACCGTATCGAAGGATACTATTCCAGGGCCACGAGCCAGCAGGCGGAGGAGGAGCTTGCCAAGCTGATTGAGATCTATGACACAACACAGAATCATGTCTATGTTGACACCATCATCTCACCCTCATATACATCTGCCATTGTACAGGCTATACAGGTGCCGGGCATATCGGGCATGGAGAACAATATGGTCATCTTTGAGTACGACAAGGAGGAGCCGGAGAACCTGGGGGAGATACTTGAAAACATGAGGCTCATTCAGGCCGGCAACTTTGACATATGCCTGCTGGCCTCGGCAAGGAAGGAGATGCTCTACCGGAACGGCATACATGTATGGATCGACTTCAATGAGCCGGAGAATGCCAGCCTGCTGATATTGCTCAGCTTTATCATATCAGGTCACCCCGACTGGCGCAAATCATCCATCAAGGTCTTCGGCACCTGCAAGCCCGAACAATACGGCGAAACCCGCAGGGAGCTATCAGAGCTTGTTTTGTCCGGCAGGCTGCCGATCACGGAGAACAACGTTGAGATCATCCGGCTTGAAAAGGGCGACTCGGTAAAAAAACTCATAAACATCCGCTCCTCCACGGCGGCGCTGGTCATGACAGGCTTCAGGTATGAAGGTCTTAAGCATAACGGCGAGTCAATTCTCAAGGGATACGACGACACCGGTACTATCCTCTTCGTCAACTCACACAACCAGAAGGAGATAATGTAAAAAAAGGCTGTCACCCCCGGCGGATGACAGCCTTATCTGTGGTCTCCTGTTCTCAGTTCAGCGCCCTGTTTTCAGTTCTGTGCCCTGTTCCGGTTCGGGCCCTGCTTCAATTCTGGTCCCTTTACCGGTTCGGTCTGAAGTCTCAGTTCAGGCCCCTGTTTCTGAGAAGAGGTTCGATGTCCGGTTCGCGACCGCGGAAGTTGAGGTACATCTGTTCGGCATCCATGGTGCCCATCGGTGCAAGGACATTCTCCCTGAATGATGTGGCAGTGGCCTGGTCGAAGATACCCTTCTCCCTGAAGGCTTCGAATGCATCATGATCAAGCACGGCAGCCCAGGTATAGACATAGTATCCGGCATCGTAACCGTCGATTATATGGAGGAAATAGGTGCTCCTGTATCTCGGCTCTATCTCGGGTATGAGCCCTATCTTCTGCATGGCTTCCTTCTCAAACTTCTGCACGTCAACCTCTGCCGGGGCCTCCAGTGAGTAGTATGCCATGTCAAGCAGTGATGCCGCCATGATCTCCACATTGTCAAAGCCGGTGTTGAAGTAGCTGCTGTTCCTGATCTTGTCAATCAGCTCCTGCGGTATCACCTCACCGGTCTCATAGTGTTTTGCGTACATGCTGAGCACCTCAGGCTGTGTGGCCCAATGCTCCATAATCTGTGAGGGCAGTTCCACGATGTCCCATGCAACGGTGGTGCTGCCGTAGGTGTTGTCTGAGAAGAGTGCCTGCAGTCCGTGACCGAACTCATGGAAGAGGGTGAGTACGTCATCCATGCTCAGCAGGGCCGGTTTGCCCTCTGCCGGCGGGGTGAAGTTACCTACGATGGTCACGACAGGTGTTATCTCCTTGCCGTCGATCACCCTGTGGTCACGGTATCCGCCGCACCAGGCACCCTGGCGCTTGCTCTCACGGGGAAAGAAGTCCATATAGAGCACTCCAACGTGGCTGCCGTCAGCCTCTCTGACCTCGAAAGCCTGTGCATCGGGGTGCGGCAGCGGTATATAATTGATGCGGGTGAAGGTGATGCCGTAAAGCCTGTTGGCCACGGCAAAAGCACCGTCACAGGCATTGTCGAGAGTGAAGTAGGGCCTCAGCTCTGTCTCGTCGAGGTCATACTTTGCCTTACGCAGCTTCTCGGCATAGTACCACCAGTCGTGTGCTGCCAGCTTGAAGTTGCCGCCCTCGGCATCTATTATCTGCTGCATCTCCTCACGCTCACGCTTTGCCACCGGCAGAGCCCTGCCGAGAAGGTCGGTGAGGAGGTTGAGAACGTTCTCCGGTGTCTTGGCCATCCTTGTTTCAAGGACCAGGTCGGCATGCGTCTCATAGCCCAGCAGCTTAGCCCTCTCCGCCCTCAGTCTCACCAGGTCAGCCAGTATCTTGTTGTTATCCCTGTCGTTGCCGTTGTTGCCACGGTTGAGGTAAGCGTCATACAGCTTCTTGCGCAGGTCGCGGTTATCGGCATACTGAAGGAAGGGTATCATACTGGGCTTCTGGGTGGTGAAAAGCCACTTGCCATCCATGCCCTCGGCCTTTGCCATCTCGGCAGCATTGGCAATCACCCCGTCGGGAAGACCGGCGAGGTCAGCCTCGTTGTCGATCACCAGCTTGTAATCGTTGGTCTCTCCCAGAACGTTCTGGCCGAACTGCACCATCAGCACGGAGATCTCCTGGTTCAGTTTTTTCAGTGTCTCCTGGTTGGCGGAGTCAAGCAGTGCACCGTTGCGTACAAAGCTTTTGTAGAGGTTCTCAAGAAGGAACAGCTCCTCAGCGTTAAGCTGCTCAGCCTCCCTGTTTTCGTATACTGCCTTGACCCGGGCAAAGAGCCCTGCATTGAGAAGCATCTCATCGCTGAAGGCGGAAATCTTGGGAGCCACCTCCATCTGAAGCTTCTCCAGCGTGTCGTTGGTGTTGGCGCTTGTCTGGGAGTAGAAGACGTATGCCACCTTGTTGAGGAGCTGTCCTGCCCGGTCAAAGGGAGCTATAGTGTTTGCAAAACCGGGCGCCTCCGACGACGATACTATTGCGTCGATCTCGGCCCTGGCAGCCGTTATGCCTGAGTCGATGGCAGGCATGTAATGGTCATTCTCTATCAGATCAAAGGGAGGGACACCGAATGGTGTCTGCCATTCGGCAAAGAAGGGGTTCCCCTGATCCTTCTGCGCGGTGTTGCACGATACAGCCGCGATTGATGCTAACATCATGATAACGATTAGTTTTTTCACTTTGTTGGGTTTTAAATTAATAGTGATGATTTTCTTGCGCGCAAAGATAGATTTTTTATCCGCACGCCACCTTGATTATCATCATGTCTGCATCTCGTTATTTAGTCTCCGGGCGATTAAAAAGAGGCTTCCCATGCTGATTTTTTTCAAACACAATTCGTAACTTTAGGCTTTGTCATGCAACCAAAGAACCAAACAAAAAAATAACAGCTTATGAAGAGATCTCTACCCCTTTACACATTGCTGTCTGTAATACTTTTCACTGCACTGTCGTTGCAGAGTGTTTACTCACAGCCCCTCCTGGTCGAAAACTTCGATTATTCTGCCGGAACCTTGCTCACCGATGTTGGATGGACGGCACACTCAGGATCAGGGACCAATTCAATTGATGTCGTCGTTCCAGGCCTGACATTCACCGGCTATCCGCTTTCAGATATTGGAGGTGCAGCTAACGCTGATAACAACGGAGAAGACATTCATAAGACATTCCCGGTCCAGAACTCCGGCACTGTTTATGCTGCCTTCATGGTGAAAGTGGATGGATCCGAAGATGGATATTTCATGCATATTGGCGGAGACCCCATAGGTTCTACTTATAGGGGAAAACTATTTATGATCGGAACAGCTTCTCCGTTTAATTTCGGAATGTCTGTCGGAATAAACACAGCCACTCCCGTAACTGGCGGTTCATACACCTCTGGAACAACGTATCTTTTTGTGCTCAAATATGAGATTATCGAGGGTACAAACAATGATATCATCAGCCTGTTTATTATACCTGGAGATGTTCCAGCAACAGAACCCACTGTTCCAACAATTGGACCGTTAACTGATGGTTCCCAGTCTGATATTAATCCGGCCTCCATTGGCATAAGACAGTTCGATCTCAATCAGAAAGTTACTGTTGATGGCATCCGCATAGCAACCTCCTGGACTGATGCCATTACAGCTGAGTTTAGCCTTGAAGACAATTCTCCTCCAGTTTTCGCATCCGGATACCCGGCTGTTGCCAATATTGATGCCACCCAGGCTGACCTGGAGGTAAGTATGGACGAACCAGGGAAGGCATATTACGTGGTTATGCCTGACGGTGCCACCGCACCTACAGTCGCTGAAGTTGTTGCAGGCGTCGATTATGGCACCGTAACCCTCGTTGCACACGGTACCGTTGATGTCACTGCCCCAGGAGGAACTTATTCAACCACGATAACAGGCCTGACGGACAAAACTAACTACGACATCTATGTCGTTGCCGAAGATGACGAGGATACGCCAAACCGTCAGACGGAAACCGTAATGGTGGACCTCTATACAATACGCCCGCCGGATGTTCTGCTTAATGCTGACTTCCAGACAACAGGATCCCTTGCCCCATTTACTGCGGTCAGCATAACAGGAGACCAGGAATGGTATCAGAGTTCAGGATATGCCAGGATTTCCGGGTACGTCTCCAGTACCAGTACTAACTTCGTGAATCTTGATTACCTTATTTCGCCAGCCATTAACCTCCTTGTCTCGGAAAACAACATGTTTAGCTTCCGTACAATGAAAAACTACGACGGCCCTCCTCTTAAGGTAATGATCTCTTCGAACTTCAGCGGAAACTACACCGTTACTGACGTCAATGCAGCCACATGGACAGACATCACATCCAACTTCAGTTTTTCAACAGGAACCTGGCAGTCAGTGAACTCCGGAGAATTTGATCTGTCAGCCTATACAGGCAATGTATATATTGCATTCGTTTATGAGTCAACTGCAGATGCATCTGCCACCTGGGAGGTCGATGACTTCAGAGTCACCGGCTATCTGCCTGCCGGCTCCGACGCCTCACTCGCCGACCTGATGGTCGAAGGCACCACGATTGATGGATTTGATGCTGCTAAACTGTCCTACGAGATGATAATCGAGGCCTCGGTTACTGATCCTCCTGCAGTAACATACACAACCACCGACCCCACCGCAACGGCATTGGTCACCAATGCCACTGACCTGGCCGGCGACGCCGCAGCACGGACCACAACGGTGGTCGTTACTGCCGCCGAAGGCACAACAACGCAGACCTACAGCATCCTGTTCAACCCGATCATTGCCGTAGCTGACCTCGCGGCACTGCGCGCGGTTGACCCGGCAAACTATGACAGGATCTACCAGGTCATCGGCGAGGTTGTAGTGTCAGGCGTTAACGACTCTCAGAGACACCAGAAATATGTGCAGGATGCCACAGCAGGAATAATTATTGATGATGCCGGAGGGATAATAACCACTGCCTACAGTGTCGGCGACGGTATCACCGGACTTACCGGCTCCCTCTCCGAGTATAACAAACTGCTGCAGTTCCTTCCCTACCGTGATCCGGGAACAGCATCCTCGACTGCAAACACGCTCACACCGCAGGAGGTCACCGTGGCCGACTTCACCGCCAGCCAGGAGAGCTATGAATCCGAGCTGGTGAAGATCATAGGGGTGACATTTGCTGACGCCGACGGTACGGCAGCCTTCCAGGAGAAGAAGAACTACAACATCAGCGTGGGAACTGACGTAACAATCCTGCGGACAATCTTCCTCGGAACAGATCTGAATGACAAGATCATCCCCTACAAGGCTGACGTGACCGGCATTGCAACCGTCTACAACGCTGACGCCCAGCTTGCCCCGAGAAACTACGCCGATCTTGTTGTTTACTCCTCCGACGCCACCCTCAGCGATCTGAAGGTGAGCGGCACCACGGTCACGGGATTTGCTGCAGGCACCCTGACATATAACGTATCCCTGAGTGCGGGGACCACAACAGTGCCGACAGTCACCGCCACGCCTGCCGAAGCCGGCGCAACGGTGAATTTCACCCCGGCCACATCGCTCACAGGCGATGCTGCCGCCCGCACAACAACGGTTGAGGTTACCTCTCATGACCAGTCGGATGTTAAAACCTATACAGTGGTATTTACCGTTGCCACAGGAATAGAGGATAATCTCAGCGGCAAGTTCAGGATCTATCCAGTCCCTGCCTATGAGGAGATTACTGCTGCCGGGCTCGACGGGGCGACGCTGATAGAGATCTTTGACGTAACCGGCAACAAGGTGGCTGCCGTCAGATGTGACGATGAGACCACAGTGAAGATACCGGTAGCACACCTCTCACGCGGTCTCTATTTCATGAGGGTGACCACTCCGGGAGGCTTCGCGATGAAGAGATTCGTAAAGGAATAATCATTCACTAACTCTCACCTTACCTTGAAAAACCGCTCCGGAAATCCGGGGCGGTTTTTATGTCTGCTATTGACTGTTGCCTTATAATTTACCATCTTCGCAGATTATGTCTCGTCATCTCCTCCATAGATCCCTGTGGGTGCTTATCCTGGCACTGGCAACTGCTGCCGTCTCATGCCGCAGGGTCCCTGATCCGCCGTCGCCCGATGATACAAGCCTCTTCGCTGCATGCGTCATCCCCGGCAGCTCCGCCACCATAGACATCGTCACCTTCAACGTTCAGGGATTCCCCATGGCCGGATACACCAGCGTAACAGCACTGTCGGCCCTGGTCAAGGCCATTGACCCCGACGTTGTGGCACTTCAGGAGGTAGCCTCGGAGGCCGACTTCAATCGCCTGGTGAAACTGATGCCCGGCTGGACCGGCGCCTTCTACCCTATCAACAACGACGACTGGAACCTGGCATACCTTATAAAAAACAGTGAAATCGAAATTATTCCGGGTACGGTGCGTACACTCTTTGAAGATGACTTCCGGGCTTTCCCACGACCTCCTTTTGAGATAATGGTGCGCCATAAAGCCTCCGCCAGGGAGTTGCTGCTGATAAACCTGCACCTGAAATGCTGCGGGGGTGCAGATAACGAAAGCCGCCGCCGTTCAGCATCAGAGCAGTTAAAGGAATATCTCGACGGGCAGAGAGCTGACGATGCCGTGGTGATGCTCGGCGATTACAACGATGAGATCACGTCTGCCAGCCCTGCAGAAAACCCCTTCCTGAACTTCATTGATGATCCGGCAGACTACTCTTTTGCTGATATGGCCATCGCCACAGGAAGCCAGCTCTGGTGGTCATACCCCTCATGGCCAAGTCATATTGACCATATCCTGGTCACCGATGAACTCTCCGGCAACATAGATACAACTGTGGTGATCAAAGCCAGTCCATGCTATCCCGATTACGGTGAGGTGCTGTCAGACCACAGGCCCGTAGGAATAAGAATCAATCCGTAATACATTACAGTTAAACCGAGCGGTGGGGGAATACCTTACCGGCCGGTGGGAGTATCATTCCGTAAGATTCAGCCTTATTAACTGGCGGCAGCGTTGTTTCTCACTATGATGACATAGACCGGGAAGTGATCGCTGTAACCTCCCTGCCAGACCGTTCCGACAAATGAACGTAGCGGATAACCCTTGTACTGACCATCCTTCTGCACCAGGAATGAGGAGTTGAATACCCGGGCATGAAGGAACCTGTACGATGAATAATCGCCGCCAAGCAGTGACGGTGTAATGACTATCTGATCAAACAGGTTCACGCCGTCACGGTAATAGAGTGACCCTATCCCCTTTCTGAATAGAGGGAACATGGTATTGAACAACTCTCCCTCCTTAAGCCTGTCAGGCTTCCCTGATGCCCTGAGGTGATTCCTCAAGCTCTCGTCAACAGGATCATCGTTGAAGTCGCCCATTACAAACACTTTGGCATCCCCATCAATAGCCAGGAGGCTGTCAACCATGCGCCGTGAGAGCTCCGCTGCGGCAATGCGGCGGGGACGACTGGTGAGCTCGCCGCCCGATCGGGAAGGCCAATGTCCAACTATGAAATGCATAGGTTCGCCGTCAAATATCCCGGAGACAACCAGCTGATCACGGGTATATACCGGTTCTCCCTCCTCGTTAATAAGATCCAGCGACGGACTTGCCGAGGCGGTCACCCTGAAGAACCGCGGTCGGTACATCAACGCAACATCCACTCCCCTGCGGTCAGGAGAATCATAATGCACCACCTGGTAGTTGGACTCTTTCAGCAACGGATGCGCAGCAAGGTCCTCAAGCACGGAACGGTTCTCTATCTCGGAGACACCCAGCACTGCAGGACCCCCGCTCCAGCCGTCATCCTCACCTATCCTCGAGATGACAAGCGCCATATTGTCAAGCTTCTCCAGATACCTGCTGCCGGTCCATTTATTGGGCCCCTCCGGCGTGAACTCCTCGTCGAGAACCCCCTGAGTATCAATAGTGTCAAACAGGTTCTCAAGATTGTAAAAGGCAATGAGCCCCGCCCTCACCTGCTGCTGTGCCCCGGCAACAGAAAAACATGCTGACAACAATATAATTATGAATATCCTTACCTTCATTTCTGAATAATTTAAAAACCAAATTTAACATTTTTACCCTCGTTGCCTCCTTTTCCTTCCAGTTTCCTCTCCGCTTTTGGACTTGCGACTTTCCTGCCCTCCGGCTCCGTCGGACGCAGTACGAAGCCTTCTTAGACATCCGTAGTTTTAACGTAGGATGTGGCGGAGGAGGGAGACCTTCGACATTCCGGACTTTCGACTCTGGCCTTTTGTCATCTCTTCGAAAAGCCTTATCTTTCAGCTCTTCCTTTCTTACTACACATGAAACATAACAGACTGATTATCTTAATTTTACTGCTTGTCTTCTCCTGCGGCAGCATGGCTGCCCAGCAGGGTACCGTCAAAGGAACGATAACAGGCAAGAACAGCGGTACACCCCTGGCGGGGGCGCTGATAACCGATGCATCAGGAAGTGAACTGGGAAAGTCCGGCGTTGACGGCTCCTTTGCAGTCACGGTGAATGAGGGCAAACAGATGCTCTTCATCAACATGACCGACTATGAACAGGCAATCGTCAGCGTCACGGTGACAGCCGGTAAGACAACCGAAATCGGGGCTGTGGCGCTCCCCGAAATGGCAGGCTTCATGATGGACATAGGCTCCGTCAGTATCATGGAGGGTTTTTCCGAAGACGGCTTCGAGACACAGTCGATACAGGGTGTCCTCAGCGCTTCGGCAGATATCTTCATGAGCACGGCAGCATATACCTTCGGGCAGGTCATGTACAGGAACAGGGGTTATGACAATAACTACCAGAATGTAAGCCTTAACGGATTCGTAGTCAATGATATAGAATCTGGCGCACCCTACTGGTCGAACTGGGGCGGACTGAACGACGTCATGCGCAGCTCCATGGTCAGCTCCGGACCGGAACCTATCGGCTTCCTCTTTGAACCGGTAGGCGGTGCCACACGCATCAACACCAGGGCATCGGAATACCGGTCAGGCATCCGAGCTGTCTATTCCCGCTCGAACCGCACCTATCCCAACAGGGCAATGCTGACCTACAGCACCGGACTGCTGAACAGTAACTGGGCCGTGACCGGAAGCTACTCAAGACGGTGGGGTGAGCAAGGCTACAAGGAGGGCACCTTCTATGACGCCAACTCCTTCTTCCTGTCGGTGGAGAAGAAGATCAACAGTCGTCACAGCCTGAACCTGACCGCCCTGGATGCAATGTACCGGAGAGGTGTCGGCGGAGGCGCCACACAGGAGGTCTATGATCTCGCCGGTGACAACTACTATAATCCCTATTGGGGTTACCAGGACGGTGAGGTACGCAGTGCACGCGTCAGAAGCAGCAACAAGCCGCTGCTGACCCTCGCCCACATCTGGAAACCATCGGATAAACTCGACATACAGACGACAGCCGGCTACTGGTTCGGGAAGGGCGGATATACAGCCCTCAACTGGTATGACGTGCTGGATCCCAGACCCGATTACTACCGCAAACTACCCGGATATTTCTATGATGAATCGGATATAGACCGCATTACCGATGCCTGGCAGTCCGATCCGTCGGTCAGCCATATCGACTGGGACCATTTTTATTTCGCCAACAGGAAGAATATTTACACTGTATACAATGAAGGGGGAGTTGAAGGCAACAGTCTCACCGGCAACCGCTCAAAGTATATCATCGAAGACCGGCGCAACGACCTCTCTCAATTCCAGTTCAACAGCCGGGCTTCGTGGGACATTAGTACAGGACTGAACCTCACCGGGGGGTTGCTGATTGATATCTACCGGGGGCACAACTTCAACGTGATAAGCGATCTGCTCGGGGGCGACTACTGGCTTGATGTTGACCAGTTTGCCGAAAGGGATTATCCCAACAATCCTGAAGCCTATCAGAACGACCTGAACAATCCTGACAACGCCGTCACCGAGGGTGAGACATTCGGGAACAGCTATTATGCCTTTCAGCGTGGCGCCACCCTCTGGGGAACAGGCACATATACCGGCAACCGCTACAAGCTCTGTCTCAGCGCCCACGCAAGATATACGGCCATGTGGCGAGAGGGACTGATGCGCAAGGGACTTTTTCCCGATAACTCATTCGGAGAGTCGGACAGACTCGATTTTCCGACCTGGGGTGTCAAGGCAGGTGGCGACTACCGCTTCACAGGCCGCCACATGATAATATTCAACACCCTCATAACCACCAATCCCCCGCTCTTCAGAAACAGCTTCCTCTCACCCCGCACCCGTAATACGCACACACCCGAGCTGCGCGAAGAGATGATATTCTCCGGTGATGTGAGCTACGTGCTCCGTTCACCCGTGGTGACAGGAAGGGTGACAGCCTACTACACACGATTCATGAACCAGACCGAGGTGACAAGCTTCTACCACGACGAGTGGAGGACGCTTGTCAACTATGCCATGACAGGCATCGACAAGGAGAACTACGGAATCGAAGCGGGTGCAGAGATAGGCCTCACCTCCGAATTGACGGTAAACGCCGTGGCATCGCTGGGACAGTACCTCTGGATCAGCAATCCCGACATCACCATCACTCAGGACAACAACAGCCAGGTACTCAGTAAGGAGGAGGTATGGATACAGTACTTCAGGCAGAGTGGCACACCGCAGACTGCCCTGGCACTGGGTATCGAATACAACTCCTCAAGGTTCTGGTGGGCGGGCATCACCGGCAGCTACTATGACAACATCTACCTTGATTTCAATCCTGTCACACGCACTAAAGACGACACCGGATACTACCCCAACTGGGACTACCAGCAGAAGGCTGACCCCGGATTCCTGGTAGACATCTTCGTCGGCAAGTCATGGAGGATTGACGATGTATACGTTACCCTGAGCGCCAATCTCAGCAATGTCCTTGATAACCGTACCGTGATCACGGGAGGTTACGAACAGTACCGCTATGACCCTGAAAGGCCTGACCTGTTCCAGCCGCGGGTCTATTACGCCAACGGCTTTAACTACTTCATTAATCTCAGTATCAGGTACTAAAAAATGAAGGAGGAACAGATCATGGAAAAAATCAGACGGATATACAGACTTACTGCAGTTGTGGCCCTGTTGCTTCTTGCGGTTTCATGCAGCGACAATAACGAAACACCGCCCCCGGAAAAGGCGTTTGTTCCCGGGGAGATAGTGACCGTACAGCAGGTCAGGGCGCTTTACGCCGATCAGTTGGCCATATCAGACTACACGCAGCGTCATCCCGTGGAGATTGTGAACGACTGGGCATTGCGCGGAATTATTACCGCCAGCGACAAGGAGGACGGCAACTTCTACAAGGAAGCTTACATTGAGGATGCCACCGGCGGGCTGAGACTGGTTTTTGAAGCCACCAGCGGACTCTATATCGGAGACTCGGTCATCGTCAACGTAAAAGGACTGTGGCTTGGTGACTACGGCAACTTCTGGCAGCTGGGCGGCGTGCCGTATTACCAGGAGGACGGCACCGTAAGGGTCGGAGGAATGAATATGGACAAGCAATGTCTGAAGATGTCCATAGACAATCCCACCTACCCGGCAGCGGTGACTATAACCCAGGCCAGGAGCAGTGCTTACCTCGGACGACTGGTGAGGCTTAACGGGGTGCAGTTCACCGATGCCATGATGGGGCAAACATGGGCCAATGCGGTTGAGCAGGTGACAGAGAACAGGACGCTGGAGGACTGTAACGACAAGACCATTATTGTGCGTACCAGCGGCTACTCCGCAGCCGCCGGAGAGCTGCTTCCGTCAGGAAACGGTTCAATCACCGGTATAGTAACAATCTTCAACGGAACCTACCAGTTCCTGGTCCGCGATTTTGACGAGGTGGAGATGACCGGCACCAGGTGCGGAGTGGTGGAACAGCCCCTGGGCACCCCTGTCGAGACCCTCAGCGAGGACTTTGAGAGCTTCGGCGATGATGATGATATCTACATCAGCGGATGGCAGAACATCCCCACTGCCGGCGGCCGTATATGGCTCGCCCAGGTTTATAGCGGCAACAGCTATGCACAGGCTACGGGATATTACTCCAACCTCGCCTCAATGGTTACCTGGCTTATCACAAGACCGGTAACTATCTCATCGCAGAAGGTGCTCACCTTCCTGACGGCCAAAGCCTACTGGACACATACCGGGACCAACTTCCCCATGGAGGTTCTCGTCTCAACCGACTATAACGGTAACGACATTTCTGCTGCAACATGGACTCCCCTGACGGCTGTATTGGCTCAGAAGAGCGATCCGGACCACACATTCATTAATTCAGGAAACGTCAACCTGCCTGTTGCTGCCGGAAAATCGGCCGTGATTGCGTTTAAATACACGGGCAGCAACACTGAAAGCACATCCTACCGCATTGATAACATCGCTGTTACGGCAGCAGGGAAATAATATCCGGATATGAAGATCAAAACTATATTTCAGCTTACACTTGCAGCTTTTATAATTGCATCCTGGTCATGCAGCCGTGAACCGGTGCCACCTCCTGAACCACAGATAGACTATATTACCATCGAACAACTCAGGATGATGCATGAACAGGGAATCGTCACTGTAGACACTAACGTTTATATCCAGGGTATTGTAACACTCACCCCTGAACTTGGCAACATACCTGACTTCGTGGCTTATATTCAGGATACTACCGCGGGAATCTGCCTGACGGTCAGCGGTAACAACACCTTCTCACGTGACTCGGAGGTCAAAATAGTGTGTCGCGGTGTCTCATTCACAGTCTATAACGGACTGCTGCAGTTTGGTGACATCAGTATCGCTGACCAGACATCACTGGTAAGCCTCACCCCTCCGGCGCTTGAGCCTGAGACTGTGACCATTCCCGAAGTTCTTTCCGGCGATTACCAGGCTGAATTTGTCAGGATAGAGAATGTGCAGTTTGCAGAACCGGGCAGCTTCTCAGGAGAAAACATACTGACTGACTGCTCTGATGAACTGGAGGTCTATACCCGCTCTGACGCCACCTTCTCGTCAGAGACGCTGCCGGCTGGCAACGGATACATAAAAGGGGTTGTCTCCGAATACAACGGGGTGCAGCTGCTGCTGAGGGACGACACCGAAAACGGGATGACCGGAGAGAGGTGCGGCGGTGCTGGTACGGTCTACCTGACGCAGGACTTCTCGACGCTTGTCAGGTATGCGGATGTCAGCACCCTGGCCGGCTGGAAGACCTACCCGCAGGCAGGGACAAAGACATGGTACGGCAACGAGGTCAGTTCCCGCAAGTGGGTACAGGCCACAGCCTATAACTCCGGACAGGCCTCGGTGATCACATGGATGATTGCACCGGTCATCGACCTGACCATAGCGACAGAACCCTGCCTCCTGTTTGAGAGTGCCGATGGGCACGATAACGGCGCAACATTGAAGCTGTATGTCTCTACCGACTATGACGGGTCGGCAACACCCTGGACCTCAACGTGGAGTGAGAAGAGCTTTAACCTGCCTGTTTCTAATACCCAGGATTTTAGTCAGTTTGCGAGCTCGGGACAGATTGACCTCTCTGCATACAATGGCAGTCAGCTGTGGATAGCCTGGGTATACGACGGCGGCACCGGCCGCACAACCACCTGGGAGGTAGATAACGTGCTTGTGGCGGAGAAATGAATTTTAAAACCCCGTAGTGATTTCAGATTTTTGAGGTTTAGCTGACCCTTCAAAAATCGCAAATCGCACATCGCAA
>DHHM01000024.1:54035-109285 GCA_002403305.1 Bacteroidales bacterium UBA4772
CATCGCAAATCGCACATCGCAAATATGTTGAAGAGCCTCTCACCTCTGATCCTGCTATTCTGCCTGACGATTCAAATTGCCGGCCAGCCGCCCGAGGGATACTACAACAACGCCTCCGACCTCACTGGAAGAGCTCTCCAACAGTCGCTCCATGATATCATCGACGAACATACGCAGCTCGAATACAGCGACCTGTGGCAATGTTTCTCTACCACTGACGTCAGGAGTGACGGGGTAACCATATGGGATATCTATTCCGACATTCCCGGAGGGACTCCGGCATATGTCTACACCCTCTTCAGCGGGCAGTGCGGCAACTACGACAGTGAGGGAGACTGCTACAACAGGGAGCACTCCTTCCCCAAAAGCTGGTTCAACGATGCGCTGCCGATGTATACCGATCTGTTCCATATCTACCCGACTGACGGCTGGGTGAACAACAAAAGAGGCAACCTGCCATATGGCGAAACCTCCTCGCCGTCCTGGACATCAACCAACGGCAGCATGGTCGGCCCATCCTCGGTGGCAGGCTATGTCGGTGCCGTCTTTGAGCCTGTTGATGAGTTCAAGGGCGACCTGGCCCGTACCTTTTTCTATATGGCCACACGATACTTCGGCGAAGACAGCCAGTGGCCCGGCAGTGACATGACCGACGGCGCAGCGCCGAAGCCCTGGGCGCTTGCGATGCTGCTTGCCTGGCACCGGGCAGACACCGTCAGCCTCAAGGAACGAAATCGCAACAACGAGGTACACAAATACCAGGGAAACCGCAACCCGTTCATCGACAATCCCCCGTACGCCGAAAAGATATGGGGAACACTCAATGCCATTGAGGAGACTGCGGAGAACAGGGTTTCAATTACCCTCTACCCCAACCCGGCACATGACTATCTGAATATCAGCATCTCAGGCTACGGGTGCAACCCAGCCGTGGCATATATCTATGATACCGGCGGATGCCCGGTGATGACGGCAACGGTTGAGGACAGCGTTACAACCATCAGTACTGAAAGGCTTCCATCCGGTCTCTACTTCCTGCGTGTGGTATGTGAAGGACAGGTAGCCACCGGGGCATTTGTTGTTGCTTCCAGGTGATAGCCCTGAAGTATCGATGCTTCTCTAACCCTATTGAGAATGTATCAAAGGTAGCTATTCTTGATCCGGGCACCGGTCTGTAAGTGAATTCTTTATTCATTCCGGATCACTCCTGTTCTTAATCTTGTAATAGGTCTTGACAAGTTTCCCGAATTGCTTATCCCGCTTTCGTTTTTCTGCGACGGTAGACTGAAACCGTTCCTGCTCTTTCTGAATCTTCAGGTAGTTCTCGTAAGATTCCCTGCTGACACTTCCGTTGTTCACCGCTTCAATTACCGCACATCCTGCCTCACCCATATGACGGCAGTCGGGGAACCTGCATCTCTGAGCAAGCTCATGGATATCTTTAAATGTTGCTGTGATTCCGTCACCGTCATCAGTCACACCCGGTTCTTTCATGCCGGGAGTGTCAATGATAATACCTCCGTTTTCGAGAACAAAAAGCTCACGGTGTTCAGTCACATGTCTTCCCTTGTTGGTGCTGTGACTGATCTCCCGGTTTTGAGCACCTCCTTGTGTAGCAGGTTATTGATCAGTGTCGATTTGCCCACCCCCGATGAGCCGATCACACAGTAGGTCCTGCCCTTTTCCATGAAACTCAGGATACGGTCAATACCGTCGCGGGTGGTGTTGCTGAGGAGGATACAGTTCACTTGCCTTCCACGAAAAATCTTCACTCCCTGCCTTTTCTCTGAAAATCTCTATCCTGTCGCTCTTCGTCAGTGGCACGTTGTGTGTGGCTAGCAATTGTTCCAGCGAATCATCTATAATCTGAAGCATAAATTCAATAAATCCGGTTATGCCCCATAAATTTGCCACGTTTTACCGATCCTTGCCTGTGCAGGTATCGCGCCACACTGGTTGTTCAAATTTCAGCCCCAAAATAACAAATTATATGTTGGATTGTTTCTTCACCCATGGATAGTTCCCGGAACATCCCTGACGTGCAGATCGACCTGCGGGAAAGGTATGGTAATGTTGTTCTCAATAAATTTCCTGTTAATTATTTTCCTGATCTCACTCTTTATCTTCTCGATCCTGAATACATTATCACTGAAGAATAGCAGTTGGAAGTCAAGTGATGAGTTTCCGAAGTCGACAAAGCGTGCCTCGATATGTTCCTTGTTGCCAATCTCCGGATGTTCCAGCGCACTTGTCTCAAGCACTTTTACAACAAGGTCCACATCACTTCCGTAAGCAACTCCTACGTTGATCCGGAAGCGTGTCTTCTTCGACTGATGGCTCCAGTTGATCACTTTGTTTGTAGTTATGTAGGAGTTGGGAATAATCACCACAATGTCGTCACGCGTCAGTCCCTTCGATGTGCGTATTCCTATCTCCTGAATTTTCACCACCACGCCGTCAACCTCCAGCACATCCCCGATTTTTGTTGTTCCTTCAATAAGCAGGATAATACCGGAGATGAAGTCGTTGAATGTCTGTTGCAGCCCTAGCCCGATACCCACAAGCAGCGCAGCAGAGCCGGCGAGGAGAACGGTGATGCTGATACCCAGGGTCTGCATCATAAAGAGAATCGAGATGATCCAGAGCAGGTACTTGATGATCTGGTAGAGCGAATATGCATTGCTCATCTCTATTCTCTCGAGACTCTTTTTTCTGAATATTGCTTTTCTGATCATCCAAAGCAAAAGTTTGGTTGCCAGAAATATCAGAACTACAATTAGCAGGGTTGAGACATGATCTCGTATTTTCCCACCCGGAGAATTACCGCTTCCAGGATATTTTTAATGGTTTCCATCTATTGTTTACGGTCTGTGTTCTGTTGAGAAAGATACAAACTGATTTGACAATTTTTTACAGCCGCGACGGATTCCATCGGTTTTTTTTAGTCTGTAAGCGACTTTTCATAAGATCCGGGACACGGTCTCAAGACATCCAGGCAATACCGCGAAGCCGTATACAGAGAAGATATTTTCCATGGAGAAACAATATATTCCTCCATGGAAAATCTGCTGATCTGGTCTCCGGTCATTTCTTTTCAGGCTCGGTACGGTCATACTTGCAGCAAGCCGGAAGTTTTTCATAAACTTCATCTTTTGCTTTGTGCATGGGTGTATCATGGCCTGCATCCGCAATGGCCATCTGTACTTTGTGTACCGAGGTTTTTGTCGAATCAAAAGCGACAACCAGCATCCTGGTTTCCTGTACCCAGTCCGCTGCAGTCACTCCTTCAACCGATTTGGCTGCTGTTTCAATACGTGTTTCACACATTCCGCAGTTGCCTTTAACCTCAAATTTTTCTGTTTTTGCCTGTGCAAAAAGTGCACTTGTTCCAAGAAGGAACAGACTTACTAAGCTAAAAATTTTTGTTTTCATACTAATACAATTTTAAAGATTACTAATATTTTTACGTTTGATTACAGGCTTAAACGTGCACCTGTTTTTTATATTTATTTTCAGTTTGGCCTCTTAGGTTTTTTTTAAAACCTGACACTTAAGCCACCACCCCAACCATAAAGGTTATTATAATTAACCTGGATGGAAAAATTGCGGGATAGTATATAAGAAGCCCTGATTAGCCATTCATATTCACCCTCAAACCCTGTGTTGTCTTCTAAATCATTGACCCAGCCAAAGTCTGTCCGATATTCGTATTCTCCTTCCAGGAAAAACCGTGGAAACAGAAGAATTTCTTTATTAACGCGAACTCTTGGACGAAGCTGATTGTCTATACTCACATCAACATTGAACATGTAAGGTGTGAAATACTTTACACCTACTAATCCAACAGTGTTAAATTTATCGTAGGAATCGGGGATTACGTTTTCTGAATTAACACCTGCATAAATTCTTACCCAGTCATTCAAATACCGGTTATAGCTAATTTCTATTTCTGAATTTTGGTTATAATCGCTTTCCACACGCAAATCAAATTCATTACGAATACTGCTGGTTGTAACCCTTAATTCAGAGAAATTAGAACCTAATTGAGCCAAACCCCAGGAAAAATAATGGTCTGTTTCATCTAAAAGTTCCTTTACGGGGAAATCTTCCATTCGTTCATCCCCTGGTGTATCATAACTAATTACCCGGGCCATGCCACCCATCATATGGTAAAGTATGTGACAATGGAAAAACCAGTCGCCGTATTCTTCATTGGAAAACTCAATAGTTAATTTTTCCATTGGGGGTACATTTACTGAATGCTTTAAAGGCGAATGTTCACCTTTTTCGTTTATAACCCTGAAATAATGACCGTGAAGGTGCATCGGGTGATGCATCATGGTGAGGTTATTCAATGTGATCCGGGTAATCTCACCACCTTTAATTTTTATTTTGTCGGCCTCTGAAAGCGAGATGCCATTTAAACTCCACACGTAACGGTTCATATTGCCGGTAAGGTTTAGGAGCATTTCGTTTACCGGTATATCCGGATTATAAGATGTTTTCTCTTTTGATTCAAGGAAATTGTAGTTAAAATACGTTATACGTTCATTGTAAGTAAAATCTCTGCTTGTATCTTTCTCCGGCATGGTGTTATGGTTCATGTGCCCCATATCCATGTCATCATTCATCGGCATATTATCTTCTTTGCTCATCTGGTCATTGTCCATATCCATCTGCATTTTCATGCCATATCTTTTCATCAGGAATTCCGGCGTTTTCTTCTTTTTATTTCCTATTAAAGCAGGTGCCCCCATTTTCATATCCATTTTTGCCATTTGCTTCATCATTTCCACTTTATCGGGTCTGTGAATTACTTGTGCGGCAAATAATTTCCCACTGCCCAGATGAATGGTCGTGTGGCCGGAGCCATCCTGTGCCGTGGCAATAATTTCGAGTTTGCCTTCCGGAATGGTTACAATGACATCATAGGTTTCGGCAATGGCAAAGAGCAATCTGTTTTTGTGTACGGGTTGGACATCAACTCCATCGCCTGCAACCACTGTTGGATTGCCTTCGCCAAAATCCATCCAATAATAAGTAGAGGCAGAAGCATTAATAAATCGCAGCCTGACTTTTTCCCCCGGTTTAAAATCCGGATATTCGGCCTGTTTTTTTCCGTTACTTAAAAAGGCCGGATAATAAATATCTGCGATATCGGCCCCTTCCATCCGGTCACGCCACATCTTAAGCTGTGCCCCGAACCCTCTTTGCGCAATAGCCCTGCTCAACGGAACAGCTGTTCCTTTTTTAATTTGATACCACTCGTTGCGTCTCTTTAGGTTTCGCAACACATTCATCGGTTTTTCATTGGTCCAGTCAGATAAAACCACTACCAAATCTTTGTCGTATTCCAGGGTTTTCTCTTTGGGTTGAATCATAATAGAACCATACACGCCTTTTTGTTCCTGTAACATGGTATGGGAGTGGTACCAATATGTGCCCGATTGATTGACAGGTATTCTGTATTGAAACGTAGCCCCGGGTTTAATTGGAGGTGTGGTCAGGTATGGAACACCATCAAAAAAGTTTGTAAGAATTAACCCATGCCAATGCACCGATGTTTCAACATCCATTTTATTGGTCACGTTAATTATAGCAAGGTCTCCTTCATTAAACTCAAGTACCGGCCCGGGAATACTTCCATTTATGGTCATAGCTTTTGCTGACACACCACCAAGGGTCATTTCATTTTGCTCAATGGTAAGTTTATATTCCTTAACAGGCCTTCCTTCTTCATTTCTGTCATTGCCGTTTGTACCTGATTGGGCAAAAGTGATTTGTGAAATGAATAGTGTGCTCATAACTGCAATAATGCCATATTTCATATTATGACTCCTTTTTCGTTTTTGAGTTTAAACTGCATGAATTTATGAGGTTACTCCGAAAAGTCCATCTTGCATTTTTGGCAAGTAGTGCCTAATCGAAGTAACCTTAAAAATTACTTCCTAATACCTTTAAAATGTAAATCATCCGAGGCATCACTCCTGTTCATTTGGAAAGTATATGAAAAACTGTGATTTTTCAAATCAAACCCCCCAAAGTGTTCATCACCATTATGATGTTCCTCATTCATGTGGTGCATCCATTCGGTTTCACCCTTATGCATATCCTCCATCATACCTCTCATGTGGCCCTCACCGAGAATGTGGCTGTACATTTTTTCAAATTCATCGCCGGTGTAACAAACGTATGCGCTGTCGTTATCCATATAATAATTCATCACAAAAGTGGTATCGAAATTTTCTGAATAGCAATGCACCTGAATTTCGTTTTCACCGGTAACTATAATTTCAGAAACAGAGGTTTTACTTTCTGTGGTTCCATCGGTACTTTCAGTTTGCAAACCGGTTACGGTGCCTTCATAAACACCTTCAATGATTGGCTTATTGGTTTCTTTAGTTTGACAAGCTGTAAGCAAAACCAATAATGCTACAGCCATTCCTGATAGTTTTACCAAATATTCCATAGTTATATCTATTAAATAAACTCAATTAAACTGTTCTCAATCTTAATGCATTAGAAATCACCGACACTGAGCTAAAACTCATTGCGGCAGCAGCGATTATCGGGCTGAGCAAAATTCCGAAAAACGGAAACAGTATTCCGGCTGCAACCGGATGTTCGCTGCTGGCATCAACTGAAGCGGCAATCGCGAGAATCTCATTTTCGTTTAAATCGCCAAATGAGTGAAAAGATTTTAATGCTGGTTTTCCTTCGGTTATTGTCCCGGTTTTGTCGATAATAAGGGTATTTACTTTGTTCATTTCTTCAATAGCGCGGGCATCTTTTACCAGTACTCCCGATTGTGCCATCCGTCCCGAACCTACCATGATGGAGATGGGTGTTGCCAACAGCAATTCTATCCATCCACAAACTTTCTTAGGTGCAATTTCTTCCAATTGAAGAAAGCTGAAAAACTCTGACATAGCGATGATAAATACCGGAATGCTAAAAGCCAGTGCTACCCGGAATTTTTTAGCCATTTTCTTATAGGCTTTTTCTTCCTCGCTGGTTTCTTCTGCTGTTTCAGAAACCAAATCCATACCGCATTTCGGGCAACTGCCCGGATGGTTTTGTTTCACTTCCGGATGCATTGGGCAGAAATAGATGGTTTTCTTGTTACCCGGTACCGGTTTTGTATCTTCTTTCTTAAGGTGCATTCCGCAGACAGGGCAATCGCCGGATTCGTCATATGTTTTATCGCCTTCACAGCGCATAGGGCAATAATACATTCCACCACTCACCTTATGGGCTTTATGGGAATGTTCATGCCCGTGTTGATCTTGATTGTTGCCAACACTATTTACGGGGCCAAGGAGCATATTGCATACCGGGCAATTCCCGGGATGGTCATAAAATATGTCACCCTCACAATTCATGGGGCAGTAAAATTTGTTATGCTCTATTTCTTCCATTTATAAAATTTTTATCAGAAACCGATGTCCTTTTCTTCATTTCGTACTCCTCTTTGGCAATCTCGCCCCTGACGTATCTTTCGTTGAGTGATTAAATGATTTATTATGTTGTCATTACAAAATTACAAGAGGTTGCTCGTTAGAATATTACATCTTTTATTGAATGATTTACATAATTTTAATGAATTCATATATCGATTATTTTACTATTAAATGGAAAGAATTCCTGATTCATCATTGCGTACTTTGTACACTTCTTCCACCGGAGAAACAGTAATCATGCCATCCCCACGGTAGCCTGTCCGACCGTTCTTCCTGATCAGTTCGATGACCGGCCGGACATGTTCATCGGCTACAAGGATTTCCAGTTTGATCACTTTATAGGCATCAGCAAAAGGATATTTTTCACTGATGTGTTCTTTTTCGTGGTCGGAATACTGACCGGTTCCTTCACATTCCACAAAGGTCATGCAGCAGTAGCCAGCCTGGTTCAAGGCACTGTAGACTTCTTCTGCTTTTCTGCGCCTTATAAAGGCTTTTATTAGTTTCATGATATTTAAATTTTATTCAACATTATATTTACTTCATTTTATCAGGTTCACTTTTGTTTTCAGGACAATCTGCCAGATCTTTCAACTGGCATTTGGAACAAGCCCCGTCTTTGTCAAGACTACCGTCTTCAAGTGCACAAGAATGAACAGTAAATTCTGCATCAGGGTCAAACCACATTTTTATTCCAAATGCCAGCATAACGATGGTTACTAGAATGATTGATACAATTAATATCTTGATGAACATAGCGCAAAAATTATTTAATTTCTTTGGTAACCTCTCCACAGTTAAGCATGGAACTCCCAAAGTATGGGTTTTTAATTTCTTTTTCCGAGCTCAGCCAGTCTGCCCCTTTGTTGTTATCAGCCATTGGACAGTGTAGCACGTAAATGGTCTCGTCCAGTGGTTTAAGTGTGTTCGTCATTTCAATCGTGGTAGCTGAAACTGCTTGAAAAGCTTTTCTTAATTGCTCTATGTCGGAAAAATGCTGAACATGCTCTAAATCATTGCTTAGTCTTCCCTGATAATCCATCCAGGCATTATGGGTAACGCCTTTAAACAGGCTCATGTCGATTTTATCCAATGCAGACTTCATGTTTGTTGCCATTTTTTGAGCTTCTGCGAAGTCATCGCTGGTCAAGGCATCTTTCCATTTCAGGTAGCTGGCATACAAGGGTTGTAAAGCCTCTTTAGCCTGTTTGTCAACCAATAAAGATTTTGACACTGCCGCTTCTGGTTTTACCACATCCTCTTCTTTTTTTGATTCACTTCCTCCCACGTCCATTCCGCCATGATTATGTCCTGTAATAGCCTGTCCTCCTTCGGGGCTCATCATGCTGGGTTTACCTGCCAGCTGGGCAGCGGCATCTATGCTGAATGTTCCGCTGACAGCAATTTCCTCACCTTCCTGCAACCCACTTTCAATAATATAACTATCACCCAAAGCCGGGCCCAGCGTTACCTCACGCATGTTAAAACTTACCCCCATATCTGAATTGTTCTTAATGTAAACCAGAGAGCGTTTCCCTGTCCACATCACGGCTGATTTTGGCACAACAAGCGAATGTGACTTACTGGTCAATCTGGCTTCAACTACTCCTGACACAAACATTTCAGGCTTCAGTTTTCCACCTGAATTGTTATACTCAACCCTGGCCTTTGCCACCCTTGTCTTCGGGTCAATCACCGGGTCGAAGTAGGAGATAATACCCACAAAACTTTCTCCGGGAAGAGAGGCTATGGAAAATTCGACTTTATCTCCTTTTTTTATCCATGTCATATCCGATTCATACACGTCAAACAATATCCAGACTTTAGAAAGGTCAGCTATCTCATAGATGGTTTCTCCTTGACGGACATAGTCGCCCAGGTTTATTAGTTTTCTGGTGACATATCCTGAAACATCAGCCAGTACCGGAAATTCCTCATCTGTTTCACCCGTTTCCAGAATCTCTTCGATTTGATTTTCAGAAAGCTTCCAGTTTCTCAACTTTGCTTTGGCAGCATCAAACAGTTGTGGCTGGGTTTTTATGATTTTTTGCGCTTCAAGTAATTCTTCCTGTGCCGTTACCAGATCGGGTGAATATATACTTGCAATGGTTTGTCCCCTGTTCACAAATTCACCCGTAAAATTCACCGATAACTTCTCAATCCTGCCGGGAATATGTGATGACTGGGAATATCGCATGCGCTCATCAGTCTGCACCTTCCCATTCAGCCGGACTTGTTTTACAGGATCTGTTTCCCCCACAAATGCGGTGCTCACATTGGCTAATTGCATAGCCGTGGGTGACATTGAAATCGCCATCGGATCAATTTCACTGCTCTGGTCATTTTCCAGGGGAATTAAATCCATTCCGCAGATCGGGCAATTGCCCGGTTCGTTTTGACGAATCTGGGGATGCATGGAGCATGTCCAGACAGTTTCTGCTGTAACTTCGACGGAAGGCTGATGTTGGTCTTTACCGGCATCTCCACTGCCTCCGAAAATCAGCCAACCTGCCAGCAAGCCTGCTATCAGCGTACTAGCAGCGATTATTAATGTTTTTTTATCTGTTGTCTTCATTTTAATAAGTTTTTGATGTCAGGTAATTGATCTTCGCCAATGCAATCTGGTATTTTGCTAATGCGGTAGCTCTCAATTTCTGATATCTCAATAATTGCTGTTGCATTCTCAGAACTTCCTCGAACTCTTTACCCGAATTCCCATATGATGCTAAAAGCAAATTCAATGATTGCCGTGATGTTTCTATTTGCTGTTCATAAAGCGACAAAAGCTGCCGTTGCTGTTGGATGTCAAACCAGGCCATCTCGTAGTCTGAGATGAGCATATTTGTCATTTCATCTTTTTGAAAACCATAACTTTCCTGCATCATCTCTGCCTCTTTTACCGAAGCATTATACTTACCCCGGAAGATGGGTATGGTCACGCTCACCATGGGCATTAAGACATCTTTGCCATTATCGGATATCGCAATGTCACTGCGTTTGCCCACCATTACATAATCCAATCCTGCTCCAAATTTTGGCAGTCCCTGTTTTTGTGCTGCTACTGCAGCAGCTTTGCTGGCCTTAACCTTCAGATCAAGTGCAGTTAAGATTGGATTTTCAGTAATCAGAGAATCTTTTCGGAAATTACCCTGAAGGTTCTCTGTCCTTAAGGAATCGGTAATTGCTACACGTTCATTCTCAGGCCGGTTGAGTAATTTGTTAAAGATAGTCACTAGCGGTTTTTCCTTCTCCATAAGAATACTCAGATTGGTTTCTGCATCCTTAAGCATAATGTCCGCCCGTAATACATCGACCATTGAGCCGGTTCCGTTTTCAAACTTCCTGGTTGCAATGGTTTTATATGATTTGAGAATGCTGATGTTCTCCTGCTCAATGTTTATCCAGTCATTTAGCTCATATAGAGGATAGTAAGCAGAAGCCACCTGAAAATATAGCCTGTTTCGTGCATCAACAAAGCTTTGAAATTTTGCTTCTGCCATCAGCGCTGCTGCATCTCCCTGTGCCTTTAGTGTGCCGAACCATGGAAACATTTGGGTAATTGAGAACTTTGCCTGTTGAGGGCCAACCCTTGTCTCTACTGGTGAAATAAAATACCCGAATGAAAGTGTGGGGTCGTTCAAGCTATTTACCTGTGGCACATTTTGTAATGCAGCCTCATATTCGAGATACTTTGCCTGCAAGCCCGGGTTGTTCTCAGCAGCCAGTTTAAAATAGTCGTCAAGAGTCTGGGCAAAGCTCAGAGAGCTGCATAACAGCGTTATGGTCATGCTAATAATATATTTGCTCATGATTGCAATTTTTTGAGTTTATACTCTTCGCGCATGCTGTAAAGCGTAGGAACGATATAGTAGGTAACTGCTGCTGCTATCATACCTCCAAAAGCAGGAATAGCCATAGGTACCATTATGTCAGCACCACGTCCTGTTGACGTAAGTACCGGTAACAGGGCAATAATGGTCGTAGCCGTTGTCATTACAGCAGGTCTGATTCTTCGTTCTCCGGCTTCCACAACAGCGTTTCTGATCTCCTTTATCGTTTTTGTCCGGTTGCGCTCAAAACTCTGGTCGAGATAAGTACCCATAAGCACCCCGTCATCAGTAGCAAGCCCAAACAGAGCAATAAACCCAACCCATACAGCTACACTCAGGTTAATCGAATGCATCTGAAAGAGATCACGCATATTGGTTCCAAAGACAGAAAAATCAACAAACCAATCCTGTCCGTATAACCATAGCATTATAAAACCGCCACTGAATGCCATGGCCACACCCGTAAAAATCATTAATGAAGTGGATACAGACTTAAATTGGAAGTAGAGTATCAGAAATATGATCAGAAATACCAGGGGAACAATAACTGACAACCGTTTTTCCGCGCGCACCTGGTTTTCGTAACTTCCTGAAAATTTATAATTCACCCCTGCAGGAACAATCAACTCTCCTGAATCAATTTTCCGTTGAATCATCTCCTCCGCATCATTAACCACATCTACCTCGGCATAGCCTTCCCGTTTATCAAAAAGGACATATCCAACCAGAAATGTGTTTTCACTCTTGATTGCCTGTGGACCTCGCACGTACTCAATATCCACTACCTGGCTGAGCGGGATCTGTGCCCCGGCAGGAGTCGAAATCAATATGTTTCCCAGGGACTCCGGGTCGTCCCGCAGTTCTCTCGGATAGCGTACTCTTATCGGAAATCGCTCACGCCCCTCAACGGAAGAGGATATTGTCATACCTCCAATGGCTGTTTCAATGATCTGCTGTACATCCTCAATGTTTAAGCCATAGCGGGAAATCTCGTCACGATTGATATTCAGGTGGATGTACGGTTTTCCGACAATACGGTCTGCGAAGGCAGCTTCTGCTTTTACCGACGGTACTTCCTTAAGAATACTTTCCAGCTTCACGCCAAACTGCCCGATGGTCGCGAGGTCGGGTCCGAATACCTTTATACCCATAGGTGCCCGCATTCCCGTTTGGAGCATTACCAGCCGGGTTTCAATGGGTTGTAATTTGGGTGCAGAAGTAACACCCGGTATTTTGGTTACCGAGACTATCTCTTTCCAGATGTCATCTGACGATTTTATATGTTCACGCCAGTTTCTGAAATAACTTCCCTTATCATCAGGAACCAGTTCATCTGTCTGAATACCACGCAACAGCACTTCTTCGTTGGTCAGGGCATCTCCATTCTTTAAAATGAAACGGTCATCCCTATCTGTTTTAAATCTTTTACGGTGTCCCTTTTCGTTAAGTACGTATTCCGGCCTGTAATTGATAATGTTCTCGTACATGGAAACAGGCGCAGGATCAAGCGCCGATTCCACTCTGCCAGATTTGCCAACAGCAAGTTCCACTTCCGGTATATTGGCAAGCAACATATCCAGCTGGCCAACTACTTTCCGGTTATATTCAACTCCCGAATGAGGCATGGATGTGGGCATCAGTAAAAAGCTGCCTTCATCCAGCGCGGGCATAAACTCCTTCCCGATCCCCGGAAGGCCATGGGCTAAACCTGACCAGACGGAAGTAGTCCGGATATTCCATCCAACTTTGTCTGCCCCCTTTGCAATGAATCCAAAAACATCTGCAAAACCAAACCAGATATTTACTGCAAGGAAGATCAGAAAAGCAGGTATCAGCAAGAATTTAACCTTGTTGTTCAGGCACCAGAGCAATATTCTTTTATAGGAATATCTCAGCAATCCGAATGCACCGAGAATAGATCCAACCAGCAAAGCGACGAAGATGAAGTTGAGCAGAACGCTTTTACCTGCTCCAAGCGGCAACCAGTATTTTGCCAGAAGCCATAACACACCAAAAACCGCAAGAACCAACTCGATATTTTCCAATACTTTGCGGAACACAGGCTTCCGGAACAGTTTTTTATCAATGATCAGCGGTTTGATAAATGGGACTAAACCAAATAAAATCAAAAGGATGCCGGCCCATGCATTGTCACTAAACAATCCGGCAATACCTGCTACAATCAGGATTACATTTATCCATTTATTATGACGCGGGTTCTTGATCCTGAAGCCTAACAACCAATGAGCCAGTGTAGGCAGGATAAGCAATGCAACAATCAGCGCCGCCACCAGGGCAAAGGTTTTTGTGAAGGCAAGCGGTCCGAACAGTTTCCCTTCTGCAGCCTGCAGGGTAAAAACAGGAATAAAACTTACAATTGTTGTAGATACGGCAGTCAGGATTGCGGAACTGACTTCTGCTGATCCGTTATACACGGTGGTGATCAGCTTTTGTCCAGGTGGTGCTTCATCAACGTGTTTAATAATATTCTCTGAGAGGATAATTCCCAGATCGACCATAGTGCCAATGGCGATGGCAATACCTGATAGAGCCACAATATTTGCATCAACCCCAAAATAACGCATGGCAATAAAAACCATAAGTACTGCAACGGGTAACAAGCTCGAGATTAGCAGAGATGCTCTGAGGTTGTAGATCATTACAATAATTACCAATATTGTTATCAGGATCTGCAGCGACAGGGCCTCTTCGAGTGTGCCGAGCGTCTCATATATAAGTTCCGACCGGTCATAAAACGGAACTATTGTCAACTGACTCACAACGCCGTTGGGAAGTGTCTTTTCGGGCAGCCCGGGTGAGATTTCGGCAATTTTATCCTTCACATTATTGATTACCTGCAGCGGGTTGGCTCCATAGCGGGCTACAACAACACCTCCCACTACTTCAGCCCCGTCTTTGTCAAGAACGCCCCTTCGCGAAGATGGACCCAGTGTTACCACGGCAATATCCTGTATGCGAACAGGTACATTATCCTGAACAGCAACTACGGCTTTTTCAAGATCACTTACACTCTTTACGTAACCCAGGCCACGAACAAGATATTCCGCCTGATTTATCTCAATGGTTTTGGCTCCGGCATCACGATTTGATTTTTGTACTGCCTGCATTACCTTATGCAAAGGAATATTATAGGCTTGTAGCGCACCCGGATTTACATCTATCTGATATTCCTGGACAAACCCACCAATGGAAGCCACTTCTGATACCCCTTCTGTGGCATTCAGGCCGTACTTTACATAGAAATCCTGGACGGTTCGTATTTCATGGAGATCCCATCCACCGGTCGGGTTGCCTTCCCTGTCCCTCCCCTCCAGGGTGTACCAGTAGACCTGTCCCAATGCGGTTGCATCAGGACCCAATGTTGGCTGTACACCCTCGGGCAATAGTCCTGAGGGAAGGGAACTCAGTTTTTCGAGAATGCGGGAGCGCGACCAGTAAAACTCAATATCTTCATCAAAAATGATATAGATGCTTGAAAATCCAAAAATGGAGGAACTTCGAATGGTTTTCACCCCTGGAATACCTAACAGATAGGTTGTTAATGGATATGAAACCTGATCTTCAATATCCTGTGGCGACCGGCCGTTCCAGGGAGTGAAGACAATCTGCTGGTTCTCTCCGATATCCGGTATGGCATCCACCGGGACCGGGTCAGATGGCAAACCGCCTATTCTCCAGCCAAATGGGGCAGTAACAATACCCCAGGCAATAAACACAAGCAGAACCAGGGTTGTAACCAGCTTGTTTTCAAGAAAGTATTTGATTATTCTATTTAGCATAATATTCCCATTGATATGATTTTTACAGTGATGGATGGCATAAATGCCACAATCCATATTGCTACTTGCAATATGAGCTCATTACACAATACTAAAATCAGATCCGGAAGTTTTGGAAGAGAGAGCGGATGTCCTTTCCAATTGGGGGTGACAGGTAGTCAGTATATGCCTGGGCAGCTCTCTTACCAAATAAAACCTCATTACCAACCTGAGTCGTCAGAACAGCTGCGGCTCCGCCGTGCAGAATTACCTCTGCTGCGTCCCTGACAAAATCATCAGTGGCTTGAAGTTCCTTATATTGATTCTCGCAACAGGGCGGATTGGTATAACTAAAACCACGATCTCCGGCAGCATCGCAGGCTTCTTCCATATCTGCCATGCCGCAGTCAAGGTGAGATACGGCAAACAGTATTTTTGTTTCGACGGCCTGACCTCTGCAAAAATGAGTCCCGATGGTAAGGTTGATATGACTTGCCAGCAAAAAGAAAGACAACAGTATGGATACTACTCTGTTCATCAAAACGTAAAACAAAGATAGGTAAATAATGTTCTTGATGGAGAGCAATTCTAATTACAATTGCTCCTCTGAGGTGTATGACAATTGCATTTTCTGACCTGTTGTGTCAGATTATGAGACTCTTTCAGGGTGAAAATCGGACTCAAAGTACCTGTGTTTGACACGGGTATCTCCACCCATGGTCTGGGAAATTGCTTCCTGCGGACAGAGGTTGACACATCTCATGCACTGTTCGCAGGTTGATCTCCAGACTGGTCTGTTGTCTGTGATCTTTATACTCTGTGCTGGGCAGACCTTTACACAAATCTGGCAACCATTGCAGGTATCGTAAGTTTTAAAGGTACGCCACAGATTTTGTACACCCATATACCTGAATAGCAGGTAATCCTTATAAAACCTGAATTTCGTCTAACTGGTGGGATATGCAAATATGTGTAAATGACTGATACCGCTTATTTAGCGGCCTTTCTGAGCGACTGGTCATTAAATCAACCTCGTCCGAAGAGTCTCACAATGGCTTTTCTGCCCCTGGTGGTGTTGGCATCATACCAGAACTCAACGCTCCTTACTATGCGGTCATCGCCAATTAAATCTATCGGCCTTGAAACGCCTCTTGGACCTATGGTGTTCCTCATGGCCACCTCCTGTCTACTGCCGTTGCCGTAGACAATGATCACCCTGTGGAAATCAACCGGGCCTCCTTTAACTCTTATCTGGATGGCATTGAGTGCTCCCCTGGCAGCGGTTACCATGATTACATCATGGTCTAGCCTGTCATTTACAAGCTTCTCTCCCATATACTTCCATTTTGTTCCCTGACCGACAGCAACCATTGTGCTAATCATCAGAAACATTGTCATAACTGATAGTCTCGCTTTCATTTCTGCAGTGTTTTAATTTATATCTCTGACTAACGAAGAATTGAAAGGTTTAATGTGGTGGAGCAGTCTATACCTGGCTGAGAGACCGTCTATGGGTTCCTTTTGCTTATCTTTCTGGCCGTCTCCAGGTAGACCGGCAGGGCTGCGGAGCCATACCAGGGGTATAATTCCGTGTCGAAAATTCCGGCTGCCACGGTCGGATCACCTTTCAGCAACTGTACTGCTTCTTCAGTTGTGCCGACATCGAAGATGAAGATTCCCCGGTAATCCCTTTCATTTGCGGCCAGAGGTCCTGACACTACCAGCTTCTTCTGCTCAGCCAGCCTTCGCATATTCGCAAAATGGCCGAGAAAAAGGCTGTCCCGTAACGCCTTGTCCTGAATGTCGGCATGGCCGGTTTTCAGAATAACCAGCACATAGGATTTCATGCCATATTCGTCAGCCCCCAGCTGTCTCGCCAGTGTGGAATCATATTCATGAGAAGGTTCCTGAGCTGCTGCAAAAAATGATACATCCAGGAAAAGTAAGAATACAATACAAGTTTTCATGGAATTTCTGTCTTAAGGATCAATCATGTACGTAAGAAACAAACAATTATCCATTATGGTTTCCACTTACAGAAAAAAATGACATCGTTCAGCACCAAAAAGTGATTATATTTGCAGCCGCAACCTCATTATGTTGTTGCTCAACCGGAGAGATGCCAGAGTGGTCGATTGGGGCGGTCTCGAAAACCGTTGTCCGGGTAACTGGACCGTGGGTTCGAATCCCTCTCTCTCCGCAACTGTAGCTGATTATCTGATCCTTACAAAGGCCAGGGACCAAATCAGGGACCAAAGGGGACTTAAATCCCGGAAGACTGCAAGAATTTCTTGCGGTCTTTTTTTATGACGTCAAGCTCTTTTACCAGATCATTACCGCATTCGTTATCGACAAAAAGTTTTCCCCTCCATTTCCCGTATCGGATAAACAGAAATTTCTTCTCTCGTTCAATGTAGGCAATCTCTGTTGACCTGTTCAGGTACTCCCTCCGGATGACTTCCAGTGACAAGCCCTCTCCGACCTTCACGTTCCCGGCAAAGGTAAAACAGCCCTCGTGGTCCACAAACGCATAATTTTTATTAAGCCTTGCCCTGATCACCTGCAGCAAACTGTCATTTGAAGCCAGCATCTGAGCCTTCCCGGTTGTGTCGATTTCAAAATGCACCCGTTCGACTATGCGTTCAATCTGCTTTGGTTTGATCTTCAGCAGCCTGATCAGACTGTCCTGCTCCAGTGTGATGTTCGCCAACATCTCCTTTTGTGTCAATGTCAATCTCATGTAGTCATTGACCTGATTCAGCAACTGGTCCTGATTATAGGCCAGTCGCTCGTTTTTGGCTTTTTCCTTCTCGTACTTCTTCTGCATCAGGTTGCCCCAGAATGTCAGGCCGATTATCAGGATAGCGATACCTATATATATATACTGCTTCAATGTTAACCTCATGCTGTCAATTTTATATCCCAATTGCGCCTTCCGTGCCGCAGACGCTACAGCGTAAATATATCGTCCCATGATCATCGTCGAACACGATTGCCCACTTGTGCGGCTGGAGCAGCTTATGTTCTCCCTTCATGGCAAAGGTGGTCATGCAAATGTCACAACCCATACAGTCAAAGCTCTCCCCTTCCAAAAAGACAGCTTTTGCCCCACACCTACATCTCAGGACCTGCATCATTCGTTGACTATATCAATCACTCCAAATTTCTGCATCCGGTGACTGTATAGCCAGTCGTACACGTTAAAGCTGGGACACCTCTTGACAGCAAGCTGGTTGTGGCCCACAATAGTGATATCAGGGTGATGCAGAATCGTCCGCTTTATACACTGAAGTAAGGTAGCCTCCTGGTCCTGAGTAAAATGATCAGAGAACCGATTAAGCTGGCCCTTCCCCCCAGCAAGCATGATATGACGGCTGACAGCATTATACCCGGCAACGCCCCAAGTCATTTCGTCACTCTCGACAAAAGCATCCTCGTCAAAGGGAGTAATGATCTCTCGTTTCCCGTCCCAATGGATCAGCTCTGAATAACCCAGCCGATCCCAACCCCGGCCTCTCAGGTAAGCAATGAAATTACCGTTAAGGAATTCATTCGGCAATGACTTACGGGAACGGTAGATTTTGCCCTTGTATTTGACCGTTCCGTCAACCTGATCGCAGGGACCCATGTGCCACTCCTCCAGCATGCCTTTTGTGACCTCCATGCCGGGAGGCGTATCTGCACAGTGGATCACATAGTATTTCAGCTTGCCCATGCTATCCTCCGGCTTCGTCTGTTGGTCCTTCATCTGGTCGTTCATCTGGACTTGCGGCGTCCCTGAGCTTGTAGTATCCCAGCGTAATCCCTTCCAGCAAAGTATTCTTTGCCAGAATAAAAGTGTAGGCCAGCAGCATGAGTGAAATAAAAGCCCCGGTGTCGATGCTATTGCAGGCATACCTCCAGACCGCAAGCACCAGTACAATGACTCCCAGTGCAGTCGTCTTCCAGTTTTTAATCCTTTCAATTGTCTCCATCTCCAATTTTTATGTGGCTCTGCCTATCTTCGGCTCAACCATATTAAGCAAACCCAGCACGTCAAACCGTTTTGACTTTACCAGATCAGCATGTTCGCGGCTCATCACATGAGCCTCTTTATAGAGGACCCCGATGAATGCTTCCTCCGTCCGGTCCCCGTTGGCCTGTTGTATCAGAAAAAAGTACAGCGACTTGTATCCGTATTTGGTCAGGAAGTCTCGCTTGATGTTCGGGTCTTTGCAGAGGCTCATGTCCGCTTGTTGGTAGGTATGGTAAAACATCAGAAAATCCATCGCCTCCGGGTATCTGGAGCAGAGGACGTCTTTGTAATCTTGCTGAATAGACTGGGACGTCGGCGACAGCTTCTCCAGCATGATCGTAAATTTCTTCATGTTGCGCCCGTTATTCCAGTGACCGTTATTGTGAAACCGGGCCAGAAATACATTTGACGCACGAAGCTGCGTCTCCAGCGTAAACATTATCTGGTCAAGCATCTTGTTATACCGGGCTTCATCTCCGAACGACACCGGTTTCCTTCCTGCCTTCTCAATCTTCATCCGGAGATACATGTAAGTGAAATAAGCCATAAAGCCAAGTATGACAATAGTCATAGATGAGAGGATAATGTCTGCCATTTTCATTTTTCGATCTTTCTTACTCTGATTTTTATTTCAATACTGTCCAGCAACCGGACGGCTTCAAGGCTGTCCAACTGAGCTTTTTTTTTTAATCCGTCTTCAATGATTTCGGTGATTTTGACATAGTGCTGAAACTCCGCATCCTTCCGGGTCCGCAAATCTTCTTTGATCCCAGCATGAACAGCCCCGACATAGTTGCCGATCAGGACCGTGTTCTCATGTACTGCGTTCAGCTGCATGTCAAACTCGTTCATCCTGATCACAAGGCTGTCCAGAGTGTGGCTGATCTCCATGACCATAACATGCGTTTCAGCAACCATCTTTGTGTCGGCAGTCCTTTTGCTCTCCATTTTTGAATAGAACATGGCAACTCCCCACACGCCAGTGACCATTGAGATTACGATAGCCACTACCATCTTAGCCATACCCGTGTATTTTGTAAGGTCTGAGAATTTAATCCTTGTTGCCATGTTCTTTCTCCTCCAGATTATTTGACGACGTTATCCGATTTGACCATTGCGTTGACCAGATACAGAATACCCAGCGCCACGACGACAATTCCCGGCGTCTTGGCCTGAGTATAGATCAACCATGCCCCCAGACCGATGACGGTCCATTCAGGTGCATTATTACTTTTGAGCTTTGTGCCGATCCAGCCGGCTACGATTTTAGTGTACTCCCAGATTTTCTTCATTTTATTTGTTGTTTAGTGTTTATTCAAGTATTGTGATTTCGTCCTTGATTTTGTTATCCAAGCATTTTATAAAGAGGAACGAAGGTGCTGACCGGTAGGACCTGAATGTGCTTGCGGATCGTAACAACATCTTCCGGGCTTAACTCCATGTCGCCAGCTGTACGCCAGATTTCGTGCATGAGCTGGTCTATGTCGATCTTCTCATTCGGGGTCGCGTCCGAGACTAAGCTCAGAACATTACAAACGACATGCTTTGCCAGTACGTCTTTGCCTTCATTGTCTTTCAAGTTTTCGCCGTTGTATCTCTCCAGCGGCACGTTAAAATTTACTTTCATTATGGGTATGTTTAATTGGTTAGCAATCATTCAGAATTAATAGTTTATTGCCTCGACCCTTATTGTGCAGATATATCCGTTAGCGCCGATGAAGTATTCCCCGTTTGGCTGTCCTGATCCGTCCGCAAAATCATCATGATGCCAGGGGGCAAATGTGTCAATCAGAATTTCACTTCCGATAGCTCCCTCTCTCCAGCCCCAAATACTTGCATATACCCTGACTTCGTCATAAGTAGCTATCCCTTCAAGGTTGGTATAATACACTGTTCCAAAATTGGGACTGTTAGTAAATCCGACACTGGCTGTAAATCCATCTGGAGCCTCGAAGACGCTTGTCGTTGCCGGCAGAATCTTCACTGTTTTCGTGTAGTCTGAGGTATTGGGCAACCGGCAGACAATGTCATTTTCGGAAAAGTCCACCAAGTGGTTAACCAGAAATATCTTGACAGTGTATGCTCTCTGGATGGTCTGGTTCAGGCGTGTGTGCGATATCCACAACTCGCTACCAACCGCCTCATCTTCCAGATTAACAGCATCCCAACTTAATAGAGTAGTCCCGTCATAAACGGCAAGCATAACGGCTATAATGCCCATGTCAGCCCAATTTACTTCTCCGAGAATGATGTGGGCGTCAAATGTCACGCTGCCACCCGAGGCAACATAAACGTCTCCTGAGACGGGGACGTCAACCCATCCCGGAGCAACGGCGTAATGGTTGTACCCGGCAAAAGAACCCAAGCTCCCAGCTGCTGGAGCTGAGTTGACCAGCACTCCAGCCGGTGCAGTCCTGACAGTAGGTCCAAACCCGGACCAGGCATTCACATTGCTGTCACTGGCGACGCCTTTCACTCCTGAAGACGAACTGTTTAAGACGTTACGGACCATGCTGACACTGATATTTTTGCAGTCAACAGTAGTTCCCACAACGGTCATATCTGCTTGTGCAGGAATGTTAGCTTTGGCTTTGATTGCCGCTGCGGTAAATCCTCTATATGCTGATATTATCATAGTTCTTTAATTAACTCCTGATCAATTCTTATATAGGAAATGCGTCCTGAATTACATGAACAGTTGCCGTCAATCCACCTTGTGTTACAGTTATATCTGCTTCCCTTGTATCTCCAACCGTGTTAGCAATAAATGTTATTGTTACGGTTGTATTGCCTGTGCCACTTACGTAGTTCTCCGATATCCAAAGTATCTTCCCAAACTCTGCCAAATACCATGAACCTGAAGCGATAATATTAAACGTGCTTGTCCCGGCAGTATAACTATGACGTACAATTGTCGGGCTTACTGACAGATATGCTGCAACCACTTGCTTCTGTTGTAATATGCCATGAGTAGTGGGTATCATGCCGTTAAGTCTCCCATTAACACCCAAACACTGCTCCCTCTGTGATAGGCAGTTGCGCCAATCCACTGAGAGGCCAGCTTCCGGTTAGCACTTTTGCTGTAGATTGTAGTCGATGCTGCGATTGTGATTACACCAGTTCCCACGTTCACTATCGTCACCTGAAACCCGGTAGCCATGCTATTCGGCAAAGTCACCGTAAATGTGCCGTTGCACTCAATAACCTTATTGTTGTCAACTGAAACCAGCGTATAGGCAGCAGTTCTGGCGTTGATTGCGGTATTCAGTGGAGCATAAGTAGAGTGAGTGTGAGTTAAGGCTGCATAGATTGAGTGAGTGTGATCACCGGCTGAAACCGTCCCGGCGGCAGTGCCCACACTCAGGATCGCTGCACCGCCTAGTCCCAGTGAAGTCCTCCCTGTGGCTGCCGTTAATCCAATGGCTCCTCCGTCCCACCTGTTACTCTCGGTATAGGCAGTATTCCAGTTTGTCTGCTGTGCGGTTGTTGGCATTGAGTAACCGCTGGCAAAAGACAGGGCCAGAGTGCCTGAAGCTGTAATCGGAGAGCCAGAGACAGCAAACCCTGTTGGAACTGTCATCCCAACGCTGGTCACTGTTCCACTGCCCGAACCAGATACTGTCTGCCACGTTCCGTCTTCTCTCAAAAAGCGTGTCGAACCGCCACCCAACAGGATGCCTCCCCGGACTGTTGTCGATGGGGCCGGCAAGCTCTCCCAGATTGTTGATGGGAACTGGCTGAAGTCAGACCATGCCTGTATCTCGTAGTCACATGCTACTGGGAGCTTCAGCCTGAGATAAGGGTTACCAGCGTTAGGGACATACTCAAATACATTACTGTCCAAATATCCTATTCCGATCTGGCTGTCCTTTAGTAGCACTCCGTCAATGGTTACGCCGGTTGCTGCGGTATATTCATTGATTGTATTGGCCTGAAGACTGGTAAGAACCTGAATTTCTCCGGTAAGGGTGACGGCAAGCCTTTGAGTGTTGGCTGTATAAATCCCGGCAGTGCCGTTACTGATTGTAGCAAAATAAGGTCTGGTGGCCACCCCAAGCCCAAGCCAACCGAACTTAAACATGGTCCCATCCTGCATAATGGCCATATTGGTATTCACACGATAATAGTTCCCTGCTGAAATGTTTACGTCTCCGGTAACATTAAACAGCGACCCGTTATACGAAAGTCCGGCTGTGCCTTCAATCATATTGGCAGCGGTGAATACGGCTATTTGATTGTCAGTTGGCGTCCCTGTGTAACTGACGCCACTGGTATCCAGTGTCCATGTGTTTGCTGCCGTTTTCCTGAGTAACCCGGATGTTCCGGTCAGTGCTGCAATAGCAACCAGGTCAGAGTCGGAAGCCAGAGCATCGGTAATTCCATATCCTGCCAGGGTTGTCGGTAAGCCTACCAACTGTGCGAAAGTTGTCTGGTGCGGATTGCTGCTCGTCAACTGGGAGTGGTCATAAGCAGTCTTACCCCTGTCCCCCCTGTATGCTGTGTCTAAAGTCTCTCCAAGCTCCAGTGAGGCTGTTGCCGCTGGCAGTTGGGTAGCCGGGACCTTCCCAGTAGCATCCAGCTCTGCCAATCCTGACGCAACTCCTTTCAGAGAGGTTTCCAGTTTAGCGTTCAGGGCTGTCTGTAGCCCGGTAACGTCAGCAATGATATGAGTGTGTGCCGCTGGAGTGAGAATGTCATCCTGAATAGTCAGGACCCCTGCGATCAGCTCGAATTGGCTGGCGTCATAATCCAATACGATGCTGGAGGCTGACGGCTTACGCAACGGGGCGCCAACGGTAAGGTTAGCCAGAACCTCATTCTGGACTGCCCCGGCGATCCATGCAGTGATTTCCTCTGTAGCCTGAATTTCGCCATTGATGAACAGGTCAAAATTGGATCTCACTTTCCAGACAGAATAGTCAGTTTGGTCCGGGGTCGTGTCGGCACTCTTGTCAAAGTACCACATGTAGTTCCACTGAGCCAGTGCTTCGGCGATCTGTTTCTGCGTCCTGCCGTATGCGTTCTGGATGCTGGTGCTGAGATCGTTCAGAGCCGTAATGACGTCCACGTTCTTGTTGATGTTCGTCACTGCTTCTTTGAGCTGCTGAGTGACTCTGTAGGTCTTTTTCTCCCCGATCTGAATGACCTTCTGGGCCGGGAAGTCCAGCTTCTCAGTTATAGAAAGAACCCTTGTCGAAAGCGTGTCAGAGCCGTTCACGAAGTTCACATTGCTGCCGACCGACAGGACAATAGCTTCAGTGGTAAACCGAACCGGGAATGAGTTTACTCTGTAAGTATTCAGATCCGATCCCTGCAAAGCCATCTCTGTATCGACAGCGTCCTCCAGTGCTGCTTCAGCGGCGTCAACATACGCCTGAGGCATGAGGATATTGAACAGAACAACACTGTCCCCGTCTGAAGGAATAATCACTTCGTTGGGAATAATGAATCCGGTGCTTTCGTCAAAGATTATTTCGTACTCCTGTGTGGTGCTGTGATAGGCAAGCTCGAACTCTCTCCCCAGCAGGTTGCCACTTTCAAAATGAGCTGAGAGGGTCTGCCCCACAATGATCATGTCTTCAGTGAAGGTGAAGCCGGCTATCTTAAAGTAGAATATCGAATACCTGTCATATATCGGATCACCAAACTCGTCAGTCCCTATCTGTATCAGATTACCGTCACCGTCATAAGCATATTTCAGGACAGCTCGGACGGCAGAGATGACAAGCGTGGATGACGGATAGATGTCATCGAATACCAGAACCTTAGTAAATATTTGAGTTGGATCAAGCCCGGCCTGAATGTCTTTGTATCCCAGAGGACAAGTCAGGACCGGTAGTGTCAGCCGCTTCTGGACTACATGATTGGTCGTGGTCCCGGCGGTGTAGTCCTGATTGATGTTTCTGGTCGAGCCAAAAGCATAGAACCGGGTATAGTATCCATCGCTGGGCGGCGTGATGTCCGGGACGCTTACGTCAGTACCGACAGTCAGGGTAACGGGAGTACCATAAGCACACTTGCCAAAGGTGATGACCGTGCCGTTCAGATACCATTCCGTTTCCCATGCTGTCGCCATCTCGTTCAAAGCATCGAATATGCTGGTGGCCTGAAAACTCAGCGTTTTGGTCCCGGTAAGGCTGGCGTCATAAGAGTAAGTGTAGGTTTCTCCGAACTCATCCAGCAGTGATGCGACAATAGCCGTCAGGAAGTTGGGAAGGGTGTCGGTAAGGGTCCAGTCTGTTTCTCTCCCTGTGATGACACCTTCGGTCTCTTGTAAGAAAAAAAACGGCCTGACAGACCATGACATGACTTTCGCATGGAACTGAGGCTCGTACAGATACTCGGCTTCATTCACTCTTTTCGGCTTATAAGGCTTTAAGAGGCGAAATGTCGCCCCGTTAAATACCACATAAGCCCCAGCCGGCAAAGTCGTTCCTGTGACCGATAAATAAGATACTAAAACGTAATCAGAAACCATAAGCTCTGATACATGCTCTGAGCCTTCGGTCACTGGTACGGAGACAATCAGGGTCCCGGTTACGTCTCTTATGTCGATCATCTGTTCATCGGATTAGGTTCACAGAATGTCACCGCAACCTTCCCCAGAGTGGTCAGGCTGCTCAGTGATGCAGAACTCAGGTATTTCAAATTGAAGATGATGCCCAGATTGACGACCTGCATGGTGATGTTCCCCAGATACATCTCTGTTACGAATGACTTGTATCTGGTTATGAAGCTGGTTGCAGCTTTAGCAAAGCAGAAAACGACAGTCACATTTCGTTCGTCTACTTGCGAGGACATAGCTAAGACCTGCTTGCCGTCATCCTGCCTTGACTTGTTACTTATATAATCTTTCATGGGAGCAGCCTGGAGTAATTTGTCTTCACTGCCATCCTCCAGAAATACGCCCCAAGTGGTCCAAGCGTCCTTCGTATTTATGAATAAGTCTCCTGTCATAACCCTCTGGTATTTTCCTCAATTTTGTTCAGCCTGTCGTTCATCACATACAGCTCGTTGGTGTTTTTGGCGATCTTCGACAAGTGATCCAGTCCCAGCAGACTTATGTCACGAAGTTCAAGGGTGTACTCAGCCGTCAGCAGACTCGTTTTCCTGACCTCTGTCATATCCACCTGCATTATGCTAAGAGATACTGCCGACCTCTCCCCGGACATCTGCAAGGCCGTGAAACGCCCATTCAGCTCGTCCCCGGTATCCTGTGACATAGTGGCAAAAGCGTTTTTGCTTGCCTCTTGTCCTGCCTCCATTCCGGCAAACAGCTCCTCAAAGGGTGCAAGTGCAGCGTTCATATTCGCCCCCAGCACCGCTGCGTCCCCTTTGAACTCATCCAGCCTGTCAGTGAACGTGCCGTCATCAACTGCTGCCCAGATTTTGTCAACCAGTTCCTGAATGAGAGGATCGAACTTTTTTATCATCAGGGAGTTTATGATGGCCTGACGAAAAGCGTTCTCCATGTAATCAGCTGTCTCATCTGCGGAGATTTTGCCATCATCCATGAAGCTCATAAAAGAGTCTCGCATCCCGTCAAAGGTCATTCCTGATAGTGCTTCCTCAAAGGATCTCGCTGCGTCAGCAAGCATCTGGTCTATTTCAGCCCCTTCCTCTTTCAGTTTCTGCAACTGCTCGAACAGTTCAGCTGCCTGTTCATCCAGCTTCCCCTCCATGTAGAGCTTCTCCATCTGCTCAAAAGACATTCCTGACATCGAGCTGTAGTTCTTCTGGACGTAAGCCTTCCTGAACAGTCCCCCGGAAACAGCTGTCTCGCTGGAGACATATTTCATCTGCTGCAATTCAGCAAGCAAATTGGCATAGGTGCTGCCAGTCTGTGCTTTTTGTTTCTCGAGCTCCGCAGTGATGCGTTCCTGATATTGAAGGGCTAGTTCTCCGATCTGCTGCTCGATCCTGAGACGTTCTCTCAGTAAAGCCTGATGTTCTCTCTCGCCGATCTCAACTGCATCCCTCCATTCCAGAACTTCAGCCTGTATTTTCTTGTTCTGCTCCCTGATGTTCTTAAAAACAGTGAAGATTTTCCCCAGTCCTTTGATCATGGAACTGATGCCTCCAAGTATGTCCCCGGAAGCAAACTGAGCTGCACCTTTCCCAAGCTCACCTACACCACCGACCAGACTCATGATGTTGTCCGCTGCATAAGCGGTGTCGTCACCAAACATACTGCCTATGCCTTCACTGATTGACGAAAGGTTGCTGGTAATACTGTCAATGGATTTGATCAGCTTGTCGGCGTTGGCTTTGATCGCATCAGCGTCACCACCTTCTATAGCCTTAACCATTTCGGACCAGCCTTCTGCCAGTGCCTTGAACGGGTTTCTGGAATTGATTGTGTCCTCCAGATTTTCAATAGCGTCCTGATACTCCTTAATGTCCTCCGGGTTCCAGGCACTTGTATTGACGGCTTTGGCTTGTGCCAGAATGTTCTTCAGAGTTGATGTCCCCACCTTCTCCAGATCGCCGAACATCTTCTTCCATAAGCCTGTGTCCTGAAACTGGCTAAAGTCAATGTCAGCCAGCGACTCAGTCATCTGCTTCTTGGCTTCAGTGATAGCTGCGTCAGTGGCTGCGGCGTTCTGCTCTGTCCTGCCGGCCTGTAGTGAGGCAATATCCTCATTGAACTGCTTCTCAATAGCAATTCTCTGGGCTGCATAATCCTGATACTGCTTTAAGAGATCGGCAGTCAGGCTCTCCTCTGCTTTGAGCCTCTCGTCGCTGGCCTGTTGGTCCCTTGCGTCGAGCTGGCCCTGCTGGGTCCCGGAGAGTTGTGCAGTAGATTGAGTTGTCGGAGTGAAAGTGAGGTCTTTCTTTTTCCAGTCCTTATTGCTTTCTTCCCATTGCGCCCGTTCGATCTCCTGCTGCTCCTTGACCATCTGCTCAGCCAGACGGCGGTTTTCAGTCAGCCGCTGCTGGTAGTTCAGCTCGATCTGCTCTCTTTCCTTCGCATGGCCTTCGACCATGACACCTATTTTCCCCTGCCAGATTTCGTATTCAGCATCGATCTCAGCTTCAGCGATCCTTTTCTTTGCCTCAAGAATAGCTGCCAGCCGGTCAGTGATCTCCTGCTTTGAGGTTTTGTCAGTGGTGGCTTTAGGGGCCTTTGTCCCGGTAAGGGTTTCGAGTTGTTTCTTCAGCTCCTCGATCTTCTCTACCTGCTTGTCAATGTCTGCGGCTGTCGAAGTGGACTGTCCATCCCTCATTTCCTTCAGATAGGCTTCGGCCTCAATGATCCCTGTCTTCAGGTCATTGATTTGTTCTAAGACTGTAGCCAGAGGACCTGTTTCTGTTCGGCCATCCCCTGCACCGTCCCCGGTAGCAATGATGCCGAACATTACTTTTGCTTGTTTCTCCGCTTCTTTCGTAGCGTCAATAGCCTGCATGATTTCACTGACATACTTGTGTAATGCAGGATTTTTGTATCCTCCAGCACTCCGTCCCACGACAAGGTCCTGGACTTCTTCTGACATAAGGCTCCCGGCACTGACCCCTTCTGCCATGCTTGCCATGAGGGACTTTTTGATCTCAGAGTAATACTTGCTGCCAGCTTCTTCTCCGAACTGTTTTGTCAGCTTCTCATATAGCTTTGTCAAGTTCTCTGACATGGTTTCGTCCAGTGCAGCCCCTTGCTCCTCCATGAGCTTGTCATACTGACGGGCGTCATAAGACTGCTGTATGCTGGTAGTAAGGCTTTGATATTTGCCTTCCAGAGTCCCAACCCGTTCAATCTCGTCAGCCAGCGTCTTGTCATACTGACCGTATTTCTTAATGATCTTGTCTTTTGCCACCTCAAATTCGGCAGTCCCCTTCTTTGTAGCGGCAAGCTCAGCACTGAGCTTAATCAACTCCCGTTGTTCTCCCAGTGCGTTTTTCTGGGATTCTTTGGAGGCTTTGTTCATCCTTTCGGTTGCCTTCTCCAGTTCAGTCTGGTGACTCACAACCTTGTAAATTGTAAAGCCCAGTCCTGCTATTGCTGCAGTGACTAAAACGTAAGGATTGGCAAGCATAGCTGCTCCTGCTGCCTTCAGGGATTTCGTCAGGCCCTGCTGAGCTATTGCCAGCATCTTTGTCCGGGCAGCAGCTATCGCTTCAGCATTCGACAGCTGGATCGAAGCCATCGCAGCCAGCTTTTTCTCAACTACAGCCTGACGCATGATTTTCATGTTCAGAGCCTGAATAGCATTGATTGTTATGAGTGTGGCCCGGTAGACTCCATAAACAGCGACCAGCTCTATCATCGCTTTGCCTATCTGGTCCAGACTTCCAGCAGTGACAATTGCTCCCCGAAGCAATGACTCAAATACAGGCTCAAGCTTTTTACCAAGCTCGTTCTTTGCCATGTCCATCGCATCGCCCAGATTGGACTTCAGGCCGACTATGCTGCTGGCCTGTTTCTTCATAAGCTCATTGAACCGGCCACCCTCTGAGGTCATGTTCTTGAACGCTTCTTCTACATGAGGGAAGCCAACCTGTCCTGCCCGGACAAGGTCGTTTATCTCGCTTACGTTGACTTTAAGGACCTTAGCCAGTTCCTCGTATATTGGAATACCTCTGTTGGCAAACTGCCTTATATCAATCTGCATGACCCTGCCGCTGGCCCTGAGAGTGCCGTATAAGTACACTATATCATTTAAGGGAGCAGATACGCCACTGGCGACGTCTCCCAGTGTGATCAGGGTGTTGTTTACCTTCTCGACCTCAAAGCCATAAGCCAAAAGCTGTTTTGCCCCGGACGCTACCTGAGTTAAGTCAAAGGGTGTCTCGGCAGCTGTCTTCGTCATCTGGGCCATCAAAGCCCTTGACTTTTTCTCACTGCCAAGCATGGTCGTAAAAGCGATCTCCAGTTGTTGGAATTCGCCCCGGACCTTTGCTATGTTTGCGATTATCCCGGCAGCAGCTGTCATGGTGAACATTGTTCCCAGTGCTACTGCTCCTTTTTTGAATGACGTCTCCAGACTGTTCCCAATCTGGGTTGCCTGTTGGTCAATCTTATTAAAGCCCTGAGTGACCTGACTTGCTCCTTGCTGGAACTGGGTAGTGTCAAGCCCTACTCCATACCATTCTTTCCCAGCTGCGTTATTCATCTCCTTTGAGCTTTTTCATGTGACCAATAAAGTCCCCGAACCCCAGCCCTTTCTTGACTGGTTTCTTTTCTTCGTCCTTATCGTAACCGCTGTCCGGGACGACGGCGTTGAACATGATTACATTGACGTAACTCATGTCATACAGGACGTACTCTATGGTAAGACCGTACCATTTGACGGCACTGGCGACTGTGGCCCAGATGCTGTCGTTTCTGCCTCCCTGGTCTTCTTCGTTATCCCGACTTCTAAGAGGAAAGCAGTAAGCCCGAAAAAATCCCCAACCTCCAGATGGCCCAGCAGGGTCATCATTGCGTTTTTCAACTCGACTGGAGATGCCGTGTGGAATATCGTTTGAGAGAGCTTTTGAAGATCACTTTTATGGAAGGGACGCCGCTTATCTGGCTTCTGCACTCCCTGTATCATTACGGCAACAATCTCCGCTATGATCGTGCAGTCCTTTGCTATGCGTAACGTTTCACCCAGTACCCGTTCATTGTCCAGCGATTGACCGGGCAGTGATGCTACCAGCTCTGACACTTTCACAAGTGTGGCGATGGTAGGGGGTGCGACCTCATAATCCGCACCACCCAACCTAACCACTTTCTTTTCCTGCAATAGCGCCTCAGATACCTGCTTCTCTACTGCGGCCTCCATTATGCTGCTACCGTTCCAAACTCGAACAGATAACCAGCTGCTCCAAGCAGGATCGTGATTTCCACGTTCACTGTCCAGCCCTCTTTTTCGGAGAATACCGGCGTTCCAGAGATGACGCATTTCGGAGCCTCGAAGGTGTCCGATCCAACGACTGCCGAAGCAAATCTCACTGAGAAATTCCCTGATTTGATCAGAGACTTAACCTGATCAGTTGCAACTGCGTCCATTGTCCAGAACTGCTTTGCATTCGTCAGCCCGATAAGGGTTGCATTGATCTTAACGGAAGGTTCATTCTTCAGCTCATCAACCAGTACATGACCAGTTCCAAACAGCTGCATTATACCGCCGTCTTCGGATGCGATTGACATCGAGTCCTCTTTGATGGTCCCGAGTGAAACGAGTGGCGTTCCCATGACGTCTAATGCGCCGGTGGCTGCTATACTCATTACTATTGTTCCCCATGCTGTTGCCATAGTGATTTTGTCTTATTAGATTGTTAAATACTCAAATTTCAGTCTCATGTTTATAAAGTGCTGGTCGATCTCCTTTTCCTCATAGGTGGTGATCATACTGTCGCCCGGAAGGAACTTGTACCCGGACCGATCCAGAGCAAGGTCGCTGGTCATCAACTCCTCTTTGAAAGTGTTGAGTGCTATCGCAAGTGTCTTGCACCTGCCGACATTCTTGACCAGTAACTGCTGCCCGTTGTCGATATCCGGGACGTAACAATTGATATTCACTATTCCAGTCTGCTTCTGCCCGTCCAGCCCAGTTAAGAATGAGACGACAATGTCTTCACTCCCTGAATTGAAAGGACGCATCCCCTGTCGGTAAATACCTCCGCTGATCAGTGCTGCAATCGGGTCTGAATGTAAAAGCCCGAATACGTCCTGCTCAACTTCCTCTGCTACTTTCCTCATATCTTCCTGACATTGAAGCCCAGTTGTCTTAATAGCTGGGGGACCAGTACGTCACTCCTTAATTCTGCCCCGGAGATGACATCGTATGACTTGGCTTCCACATGGGCTGCATAGTTCATCCCTGCAACCACGATCAAAACCAGGCCGTTCCCGTGTTGAGATATAATCTCGCTTAGAAAATCTTTGCCCTGACTCGCTCCTTCGGCTCCCTGCTTCACAGTGCCAAATCCGTTTCTGGATATGACCCTTCCGTTATCAATAACCGCATAGCCTACTGAACTTCTCAGGTTGCCTGTCTGATCCGTGTAACTGCCATTTGTCCTTGCATACAGTACGCATTCTTCTCCGACCCTTGCCAGTGTGTTGTACATAGCCTGTTTCGCAAGCAGGACCTGACGCATAACTGCTGCGTTCACGGCCCCCTTTGGTGACAGTCTTTTAATAGTCATTACACAATGATCTTCACTCGCTGGATGTCTTCGAGAACTTCAATACTGATTATCTCTCCCTCATAGGCCACCTGTCCCCGGCTGTTAGTCAGTCTTAGCAACTGAGCTGCAAAGTCCATTTTCCCAGTCGTGATTGTGTAGCTGGCCTGTTTGAAAGTTCCGTCAGTATAGCGTCCCTGATTGCTGTTCTGGACTGGCGTATATAGGCACTCCGTCTCATCGGTCCAAGTAAAAGTAACAGGGATAGGCTCTCCCGTTGTCGGGTCAAGCCCACCACCTGTCGTTACTCTTGTTGCTATCGTGCCTCTCACGACAAGTCCTCTCTGAAAGTTACGCTGCCTCCTGTGACATATTGGCTGGCATCGACCCCGGCTTCAGTACATAACCGCTTCAATAAAAGCAGTGCCGAGTCCTTATTGAAGGTCTTACTTACCCCTCCCTCAGAAACACTCTGGAGAGAGATGAGCTGAGACATCAGCTCGATCTCTACCAGTAGTATTGTGGCTTCATCTGCCGCCTGGTCAATGACGTTCAGGCCATGCTTCTCACACTTGCGTGTGATCATATCAGATGACACCGGGAACGGCTGTAGGTCCTCCCTTATTGCAGCCAGATAGGTCATGCCTTAGACAGTTGCAGTGACGTCAGTGATAAAGACGTCTTTGTTGCCGGTGAACGCCGGGAACGCAAACATCTCATAGCCCACATAACGGCCCTTCTCATTCCTCCACTGAGAAACAAGGTTGTCGTTGAAGGTGGTGTAAACCTTGTTCGGGACCGGGTCGATTGCTTCCAGAGGGTCAGAAACCTTCAGGACTGCGACCTGTGGGGCGCACTGGGTGACGATCCTGCCGTCTTTGAACAGAGAGACGGCAGTCCCCGTATTCAGGACACCTTTCTCGTTCACGATCTCGATGGGCTTCATGCCGATACCAGTCAGGTACAGGTTCACCGTTTCGAGGGTGACAGGACCACCAGCGGCTGCGGTAGCTTTGCCGAAGTTGTAAGACAGAGTGTCCTTCAGCTGCTTGGACGTGACAATCAGAGCAGCGGTTGCCCGGCTTACCCTGTGCTTTATCACGACTTTGCCGTTGACGTCAGCAAGGTCTTCAGCTGTCTGAATGACTTTGAGAACGTCCATCGTGGCAAGGTTGGCTGTTGACCAGACAACACTGCCAGCAGGGAGAGCTGCTTTCGCAATTCCTACGTTGATTGCTGCGGACCAGACAATACCACCGGCGTTGTTGGTTTTCGTCAGAGTGACCTGACCGTCTGACAGACCTTCAAGGTACTGAGCCAGAATTCTCCTGTGAGGTGCTATTGCAGCAAGCTCGTAAGGATTGAACAGGTACTTGACCAGTCTGGCATACTGAGCAGCTTTTTGCTCGTTCGAGAGGTTGCCGGCCCTGTCCTTGAACCTGCCTTCCATGTACAGGAAGCGTTCGAGACGATCATTGCTGATCTGCCACTCGTCACCCATACGGGCCAGAGTACCGGAGAGTTCTCCGATTGAAGGCATGTCACGCTTCGGCCTTTCGGCGTTGGTGTCGATCACCGTTCCCAGCATTGCAGCTGCGTAGTCTGCGGTTGCTGCCGCCCAGTTTTTGGATGCCTCATATTCCACATCCATCTCCGCATTCCAGCCTATCTTATAGGTGGATGTTTTCATGTTTTCGTTGACGAAAGCATCAAATGCACGGGGGTTCTGAATTGTTTCCAGTATTGTTGCCATGAGCTTACCCTATGAACTGCATGAATTTCAGGGCCGTCTTGATGGCAGCAGTGATTCCCTGCGGAAGTGCTGCTGTCTGAACACCTTTGGCCTCATAAATAACAGAGCATGACGGCTGGGCGTCCAGTGTCACTTCTGCATAGTTCAACCCGTCAGGGTTGACAGGGGTCCTGCCAGTTGCACCGACAGCGTCCATCGTCTGAAGGATTGATCCGACAGCCAGAACGCCAAGTGAGTTGGCAACGATAGTGATCGAGTCATAGTCAGCGTTCGTTGTCACGATTGTGCCGACAGTGATACCTATTGCTCCTATACCTATGATGTCGGTAGCGAGCAGGTTGTGACCTTTGACCAGTCTGACTTCGGTTGCAATCGCTGTGAGAGCTAACTGAAGCACTGCTGTCTTGATGAGAGTGGCCTTGCGTTCGATATGATCAACCTTCAGTAACGCCCCTTTCGGAACCGTCAGTGTCCCAGCCGGGACGGTTGTCAGGTCGAACAGGAACCCACCTTCAAACTCTCTGGTAGTGTCGACGTCCCACATGTGGGTGTAGCTCTTACCAGTCTGTGCTGTGTTTGTGTAGTCCATTTTCGTTTTGTGTTAATACTATTTCTTCTCTGGAGCATTGATCTCCTTCATTGTTTTCACGAAGGCTTCCTCCTCTCCTGCTGGTTCACCGCCGCCGCCGGGTCGTTTCATCTTTTTAAGTCCCATATCTGCCAGTTCCTGATTCAGTGCTGAGATGTCAGCTTCCTTTTCAGTAAGGTAGCTGGCAAAGTCAGTGTCATCTTTGAACGTACCCGCAACCCGACTGAAGTCTTTAAGCAGTGCCGACTGATGCTTCTCCGGGAGGTCTTTTATCTTTTCCGTATAAGCAGCAATTCTGGTCTTGCTGATGTTAACCTGCTCAATCTGGTTCATCCTTTGGTCCTGGGTTTCCCGGTAGGACTTGAACCATGCAGGTTCTTCATTTGGATTTGATTGGCCCCCTGTTTTGTCCGGTTCTGCTGACCCGGTGGGTGCTGGTGGTGGTGGTGCTGGCTTCTCTTTTGTGGCGTTCACAATTCTGTTGACCGCTGTCTGAGAAACCTTTAAATAAGGAATAGCCGCTTCGACTGCTGCGTCTATCTGTTCATCGGTGGCTTCTACCGGTAAGGTTAACTTGATCTGGTTTGCTACAGCTTCCAGTTCTTCTTTGCTGAACCCCAGCGATAACGCTTTGGGTTTCAGTGCCTGAATAACTTCCATTCTTCTACGTTTTGTTTTGGTGACGGAGCCTGTCAGATTACCAACAGGCTCCATACCAATAACCCTAAACCGTATAGGAACAAAGACTGTGACAATGATGTTAAGCTCCTTGGTACAAAATAAAAAAAGTATTGGCGAATAAGCAATACTTTAATCAAATAAATAAAGTGTTGGTTTACAGCCTTCCCTCGTCTCCAAAGCTGTAATGTTCCCCTTCCGGGGTCAGGATGAGATGGTCTAGAAGTTGAATATCCATCAAGGCCGCTGAATCTTTGAGCTTTTGAGTGATTCTTATGTCGGCATCACTGGGTTCGGCATTGCCGCTGGGGTGGTTGTGGCACATGATCATGCCGCTTGCCAGACATTTTAAGGCAGTCGCCAGCACAAGTCTAACATCTATAACGGTCCCGGAGATGCCTCCCTGAGATACCTTAAACCAGCCTATTGAGTTATTCTTACGGTTCAGGTACACAACTACAACGCTTTCGCAAACCTCAATTGTGTCCTCGTCAAACATCAGCCTCATGTAGTCGGCTGCATCTTTGCTAGACTTGATCTGGACCTTTTTGATGTCGCCTGACTTATATTTCAAAGTCAGTTCCGGGATGTTTGTCAGGTATTCTTTCATCGCTTAGCCCTCCGTTATTTCGTCATCACTATTGATATCGTCAATGTCGGCCTGAAGCATTCCTGCCAGCCAATTCTCTATATCCATAATGCTTACTGGATCGTTTGCTCCTTGCTCGAAATGATACCGATACAGGCACTTCAATACGGGCAGTGTCTCGTTTACTTTAATGGTTATGTTCATGTCAGACAGTTTCAGCGGTTACTGTGGTTACCTTTCTCTGTGCCTTGTAGTCGGAGCAGAGTTTCTGGATACGCTCCTTCATTATAGGATTAATTATTGCGCCTTCAATCTCATTCCAGCCAAAGCTCCACATGTGACCGCAACCAACGCAGCTTACACAAATCCTAAGTTCTGTTCCGGTGTCCTTAAGATAGGAAAGTGCCAGTGCGTCTCTTTTGCCATTCCAAGAAAACCTGATGCCTTCACTGTCTTCGTTCAGGCTTAAGCCATGATAACAGGTCAAGCTGATCGTCATGCCAAGCGGCTGCACCGTTGTTTGTATCATCCCAGGATTGTCCGGCCCTTCGACTAAAGCCGGGTGGCTGTTATCAAGACGGCACATGCTATTGATGCGATACGCTCCGTTCTCGTAATCAATGAACGGCTGGTAATCGTCATAGTTTCCGGGGCCAAAACCATCTTCTTCCGGTAGAGGGAGCCGGTAAAACAGGCCCGTCTCTCTCATCGGGTCAACGTTATTCGGCATCGCTGTTACCAGATTCCGGTCCTCATATCTGAGGTAGTACATCATTTCGCAGGTCCCTATCTTGACCGCTTCGCCTTTGTATTTTGCCATTTCTCCCATGTCTCTGCCTTCTTATATGTCTAACAGATCCATAAGATAATCAGGCTCCAGACCGAATTCGTCCAGCATGATGTCATCCATTTCACAGATGCCGATTTCACCGCTACCTATGCGGTCCCTGACTTCGGCAATACGTTTGTCTGCTTCCGCAGATGTCAGGTTGTCACGCCTCATTAAGATTCTTTTTAATTCACTCATTTTGATTCGGTTTAGTGGTTTATAATTACGGTTTAATATTTACTTGCTCCATCCCAGTGCCTCTGTAGCTTCTCCAGAGAGGTAGCCTATCTGCCCAGCCTCACCGATATACACCTTGTCTCCCGCCGGGGCAATGTCTCCGACTTCATATTCAAAGGGGTAGTTAGGCTGGAAAGCCAGTTTCACTTCCAGTTCTTCTTCAAACCCCTCCAGCTGCTCAATTAATTCTCCTACTGTCATTGTTTCTCGGTTTTAGTGTATAATAAAGTTAAACAAAATTGCTTAATAAGCAACATTTTAGACATATTATTTTACTGTTTTAACATTTAATAACACATCCGTTAAAGGTAGAAACTCTCGCAAAAGGTATTCTGGATGCTGGCATATTGTTCTGGTGTTATATCTCCCTCAAAAGTCGTTTCGATATCCCCGGTGTAAAGAGTAAACCCTCCCCTGGGAAAGTTGTTTTCCTGACAGAAACCGATTAAATAGGTCCGGTTCCTTAGCTTCTGAAGTAAAAGACCACTCCAATCGCCAGCAGATGAAGTCGTATCCAGAAACTTTACCTGCTTCACGCTTTTGAACTTCCTCAGATATTCTCCGGGTGCATGCCAGCCCCCGTCAACCTGATACTGTTTGTTGGTCAATAGTCCTATTTTGCTCATGGTCAGAATACTTTTGCAAACTCCCTCGCGAACTCATAAGAGACACGTTCCCGGTCTTTGATCTCCTTATCCATACATTCCGAATCAGAATCTTTGTCCATCAGAACGACCATGCGACCATGATATAGATGTCGCTGCATTTCCATAAACGCATCCAGTAAACCTATGCCTCCATAGGTAGAATAACGCCGCCCTTCATGAAAGGACAGGACATAGATTTTCCGTTCGACTTCTCTTGCTTTTTCGGTTGTCTTTTTGAGTGTTGCCATTGGGTCTGTTTTTTGAGTTGGTTACTATCTGAAAAACGGTGTGACGGTGGTATCTTCTCCCTTTGTTTCTTTGAGCCTGAGATGTTCCCTGTATGCCATTTGGTAAGAGTCAATGTGACCGCAAGGATTTTCCCAGTTGTCAACTGAATACCATTCCCCGTCTTCACAATAGCTTCGGGGATGTGGCTCTCCTCTCTTTGCACCGCAAACTGGGCAGTTGTCAGCGATCTCGATTTTTACCGGGTAGAAGGTCCAGCCGTCTCCGCCGAACCAGTTGTTTCTGTACATTATTGTTGCCTTCATGGTTGTATCGCTATTTGATTAGTTTCCATTGTGCTTGGTCTCTGGGCCAGATAATTGCCGAGTTGCCATACTCATTCGTGTAAACATTATAGCCGTCTTGATCGTCATCCAGAACAAAGTCGTCTGAATTCAATCGGACCAATCCACGCCCTTTGTCTGGGGCTTTCGTTTTGGTTATTGTAGCAAACATGCCGGGATATATTAGAGGCTGCAATGACTTTCCGTCAGTCCCAGAGTCGGCCCTTCGTTCGCCCCGGTACTGAACCGTATCTCCGTCTTTGAATAGTGCTTTCTGCATATCGTTTTGGTTTTAGAATGAATAGTCGTAATACTCTCGTTTGACTCCGAACAGGATGCTGACGTTGTTCCACTCGACCCTAGGCTTTGTCAATCCCGGAATGATGGACTTGATGTAGATGTCTCCGGCATATTCTCCGCCAGCTGCCTTGTAAGCTTCATGGAGTGCTGGTCCTGAGTCTCCGTACTTCTCCAGTGCTTCCTCAGTAAAGGTCACCATGTCTCGCCTGGACTTCCAGCCACCCCACTTGTAATACAGGGAGAATTTTTCGTCTGTCAACTCCTCATACTCATACACCTGTGAGTCGGACATACCAAATTCGTCTGTTCTCTTGGGAGCATATCGCTGGATTACACAGCTTTTCTCCTTCTCGTTTACCTCTATTACCTCATATGCATGTCGGTCAGTCCAGAGCAAGATTGTTGCTCCTGCACCCACTACTGGTATGCTTTGGTTCTTACTCATCATCCAGTTAAAGAATGACCCGGTTTGCTTGCCGAGCTTCATCCCTCTTTTTATTGGTTCCATTGTCTTTATCGGGTTTAGTTATCGTGATAATGCTTCGTATTCCTCCGGTGTCTCAAAGCGGTCATGAACCGGGATAGGGTAGGAGTTGGGGAACCGGCTGTCACTAGTGTAGATAAAATTGCCTCCGAACATTCCGTATCGGTCCCCTCTCATCTCAAAGCTTTTTTTTCTGTGTTCAGCATGAATGTACTCCCTGCCGCAGATGTTACACCTGACCAGTACCAGATACACTTCGTCTTTCCCAACCTTGAAAGGTCCCTCTATTGAGTCGTCAACCAGCAAGATCCTGCTTACTTTTGAAGTGATGCCGTTTGCCGTGCAATCAGGGAAGTCAACTTCCCTGAATACTCCTACTGTTATCCCTGTGAGTTCCATTGTCTTTTATCGGTTAAAGTCTGCTTATTAAATAATCTATGTCTTCCTGGCTTAGCTGGAGGCCCAGACCTCTCTGCATCTTGATTTTTGCCGCCTTCCCCAGTTCTTGTTCAACCCTCTCATCCAAGTCTCTGTCATCAAGCTGGTCTGCCATCAGAAGCATAAAACGACAGAGGTCTTCCTTCTTCTCCTTACCCTCAGTCTTCGCAACTGCGATCAGCTCGTCTTTGGCTTCGGCTTCAGAGTAAAATTTGGTGGCTGTCTCAATCGGAAAGTCATTCCTGATATTGGCTGTCATCTGGTCCAAGTCTTTTTTGAAGTATTCAGCGAAATAGCCGTCAGCTTCGCAGAGGCTAGTTAGTGTCTTGATCTCGAGTTCTTTTGTCATGTCCGTCTGGGTTAGTTGTTGTAGTATGCATCAATTTCCTGTGAGATGTCAGATTCTGATATGTGCTCTGGGCCATTATTCAGCAGGTTGTGACTAATCACTTCAGCATCTCTGTCAGTTATGAGCAGGAAGTTCGCTTCGTTCATCAGGTTTAGGATTCTGGCGATCAATTCTGGGGAGGCGGTTTTCAGTGTCATGTCTTTGTTTTTGTGTGTTTATCTCAACACAATAAAGATAATCAATATTGCTCTTTAAGCAATATTAATCATGCTTATTTTCCTCAATTTCACATTATTTAACATTTGATGATCAGGGAGTTAAGCAAAAACCGTGACAAACAACTTACCCATTGTCCGTATTAGCTGCTGTTATTTATTTAAAATCAAGATTATCAGTTATAAACACGTCTTGTTAATAATTATTATACAACGCGTCTAAAATATATTTGGAAATCTCGTTTATATTGCGTATTTTTGTACTATAAAAAATTAAAGATATGGATGCCAATTTATTTAACACATTAATTAGTAGACGCGATGAACTTCGTAAGGAACTTGTCCATATTGAGGGACTTATTAAGATTTATCAAGGTATAGGTATTCCTACAAAGAAAGATAGTCCCAATGAACCAAGAATGAAGAGGACTAAATTTAATAAAAGGCGTACTGATGTAAAATCCCAAGTCATCAATTTGATAAAGGGATTTGGGGAAGAATTCTATGTTGCTGATCTTACGAAGGCCTTAGAAGAGAAGGAACCGAATAAAGACCATAAACTAATAAGTAATAAGGCTCGTAATTATATCCATATCCTTAAAAAGGAAGGTGTAATTTCAGGTCGGCTTGTAGACGGTAATAAATATGTATACAAATTAATAAATAAATAAAAGGACTGGTGAGGTCAGTCCTTAAGCTCCGTAGTTCAATTGGATAGAATGATTTACCTAAAAATCGAGTTGAAGGTTCGAATCCTTCCGGAGCTACAAACATAAAGGTCGGTTCACTTACCGATAAAAGACGGGACGACTGCAAATACAGTGATTGTGTCAAATAGTCCCATAAGCTTGTAAATACAATCTTACCGTCGGCAAAGGGGTTTCGCAGGGCCTCTTTGTTCATTACAAATGTACGAAAGACTATTCTATTGTCCAAATTATTCATGTAAAAATATGAAATTCATTGGTTTAATGTTTATTCCCACTTGGTCCTAGAGCTAGAGGTGCATGCATCAGTTATTAACGTTTTTTCTTAATAGGTGATGATCTTTAAGATATTTAATTGTTTGAATAGAGTATTTACATCTTGGTCTGAGCAGGCTATTTCTTGTTTATAATGAACGCTAACGGTCGTCGTATGGGTCTGTTGCCGCAGAGCCGCAGCATAGAAGCCAATTGCATATACCGACCTGTTAGCGGCAGTTATCTTTTCAAACCATCTATTCTTTGTATAAGATCATCAAGCATGATATCGTACTTTTTATCCACTCTTTCTATTTGACCGTGGGCGGCAAGATTCCGTATTCTATTTATCTCATTAAGTTGCCCAAGCGTATCAAGTTGGATTAACTCAAGTTGAAATAGCATCATAAAGAGATCATGTAGTCTATAAGGTGGTTTTTCATTCTTTTCTACTTGAATTTCAAACCCAAGTTTTGAAAACGAATTTCTAACCAGGTTTTCAAGTTTAATAAATTTTTCTAGGAATTCTCCAATCTTAATAGTATCACTTTCATTACCAGCATTTAAATCTTTATTTTGACTTATTAGCTTCTTTGCCGTGTTCTCGATTTTGTCAGGATTAATTATTGTGATGATAAAATTAATTGCCCATATTATTGTGACAATGTTAATTACTGAGGCAGCAATAACATAAACACAGAAATTTGGAATATAATATTTATTAAGAAATACAAGCGAGATACTTGATATTATGGAAGTCCCAGTTAAATAGCATAATACTTTTAGCTTAATGAAATTTTTATGTTTGAGCTCTTTTATAATTGGCTCCAAAGTCTCATCTGTTGATTTTAAAGTATCAAATTTATCTTGCACAAAGTAAAAACCTGCAGTAAGAAAGCCAATAAAAGCAGCTATAGATTGTGCTGAGGTGCTGAAATACCAATAGATGTTGTCTGTGTTCATGTTGCAGTATTTGAGTTAATTGCCGCTAACGCCCGCGTGTATGAGCCGTTGCGTGTTCAAAGCGCTTTGTTGTCGAGTTAGCACGGCCTAACCAAAAGAACTGACCTACGCAAACTCGCTGCCAGCAATGGCTTATACACGCTGTTGTAAGCTGTGCATTACAATTATTTGAATTAATATATTGATTAAAGATTTGTTATATAATTGATTGCTCTTGATGAACCCATTAATGAAAACCTTGCTGTATAATTATCTAAACAGTCACTTGATAACCTAATTGTCATTTGCTTACCTGCTCTAATTAAATTAATGAATTCATTATATTCCTCTTCATAAATGAATTCCAGAAACCATTCTTCATGACCTGGATTTGTCGAAACTTTAGGTAAAAAAATCGTTTCTGATATATCAATCTTAATCTTTACCTTATTACTGGCACAACCTCCATAAGGAACATTTGATAAGTAAATATTTATTGATTCCCTAGGAGGTTCCTGCGCAGGCTCCTTTTGTTCTCGATATCTCTCATAATCAGATTTTATAATTGTATCAGGATTTTCAGACATAATCTTTTTGTTCATAATAAAAACTGGTCTATAATATGGTGAAGAAGAACCAATTCCTTCAATACTACACGATTTAATTTTACCTTCAAATTCATCATTGATGGTTTGATAATTCCAGTTTTGTGCTATAACTACATTCCCTGATATTATGAAATTAAATCCCAAAAAAAGGCAAATAAATTTATTCCTTCCGCAAAGCAATCTTTTAATCCAGACTAGGATTAAGTCAAATAACAAACACGTATTTTTCATAGGACTTTATGTAATTTAGGTATTGATTATTTAAACTAATCTCTTTTTAGGTCCAAATTTTTTCTGCATTGCTTACAACGTTCGGCGGTATGTGCAGTTGGCGCAGAGTCGCAGTGGTGCGATGCAGGGTTATCCTGTTACTACTTAATTCTCGCATTGGCAAAAACCATGACAAACAACTTACCCAAATGGTCCGTTTGGGCAGTGGTTTATTTTATTTTTCCGTCTTTGAAGGCCTTGTCGAACAGTTTGTTATAGCTTTTTTGAGTAAAAAAAACTTGGTTAGTTATTTTATCCTTTTTTATATCATACACAAATTTCCCATTTTTTGTAGTTAACCCCCAAAATTTGAAGTAATAATCCTTTGTAAATTCAGTAATTGGCTCATCAACTTCTAATTTGACTCGAAATTCGCATAAACCATAATAATCTTTATAATTGATAACTGGAATATGAATCTTTTTAATTGTGCCAAAATCCTCTTGGTGATTTAACTGGAATTGACAAAGGTGTTTCAAAATATTTTGAATAGTATGCTCAATGCTTGATTCATATAAGTTGTAAATTATGACCTGACAGTCTTTGTAATCTAAGTATAGAATATCTAAGCTAGGTCTAAGATTTTGATTATTCTTAAAAAGCAACTTGAGTTCTTTCAACAAGGAATGGAGTGAGTATCCAATTAGTACTTTTACTCCATCTTGCACATAGCTTTGAGCTAAATCCAGGATAGAAATTTCTTCAGTAATTTTTACTAATAAATCATATAATCCTCCTCCAGATGCATCAGTCCTTTTTCTATTTATTGTCAAAAGGTAATTCTGATCCATATTTTTGACGAGATCATTAAGTCCTATAAAATCAGTTCCATATGGATCTGTCCAATACTCAATATTAATTCTTTTGTATCTCATTTGTTTAATTTTGCAATTGTTCCAATTTTCTATTGACGTTTTATTCACTTGTTAGAATCTTGTAAATATCTTCTACATTCTCTTTAGGAGAATCTAATTCAACCAAAGTGTCTGTTAGCATAGCTAGTGTGCCAATTAATACTGATGCATTTTTAGTATGTTGTTCATGGAGGATTTGAAATATTCTTTTAAGTGGCAAGGTTTCTGCTTTTTTGCCAAAATATTTATGTGGCTGCAAGTCCGAAATCTCCCTCTTGTGAAGTAATCCTGATCGATAGTCATTTAATTCATCAAGGTTCTCAGAAGAGAAGTATTCCAACATGAATTTTACGTAATATAAGTCGAGAACTTTTCTTGGAATATTATCCGATAATGATTTTATCTTTTTGCGGTGTTCATGCTTATTATCTAAGTTTAATATTCCATAAATTAAGCCAACTAGAACAATGTTCTTTTCGACACATGCTTTTAAATAGGAGAATAAAGAGTCCGCAATAATGACAGCATCTATCTCTGATTTAGTGATTAATGCCTCGGCTTTATGTCTTTCTATGTCGATGATTAATTTTAATAAACCATGTAAAGCAATTGCGGTTTTCTGCTGTAAATATAAAACTTCATACAGGTAGTCAATAATTTTATCGGCTTGTGGATGGTTGGCTTTACGTATAGAATTAAAAGTGAATGAATTGTGTATACAAACATAATACATAATTGAAATAACCGGAATTTTAACAATCATTGGATATACTAGAAAGCAGACAAAAGGAAATCTATCTCCCAAGCATAAATGAAGTAGATCTGAGGTTTCCTGATGAACTTCTGTAGTAAGAATTGTCATCGAGTCAAGTGCTTCCGCTCGACTTCTATCGGAATCTGTTAAATTTTGGATACTCCATTCTCTTGAATTATGCCATTTTGATAATTTATATAATTCTTCTGAAAAGTCTTGATGTTGCCCAAATACTTGGTCATAAAAAATAGATTCGCGTGCTTCATTTACGAGTTCCTCAGTTGGAATCCAAGTTAACGACAAAACGCTTTTTATCTTCTTAAGAAACGACTCTCTATTCCAAAGATCTATTGTTTTAATCACCACGATTAAAGCTCCAGGCTGATCAATTGCACCAAGTGACAACGAACTTTCATCATCCTTTCTTAAAATATATTTTAATATTAATTTGTTAAACATAATTGAATGACATAAAGTTAATTATGCGTTTTTTCGGTAAGGCTACGCCCAAGGAATTACCGCCATCTTGTTATATGTTTACTAAAGGTACACATTATTCCAAAAACAGGAATATTATTAATACTATCACGAAGTACGCCTCTCAGTTTCTATTGCTTGATATACCTCTGATTATTCCTGATAAAGAACGGCTCAGACTTTGCCATGGCATATTGCTCCTTGTGGTCTGCCACCCATTTCTTGAATGACAGCGGTACGTCTTTCACCTCTGAGGAAGCCTTGTGTGGACTAAGTTGCTCTCCTACCATTCGCTGCTTCTCCCGTTCAATAAAGTCCTTTGTTCTGCTTAAGATCGGAACGGCATAACAGCGGCACTGTGGATGCCAGCCATAGAACTTGAAATTTTTGGGGTAACGTCCGACCAGGGAGTCACACATCGGGCAGATAAAAACGTGGTTTGACCTGCGGACTTCAAAGCCTACTACAAAGTCCAGCTTCTGCCAACGTTCAAAGTCTGACTGCCGGTATGCCATGTTCACTTCCGTCCGGGCCAGACGCATCGTATTCATGTAGCTACTCCTGTAGCTTCCGGGTCCCGGTGAATACTTCCTTGCCTGTTGGCTCAAAGCAAGCTCCCCTCGGTTATCTCTGACCTTCCTATACAGTTTATCAGGTTCTTTGAGGTAACGCCTTAAATCAAGGCTGAGCTGCCCTGCTGACCTTCCTTCAGACAATCCCACATCAACACCCATCTCCAGTTCACCTTTCAGCTGGTTTGTGTACTTCCAGACACGGTCAGACAAATTCAGGCCGGCAGACTTCCGGGCCTGGAATGCTGCCAGTGCTTCCAGATTGCGGTTGTATAAATGCTCGACCTGTTTCCTCTTGAATGAAGTTGATCTGAGAACTCGGTTGACAAGCTGGTCATTCTTTTTTGAAGCCATATCCCATTCTTGTTCTGTCGCATCCCTGAGCGTACTGGTCAGCTTCAACTTGAATGACTTAAATAGCTGATCGGCTTTTTGCTTCGTCTGGGGGTAGTCAGCAAAGATGAATGGCTTGGTTAAATCGATATCAGGACCGATACCAGCAACCACGCTGGCAGCTTCTCTGGTAGCAAACATGTAAAGCTGCTCGATCTTCTTCACATAAAGCCCTTCAAGCTTTTTGAAGTGCCTCTGGTCGTAATTTATTTCTACTGGCATCAGCCCTGACTTTCACTTATTCATTGGTCCCTGCTGTCTCAAATACAGAGGAATCATTGGCCCTCTTTTCTTCATCCTGCAGCTGTTTATACTCCTGATCTATGTTTGTCACCACCCCCAGCTTCTCAATGCCGGTCTTCTGTGACATAACAGGCTTCTGGGTTGCCTTCGTGATCTTGTCGATCTGGGCTGACTCATCGTTCTGGATGAACGGAGTAATGATATGCTCGACCTCTAAATCCATGATCGTGCTTTTCCAGCTGCTGTTCATCTCTCCCAGAAAAGCTTTAATGACGTTGCACTCACGGTCAAAGAATTCAATCATGTCGCCACCCTCATCACCTACCTTCAGGTGTGCGTCAGCCAGCAGGGTCTTCCTTGCTCCTTCAGTGATCGCACTGATCGACTTCACGTTGTCAAATGAAAGGTTGGGCAGCTGTAACTCCTCCTCCATGTTCTGCTTCAGGGTGTCAGTGTAATACTTCATGGCGTCAATCTGCTGGGACCATGTTACATAACTGATATCACCGTCCCCGTCCATCTGGTAAACTTCTCTGGCAACCTCATTCGCTGGCTGGCCTCCGACAAGTTTCCCCTTCACCTTCAGGATCGGGGCTGAGTTACGCTTCAGGATATCGCTTTCTCTTGATAAAGACAGCTCCATCTGGTGAACGTTACCTGTTATATCCTCCCAGATCGGAATGGGCCTCCAGAGGTAGAGTGCAGGTATCTTCCCGATACTGATACTGGAGTCTTCACCACTGAGGTCCTCCCATGTGCCAGTGCCTTCCTGACGGTAAATCTTTTCCTGCTGGCTGGTGTAGATATGGAAGTACGTCATCTCTTTAGCCTCTTCAGTCACCATGTACTCATAGGCCAGACCAATCAGGTCCTTGTACTTGTCAAATACCGGATAGATACTTGCAGTAGATAGCATAGAAAATTTGCTGTCCATCGGAGAGAACGTGTTGCACTTCAGCTTCCAGTTGGAGTCAAAGCCATAATGTTTATTCTTGCCTTGCACCGGATACCAAATAGTCATTATCTCACATGCAGCAAAATAGGCCTTCATGCGCTTGCGGTTCACTGTGTCCATACGTGCCTTTATGTACACAGCTTCTATTGCGTCAGCCTGTGCCTTTTTAACCGGGTCGTCATCTGTATTGTATAGTCGCTTCACTGGGATCGCAAAAGCCATCTGGGTCATTCGCTTGGCTGAGAGCTTCTGCATTCCATAAGTGACCCTGGCAACCTTTTCGGTAGTTCCATCAGGGCGTACCTTGTCTTTGCGGCTCGTTGTGTCAGTCACTATTTCGTGCTGCTTGGGGTCATACTCTTTTGCCAGTGTGTCCCATGCCGGGACCATGACTGCCTTGCTCTCCTTAATAGCATCAATGATGTCTGCTATCTGTCCTTTAAAGTCAATTGTGTCCATTGTCGTTATCTGAATATGTTTAGTAATGCCTGTTCGTCAATCTGCTGGGTTGAGTTTAAGAGGTGGTCAGCAGCATAGTAGATAAGGTCCACGTACTCATCGTGAGCTTTGGCAGGAAAGCCTGTTATCTCTCCTACGAACTCATCATTCCAGTTATCCGCTACCAGATAGATCCGCCCACACTCAAACAGAGGACTGATACTGTTAAGCCGGGTCTCTTTAGAGTCTTTGGGTGTAGGTGTCATGCAGACATTCAGGTTGGTATCCCTTACCAACTGGTCCACAACACTGATCCCGTTTGCCTTTGGTTCAATACGGATCGAGCTGCTGCTGGTGTAGCCATGAGCCTTAACGTATCCGGGAATGAACTTGATCAGGTCCGGGAACCTCATGCTTACCTTTTTTGCAGCCACAACGTAAAGCTCGTTCCCTATCTTACAGGCTCCGATTAAGCCTGTAGGATCATTCTCTGCGCTGTCAGTGTAAGCGGTGTCAATGAAGAATATCACTGGAGGGTTGGCATCCTTTGCCATGCGTCTGAAGTCAGAATAAGAGACATATCTGAACCACTCGTTCTTTATGATATTACCACCTTCAGTTACCGGATTCTGTTCAAATTGGCCTGAGTAAGCCCTACTCCCCAGATCGGTTTTTGCTTCATCAAGTACCCTCCTACTCAATCGCTTTGGGTCCAAAAGTCCATCCACGTAATTGCTCCGTAACGACTCCGGTTTGATGCTCCCGGTAGCTTCGGCCGGCAGACAGAGATGCCTTACTTTGTCCTGCTTTTGCGCCAGCAAATACCCCGTCACATCCTGCTCGTTCAACCTCTGCATTATAGTGATCATGGGAGTATTCTCCTTATCGACCTTACGGCTGGAGAGCGTCTTTACATGTTCAATAGCCTGAAGCCTCAGTAACTCTGAGTTGGCCTGTTTGGGATTCTGAGGGTCATCATTCAGAATGATATGAGCATGGAAGCCGGTAATGGTGGAACCGGTTGAAGTTGCATAACGGAATCCTGTAAGCGTGTTCTCATAGTTTTGCTTGCCGCTTTTATCCCTCCTGATCTCTACGTCAGGGAATAAGGCCCGGTACTTGTCAGAGATAATTATATCCTTCGACTTGGTGGCATGTTCTATTGAGAGGGAATTGGAATAGGAGTTGGTGATGACTTTGATTGTCGGGTCCAGAGTCCAGAGCCAGGGGTGGAACATAATCGTCACAATCGTTGACTTGGTGGTTCCCGGTGGGATGTTAATGATGAGATCGTAAGGCTTCGGAAGACGTTTGACAATATATTCCGACAGCTTCTGCATCTCGTCACATAGATACTTAATGTGCCAGTTCTCTGAGTACGATTCTTTAATGATGACCTCCCAGAACTGAAGCACGAAATTGTAAAAGCTGTGCTTACAGTCATCCGCAAGAACCATTCTTCCCAGCTGAACATATTTTTCATTCTTGGTCATTAAAACTCTTCTCGCCTATCTTCCTCAAAACGTCCCTCTCAGCTGCTGTCAATTTTGACAAATCCAGAGAGGGCAAACTGATCAGGTCTGCCCCGTCTTTGCCTGTCAGCTCCCTGCGGTCCTTCCACAAGTCCGGTCTCCTGTTCTTTAGCCAGAATATCATTGAAGTAGGGTCAGCCGCAAGGTGCTTCGTGGTCTTCCGGGTTTTTACTACCGGAGCGTCACCTGATACATCCGTCTCGGTTGTAACCTCCATGAACTCATAACCGATTGACCGGCGGTACAGGGTTGCAGCCACATTACTGTCAGCTATGGCCTTCCCTTTTTTTATGGACTCCATAAACGTAGGAAACATGCGCTTCCAGTTGTTCAGGGTAGATGTCCTAATACCAAGTATGTCTGATATTTCGGTGTCAATTGCGCCCAATAAGCAGAGCTTGTAAACAAGCTGGTCTGTTTCTGGCCCCTTGTACAAGCTCTTTCTCCCTCCCCTATTTTTCTCTGGCTTTTTATCCATTAAAAAGGGTGTTCTGTGTCGTAAATGTGTTTTTGATCATATTGGCAAACATCCAGTTTCGGCAAGTGTAAAACAGCTTATTGCTGGCCTGTGGTAAATTGTGGTCGATTGAGGTATTGTAAATAGGAATCCCTTCAGCGTTTTCAATCAGGCAAGTGACCCTTTCGTTGTCAATGATTATTCTGGAGCCGGTCTTCTCCCTGAAGGCAATGTGAACATTGTTCTCCCAAATCCAGTCTTCATGCACTGCACAGAAATAATAATACTGATACCCTTCCTTCAGGTTGATATCGTAATATCCTCTTTTGTATCCCTGAATCCGGCGATCATTGGTCCCTAGAAATGATTTCATGCAATGCTGGGTCAGATCAACTCCGGTAATGTACCGGAGCCACTCTATCCGGTAGGTCTTCTTTAATTCAAGTCTTTTAATCGTTATCATTTTATACGGTTTATTCCTTTAAGTTAATCATTATCAGGTTAGTATGCAAATATCGACAAGCATATTTACATCAATTTGAGCAATTCTTTTACTTCGTTTTGCCTCCCGTACCTCTGGTTGTTTGGAAGGTCCAGATCAAACTCAAAGTCGATTGATTTAATCATTTCCTCCCGGCTGATGTTGCTGATCTTTGTCGCACCTACACCGTAATACCCGGAGCTATTATACCTGTTGAATGGGAGCAGGTTGTTCTTGGCGATAATAGCATCGACCTGGGCTTCATACAGGAACTTCTGAAAGTACCACTGCCCCTCCCTGAGAATGGCAGACAGTCCGTTGGTGTCCGGGAAGTGGATGTACCTCTCGATTGTCGCTGCCTTCTTGTAGTTATACCGACCCTCAATATCCTCTCGGCGCCGGCCTGAAAAGAATATCTTTCCTCCGGGCTTGCAGAATGTATTGAGGCAACCCATAACTGCGTCTTCAGCCTCCTGACTGTTTACACTGTTTATGACTGCATCACATATCACAACGTCAAACAGGCCATGCCGCTTTATGCTTTGGATGAACCTGTCGATCATAAGCTGGCCTCGTTCAATGCTTATGCCGACACGATTATGATTGAAGAACTCCAGACCGACTGTATTCCGGTAGCCCAATACTTTGTTCATCTTCCCTATGAAGGCTCCCTTGCCGCAGCCAAAGTCCAGCACATGAATATCCTTTCCCAGCTTGGATATTGCCGGCAGGACCGTCCGGTATAAAGGTGACCAGTCAACACCACCGGCCCGGTTCGGTTGTGCCAGTCCTTGAACATAATCCTGACGTTCGACTTTCTCATAATTGAAGACTCCATACTGCCGGGAGAAATAGTACTTGAACTTGCCCAACTCTTCTTTGTTGATGAAAGACACATGAACATCTCTGTTCAGCGTCTTACAGGCATAGATGTAATTGTTCCCGAACACCACCTCTCCCTCACAAACAATGGCACAAAGCGGATCGCCATATTTGATAATGAGACGGCATATTTCATTTGCCACAATCACATTATAGTCCGGGCAAGTGAAGCTGGTTATGGGTAAGCTGTGGAAGCCACGTTCCCGGCTCTCGCTGCATGTGCCGCTGACTTTCGGTTCGTACTCAATCCCGTTGTGAATTTGGTTGAACAGGATTTCATCATGCAGGTCTACTCCCCGGATATAAAAGGCCGGGACCTCTGTCAGCTTGATCGCTTTGGCAGCGGTGGTCCTCTGGTGGCCAGCTACAATGGTCAGGTTGTCCCGGTTGACAATGATCGGTAGGATGAAGCCCAGCGTTGTGATGCTTCCAATCAAATCAATCAGGCCCTGCTCAGACAGCTTACGTGGGTTATATGCTGCCGGTTTGATCTTGGCTATTTGGACGGTTTCAAAGTTCATACTGTTTCATTATTGCGGTTACAAATCCATAAGATGTACCAGTGTTCTCGGTATGCCTATCAAACTTCTCCTTCAGCTCGTCATACTCATCTCTAGTCATACTGACACTGATGTCCCCAAATCGCAGAACATCCACTTGTCTCGGCAGGGCGCCCGGCCTTCCGGGCGGCAGGACCATGCTGGGGTCCAACTGCTTCATTTCGTCATTGATAACGTCATAAAGCAGCAATTCCTCCCGACTATACTGTTCATTCAGTATCTCCATGTCAAAGGTTCCATAGGCAAGGTTGTCTTTTATGATCAGCTCTTTCTCCCTGTCTTCGGGTAGTTCACTGACCAGTATAGAGACTAGAGGGTTTTTCTTCCACTGGTTCCAGTATTCAATAAGCTCATCCTGCTGCGCCGGGGCCAGAGCCTGATACTTCAGGTTTTCTGCCAGCTCTGTTCTGATGTCCTCCCCGGTCAGGGTTAGGATATCAATATAGCAGTCACGCCTCTGGTTCCCGGACAATACCACGTTTGCCTTCGTGATTATAAGAGGCCGTAGCTGGATCATTTTTGTGAACGTAAGCAGACTCTGTGTCAGAAGTCTCTTTGCTCTCAGGTCGATTACTCCCGGATTGATCGGGCTGGGGATTAAGGTTTTGACGTCTATTTGCATAACAAGACCTCCCTTACAAAGAACTCATCTGACCCGTTTCGCTCAACTGATGCGTTATATTGCTCCATGAGAAAAGTTAGTTCAGGCTCAGATAAAATTGATACCACATAGCCGCACTTCAGCTTGTTTAGACCGATGGGATTGTTCTCAATATCCTTGTCATTGATCCTGTTGTTAAAGTCAAATAGGTTCTGGTCCACGTTCCCGGTGTAGCTCTCTATTTCATCAATGTCAAAGTGCTGCTTCAGCATGTCAGTGTTGTCATACCCGGAACGTACATTGTCCCTGACAATAAATTCCTTCTGCTCGGCCTCTGTCAGATCATCTGCAATTGTGACCTCTATGACTGGTTTGCTTAGCCATTTCTCCCAGTAGCCTTGTATCTCAAATTGCTTGTCTGGGTGCATGTCGGTGTACATGTCCAGAACTAATAGCCGATCCAGCAAATCGTTAAAGTCCATTTCAGAGATAGCCTTCAAAGCAAGAAACCGCTGGTTGCCTCCCAAAATGACTTTCTCCTTCGAGATAACTATGTTCCTGTAGGCAAGCATATCGCTGAATATCAGAATGCTGTCAATGAGCTTATCCAGCATGTATTCAGTGATAGCCCTAGGATTGTCCTTATTGACCTGTAACTGTGATATTTTGACTGTCTTCTTCATGGTCCTGATTACTGCATGGCAAATAGGGAAATCCTTATCTGCAAGTAGCTTCCTCCCCTAATTGATTTATTTGGATAAAAGTACGCTTAATATGGCTCGATAAGCAATTGTTTGATTATATTTTTATCTTCATGGGTAGGTTGGCCTCATTCCACATCAGTAAAATTGCATCCCGTTCTTCGCTGTTTGTCCGGGAGGGCAGCCCAGGAACAAAGTGCGCCAGCTCAGCATGTGTGATCTTCCCGTCTGGCCCTTTCCAGCATTTCTTCAATGGCCACTGCTCAATAACGTCAATACCGATTGCCTTGCAATACTGCACGATCATAAGCCCTACCTGATGGTTCCTACCGACGTTGTACCCTGTTTTAGCTATTGCTCCTGCTCCCCGGACCTGTCCGTTACCAATATGCCAGTTATGAGAGATGAGCCAGCTTGCTTCCAATGCAACCCGTAGAACCTTCCGATCAGCACAAGCCTGATCTTTGACCTTTCTCAGCATCTTAATAAGCTCCGGGAACGTCAGGGTATCGATTGTGATGTCCATAGTTTTACTATCGAGCTGGGCAAAGCCACTTTTATTTACGTCTGGGTCAATACCAATGATGACATCAGATTTGATCATTGCTGCTCCTTCTTTATAGTGTACAATAAAAATACGCAATTGTGCTCAATAAGCAATACTATTGGCAGATTATTTTCACTTTCTTGCATTTTATTACGCTGGATATAGATGGGAATTAACTTTCTGTGAGGTTCCCTCATGGTCTATCTTGTTAAATCTCAAATCGATTGTATGCCCAAAGTAAACCTCGGCTTAGTCCAACTCAGTTTTATACACAATCCTATTTAGTAGCTCTCCTGACAGTTGGGAAATTATTTATTCCTACCTTTAAGGAAACTATGATGAGACTGTATATAAAACACTATTTAGTTATAGCTAATGCTGAGTATTACAATATGATATAAACTACCTACTGAGCAATTTTTGAAACGCCATTGAAAAGGGAGCCCTGACCCTATCTTTTAAGATTTTTAACATTTCAGGCTGGTCAGCCGGTCCTGGCTGAATGAAAATAGGTCCGTCAGTTTTGACGGACCTATTTTTTTAAAATTTCGAAATAAATGATTTATCTTTTCTTTAACTCTGGAATTAATTTATAATCCATTACAACTTGCATAAGAAACTCCCTATAACTTAAAAAAAGCGTGTTTATCATTGATTCTTTGTAACTGCCAGTACAATTTACAGAGTCAATTGAAATGTTTCTATATTCTAAGTGTTGATTAGCTTCTTGGCTTTCATAAATACTAACAAAAGAAAGATATCCTTCTATTGCAGGTGTGAGTTTCATATAAAGCTCTTTTTTCCATTCATCCACTATTTGAGAATCGTTTATTTCTTTGACCAAATGAAAGACATTATTTACTAAATCATGATACTGGTCAAATGCCAGCGATACCATCTCGATTTCAATAGAAATTTGTGACACATCATATAGTGAAGCCTCTTGGAAATTAAAAGTTGCTTTTTGTAGGTCTGGTACGATGTATCTATTTAAATTTTTATGCAACTGCTGTAAAATTGAACTAAAGTAAATTGTAAATGATTTAAAAGTAGGTGAATGGTTTATGGAGATTCGGTTATTAATCCGGTGATAGCCATCAGGTGTAAATACAGTTTTCTTTGCTTTCTTAATTAGTTTATCTGATTTTTCAGTTAATGTATTAAAGCGTTTTTCATAAATGTATAACTTATTGGATATTTGACTCTGGCTCAGAGATTGCATAAGAAAAAACGCTGTAATAAAAACTGCCAATAATGTAAATAATGCATACAAGAATTGGTTATCAAAACATCCCACATATTCATTGAGAAAAAGCAATCCGATGAACACAAGTGCAATTATCATGAAAAAAATAGGTTGTGAGTTTTTTGATTTTTTTAAAAAATGTTTTGTTTCCATAATTAATAATTGACGAGTGAGAATACAATTATTTCGGTAATTTCCCTTGTTCTATAAGGTAAGGAAGTTGTCCTGTTATTCCAATTATTCCATATAAAACAGCAAATATTAGTATTGCAGCAGTTCCACCAGAGATATCATTTAAATTACAGGTATTTGCGATTACATAATATACAAAAAATAAGGCAATAAAACCTAAAAGAGTTGTTATGAAATAAAAGAAACAATATGGTATTGCTCTTAGCCAAATGGTTTGATAATTAGCTTTGGCGTAAATAACAAACTTATCTTCCTTTATTTTCATCCATTCTGATTTCAGTTTTTCTTTTTTATCAAGATGGTTATTTAATTCTACATTACTTTCTATGTTGAATTCAATAGGTTTCATTTCATCTAAAAGTTGGTTCTTTTGTAGTTCAACTATTTGATTCTGAACAATAAAACCTCTAATCCCTTGATAAATAGATATTACGGCAGCAATTAACCAGTACCACCAAGATTGACAAATTATATTTTCCATATTATTATATGTTTTGTTTCTAATGAAAAGTGGCATTTCCAGTTGTGGAATAAAAGTCTCGCTGCACGCTACTTGAAGTAGCTTAGAAGGAAATGCTGCACATCAAATTTCAACAATTCACCAATACAAACAAATTTTTTTTTCTTCATATTACATTGACTATCATCTGAAAGTCTGTTATTATTGGATATTATGTATATTTATTAAATGATTATCCGTATTAATAAATAT
>DHHM01000002.1 GCA_002403305.1 Bacteroidales bacterium UBA4772
TTTTCATGCCAGGGTATACGTATTTTTTCCAAATCAAGATAATTGCGTATAAAACTCAATTCCTTTTCAATATGAACTGATTTCTGCTCGGTTTCATAAATCATGTATCGCATGGTATCAGACAATCCAAGCACCACCTGAGGAGCAATATCCGACTTGGAATAAGTCAATCCGTAGAGGTTATTCAGTGTATTAAACAAGAAATGAGGATTTACCTGCGATTTCAGATACACAATCTGTGCTTCCTGAAGATGTTGCAATTTCAAACCGTTTTCTTTTTCTTTTTGTGCCTTATGTTCATACAAGCGGATCAGTACTGCTATAACGGATACTATTGTGTTAATCAATACCCCCAGCAGAATAGGAGCCCTTCCTTCCCTGAAACGGTCACCCAACCGCAGGTTTTGTCCCCATATTAAATCATCCCGTGGAGCTGGTAAATCCCCGGGGGGCTGACCACGAAAAGTTGCCATGTCTCCGGGAAATAAGCTTAGTATTTTAATCCTTAAAAACGAAAAAACGATTATTGCAAGTATTCCAAAGAGAAAAAACAAGACCATGTTTTTCTTTTTAATCAGAAACTCATTGGCCAACACCCAGCCTGAAAAATAAAAAATGGCGGCAATAAATGCAGTTCCTGTAACGGCCCTCCCTATTGCTAATCCTATTGGTAAAAAGAGCGAGAATGATATACACAGGAAATAAGTCAGAACCAACCAGATACCGCTATGTATAACAATTTTTTTCATTTATCAATAATACACAAATAAGTGTTTCAAAACGAGCAATTTAAACCAACGTATTTAATTTCTCAATCAAAGACCGGTCAGCTCAACATGCTGCATGTTGAGCTGAAGTGAAACTGGTATAATCCGATCTGCCGTTTGATGAAAAAGTTACCCGGGTATACAGAGTACAGCATATGTTTGATCCGTAATAACAATAAGTATAAAAAATTATGAAAACAAAAAGAATTCTACACATAGCTATTGCGCTTGTTACATTGACAAGTCTCAGTAGTTTTTTACCGGACAAAAATACTGATTGGCAGAAGTTCTTTCAACGAAGCCCCGAAACACGCGCCAACATGATTACGATGGTAATGAAAAACAGATTGGACCTGAGTGAAGAACAAGTCGAAAAAGCCTACCGGATCAATCTTAAATACGCACAATTAAATCAACCCTATCTGAAAAACAAGGATAACCTTCACGAAGTTTCGGACAAAATAGAAGAGCTTAATAATAATCGTAAGGATGAGCTTAAAAATATACTTACCCCCACACAAATGAAAAAGGCTGAAGACATTCGTCTGCAATGGATCAGGCGTCTGGAGATAATTCTGAACCGGCTGAAAGAAAATGATTTTACTAACCAATAAATTTAAAGATTATGAAAACAAAAACACACTATTTAATGGCTCTGCTGATTATTGCAGGAATGATCCCGTTTGCATCCTGTAAAGAAAAGGATGATGAACTGGATACTGCAACTATTAACCTGGTAAAGGAATGCACAATGACCGAAAGTATAGACGAGGAGATTGACGCGAGCATCAATGAAGCTATCGCCTATTCCGAACAGCAGAATACAGGAAAGAAATCTGCGTCAAACGGGGCAGGATGTGCCACAGTTGTTGTCACCCCCACGGATGGAACTTTCCCGAAAACAATTACTATTGACTTTGGTGACGGTTGTGATGGAATAAACGGGTTAACCCGCTCCGGTTCAATCACAGTTATTATAACAGATACTTTACGTGACCACGGGGCTGAATATTCGGTTACGTTTAACAATTATTCAGTGGAAGGATCCACAGTTACCGGAACCAGGTCTGTGACAAATAACGGCACAACTGATAATCCTTTGTTTACTGAAGTAACTGATATCACCCTGACAACAGTAAACGGTATTGTTATTGAAAAATACAAAACGATCACACGCGAATGGATCGATGGGATGAATACCTATGCCCTGCCCGATGACGTGTTTCTGCTTACAGGATCAGCAAGTGTCTCTTCATCCTCTGGCAGGTCTTATTCTTATATCATAACTGAACCGCTGAAGGTTGCCCGTACCTGTGAGAATATTCTCGAAGGAATTCTGGAAGTTACATGGGTAGGTCAGAATGAACCTGTTACCATCGATTTTGGCGAAGGCATATGTGACTGGAAGGTATATGTTTCACGTGCCCGGAGGATTATCAGGAGAGCAATTTATTTAAATACTTAAAACCGGAGAATAAAAAACATGCCGGCCCGGGTAATGTAAACCGCCGGCATGTTTTTCTTTAAGATCATTTTCACCTGATAAAAACAAATTAACATGAAAGAAAAACACCTTGTCTTTATAATTCTGATGGCCTTTTTTTTGACCACAGGGTTTGAAACATATGCGCAACGAAGAGTGGTCAATACCCCGCGCCGGACAGTTGTCAAAACACCAAATGGAACAGTTGTATACCGTAAAAAGCCGGTTTTAAGGCCGGTCAACCATCTCCCCGGAGAAGCTGTTGTTGTTCATTACCGCAATAAGGCCTACTATTATCACCAAGGTATCTATTATACTTCCAGAAATGGCGTTTACATCCGGACTGCTCCTCCTGTAGGGATCAGGGTAGCGGTTTTACCTTCCGGTTATTCAAGGCTTGTTATCGGCCAATCGGTATTTTTCTATGCCGGAGGTACATTTTATGTTTCAAATGGAGTAATCCCTGAATACATCGTTGTTGCCCCCCCGGCAGGGGCCATTGTTGATCACTTACCCGAAGGTATATCTGAAATAGAAATAGACGGTAAGCCTTTTTTGGAATACAACGGGATAATTTACAAATCTGTTTATACCAATCAGAAAGCTTATGAGGTAGTGGGAACGATTGAAAACTGAAAAGAAAGCCCGGAGCTGATCTTCCATAATATGATGGCGTTGTACAACTCCCGGTCACAGAACGGATATGGGGAATCCTTCAGGAACTGGTCAGGATCATAGCCGAGGCGTTTCTGATCGACGATGAAAGAGTGATGGATACCCTGATTAACCGTAGTGAAACTTTTAAGCATTTTATAAATCCTGATAATCTCGAACTCAAGCAAGCGGCCTAAAATCACTTGCGAAACTTATATTAATAAAAAACATCCCCCTGGTCCGGGCTGACTTATGGACCGACCGCTTATTTATATGTTTCATGTACCTGAACCCACACGCCCAAGCCGGGCTTTGTGATACATCTCATCATACTCTGCCGCACTGTCTTCCCATGAGAAGTGCTGCGACATGGCATTGTGAATGAGCCCTGCGAAGTGGTCACTTCTGTTACGGTATGTGTCAACAGCCCACAATACGGTATTATATATGGCAGCACCATCAGGCTCATGGAATTTGAACCCTGTTCCTTCACCCGTGACCTGATTATAATTCTCAACTGTATCGTTGAGTCCGCCCGTTGCCCTTACCACCGGCAGTGTGCCATACTTCAGCGAATAGATCTGGTTCAGTCCGCACGGCTCATATAATGAAGGCATGAGGAAGAGATCACAGCCTGCCTCAATCATATGTGCCAGCTCGTTGCTATAACCGATGGTAGTGCTGACCCTTCCCGGGTGCCTTGTCTGAAGGTCTGAGTAAAACGTCTCAAGGTTTTTGTCGCCGGCACCCAGTATCACAAACCTGGCATCCGTATCTCTGATGATGCCGTCAATGCATTCTGCAAGCAGATGAAAACCCTTTTGCACAACCAGCCTGCTCACCACCCCGATCAGAGGTGCCGATTCCCCTCCGTTCAGTCCTGACTGCTCCTGCAGTACTCTTTTGCATACTGACTTGCCCTTCAGGTCATTAATACTGTAGTTAGCCGGGATAAGGGTATCGATAGCCGGATCCCACAATGAATAATCCACCCCGTTGAGTATGCCCACATAACGGTCAGCCTTCTCCCTGAGAAAATGGTCAAGTCCGTATCCTCCCTCAACTGTTCTTGTCTCATCAGCATAGCCCCTGCTCACAGTATTGACCATGTCAGCATGGATGATCCCTCCCTTGAGAAAGTTCACTGCTCCGTAACATTCAAATCCATGGGAAACAAAATCTTCCTGCGGCAATCCGGAATAATCATAAAATCGCCGGTCATATCTGCCCTGGTATGCAAGATTGTGTACCGTCAATACCGATGCTGTGGAGGCGAACAACGGATCGCGGAGACACACTCTTTTCAGATAGGCGGGCAGAACGGCTGTATGCCAGTCATTTGCATGCACAATGTCGGGTGCGAAACCGAACACCCTGCACAGCTCCAGCGCTGCTCTTGAAAGGAAAATAAACCGTTCGGGATTATCTTCATAGTCCGTGTGGGTACTGTCGTTATACAATCCCGGCCTTTCAAAGAAAGGGGCGTAATCAATGAAGTATACCTGAACTCCTCCGGGCAGGGATGTTGTCAGCACAGCACAGGAAACAACCTCGCCACCCGTTTCCACATGCATCTCCCTGACAGCCGTTTCAATATTGTGCAGACGACGGTCAATGACTGAATACATCGGCATAACAATAATGATATTATGCCCTTTTTTCTTCAGGAACTGTGGCAGGGCACCAGTCACGTCACCCAGTCCCCCGGATTTGGCAAAGGGCACACATTCGGCCGAGACAAACAGTATGTTAAGGTTGCCGTGCATCAACAGATCCGTCAACGCTCGTGCATTCTCAGTTCTATCTTCTCTTCGGAACCAAAGACCATACCTACCACCAGGGTGAGATACTCCCTCAGCTGCCTGGTAATAAGATAGTTCTCCAGAACGAACTGTCTGGCATTCTTCCCTATCGTTTTTCTAATCTCAGGATGTTTCAGCAGGTAACGTATACGCATTGAGGCTCCTTCAGGCGTAGTGACCCTGAATCCCGAGAAGTGGTCAATCACCTGGAGCCTGATGCCGCCGGTATCGCCGCCTATCACAGGCTTTCCTTTCCAGAGTGCTTCGGTAACTGTAAGCCCGAAACCCTCTTTCAGCGATTTCTGCAGAATGATATCTGATCCTCTCTGCAAAGCATTTATGGCTCTGTGGGCGTCAGGTGGCAGTTCAAGCACATGTATCATGGGATCATCACCGGCAAAGTCCTTTACCTCGTTTAGTACCTGTTCGCCTTCAGGATCGTCTGACGCGCCACCGCCGGCAAGCACCAGCTGTACGGGAACGTACTTCTTTACAAGCCGGTAACTCTCTATCACACCTATGGGATCCTTAAAGCGGTCAAACCTTGACACCTGTGTCAGTACAGGTATATCGCGGGAGACACCAAACGACCTGAGGTATTCCTTTATCTCCTTTTCAGGGAGAGCCATGTTCTTCTCACTGAGAGGATCGATACTCGGGGGTATGAGGTACATCGGTTGATCCAGCGGCTGGGCAAAGTCAGATAATGACCATATGCTTGCATCATACTGCCTGATGTATTCGCGCAGGTATTTCCATACAGGACGGTAAGGCCGGCTGACGTCAATATGGCACCTCCACAGCCACCTGTTACGTCTGTCACTGCAGTGGCTGATCATCGCCGCCGGCTGCGGATCATGAATGAACACCACATCCGCTCCCAGAAGCTTGTCACGAAGCCTCTCATAATTATGGACATTGGTCTTCTCATATGTCTCAAGCAAAGAAGGAGAGATATCATCACGGTTACCCTGCAGTGAGTTATGCATTTTCTTTGTGCACTGGTAGAAGTCCTTATCACCGGTAACGATCTCCCATTCAGCATCAATACCCAACTCTCTCTTCAGTGGGATAAGTCTGTTCAGAATTTCCGCCACACCGCCTCCTTCCTTTGTTGAGTTGACATGTAGGATCTTCATTCCCTTTAATGGCCCGGCAAGCTGCCTCAGGTGGTCAATAACTTCATGGCCTACGATCCCGGCATATTGTTCCAGTAAACTTTCCATCAGGCATCTACTTTTAAATGTTTGTTGAATGCAAGAGTGATCTCACGTCGCATCCTGGTCAGAGAAATAAAAAACGGATCAATGTTGTCAAGATCTTCTATCAGTTTCTTATAGGTATCTCCAAAAGCGGCAAGCCATAATGAGAGATCGTTCTTCCTTTCCTCTGTACGTCGTCGGGCGTCAATGAAATGATAAAAGATACTTCCCAACGACATCCTGGGTATGGCATGAAGCATCTCAGTCGGTTCCAGAAAGGTTACGCCGGTATCGAAGACCACTATCTGCGAACGGATAAAATGAAACTCATGCCCTGTCTTCGCCCATGGAACAAATTCCGTCTGTGACAGGCGCTCTTCAATGACTTCTATCAATTCCTGACGCACATCTTCAATGTTTTCAAAAGCATACGGATCTATAACAGCAAACTTTTCCGAAATCCCTGAATCATTAAGGCTCCTGGATGCCCAGACTGCAAAATCATTCTGAAATTCCGGGTCGTCAAAATGAGGGTTCAACAGACCTCCCCAGAAGTGATAGAAAAAGCATCCGGGATGCGCAGTCTTCAGCTTGTCGCGCAACTCCCTGAGCGTCTGCGCTTTCACGCCTGTAGCTATTGCGACCAATGCACAGTCTAAAATTCTGAATCCTTGTATGTCCATCTATTGTTCTTTTTTGATTCGTGCAACTCTTTATGTCTGATTATTAAGTTGTTTCATTCCCGGGGGAGAGGATAACATATATTCTGCGCAGCTATGACCCCGGCATAAAGATAACCAAACCCGTTCAGAACTGCAATCCGGGACAGACTTGACATTCCCGTGTTTTTTTCGTATATTATATGGGACTAAAAATAAGCAAAATGGAAACAATCTTAGCAATTATCAAGGAACCAGAAAATGCTGAGGACTTTATTGTCTACTCAGCCAGCCTGGCGAAAGACTTTCATTTCAACCTTCACCTGGCTTTTCTACAGGAACCGTCTGATTTCGCAATTGGCCAGCCCCCGCCATCACCGGCCTATGCTTCATTCCTGAAGGATCAGAAAGAAAAGGCTGCAAATGCGTTGAAAGAGTTTGACAGGCATGTTAAGAAATTACCTGATGAAATCAGAGGCTCAATCTCTGTTGAATTCTCTGCGGAATATGCTGATGCAGTGATTTTTATTAATGACTGTATCGAAAATGGAAAGGCGCACATGGTTATTCTGGAGGAAGATGAGGAAAGAGGATTCTGGTCAGCCTCATCAAATGAGATGGGAGTGGTAAACAATGCCAACTGCCCGGTGTGGGTGATTCCCCACAGAATGAAATACACATCGTGTAAGGAAATCATCTATGCCAATGACTATCAAGAAGAAGACCTCGTGACATTAAGGAAACTGGCTGAACTGACCCGCCATCTCTCTCCTTCAATAACAGCCCTGCATATCACTGACACTGATGACTTTGATGAGAGAATCAGGCAGGCAGGATTTGATGACCTTGTGAGATCGAAAATCGATTACCAGCAGATTTCTGTCAAATCGTTGAAGGAAAAAGAAAATGAAAATGCGGCACAGCTGATAAAAAACTATTCCGGAAGTGTCAATGCAGACCTGATAGTCGTTCTGAAAGAGAACAGGAGTTTCTTTGAGAAGATATTCCGTTCAGACCCGACAACTAAAATTATAAGGGAGACACGGTTACCGGTTCTTGTTTACAGGCATACTAAAGCCTGATGCGGAAAGAAGTATGTGATTATGGAATAAGGCGTCCGGCCTTTTTGAGCTTCATGCATATAATTGACTTCTTTCAATAATCAGTGAGGACGACAGACTCAGGAAGACCCGGCAATGCTGAACAAGTGTATTCTATCCATCTGTTTACATCAGAGAATCCTGACAACTTCATCATAGGTTTTTCTTTTCTTGATCCCCGACTTCCTGAAATCAGGGCTGGGATAACCCAGGGGGGTGATGCCGAAGATCTCCTCGTTCCTGTTGAGGTCAAGCGTCTCCCCGAGTTTTACGGGATCATAGTTGGCAATCCAGCATGCTCCCACACCCTCATTTTCCGCTGCCAGGATGATATGCGTCATGGCAATGGCAGCATCGGTCTCTACAGAGTTGTACCCGTCAAAGCTCCTTGTCCAGGCTTGATCCCTGAGACCCACAACAACAATGACATGAGGGGCGTCATGGAACCATTCACGACCGTAACAACCCCTGACCTTCTCAAGCATCCCTGGCGATGAGATCAGCAGAAACTTCCACGGCTGCCTGTTTGCTGCCGAGAGGGCAAGTTGCCCCGCCCCGAGAATTGTTTTCAGCTTCTCCTCAGGAACAGGCTTTAAAGGATCATAACTGCGGATGCTTTCACGTCTTTTGATCAATTCAGTGAAATCCATAAGCATGCATTTTATTTCAATTTGAAGAAATGATCCAGAGCTCCCAGGAAAAGTGATTCCTCCCCGGGCAATTCCAGTTGAAATGTTGAAAACAGGAAGTAATCCTTCCTGACGGCTCCCATTCCGGCCAGCGAAGCCGCCGGACCAGCAAGTATTCTGGTCAGGTCGCCTGTCAGGGTCTCGTCACCCTCGGCCTGCTTCTGAATCTTGTCCTTCAGGAACGAGGTGAACTGCTGTTCAGAGGGGTTTGTGACAAAAAGAAGTGCCAGGGATAGGATGAGTATTATCCATCCGGCTGGAAACTTTGCTTTTTTTCTTGCTGAAGTCATACCGGTACAAGTCTTATGATGATTCTTTAAAGAATAGATTAAGGTCTAAAATTACAATGTAAACTCATCTTAAACAAATAGAGCGGGACGCAAAGAAACCACTTAGGGACGCAGAGAAAAGTCCATCTCACACGGTAATCAGAACTCGGTTACACCAGGGAACCAGGGTAAGATTCCTGATGCGAATCGTTTGTCGCCTTTATGTCACATCCCTCTGAGATAGTGTCACAAGCTTTGAAATGTAACGCGGATCCTCGGCGTACGGGATGCAATTGAGGAAGAGCAGGTAGAAATCACTGTCAATCTCCCTTCCAAGCCTGTAACCTCGCGACAGGTAATATTTCTGCCACAGGGCATAGTCGATGACGGAATCGGACCAGTGTGCATACTGCGCGTGCTCCTTGTAGACGCCCGTGGCAACCGTGGGCCTCTGAACAGGATATCTCATTCCAAAAAGATTATTGCCGTTGCGAAAGATATCAGAGGTGTAATTTCCCGTTTCCAGCTTCGATTGCAACAGTACAACATCCCGGTAAATTATTCCTTCGTACTCAAGACATGACTTCAGCAGCTCCTCACTGAACGGCATATGCCTGAGCTGGTAAAAGAAGAATGACCTGTCCGACTGTGACCTCATCGCCTCTGTAATCATCGCCCTCCCACCGGGAACCTCGGCGGACCCCAGAAGGAATATAATGCCAAGTATGATCGCCCGCGTGGCAGAACCGTTTGCCACCTTCCGGAACCTCAGAGCCCGGAAGGCTATCCAGTACCCTGATGCAATGCGTAAACCTGAAGAAATATGCTTGAATGTCTTCATGGCTTTTCGGTTTGACTTTCGGGTCAAAGTTACTTCACAAGCCTCTTTAGCACAAGTACCTCAAGCCCATTTAGTGGTACTTTGAGGCAATCCCTGGACACATTGATCAAAAAATCAGAGTGCTCCATTGACTGACTCAAACCGTTCAAGGAAGGAATAAGGATCTTCGTCAAAAAGAGGTCAATTTTTACGGTGAAAAGAGGGATTTAACGGCTATCCGGTAAAGGTATCAGCCTATATTCCTGGCTATCTGATCAATATATACCCGAAACAATGAAAGTTGTCGATTCGGGGATTTTGACCAATCGAAGTGTAAAAAAGATATATTTTGGGAATGGCAGGAGTTTTTTTGCTGAAATATTTGCTTTATACGTATATCTGTTGTATATTTGTACGTACATAATGCAAGAATGGACGTAAAACTGACAATAAAACTTGACAAAGGAGTGATAATCCGGGCAAAAAGATATGCCAGACATCGCAGGACGAGCCTTTCAAGGCTTATTGAATCTTACCTCGACTCAGTAACAACAGAAGAGCCAGATGATCTTGAAATCACCCCCCTGGTGAAAAGCCTGAGCGGTGTCATCAGAGTGCCTGACGATTTTGATTACAAGAAAGAGCGCTCTGATTACCTTAATCGAAAGTATTCATGAAAAGAGTATTTCTTGATACCAACATAGTAATTGATCTGTTGACTCAGAGAATACCATATTACACCGAAGCAGCCAAACTGTTTTCCCTTGCAGACAAGAATGAAATTAAACTCTACATTTCGGCGCTTTGCCTGGCTGACACAAATTACATCCTCTCAAGGCATCTCCCGCCAGCCGAAGTCCGGATAATATTGAGGAAGTTCAAGGTATTGGTAAATGTTCTGCCGTTCGATGATAAAATTGCCGATCTGACCCTTAATTCAGATTTTCACGATTTTGAAGATGCCATTCAATATTATACTGCCACAGCAAACGAACAGGAGTTGATAATCACAAGGAATCAACCAGATTTTAAAGAGAGTATGCTTCCTGTCATGACCGCCGGTGAATTCCTGGCATCTTTAAAAACCACCGGATAAAACCGGCTGAGCATTTGGAATGCACGGAGGCAGGAAACGATTTCCGCCTCAGGAAGATCATTCCTCGGGGAATATTCCGGGATAAGCGCTGCCAGCCTACTCTTTTCGGAATCTGACCCTGGTCACCTCGCTGATCCAGCTGCCGACATTGAATACTGTACCCTCATCGAGGATCCTGCGGTAAAAACACTCCTCCTTTGTCGGAAAGAGCTGCGAGTAAGCCCTTATTTTACCCTCCGCCTCCTTCCTCAGCGAGGGATCAACCTTCATGGCAGCCTCCAGGTAGTCGACAGCCACCCAGTAGGCAGTGTGATTGTCAAATGTATTTCCCAGTTCAGCCCCGGCGTAGCAGTCGGCCAGCAGCATCAGTGCCCGGGCATTGCGGTTGTTGAGCTGCCAGGCGTGCTCAGCCCGGTCACGGGCCGCCTGCCTGTTACCCCGCGCCAGCTCCATCTCCGCCACCCTCAGGATCACCTCTGACCTGACCGCACTTGTAGTGTCGCAGTTGTATGCCTCGGTGAAATAGGCTAAGGCTCTTTCAATATTGTTCCGTGCGGCATTAAGCTCGGCCAGCCTGACGGCATTGGCGGCAGACCTGTCATTGGCAAAAAGCTTGAGGGCTATGCTGTAATAGAAGTCTTCACCGGTGCATCCGGTATCATCAAGCAGAACAAAAACCTTATTAATCAGCACTCTGTCCCTGGGGTTACCGTTAACCTTCTGAGCATACAGCCTCTCAACGTCACTGCATCTCATCGCTCCGCATGTTCGGAAAAATGTTTCAAGATTATACAGATCCCCGGCATAACCGCTGTTGCATAGATTATTTCCAATCCGGTTGTCCAGCGTACCGATAGATTTTACGAAAGCATCTGACAGCTCCTCATCACCGATCATATCCATAGCCCAGAGGCTGGCGGCCACCGTCGCCAGAAGCACAAAATGACTGCATCCCATCTCTTCAGGAAACATTTCGGCAGCCTCGGCAATGATATTGTAGCATAATCCGAGATAAAGCGGATCGTCTCCTGCCAGGTCGAGGAGCAATTCGGCCTTGTGAAGTTCGTTTGATGCTCTGCCTTCGAAATAGTAGGATCGTTGGGTGAGGAGCATAAGTACCGAGTCAATGTATGCCAGCTCTTCTGTCCGGTCAAAGAGCTCCAGGTAAAGTGCTTCCCCGTCTGCATAGAGCTCCTCGGACAGCGCAGGGCATTCAGCCAGCACCTGGCGCCAATGGTACAGTGCTCCGTCAGGGTCACCGCCGGCGTTGCACGTCCTGTAAAGTGATGTTTTATAAAGGCAAGCGGTGGTGTCCTGAAGGCTGCCGGAAACAGAGCCCGTTAAATTACCATCACGGGCTAAGAGTCCACCTGAAATACTCCCCAGCAGCACCGCTGCAATAATCTTCAGTGCCCCGCGACCGATGTTTATTTTCCAGATCATAGCAAATAGAGATTGTAGTTTATCAAACAACCATCTATATAACTGACCGGGAGAAAAAATCGTATAAAAGTCAGGTGCTGATTTAGCCCCTGAATGTCATAATTTTTTAGATTTCAAAGAAATCTGTTCACTGTTTTAAAATCATCCATTAATGTATACATTTGGCTTCAAAATTTGCCAAAACCAAAGCAGGTGAATCTTCTAAAGGAAAAGCTGTCAAAGTACGATGCCCCACAGAAAGTGATGGAGGCAGGAATCTATCCCTATTTCAGGGAGATCGAATCTGAACAGGATACCGAAGTCATCATCCGCGGTAAGAAAGTGCTGATGTTCGGCTCAAACAGCTACCTGGGCCTTACCAACCACCCGAAAGTCATCGAGGCGGCCAAGGCTGCCACTGACAGGTACGGAACAGGCTGCGCCGGATCACGGTTCCTCAACGGGACCCTCGACATTCACACCAGGCTTGAGAACAGGCTGGCTGAACTTGTAGGAAAGGAGGCAGCCCTCTGCTACAGCACCGGTTTCCAGGTCAACCTGGGCGTGGTCTCCGTTCTTGCCGGCCGCCATGACTACCTCATACTCGATGAGCTCGACCATGCATCCATAATTGAGGGCAGCAGGCTTTCATTCTCCAAAGTGCTCAAGTATGACCACAACAACATGAAGGCGCTTGAGGCCAAGCTGAAGCTCTGCAACCGGGAACGGATCAAGCTCATTGTCGTGGACGGTATCTTCTCCATGGAAGGAGATATTGCAGACCTCCCGGTGGTAGTCAGCCTGGCAGAAAAATACGACGCCTCTGTCATGGTCGATGACGCTCATGCCATTGGCGTGATCGGGAAAGACGGCTCTGGCACTGCATCACACTTCGGGTTGACAGACAAGGTCGACCTGATCATGGGCACCTTCTCGAAATCATTCGCCTCACTGGGAGGATTCATTGCAGCTGACAGCTATCTGATCAACTACCTGAAACACAACTCCCGCTCCCTGATATTCAGCGCCAGCATGACACCGGCGTCAGCTGCTGCCGTGCTTGCCTCAATCGATATAATGGTGAACGAACCGGAGCGCATAGAGCATCTCTGGAAACTGGCCAATTTTGCCCGCGACGGGTTCAGGTCTGCAGGCTTTGACACCGGGAGATCAGAAACACCCATCATCCCGCTATATATCAGGGACAACATCAAAGCCCTGCAGATCACCAGGGATCTGCTGGACGACGGCATCTTCGTCAATCCTGTCGTCTCCCCTGCAGTACCCAGGAACGACAGCTTGATCAGGTACTCGCTGATGGCAACCCATACATTTGAGCAGGTGGAACTCTCCATAGAGAAGATCACCCGGGCGGCAAGGAACCTGGATATCATCAATTAAACAGGCCACTGCCCACACATAAATGAAAAAGGTTGTACTTATCACCGGCATCTCCTCCGGCTTCGGAAAGCACACCGCCGATTTGCTGGCCGCCGAAGGACACACGGTATACGGAACCGTCAGAAGAGATATTGTTCTTAGCAACGGGGTCCATGTCCTGCGGATGAACCTTACCGATGCCGATTCGGTCCGTGATGCCGTCGAGACCGTCGTCAACCGTGAGAAGCGCATCGATGTACTGATCAACAATGCCGGAATGCACACCGGCGGGCCGGCAGAGACCCTCCCCGACGATTATCTCAGGCTGCAGATGGAAACAAATTTCCTCGGTACCGTGCGCATTACCCGTGAAGTCCTCCCGGTTATGAGAAATCAGGGTGGCGGCACCATCATAAACTTCAGCTCAATAGGCGGATTGATGGGACTACCCTTTCAGTCGTACTACTCTGCCGCCAAGTTCGCCATGGAGGGTTTCAGCGAGGCACTCCGGCTGGAGATCCGGCAGTTCAATATCAGGGTGGTGCTGATCAACCCCGGCGACTTCCGGACAAATAACACCATCAACAGGAGAAATTTCCTTGCTCCCACCAATGCTGTTGATCCCTACCATGAGCAGTACAGAATTACTCAAGGCATTATCGAAAGGGATGAGACCGGGGGAATGGATCCGGGAAAACTGGCAAAGAGAATAGTAAGGATAGTTCACAGCCGTAAGCCCCGGTTGCGGTATGTGATTGCATCCCCGGACCAGAAACTCTCCGTACTGCTGAAAAGAATCCTTCCGGAACGCTGGTTCATGAAGATCATAGGCAGCTATTACCGGGTCAGATAATCGTTCAGGTCTTGGCCGACAACCTCTTTTATGCATCTTAAATAACTGACCGCCCGCCCGGTGACCTTCCGACCCGAGTTCAGCCTGCTTCAGAACCTGTTCAGCCCGGCAGCCAATGTCACTGCTTCAGTGTCTGCACAGTCGCGCTGCGACATGTGACTTGCACTCTGCAACCCGCCCTATGGCACATCTTCTTTGTCGGAATATCCGGTATTCTTATTAACTTCGGGGTCCAATTCTTTCGCTTTCTCTCATAATGAAGATCACTCACAGGAATACTGCCGTCACGGTGCTGCTGCTTATGATTGCCGCAACCCTTTCTGCACAGCAGCCGGCTAACATCAATGATCCGTGGGATGATGAGAAGTTCTTCAATATGGGGTACAGCCTAGGGCTCAATGCAATGACCTTCAGAATTGACCCTTCTGAACAGTTCATGGCATCGGATTCTCTCTATCCTTCGAAGGGAAACCCCTATCCCGGTATCAGCATCCACCTGGTAACCAATTTCAGGCTGAACCAGTTCTTTGACATCAGGCTGCTGCCGGGCATTTCGTTCGGACAGAGAGTGATAAATTTTGACTCTGACCGCGTAACCGATACGGTTTACGGACCGCAGAAGATAGAATCAAGCTTCATCGAACTCCCCATACAGTTGAAATATGGCTGGCGGATGCGTAACATCAAGCCGTATATCATTGGCGGCGTGAACTATCGCTACGACTTCTATGCACAGGAGAAATACAGGCTGGAAAGACCCGTCTATCTCCGTCTTAACCGGCCCGACCTCTACTGGGAAGTAGGTACCGGGATGGATTTCAACCTTACTCATATCAAGCTTTCCATAGAACTCAAGATGTCAAACGGCATTGCCGACGTCCTGGCTCATGACCCCCATCCCGATTACCCGGAATACTGCAACTCCATCGACAAACTGAGGTCGCGTATCTGGGTACTTTCGTTCCATTTCGAGTAATAAAGCTGCATAAGCTTTCGCAGGCCAGTGCTGCCCGGCAATGTAATCTATGAACAGTGTGCATTTGTCCACTCCTCTCCAATGTTGGTCAAAATTATTGCCATTTGTATTCGCAAACGTGCGGATTATAAGGTTATTTCGCGAAATTTGCTGACATGTATAGCGAGGATTGAACGTTATTCCCTCTCCTGGTGTAACTGACAAATATCGATGAAGTACAATTACAAAAGCCTCTTTGCGTCACAGCATGAGAAATTCATGGCGATATTGGGTCAGGACTATTTTTCATCCCTCCTCATTGATGATGATCTTTCAGATACTGCAGTCATCATCTCCGACAGGAGGGTATACCAGGTGGGTAAACTGTATGAGGCAGGTCTCAGGATTCACGGCGGGGGACTGAGGACAAACAGGGGGAAAAAGATCGTCAGCCTTGAGGATGTGACGGGAACAACCAGCAAGGAGATAACCAAACCGCTGCCGGGATCCCTGCTTGTATTTGTCGGTCTTATCGCAGCAATACTGGGGCTGCTGTCCGATGTAACCGAATCAATGATAATAATGCTGATCATTGCGGCCCTGCTGATAGCAGCGGGCGTCTTCCTCATTATTAAACTCAGGAAGCGGTACCTGATAATCGAGTATGCAGGTGGCAGCATTGCCCAGCCGGTGAAATTCATCACCGATACTGAACTCAACCTCTTCCAGGGAATAATCTCCGTAGAGAAAGAGAGGCTGATGTCAGGTGCCGGCGACCTGAAAGAGTGCCCCAACTGCGGTGAAAAGATACAGATATCGGCAAAGATATGCCGTTACTGCGGCGAAACGCAGAAGGAAATAGCTGCGGAATAACCTTCAGGTAACAGCCAATGCAATCATGCTTCGCCTGAGCAACGGATAGCGATACTGCAGCCCGCGCAGAACAGAGGCAGGTCCGTTACTTTGATATTACCCCCGGGCTTTCGGAGACAAGACAAGCACATTGGTCATATACAAATTTATTCTCCCCATCCTGCCAGCCCAGACACCTCCTGATGCTAGTCAACTGTTTGATGTAATTCGTCAAAAAGGATTTTATGACCCATGACGGCATTTTATGGCACAAAACCTCATAAAATAGCACTGTCAGAGTTAAAAAAAATCCTGTACAGATTCAGGCATATCAAATTATCTTTGCAAAAGAGAGCTATTGGTCCTAAATTGTAGAATTTCGGCCTGACCTTTGTGGGTAGGGTATGTTAATGAAGATGCAATGGCTAAAATATCGGTAAGAAAAATATCATTTGCGTCACTTGTTTTCATCTTTTCACTTACTCTCGTGGACGGCAGTTTCACTACAGAGCCCGATTTTCTGCCGTATTCCGCGGGTATGGTTCCTCTAATTGTTCCTCAGCAGGATTACCCCAACGATTTCGGTGATGCCCCGGTAAGCTACGGTTCGGCAGGCCATGCAATAAGCAGCTGGATTTATATGGGTTCCGCACCTGACGGTGAAGCTGCAAGCCAGTTCTCCGATGAGGCGGACGGCGATGACCTGAACGGGAGGGATGACGAAGACGGAGTGACATTCCCGGAGTTGAGACAGGGAAGCATGGCAACAATTCGTGTTAGCATCACCACACTATTTACGACTTATCTGAATGCCTGGGTAGACTGGAACGGAGACGGAGACTTCAATGACAATAATGAAAGAATAGCAAAGAATATCAGAAGGCATTCCTCCACTACCTTGAATCTGGATGTTCAGGTTCCGGCTAACGCCATAGTATCCAGGCCCACTTATGCCAGATTCAGGTTAGGGCCCAGTACTGAATCCCCCGTCGGTACTGCCTCTTCAGGTGAGGTGGAGGATTACATGATAAAGATCGCCTGTGTCCCTCCTGATCCGCCAAAAATTGGCGGGATAACCTTTCCGAGCTGTGAAGAGCCTTATGGAAGCGTGGTTCTGGAGGGATTGCCCTCCAACGGTACCTGGACGCTGACAAGGCTTCCCGGCGGAGAGACCGTCACAGGCAGCGGGTCGGCATACACATACGCGGGCCTGGCACCCGGTACTTACACCTTCACCGTCAGCATCGAAGGGGGATGTATCTCCAACCCCTCAGAGCCTGTTGTCATTGAACAGGGGCAGGCCGTGCCGTCAGCACCCGTGCCCGGTACCATCACACAGCCTAACTGTAACGTGTCAACAGGTATGGTGGTACTGACCGGTCTGCCACCGTCGGGGTCATGGACGCTGACACGCTATCCCGAAGGAATCACCTACACCGGCACAGGAGTGACCATCACCGTCACCGGCCTTGAGGCGGGCACCTACACCTTTACCGTCACCAACTCTGACGGCTGCAGCTCACTGCCTTCAGCAGAAGTTGTCATCGATCCGCAGCCACCCATGCCCACTCCTCCGGTACCCGGAACGATAACCCAGCCCACATGTGAGGTGCCTGCCGGCAGCGTCATTCTCACCGGACTGCCGGCAGAGGGTGAATGGACACTGACACGGTTTCCCGGGACATATACCATTCCCGGTACCGGCACCTCTTTCACCGTCGATGGGCTCAATCCCGGTTCATACAACTTCACCGTAACCAACAGTGCGGGATGCACCTCAGCCGTATCCACGGCGGTGGTCATCAACCCGCAGCCGGGGCCCTTCCCGGCACTGGTGATCACCAATCCGCCTCCGGTATGCTCCCCGGGCACGGCCGATCTTACACTGCCGGCAGTAACTGCAGGTTCAACCCCCAACCTCATCTACACCTACTGGATCGATGCCCAGGCGACAGAACCCCTGGCCACACCCTCTGCAGCCCCGGAAGGGACTTACTACATCAGGGGAACTATCAGCGGCGGCTGCTCATCGGTCAGTCCTGTTACCGTAACCGGACTCCAGCCTCCGACAGCCAACGCCGGTCCCGACCAGTTTCTTACCTATCTGTTCCACACCACTCTTAATGCAGCTCCTCCCGGAGCAGGTGAAACCGGAACATGGACAACGGAGGAGGGCTCGGGGGTCTTTGATAATCCCAATGACCCTGCCTCGAGAGTAAGCGAACTCTCGATGGGCGAGAATATACTTAAGTGGTCTGTCTCCAACAGCGTCTGTACTCCTGCATTCGACTATCTCATGATAACAGTCCGCAACCTTACAGTCCCCACTCTGATAACCCCGGATATGAACGGCAAGAATGACTTCTTCTTCCTCGAAGGCATTGAGGCTCTGGGGAAGACCGAGCTCACAGTGTTCGACAGGCGGGGGATGTTGGTGTTTGAGACCGCCGATTATGACAACAACTGGTACGGTATAGATTATAACGGCAAGGCTCTTCCCGACGACACATATTTCTACGTGCTCAGGTCGGAAAACGGTCTCTCTCTGAGCGGTTACATAGTGATCCGCAGATAAGCAGGATTGGCAGTTAACAGCAGGACAGCATAAAGGGCGCCCTTACCGGGACGCCCTTCATTTTCTCAGTTAACCTAAATCTAAACCTAGTAACCCGGATTCTGCTGACTGGCTATCGCCGGGTTGGCGTCAAGCTCACCTTGTGAGATCGGAAGAATAATCTTGTAGAAATCCCTGGTGATGGTCTTGTCACGGTGGATAATGACAACGGCAGGTGTGATGAACTCATCATTAAACTCAATCGTCCTGTTAAGTCTCAGCATGTCAAAGTACCTGTGACCCTCGGCAAATAGCTCTTTGCTCTTCTCATCCATGATCATATCGAGTGTAACGGTAGTCTCATCAGCCGGAGCCAATCCCGGTGACCGTTTACGTATCTCATTGAGATAGCTGGCAGCCTTGACCCTGTCAGGGGTAGGAAGACCAAGGGCTGACTCTGCTGCTATCAGGTAGATCTCTGACAGTCTTATCAATTTCACATTGACCGCTGAAGTTGAACCTTTGTCTCCGGCAAGATCCACTCCGGCGTACTTCCGGCATGAGCCGAATCTCTCAGTAGATGACTCATCGTAATCCATGATTCCCCAGCGCACATCAGTCAGGTCTTCACTCATACGTGTGATCCAGTAATCGCTGGCCATGAACCACCCCATTGCATTCTTGACGGTGCCAAGACGAAGGAGATAGAAGCCAAGTGATCCACTGCCCAGGTCAGCCTCATCAGGGTAAATGCCGAGTTCAAAAATCGACTCTGATCCAAACTCATTTGACCATGAGTCAACCCACTCCTCATTGGAATAGAGAGAATAGGGCCCATCATTTATTATCTCCTCAGCATCGGCAAGGGCAGCGGTGTAGTTCTCCATGAAGAGATTCACCCTTGCCTGAAGTGCCAGGTTGGCATAGTAATTAAGGTAGCCGTCCTCAGCGGAGGTTGACAGCAATGGGGCTCCTTCGGTCAGGTCATCCATGATCCGCCCGTATACTGCTTCGACACTGGCCCTGGTAGGCTGGGCCGAAGCATCAAGAGGTTCGAGTATCAGTGGAACACCGAATGATGCCTTATCCATATTGTAAGGCTTGCCGTACATCCTGACCAGATCAAAATACATCAGTGCCCGGGCTGTTAGAGCCTGACCCTTGAACTCATTCAGATCGTCAGTTGCATTGCCTGCCTCCTCTATCTTGGCGATGTTTGCAAGCAGGTTGTTGGCCTGCAGGATATTGTGATATATCTGCGACCAGAAACCGGAGTAGGAGTTGGATGTGGCTGAGTGGTTGAAGGTGTAAAGTGCATCAAGCCCTCTTCCCTGCGACCGTAATGCAAAATCACCACCTTTGGCATCACCGTAGATGACAAAGTTCCTGCCATAGTAACTTGACGACGTCATCTTCCTCATCAGGCCGTTTATCGCCACCTCGGCGTCTGCCTCATTTGTTATTGACATCTCAGCTGCAGCATAGTTACTTGGCTTGACTTCCAGAAAATCCTCGCAGGAGGCCAGTAGTAAGATGCTCAGTACTGTAATTATCGTTGTTATCTTTTTCATTTTCGTAGCTTTTATGATCAGAAACTGGCTTCAATACCGAAAGTGTAAGTCTTGCCGATGGGCAGTTCCCAACCCCTGGTACCATATTCGTTTACTTCAGGGTCATACACCTTGTGCGCTGCAAGTGTCCATAAATTGGCACCGTTGAAATATAGCCTCACACCCGAGAGTTTTATCTTACTGACAATATCGCCGGGTATTGTATACCCAAGTGTGATGCTCTTCAGTCTCAGATAGTCAGCAGGGTGCATATGCCTGCTGCTCCTCTGGTTGACATCCTCCATGTCAATGGCAACCCTCTGTGGATAAAGTGAGTTAGTGTTCTCCGGTGTCCACCGGTTGTCATAGGCCCATTGAGACATGATCCTTTCCCAATAATATCCGTCGTCATTGCAATCCTTACCGGCAAAGTCAAAAGTGTTTCCTCCCAGCTTATAGGCAAAATTAAGGGAGAGTCCCAGACCCTTCCAGTTAAAATCGGTGTTAAGGCCCCCGAACAACCATGGATGAATGTCGCCAAATATGACATGATCCGCATTGGTGTAATCATATGTGGCAGGGCGCCCGTCAACTGTCAGGTCGGGTGTCTCGTCGTTATTCAGGAACCAGACATTCTTCCCGGTCTCATCTTCCACACCGGCCCATTCCGGTCCGTAGAGTGCGAGCGTAGATTCACCCTCTTTGTAAATAAACCGTGCCCTGTTGTCGTCGCCCGTTGGATCCCACCATATGATATCCTGACCGCCATAGAGCTTTGTGACGGTGGACTTGATATGCGATGCTGTGAGTCCGGCGGTCCAGGTGAAGTCGCTTCTGCGCATGATATCACCATAGAGTTCAAATTCGATACCACGGTTGTTTATCTCACCAACGTTCTTGAGTGTCGACGAGAAGCCTGTGACCATCGAGATGGGCACGTCCTGCAGAAGATCCCTTGAATCCCTGTTGAAGAACTCAACGGTACCGCCAATCCTGTCATCCAGCAGCCCGAACTCAAGTGCAATGTTGTATGTGTAGCTTGTCTCCCATGAGAGGTTGGCATCAGCGGCCGTGCTTACACCGCCACCCGGCTCTTCCATGTATTTGGAGGTGTAGCTCGTCAGTGACCGCCATCCGTAGTTGGCCGACGGCAGGGTGCCGTTAACACCGTATGAAGCCCGCAGCCTGAGTCCTGAGATAACCCCCACATTATCCATGAAGGCCTCCTGGTCAATACGCCATGATGCTGCCAAAGACCAGAAATTACCCCAGCGGGTTTCCGGTCCGAGGCGTGATGACCCGTCACGCCTGAAAGAGGCAGAAGCGTAGTATTTGTCGTTGTAATCATATTCGGCGCGCGACAGCATTGAGAGCATGGTGTTGCCCCAGTAATAGGCATTTGCGTCGAGCTTGCCAGCTGTGGCTACCGTATGCAGGGCACTGGTGGGCAGATTGGTTCCCGAAGCCCTCTGGTAGTCAGTCAGGTTTCGCTCTGCCTCCCAACCCAGAAGAATACTCACATTGTGCTGTGAGGCTATCTCCTTGTTATAATTCAATGTGGTGGATGAGACCAGTTTGTTGATATTGGTATTGCTCTCAGTAATCGAACCGTTTACATTGGAACCGCTAAAGTGCAGCGCACTGAAATAAAGATGATCTGCTGTGTTGGCATTGTCATATGACAGGATCGACTTGAATATCAGTTCAGGAAGTATCGTCACCGTCACAGTTTCATTAGCAAGCAATCGCAGTGTCTTGGAACTGTTTTCCCACTGGTCATTGTAGTAGACCGGGTTGTAGGCATAACTTCCGAACCTGGCAGTCCAGGGTTCACCTGTCTCGTAATCTGTTGGCCAGTAAAGCGGCCAGAGCAGGTTCCGGCTCTGCAGAAAGTAGTTGCTTCCCGTAGAACGTGAGTCATTGAACCCCTCCTTGCCACTGTTTGACAGGTTCACGTTAGTTGTAAATTCAATGAACTTGCCTATCTTCTGCGAAAAGTTAATTCTGCCCGTGATACGGTTGAAGCTGTTTATCACGCTCCGCCCTAACTCATTGGTGTATGAAAGGGAAGTGTAATAACTTGATGACTCTGTTGCTCCGCTCACTGAAAGATCATATGACTGATAAACAGCCGTACGGAAGAGCTCCTTATTCCAGTCGAAATATTTACCGGCCCTCTCGCCCGAAATCGTCAGCGAATTTATTGTGTTGTCAGGAGCAGTGAAGATGTAGCCGTGTTTGTTGAACCTCCGGTTGAGCTGATAGAGTGCACCTTCACTGGCTTCCTCGTAGGTATCTCCGTAGCTGTATACCCCTGCATTCCAAAAGTTCTCGTAATACAGCCTGACCTGATCCTCCGGGCTTGCCGTCTCATAGTTGTCAGTGGCAAAAGATGGTGTCAGTCCCACTGAAGACTTGAAAGAGATGACAGGCTTACCTTGCTTACCCTGCTTGGTGGTAATGACAATTACACCGTTGGCAGCCCTTGACCCGTAAAGGGAAGAGGCGGCAGCATCCTTCAACACGGTGATAGATTCAATGTCGTTGGGGTTGATGGTGCTCATCACATTGTTGGAGGTGTAGATGCCCATCTGCGTGACGTTGCCCGAGATTACTGGCACACCGTCAACGACATACAGCGGCTCGTTGGAAGCGTTCATCGATCCAATACCCCGAACTCTGATTGAAGAGGTAGAGCCCGCCTGTCCCGATAGCGTAGTAATCTGCATACCGGCGATCTTGCCTCCCATGGCATTCTCAAATGATAGTGTCGGAACATCCCTGATGGCATCCGACTTAACAACACTGGCAGCACCGGTGAAGGTCCCGCGCGTGGAGGTTCCGTAAGCCACAACAATGACCTCGTCAAGAGCAAGAGCATCAGTCGCCATCACAACATCGATAACGGTCCTTCCGGCAACAGGTATCTCCTGTGTTTTGTAACCGACGTAGCTGAATACCAGCATACCGTCAGAAGGAATATTGCTGAGGCTGTAGCGTCCGTCAGCGTCTGTGTTGGTCCCCACTCCGCGCGATCCCTTCAGCAGTACCACCGCATACGGGATCGGAGAACCATCTTCGGAAGCAGTTACCGTTCCGGCAACCCGTGTCTGAGCCATGCCGGCATTCACCAGAAACACCGACAAAACAATGAAGATTAGTTTTTTCATTAATTAGAGTGTTAGTTTTAAGGTTTGACAGTACAAGTTACAAGTTTTTAATTATCACAAAAAATATTTATCATACATCATATCTGTTATTCAACATAGACATTATGAGGGCTGACGATTGGGCTGGCAAGCCCATTTGATGCGAGACAGAGAACGCGTACAGGCTTTGCCCTAACCGGGAAAATGAAACAAATGGCCTGTTTGATATGTCGTACAAATTATTATCGGAGGTCAAAAAAAGCGCCGCTCTTATGAAATTTTTTAAATTTGTTTGAGCTTTGTTATACTAATTTTGATGTAAATTCATTGCTATTATGAGATTTTTAAAAGTTTTTCTGCCTGTTTTCTTTCTTATCTACGGATGTGCTGATTCTGACAGGTATGATCTATTGATCAGGAACGGAAAAATTGTTGACGGTTCGGGGTCAGCAGCCTTCACCGGTGATGTTGGCATCAGGGGTGACACCATCGCTGCCGTTGGCGATCTGAAGAGTGCACGAGGCCGCACGGTGATCGATGCGCAAGGAATGATAGTGGCTCCCGGCTTCATCAACATGCTCAGCTGGGCCGTTGAATCACTCATAGAGGATGGCAGGTCAATGAGCGACATATGCCAGGGGGTGACGCTGGAAGTGATGGGAGAAGGCGACTCGTGGGGTCCCTGGGGCGAGAGCATGAAACAGGAGATGAAGGCCTCACAGGGAGATATTAAGTATGAAATTGAGTGGACCACTCTGGGAGAATACCTCGAATATCTTGAGAGCAGTGGCGTCTCAACCAACATAGCCTCGTTTGTGGGCACGGCTACACTGCGGATACATACGGTGGGGTATGACGACCGGCCACCCACTGCTGTCGAGATGGATTCAATGAAGCTGCTCGTCAGGCAGGCCATGGAGGAGGGAGCCATAGGCGTCAGCTCGGCACTTGAATATATTCCCGCAAGCTTCGCCTCAACGGAAGAGCTGACTGAGCTCTGCCGGGTGGCGGCGGAGTACGACGGTATGTATATCTCCCACATCCGTAATGAGGATGACACTTTTCTTGAAGCCATGGACGATTTTCTCAGGATACCTCACGAGACGGGCATCAGGTCTGAGATATACCACCTCAAGCAGGTGGGCCGGACCAACTGGGATAAACTTGATGCAGCAATAGCAAAAATTGACTCTGCAAGAGCGGCAGGTCTTCATATCACCGCAGATATGTATAACTACCCGGCCAGCTCCACCGGCCTGGGGATACTGATGCCGGAGTGGGTTCAGGAGGGCGGCTTTGAGCAGTGGGTCAACAGGCTGAAGAATCCGGAGGTGAGAAAGAGTGTGGGACCGGAGATTATAAAGACCATCATGAGAAAACAAGGCTCCCCGGACAGGGTACTGGTCATAGGCTTCAATACCGATTCACTGAAGTACCTCCAGGGAAAGACACTTTCAGAGATAGCATCCATGAGAGGTAAATCGCCCGAAGAGACGGTGATGGACCTGGTGATCGACGACGGAAGCAACGTATCGGCTGTCTTCTTCTCAATGTCAGAGGATAACCTGAGAAAACAGATTGCACAGCCCTGGATGAGCTTCGGCTCCGACGGCAAGTCGATGGCACCCGAAGGTGTCTTTCTGAAGTCGGCCACCCACCCCCGTGCCTACGGTAACTTCGCCAGGCTGCTCGGAAAATATGTCCGCGATGAGCAGGTCATCCCCCTTGAGGAGGCTGTGCGGAGGCTGACCACCCTTCCAGCTACCAATATGAAGATTGAAAAGCGCGGTGCCCTGAAAGAGGGATACTATGCCGATGTAGTTGTCTTCGATCCGGAGAAGGTTCAGGATCACTCAACGTTTGAGGATCCCCATCAGCTTTCAACCGGCATGTCACATGTCTTTGTCAACGGCGTGCAGGTTCTGCGCGACGGAGAGCATACCGGCGCTACCCCCGGCAGAGTCGTAAGGGGCCCGGGATATAAAGACCGCCAGTAACCAAATCGGTAGCTGTCGCAGGCCCTGGATATAAAGACCGACAGTAACCAGATCGTAAGCTGTCGTAGGCCCGGGATATAAAGACCGGCAGTAACCAGATCGGAAACGACACAGGAGGGGTGTATTGATCGTGGTTCTCTGAGAAAGGAATATTTACTTCTTCTTAAAGATCAGATTAAAGAGAAAAAGCATAATTATGGCACCTATGGCACCGGTAAGAATTGCGCCGATCCAGCCGCCACCAAGGGATACGCCAAGCTTGCCAAGCAGCCAGAAACCAATCGGGCCGCCAATAACACCCACAATTATGTTGCCCAGAAGACCCAGGCCGCTGCCTTTGTAAATTATGCTGCCAAGCCACCCTGCAGCAGCACCGATAAGAAGACTGACGATAATTTCCATAACCGTATTTTTTAGTTTAATACTTCAGGAACCTACAAGTTACAATATAATCCGGTACTGGCAATTATTCCACCGGGTAAAATGGCATTTCCATCGGCAGATCTTCATTGCTGAGTATCCGGAAGAGCAACGGATCCCCGAGAATCTCCCTCACATCAGCAGGACGGCCGTCAAGCAGTACCTGCCTGTTCATGAGCCTGATGCCGTGGCTGTAATCGACGTACCACCATACATGACCGCTGTAAACGGGCTGGATGTGACTGCCGTCAGGCCTGTGCCAGCCATATATCACCACCCTGTCAGTCTGTTCCGCAATCCTCGATGAAATAATCACATCCTTCTTGATACCCGCAACCAGCTGCCCATGCCTGCCGCCCGCCTCTGCCATCTGCTTTTCGATCTGCGCATTGTGCTCTGCAAATTTCGTCACCAGCTCATTAGCATTGCCAACTGGCTTGTAGAAGAAAGGATCAAGCTTCACATCTGCATGCGACCAGATATGATCACTCAGCTTTGCCGTCAGGAGTGAAGCTCCGAACAGGTCAGCCAGCCGCTGCGCGGTGCGGGGATTCATCGGTATACGGCAGAAGTCGTCATCACTGCCTATGGCCAGATAGTCGGGCATAACCTCATACTCAAGGGTATGCCTCCTGCCTTCAGCATCATCAAATTCACCCCTCAGGGTCACCGTCTGCCTGAGAAATCGCGGGATATTGCCAGCGGCTGCCGCCCTGAATATCTCTTCCTCACGTTCGGCCAGCGGCAGATCCGATATCCGTGCCATGAAGGCTGACCCCGTCTCGGCACCCGGGTCACGCGCAGGGATGTTCAGCCTGCGTACCGGAATGACCAGCGTGTCGGATATGAATTCCGAATATGCCCTTTCTCCAAAATAACGGTAGTCTCGCTGCACATCCCGCGTTCCGCTCAGCATACTGTGTATGAACCCGTTGTACTCTACCTGCCTCGTATGATAGATCTTGCCACCCGGATTGGGTTTCATGACAATCTGGATATGCCTGTCGCGAGACGTATACCACACCAGAGAATCCCTCCGTCGCTCTTTTAGCCGGAAAGGTCTGTCAAGATAATCCCTCATCATTCCGGTGCGGTACCACGTACCTCCTGTCGGTGACACCAGGGGTTTACCGTTATAGATAACCACACTGTCATTGTATGCCAGTGTGCACAGGAACCTCTCCCCGCCTGACCGGAGCCATTGCGTCAGCTTCGGACCGTAAACCTCGTCCTCCCAGCCATAGTTGCTGTCCAGGAATGCAATGCGCGTCACTTCCCGGGGGATCTCAGAGTGTGCATCCAGATAACTGAAAATAAACCTGCCTCCCCCGCTGTGGCCATTGAGAACCAGTTCTGGCTTCCAGGGGGCAAATAACTCAGTGATGCGCTCAACAATCTCCTTCACCAGTTCACTGTAATCCGGCGTGGCAGCTTTCCACGCCGGCCAGCTCATGAGACTGTTCTCAACGTATGCCACAACCAGGGTCCGGTCTTTTATTACCCTTCTGAGGAATCTTGTCTGCGCTCCAATATGTTGTATGTCGAAGTGCCAGTCGTCGCCCTGGTACAACCTCTTTCCGAAAGTCTGCTCTATGGTGTTGCCGTTCGGCAGGGCATAGAGGACAAGTAATACCCGGTCGCCGACACCGAAACCTGAAACCGGGGCATTGATCAGTATTCGTGTCCCGGGAGGAGAGTCTTCTATCACCATCTGCTGCTCCCCGAACAGGCCGGATGGTTTAAAGCCTGGCAGGAACTGCGATTTTGCCGGCCGCCCGGAAAAAACCAGCAAAAAGAGCGTTGTTATCAGCCAGAACGGCAGGTGAAACCGGTAAGCACCCGGATCCCTGTTCTCATCCGGGGATGATGAAGATATTCCCCCTGAAATAAGGCTTTTCATGGGTTGGGTAATGGCGACCATAAACTTACATAAAAACAGATGATTTTGATACAAGCCAATAAAGAATAAGGCGAACTCCGGGGTTTATGGTGAAAGTTAACCTGTTCATTACTATCACTGAACAGAAGACCTTATTTATCAGTTAATCCTCTCTTCCCATTGAGGTTTTTCATAAGTAATTTTGTTATCTTGGTGGCTGAACCTGATCCGGTACATACGCTGACCCATGAGTGAAGAGATCCTGCGGGCAATGATGGAGTTGTTCGCCCTGATAGTGAAGCAGGACGCCGGCATGCTGCAGAGCGAAAGGGATTACGTATCGGCCTTCCTTCAGAAACAGCTTACCCACCAAAGCGCAGATGAGTTCATGACTCTCTTTCTGGAGAACGCAGGCCCCATGGCCGGCACGGAGAGCAAAGCCTCAGCGGGCAGCTCCTCTGTCAGGGATTCGATCAGGATCTTCCATAACTGTACCAAGATCAACAAGACCCTGACCCAGGAGCAGAGGGTCATTGTTCTCATGCGCTGCTTTGAGCTTATCAGCACTGACAAGCAGTATACCCCGCAGCGCATGAATATCATCAACACCATCGCCGAGGTATTCAAAATATCACAGGAGGAGTTCACCGCCATCAGCCTGTTCGTCAGGGAAAATCAGCCGGAGGCCTTCAGTGACCCGTCAATGCTCGTGGTAAGCACAGGCCACCCATCCGAAACCGCAGACAAAGGTTCCTTTGTCGTTTTTCTGAAGATAGCCAGCGTCAATCTCTATTCCCTCCGCTGTTTCTGTTCCGGAACCACCCTCCTCAACGGACTGCCGATAGCATGCGGTAAGGTCTATACCTTTGCACCCGGGAGTTCTGTTCATACACCGCCGGCAACGATGCTGTACTACAGCGACATCACCTCACGGTTCATGGCAGACAAGAACATACACCGCATTACCCTTGTTGCCGATCATCTGAACCACTGTTTCATCGATGGGACACCGGCCATCACTGACCTGAGCTTCTCCGCCAGGGAGGGTAGCCTCGTTGCAATCATGGGTGCCAGCGGCTCGGGTAAGACAACCCTTCTCAACCTGCTCACCGGTTTGATTAAGCCTGACTCCGGTGAGGTCAGAATAAACGGGATACCGATCACCGGCGGGGCAGAGAGACTCGACGGCGTTATGGGCTACGTGCCGCAGGATGACCTGCTGGTTGAGGAGCTCACCGTCTTTCAGAACCTGTGGTATGCTGCCGCCCTCTGCTTTGCAGGCCGGAGTGATGAGGAGATAACCGGAATTGTAAACAGTACGTTGCAGACGCTGGGACTCTTTGAAAAGAGAAACCTGAGGGTGGGATCACCGCTCAACAAAGTCATCAGCGGGGGACAGAGAAAGAGGCTGAACATAGCCCTCGAGCTCATCAGGGAACCCTCACTGCTTTTTCTCGATGAGCCTACCTCAGGACTCTCCTCCTCGGATTCCGGCAACGTGATGGACCTGCTCCACGATCTTACCCTGAGGGGCAAACTGGTGGTAACTGTCATTCACCAGCCTTCATCCGAGATCTTCAAGGGGTTTGACAATGTGCTCGTGCTAGACATGGAGGGGCATCTGGTCTTTTACGGCAACCCCCTCGAATCGATAGTCCACTTCAAAACCCTTGAAGCACAGATTAACAGAGCGGCAGGTGAATGCCCGACATGCGGCAACGTTAATCCCCAAACTATCTTTGACATCCTCGAGACAAGGGTCGTCGATGAGTACGGAAGATTAACCGAGAAGAGGAAGGTCTCTCCCCCGGAATGGGCAAAAGCCTTCCGGGAGACATCACCGCCGAAGCCAATCCATGAGGAACACGAACCTCCTTATTCAGGCCTGCAGAGACCCGGATGGCTCAGGCAGATCTCGCTCTTCCTGATGCGCGACCTGAAAAGCAAGCTGGCCAACCGGCAGTACCTGATGCTCACTCTGCTGGAGGGGCCGGTACTGGGGCTCATCCTTTCATACATTATCAGGTATATTGCAGACCCGACGTCAGACATCTATATCTTCAGGGAAAACGAGAACATCCCCGTCTATATCTTTATGAGCATCATCGTGGCTCTTTTCCTGGGCCTGACAATCAGTGCCGAAGAGATCTTCAGGGACAGGAAGATGCTCAGGCGCGAGCATTTTCTCCGTTTGAGCCGGAGCAGCTATCTGCTTAGCAAGATCTCTGTCCTCTCAATCATTTCGGCACTCCAGGCGTTCCTCTTCCTGGCGGTCGCCAATCCGATGCTCGGCATCAAAGGGCTGTTTTTCCCTTACTGGCTCACCCTCTTTTCAATTGCCCTCTGCGCAAACATGATAGGGCTCAATATCTCCTCGGCTCTCAACTCGGCAATCTCAATCTACATAGTGATCCCCCTGCTGATGATCCCGATGATGATACTGAGCGGCGCTATGTTTCCCTTTGACAAGCTGAACAGGAACATCGCCCGCCCCGACAGGGTACCCCTGATCGCCGAGCTGATGCCCACCCGATGGAGCTATGAAGCCCTGATGGTAAAACAGTTTACTGGTAATGAATACGGCAGAAGAGTCTATCCACTTAAGCAGCAGATGAGCATCTCGGACTTCAATGTCATCTACCGGATACCCAGGGTGCTTGATGCCCTCGATAAATCAATTGAAAACCTCAGGCAGCAGGGCCGCCCCGATCCGGAATTCAGTGAGCTGCGGCTGCTCAGGAATGAGATCGGAACAATATCCGCGTCAGGCATCGTCAGCCCGTTCGGAGCAACAGACTCAGTCACCCCGGAGCTCTTCACCGAAGAGCTGGGCAGCAGAATAAGAGAATGGATCACAGGCGCCGACAGGGAATACAGAAGAGTGAGCCATATAGCAGACATGAGCCTCGACAACTATGTCAGCTCCAACAGGGAGGCACTTGACATACTGTACAACAACTATCACAATGACAAGCTTGAAGACATCGTACGAAAAGTCTATGAGAGAAACAAGATGCTGGAGTTCAACGACAGACTCGTCCAGAACGCAGACCTCATCTATCTTGAGCCTGTGCCCTCAGGAACACTCAGCATCAGGACACATTTCATGGCACCTGTGAAGAATTTCTTCGGAATCAGGGTAGATACCTTCACATTCAATACTATGCTTGTGCTTTTTTCCGTTATAATACTATACGGACTCCTGTATTTTGAAGTGCTCAGACGGATTATCAGGTATTTTGAAAATCTCAGATTTCAAAAACGGGGAATGACCGGCATGCAATGACCATTTTTCTTAAATTTGTACATTAACACAACCGCCTGATGACAGGAAAAATCTCAAAACTGGCCGCTATCATCCTGTTGATCCTGGCATACTCATGCGGGAACAGCAGCACAAAGCAAGGCAGCCTGGGCTTTCCCATCGCTGATTCGGTGCCTGCAGGAGAGGCCGAGAAGCTTAGTGATGAAGCAATTGCAGATATAGTTCAGAACATTGCATCACCAGTTGAGATAGCAGCAATAATGCAGTCGATGCAGGTTCCCTTTACGGCTGAGTACCTTGCTCCCACACAGGGCTCCGACCGGCTTACCACTAACTTTCAGAAAGCAGTGATGCTTGGCATATACGGGGCTGACCTGGGTTATCTCAACATCTATGAGAAGACCGGTAACTCCGTCGACCTGCTCTCAACAATAAAACGAATGGCTGACGGTCTTCGCGTTGGGCAGTTCCTCGATTTTGAAACCCTGAAGAGGCTTTCGGTGAGCAAGTCAAACCTTGACTCCCTCCTCTTCCTCTCGGTTAATTCATATAACAAGATAGACGAATACCTGCGTGAGAGTAACCGCGGTTCTGTATCTGCCCTTATGATCGCAGGCGTATGGATTGAGGGTCAGTACCTTGCGACGCAGGTTACCTGCACCCATCCTGACAGGGTGCTGAGAGACCGCGTAGGTGAACAGAAGATCATCCTGGGCGATCTGCTCATGCTCCTGCGACCCTACCGTGACAGCAGCGGTGATTATTCGTCGCTCTACAACATGATGGAAGAGATCAGCAATGCATATCGCGATGTGCGCATAACTTACAAGCTTGGAGAACCGGAAACGGTTGAAGAAGACGGACGGCTGGTGATGATACAGCATGAGGAGAGCATCGTTGATATGACTGATGACCAGCTTGAAGAGATTGCCGCTATTTCAGAAAATGTGAGAAACAAATTAATATCAGGAGGATAAGATGAGATACAGATTTGTCATTTTATCTGCCGCACTGCTCCTCCTGTCGGCCCTGGCATCAGGCCAGCCTGCCACCGATGACCTCGTTTCCAGATGTGTCCTCGGCGCCGGAGACAACACCACTTACCTGAAGGATTTCCGGGTACAGCTGCCGGAAGCAGCCCCGGATGCTGCAACGCCGGTCTACAAGGCAAACATGTACCTGATGAAGAATATGAAATACAGATTCTCCATCTGTGATGCCCCCGAATCAAAGGGAGAGCTGGTCGTTGCCATCCATGACCAGGGGAGAGAGCTTATCTCTTCATACAGCAAAGGTACCGGGAAGAGATACCCGTCCGTGGACTTCTTCTGCAACAAGACCGGACTATATACACTCTGGTATAGTTTCCGTGACGGAAAGCAGGGCTCAGGAGTGGGCGTGGTTTGTATGATCAGGTGATCAGAAGGGCCATACCCGCGATACCGCAATCATTATTGCCATCAGCCAGAACAGGATCTCCGCCGAGACGAGATTACGTGTAAAGGCCAGGTAATTGGCCATAATGAAAGCCACAGGTATTGCCGTCACCGCATTCATCTCCACAGATACGGAAGGCATAAATATGTGTGCTGCCACGCAGATGAACATCATCCACAGCAGCAACTCGAAGGTCTTTCGCGACCTGATTTTCTTCGTGGGCATCTCTCCGGCCAGGGATACCAGCGCAGGCAGAAAATTCAGTCCGGTCACCACGAGCAATATGACCATGGTGCGTGAAATGTATACCGGAAGCATCTCATCGAAGAGATTATGCCTGACTATCCCGGTGAGTTCAGCCACACTGCCTCCGGTCACGTACCATACTGCATAGAGTACCAGCCACGGCAGAAGCGCTCCCGCGAGGGCAATGGCCATCTCCCTGAGGTCCGGACTCCGCAGTATCAGTGCCCCGATGAAGACGAGCAGGATAAACCATACCGCGCCTGCATAGAACATGCTCCCTGCCGAGATCAGCAGGGCGGCATCGAAGAAATTAAATGCCAGCCCGTTCACACGGTAGGCCGATATCATCCTCCACAGTCCGATCATCACCAGCAGTGCTGCCGGAAGAGTCGGGTTGAGAACCATCTCTCCGGGGAAAAGTGAATAGAGAATGATGTATATCAGGGCCGGAAGATAGGTTCTGCGGGGGATAAAGAAAATTGCAATATTGAACCTGACCATGACTATTGCCACGACCAGCATAAGGGCAAATGAGAGTATCACAGCCAGCAGCGGTATGGCCGACAGTGCTCCAGCGGTAAGGCTCCAGAGAGGCATGGGCGCACCACCGGTAATGTCGGGCACCAGAGGAGGTGATATGAAGTGTTCGCTCCACAGGGCCAGGGTGATGAGCATAAGCAGTGTCACCGGAGCAATACCCGTCACCCTGAAAAACCTGATCATCTCTCTCTCTTTTTCAGGTCAAAGCCTATATCCTTCCTGTAATTTACTCCCTCGAACAGTATCCCGGAGACAGTGCGGTAGCTCTTTTCCAGCGCCTCCTCCATTGTTTCTCCCAGTGATGTTACTGACAGCACTCTCCCGCCTGAAGTCATAATTCTGCCGCCTTGCTCAGCGGTTCCTGCATGAAACAGAGTGCTACCCGCCACACTGTCGAGGCCTGTTATCTCAAAGCCCTTGTTGTAAGCATCAGGATAGCCTCCTGATACCAGCATGACGGTTGCGGCACTATCAGGGGAGGTCACCAGGATGCGACTGTCAAGATCTCTGAGGGCCACACCCTCAAGCATGTCGTACAGATCACTCTCTATGCGCGGCAGTATCACCTCGCTTTCAGGGTCTCCCAGCCTGGCGTTGTATTCAATTACATACGGTTCACCGCCGACGTTCATCAGCCCGAAGAAGATAAAACCGCGATACTCTATACCTTCATTACGCAACCCCTCAACGGTAGGCCTGATGACCTTATCTTCCACCTTGCTCATGAATTCCGGAGTGGCAAACGGCACCGGGGATACGGCTCCCATCCCTCCGGTATTCTTTCCGGTGTCACCCTCTCCTATTCGTTTATAGTCCTTGGCCTCAGGCAGCAACCTGTACGAGATGCCGTCAGTGACAATGAATGCCGACATCTCTATACCGGCCAGGTACTGTTCGATGACTACCTTGCTGCCTGCCTTTCCGAAACGGCCACCGAGCATCGCTTTCAGTTCACGTACCGCTTCATCGTGGTCATTGATGATCAGCACTCCCTTGCCTGCCGCCAGCCCGTCAGCCTTGAGCACATAGGGAGGAGAGAGGGTAAGCATGAAACGTACGGCATCACCAGCGGTCTCTGCAGTGAAGGTCTCATAGGCAGCAGTGGGTATCCCGTGCCTCTTCATAAATCCCTTGGCAAAGTCCTTGCTTCCTTCAAGCCTCGCCCCACTGCGTCCCGGGCCTATCACCGCCACAGATGACAGCTCCGCGTCTGCCTCAAGATAATCGGTAATGCCTTCCACCAGCGGTGCCTCCGGACCCACAACCACCATGCCGATGTTGTGTTCGAGTATTGCCGACCGAACGGCAGGGAAATCAAGAGGATCAACCGGCAGGTTTACTCCCACCATTGCAGTACCGGGATTACCCGGCGCAGTGAATAGCTTCAGTGGCCTGCTGCTCTGAGACAGTTTCCATGCCAGAGCATGCTCACGCCCCCCTGATCCAAGAATAAGTATATTCATTAAATTATGTTCATTCCCTTTTCAAAAATAACACTTAGCCTGTAAATAACTCAGACAGCCGGCGAATAATCGTCCGGCAGCATAAAACTATACCCCTGCCGCAGCGCCTCCGTGATGAACCTGTCAAGGTAAAGGAGTGCGGAGGAGGAGGCTGTGTCATGTAAAACGATCAGAGAGCCGGGCCTCAGCCTCTGCATCAGGATACGGCTTGAAGCATCAGGAGACAGGCTGCTGTCAAAGTCGTATGGCATCAGATCCCAGAAGACGATCCGCATGCTCCTCTCCAGTATTCTGTATTGCCGTACCCTTATCCTGCCATAGGGAGGCCTGAAGAGATTGCTGCAGGTGATATCCCTGCCCCTGAGAACATCGGAACAGTATTCCCTTACCGGTGTTTTCAATCCGTTCAGATGGCTGTAGCCGTGATTGCCTGTTGCATGACCTGAGGTTACTATACGTGCAAAGAGACCGGGCAGCGCCTGTACCTTCCTGCCGGTGCAGAAGAAGGTGGCCCTCACACCGTGCCTGTCGAGTATGTCCAGCACCCGGGGAGTTGATTCGGGGTCAGGCCCGTCGTCAAAGGTAAGGCATATCCTCCTGCCCGTCCCGCCGATCCTGTAGATGGCATCAGGGTAGATGACTGCTGCCGGAAAGGGCCTGCCGTAGTTCCTGATCATCCCGGCCGTACCTCCCCGTAATACCTGTTGAGCTCCCGCGAGGCCCTCTCTGCCAGCGCCGGCATGTCTAAAGAGGTTGCCTTCCTGTAAACCTCAAGCAGTGCCTGCAGTGAGACCGAGACGGTGTAGTCAAGACCGTAACCCTTGTCATCAGGCAGGGCAGCAATGAAGGAGAGCGACGCCAGGGCATTGTCGGTGATGGTGTTGAAGATATCCTCGGCCCTCTCTCTCTCTCCTGCCATGGCCAGTGCCCCGGCGAGCTCGATGCTGAAATAATCATAGGGCATCTTCTCCGGAGGAACAATACCCAGACCCTTCTCTGCTGCTGCCAGAGCCCTGACGGTGTCTCCCTCGAGAACCAGCGCCCTGGAGAGACGTGCGAACTGACGCCGGAAAACATCGAACAGCCTCCGGTTATTCTCGTCAAGATATACACCCTCCTCACCGGCGTTGCCCCACCTGAAACTGTTCATCATATTTTCATACATCTCCCGGGTGTCCACCATGCCGGTCTCACCTGGTGCGGGAGGATCAATCCTTATCGGGCTGACCCTGTAGGCCATACCCTCCAGAACGAAGAAATCCTCGAGGCCGATATAGGTGGAACCAGGAACTGTGGTAGCATAATAGAGGGGCCGCTCCCAATTGTTTCCGGCCATGATGTCCATGACCGCAAGATCATCCTTGATGGCCATGGTGCCCTTGAATTTCCAGATCATCGGTATCAGCATCCTGTCAGCATGCCACGGCCGTACGGCACCGGTGGCGAGCACATGCGCCGAATCGACATCTACGATGAACTCCCTCACCGGTATGAAGTTGAAGAAGTCACCGCGGCCAGAGAGGTCAACCTTTGCCTTAGGGTCATCCGACCCGGCAAACTCGACAACCTTGCGTATGGGTGTGGGCTCCCTGATAAGATCCTCGACGGGAAGCTGCACACGCTCACCCTCGACATATTTCTCCGGAGGCAGGGTGAAGGGCAACGGGTCGGACTCAAATGCCTTGCGGCTCATGGTCTCGATATAAAAGCCGCTCTGCAGGTAGCTGAGATTGGCTACACGCACATCGGTGCGGAAGCCTTCCACATCCTGAATGTACCATAGCGGAAACGAATCATTGTCGCCGTAGGTCAGAAGAATGGCGTTCTCATCACACGTCGAGAGATAATTTGATGCTATATCCCTTGCCGTATACCTGTCAGACCGGTCATGGTCATCATAGTTTTCCGCAATCAGCAGCAGGGGTACTGCGGCCAGGAGCACTGCAGAGGGGATCACCGCCGCGGGATAATCCTTCATAAACCGCCTCAGAAGATCGAAAAAGAGCATCACCCCCATGCCTATCCACATTGCCCAGGCATAAAACGACCCCGCATAGGCATAGTCCCTCTCCCTCGGCTGACTGGGATTCTGGTTGAGATAGGTGACTATGGCCAGCCCTGTCATGAGAAAGAGAAGCAGCACCAGCGAAAGTCCCTTCCTGTCTTTACGGTACTGCCAGAAGAGCCCCGCCAGTCCGGCCAGCAAAGGAAGGAGATAGTACCTGTTGTGTGCCGGATTATTCCGGTTCTCTGCCGGAAGCTGCGACTGGTCTCCGAGACGGGCATTGTCAATAAGGGGTATGCCTGAGACCCAGTTACCGTCCATGACGTTTCCGTTACCCTGAAGATCATTCTGGCGTCCGGACCAGTTCCACATGAAGTATCGCATGTACATCACCCCCACCTGGTAGCGGAAGAAAAAACGGAGGTTCTCGCCGAACGACGGAAGGGTGACCTGTTCATTGCTGCCTCCTGACCTGACGGCCACCTTGCGTCCTTTCACCTTTCCCCAGTATTCATACTGGCGGATATGATCGGGGTCGCTGCTGTACATCCTGGGGAACAGCGTCATGAACCTCTTGTCATACTCGTATTCTGAACTGTAGTAGGGAACATATCTGCCCTCCTTCTTGTTGTACCCGCCCACCTTTCTCTCAATACCAACCACGGGGGCAGAGTAATAGTGACCGTAAACAAGGGGTGCACGGCCGTACTGTGTCCGGTTTATGTAGTAGATGAACGAAAAGACGTCGGAGGGGTCATTCTGGTTCATGGGAGGATGGGCGTTGGCCCTGATGATGATGAGTGCGAACGATGAATATCCGAGAAGGAGCACCGCAGCCACAGTCATCACCTGGTTCAGGATGACCCTCTTCTTCTTCAGGGAATACCAGAGGCCTCCGGCTGTCAGGCCTACGAGGAGCACCAGGTATATGTAGAGCCCGGAATTGAATGGCATGCCCAGTGTGTTCACGAAGAAGAGCTCAAACCAGCCGGCTACCTTGGCCACCCCGGGGATGAAGAGGAAGTTAAGCACCCCCAGGATCAGAAAGCCCGCGAGTGTAGCGTATATAACCCCCTTTACCGTAACCTCGTATTTGCGGAAGTACCATATGAGCACCAGCACCGGCAGTGCCAGCAGGTTAAGCAGGTGAACCCCGATGGAGAGTCCCATCAGGTATGCTATCAGTATTATCCATCTGCCTGCATGGGGGTCGTCAGCCTCATCATACCATCGCAGCATGGCCCAGAAGACTGCGGCGGTGAAGAGCGAGCTGGTGGCATAGACCTCTCCCTCCACTGCCGAGAACCAGAAGGTGTCGGAGAAGGCATAGGCCAGCGCACCCACAGCTCCCGAGGCCAGTATGGCAAGGGCTTTCCCTCCCCTGACATCCGTGCTGTCGCCGGTGGCCAGACGTATGAGCCTCGTGACGCTCCAGAAGAGAAACAGTATTGTAAAGGCGCTTGCCATTGCCGACATGATGTTCACCATCATGGCTACCTTCGAGGTGTCGCCACCGGCAAAGAGGGTAAAGAAACGGCCCAGCAGCAGGAAGAAGGGAGCACCGGGAGGATGACCCACCTCCAGCCTGTATGAGCAGAGTATGAACTCACCGCAGTCCCAGAAGCTGACAGTCGGTTCTATCGTCAGGAGGTAGACCAGGAGCGACACGGCAAACAGTGCCCATCCCGTTATGTTGTTCCAGAACCTGAAATCCTTAATCATATCCTTATCTTATTTATCTTCAGTAACAAACCTCCACGGCATGCTGACCCACGGCTCTCCGGCATAGTCGATCGCCACACGGGGCAGTGCCCTCAACGACGGCCGGCGGCCGGTATCCTCCAGCCAGATGCGGGCAGAGGTGGTAAGATCCTCCCCGTTGTATGAACCGTCTATACCCAGTGCCCGGGTAACACGTCCCGGACCGGAAACGGATGCCACACCCCTGATAAGCACAGCCTGTGGATCACCAGCCTTTCCCGTCACTATGTTCATCATCCAATGCATGCCGTAAATAAAATAAATATAGAGATGACCTCCTTCCAGGTACATCACTTCGGTACGTCGCGTTCTCCCCCTGCTGGCATGACACGCCCTGTCTTCCTCTCCGAGATAGGCTTCGGTCTCGGTTATCATGTACCGGCCGGAGTGATCACCCGCTCTGATAACGATATCTCTTCCCGGAAGCATCCTGGCCACACTCACCGCATCACCCAGGAAGAACGATCTCTCTGTAACTGGCATCCCCGCTGATCAATACCTTACCTTATCAGGGTACTCCTCCCACTTCCTCAGAACGTTGTCACCCTGATCCCGCAGTCCGCGCTCCATGACAATACTGCGCTCATCTTTGTCAAGCGCCAGCTCACTGTATATCTTTTCGTCGTCAAACCCTGCTGAGGCAGCCTGGTGACGGTCAGAGGCATAGACAACCCTGCTGATACCCGCCCAGTAAATGGCTCCCAGACACATGGGGCAAGGCTCGCAGGATGCATATAACACACACTCGCTGAGGTCATGTGTGCCCAGCTGTGCGGAGGCCTGGCGTATGGCTTCTATCTCGGCATGGGCCGTGGGGTCATGCGAAGGCACCACCATATTTGCTGCACGGGCAACAATATGACCGTTGCATGCTATCACCGCACCGAAAGGCCCGCCGCCCTCGCTGATGTTTCTGTAGGCGGTATCTATCGCCAGCTCAAGATATTCCCGGTCTATGCTTTTAAGTGTCATCTCTGCATTATGTGAAAACTAACAACGTGTAAAAATAAGAAAAGAATGTAGCTCCGGTAAATGAACAGAAACTATTGTCGCGTCAAATCTCTCTTTAACAGTTTGAACCCCGGGGAAAATTAAAAGTACAACATATTGCTCAGAATAAAAATAAGTTGTATTTTTGCAGACCCCAAAATCGGGGTTTTTATTTTGAATTTATATTAATTACCAAAACCTTAGTACCAAAGTGAACACCTTAAGCTACAAGACAGTATCGGCCAACAAGGCGACTGTTGAAAAAGAGTGGGTACTTGTAGATGCGGAGGGTCAGACACTCGGACGTCTGGCATCTGTTGTTGCCCTGATGCTGAGGGGGAAGCACAAGACCAGCTTCACACCCCATGTCGACTGTGGAGACAACGTCATTGTTATCAACGCTGAGAAGATCACGATGACAGGAGCAAAGATGACAGACAAGGAGTACATCAGGCATACGGGTTATCCCGGAGGCCAGAGGATTGTCAAGGCTGACGAGCTGATGAAGAAGCACCCGACACGGATGATTGAATACGCCGTCAAGGGCATGCTCCCGAAAAACAGGCTTGGAAGCGCCATCTTCAGGAACCTTTATGTGTATGAGGGCCCGGAACACAAACATGAGGCCCAGCAACCCAAACTAATAGATTTAAAAACCATTAAGTAAGAAACATGGAAGTTATCAACGCTATCGGAAGAAGGAAGGCAGCGGTCGCCAGGGTTTACCTCAGCGACGGTAAGGGGCAGATTACGATCAACGACCGGGAGTATAAGCAGTATTTCCCTGACGAGATCCTTCAGTATGTTGTCCTTCAGCCACTCAACCTTCTTGAAGTTGCCGACAAATATGACATCAGAGTCACGCTTGACGGCGGTGGATTCAAAGGTCAGGCAGAGGCGGTGCGTCTCGGGATTTCCAGGGCTCTCATCCAGATCGATCCGGAATACAAGCCTAAGCTGAAAGCTGAAGGCTTCACCACCCGCGATCCCCGCGAGGTCGAGAGGAAAAAGCCCGGCAGACCCAAGGCACGCAAGAGATTCCAGTTCAGCAAGCGTTAGGAGTTCAACAGCAATTTATCATAGATGCAGGTTTAGTATCTAAATTGCATTGACTTCCCGCCAGGAACTACTCTGCAATTGACTTCACAGAACGTAAACTTAACAATCACTATCAAAATGTCAAGAACCAATTTCAAAGAATTACTTGATGCCGGCGCACACTTCGGACACCTGAAGAGAAAATGGAACCCGGGCATGGCTCCCTATATCTTTATGGAGCGCAACGGCATTCACATTATCGACCTTGAAAAGACCATCATCAAGATTGACGAGGCTGCAGCTGCCCTGAAGCAGATAGCCAGGTCAGGACGCAAGGTGCTCTTCGTTGCCACCAAAAAGCAGGCGAAAGAGATTGTTGCCGAGAAGGTGGGAGCGGTTAACATGCCGTTTGTGACCGAGAGATGGCCGGGAGGAATGCTCACCAATTTCCCCACGATACGCAAGGCGGTCAAGAAGATGGGATCAATAGATAAGATGGCCACCGACGGCACGTTCGACAACCTCTCCAAGAGAGAGAGACTGCAGATTACACGCCAGAGAGCCAAACTTGAAAAGAACCTCGGATCCATAGCCGACATGACCCGCCAGCCCTCAGCGCTGTTCGTGGTTGACGTTGTCAAGGAAAAAATTGCTGTGCATGAGGCTAAAAGACTGGGTATCCCCGTCTTTGCCATGGTTGATACAAATTCAGACCCCTCTGATATAGACTTTGTGATCCCCGCCAATGACGATGCAGCAAAGTCCATCTCACTGGTGATAGACATCATGTGTAGAGCCATTGCGGAAGGTCTCGAGGAGCGCAAGTCAGAAAAAGACAAGGAGAGCGCCTCCGGAGACAAGGAAGAGGCTGCCGGGGAAAAAGGCAGACGCAGGTTCAGTGCCGATGATTACACTGAGGAAAAAGCCGGTGTGGCAGATGAGGATGAGCCGGAGACTGAGGCTGCTGCAGAAGAAGCAACCGATGCAAAGGCGACAGGAGAGGAGGAATAATTATTTCAACCATTAAAAAGATTTATTACTATGTCAAATATTAGCGCTGCCGATGTCGCCAAACTGAGAAGGATGACAGGCGCCGGCATGATGGATTGCAAAAAGGCCCTTGAAGAAGCAGAGGGCAACTTTGAAAAAGCACAGGAACTGATACGCAAGAGAGGCCAGGCAATAGCTAACAAGCGCGCCGACCGCGAAGCAACAGAAGGTGTTGTACTGGCAAAGACAACAGCTGACGGCACCAGGGGCATGATGACAGCTCTCAACTGCGAAACTGATTTCGTGGCAAAAAACGCTGACTTCATAGCTCTCAGCCATAAGATTCTCGACACCGCACTGAGCAGTAACCCTGTTGACCTCGAAGCACTGAAGGAGACCGTCACCGACGGAAAGAAAATATCCGAACTGGTACTCGAAAACAGCGGCATCACCGGTGAGAAATTTGAACTCTCCTTTTTCAGTAAGATAGAAGCAGCAGCCGTCCAGGCATATATTCACCAGGGCAACATGCTTGCCACCCTCGTCGGCTTCAACAAGGCCGGCATTGAGACACAGGTGTACAAGGATGTGGCCATGCAGGTGGCTGCCATGAACCCCGTTGCCGTTGATAAGGACGATGTGCCTGAGAAAATTCTCGCACAGGAGCTCGATATAGCCAGGGAGCAGGCCAGACGCGAAGGCAAGCCCGAAGAGATGCTTGAAAAAATTGCTCAGGGCAAGCTTAACAAGTTCTTTAAGGAGAGCACCCTGCTGAACCAGGAGTTCATCAAGGATAACAAGCTCACCATAAGACAGTATCTTCAGAGCAAGGACAAGGATCTTACGGTCACCGGATTCGTTCGCTTCACTCTGAACACCTGACCCACAGCAAGAGACAACGCTACCCTCAGGGGAAATTCATAAAGCAAAGACGCCACAACAGGGCGTCTTTGCTTTTTTTTTGACCCAAACCTTAAAAATTAGTAACTTGTACCGATAATAATATTTAAAGGAATGAAAAAAAACATCGGTAAAACGGACATGATTGTACGCCTTGTACTGGCAGCAGTACTCCTGATTCTCTATTTCGTCATTAATGCGAAGATTCTCGGACTGATCTTCATCATTCTGGCTATCATCCTGGCTCTCACCGCACTGACAGGAACCTGCCCCATCTATTATATCTTCAGGACGAACACCCTGGAGAAGAAGGAGGAGTAGCCGTCACCTTCAAGGTTATCAACCGATGCAGCATCGTCCTTAGAGGGTCTTGCTGCATTTTTTATGGCTGTCAGCCCTACCGGGCACAATTTTTGTTAATTTCGTTACCATCATAATAACAGATCGTTGCAATGAAACTTGCATGAGCAGTAACCCGCAAAAGAGAATGATTATTTGACTACATGTAAGTTCCATTCGACCAATCAAATAATATTAAATAATCGAATGAAGTACAACAGGATACTGCTAAAGCTCAGCGGCGAATCGGCCGGCGGCGCTGACGGCACCGGCATCGATGCCGGGGTGCTTACCGCCTATGCACAGCAGATAAAGAGCGTGGTATCAATGGGATGCCAGGTTGCCATAGTCATCGGGGGAGGGAACATATTCCGCGGACTGGACAGCAGCGGTGAAGGCTATGACCGTGTCAAGGGTGACCAGATGGGCATGCTTGCCACCGTCATCAACAGTCTTGCACTCGAGAGCTTTATCACCAGGGCCGGATGCAGTGCAAAGGTCTTCACCTCAATCCGCATGGAACCCGTGGGAGAACTCTATACCCGTGACAGGGTCGAATCAGCACTTGAGTGTGGCTGCGTTTGCATACTGGCAGGCGGCACCGGCAATCCCTTCTTCACCACTGACACTGCAGCAGCACTGCGCGCCGTGGAGCTGAAGTGCGATGTACTGCTCAAGGGCACCAGGGTGGATGGTGTTTATACCGCTGACCCGGAGAAAGACCCTTCTGCGGTCAGGTTTGAGACTCTTACCTTCACCGAAGCTCTTGAGAAGAAACTCCGGGTGATGGACCAGACAGCCTTTGCCATGTGCAGCGAGAACGGCTTGCCCGTTATCGTTTTTGACATGAACAGGGAGGGAAACCTTGAGGCAGTCATCAGCGGCAGCAGTCAGGGTACCCTCATTACTCCCTGAAAAAAATATTTTAATTACATTTGCCTAATCCGGAACAATACCAAGACAATGACTGACGAACTGGAACTGATAAGAGATGAAGCCGATGAGAGGATGGATAAGTCCATCAGGCATCTTGAATACGAACTGTCGCACCTTCGTGCCGGACGGGCCAACCCTCTCCTGCTTGACGGTATTAATATCGACTATTACGGAACCAGCACCCCTCTCACGCAGGTATCCAACATCAACACCCCCGATGCGAGGAGCATCATCATCCAGCCCTGGGAGAAATCCATGCTGGGAGTGATCGAAAAGGCAATTCTGGCCGCAAATATCGGCATGACACCCATGAACAACGGTGAGATCATCCGCATCAATGTGCCGCCTCTGACCGAAGAACGCCGACACCAGCTTGTCAAGCAGGTGAGACAGGAGGGAGAGACAGCCAGGATAAGCATAAGGTCAAGCCGCAAATGGTTCCTCGATGAACTGAAAAACCTTGAAAAGGATGGTCTGCCTGAGGACGAGGAGAAAAACGGACAGAAGATCATCCAGGAGATAACAGACAACCATATAGCCAGGGTAGACAAGATCATTGAGGTCAAGGAAAAAGAGATCCTGACTGTCTAGAGACCCGGCATCAGGGGACGCTGCTGCTCCTCCTCTGCCGTGCAATGATAGACATTCTGCCTCTAGTATAAATCAATCCTCATCCCATCGGTCCAGCTTCGCCGTCAGCCAACACCCGGCAGCAGGGATCTCCCGGCACCCCCCTTCTCAAATGAAAAAGACAGCTATTATAATCCTACTCGTCGCCTGCACTCTTCACCTGCAGGCACAGATCTCTGTAGGGGGCCTTCCGCCCTCATACAAAATCCCGGCAACAAAAAGCACTGTAGCTGTCGCCAGCTACAGACTGCCGGCTATCGATACATCTGAGCTGGCACTCCAAAACCGGGAAACCTCTTTCCCGCTGAGATATGCTGTTCTGGAGGAGGTTGACCTCGACCTGAAAAAGGTGGGCACAAAATCAGTCCTTGATGATGGCAGCACACTGTGGCAATACAGGATCGATTCGCCAAATGGACTGTCACTGCAGATGATTTTCCGGAAGTATCTAATCCCCGAAGGCGCCCGCCTCTTTCTCTTTGATGAAGAGTACAAGAATGTCCGGGGAGCTTTTACCAACCGTAACATCACTGAAGAGCTCTCCTTTGTCACCGCCGACATCCCCGGTGACCACCTGATCATCGAATACCATGAGCCGGCAGATGTGCCTTTCAGTGGCGAGGTGATCATCGGCGGCATTGGGCAGGCCTATATTGACATCTTCGGGCTTAAATCGGCAAATATCGACGAGGACGGTTACATTCCGGTTAACTGCGAGGAGGGCATGCCTTACCAGGATCAGAAACATGCGGTGTGCAAGTACAGCTTCAATGACGGCACCTACAGCTATCTCTGCTCCGGAGCACTCATCAACAACGCCAGGAATGACGGGAAACCCTATTTTCTTACGGCAGCCCATTGCCTCAATACTTCCGCGGAGGCCTCAACCATAGTTGCCTGGTTCAATTATGAGGAGGCATCCTGCACCGGCGTTTCACTCTACAGTTCACAGACACTTACAGGTTCTTCGCTGAAGAGTACTGGTACAATGTCCGATTATACCATGCTGGAATTCAACAATCCCGTGCCAGCCTCATACCAGCCCTATTTCGCGGGATGGGATATAACAGACACTCCTCCACAATATTCGGTTGGTATACATCACCCCCATGGCTGGTTCAAGAAGATATCGCTCGACTATGATCCGGCACAATCCGTAGCAAGGGTTTTGAGTTGGGAAGGCGGTGGCAGCTCTCCGGTCAACTCTCACTGGGATGTCTTTTTTGATGACGGAATAACTTCATCGGGATCGTCAGGGTCACCCCTGCTTGACCAGAACAGGAGAATCACCGGACAGCTTCACGGAGGAAGCACCAACGATTACTACGGAAAACTGAGCTACTCATGGACACATCCCAACAGCTCCTTCGAACCTCTCTCAACTTACCTTGACCCGGATACCACCGGCGTGACTGTTATCGACGGATACTACCCTCCGGAAACCCTTCCCGATGCCCAGTTTCTCTCGGACTTCTCCGCCGTATGCCTGGATGCGCCCTTTGAGCTCACCGGTTTTTCAGCCTTTGACCCCCAGAGCTGGGAGTGGACTTTCAGGCCCTCCAGGGTCACGTATCACGAAGGCACTACCTCATCCTCCCAGTCACCAAAGGTCTCCCTCAACTCGGCCGTCGCCTATTCCGTGACCCTCAGGGTCACCAATGCTGCAGGCGAGGGCGCCCTGACACTCGATAACTACATCACGGCCGGCAGCTCCCTGAACCTCTCAGCATACCCAGTTAACCTGACAGACTCATGCCTTCTCTCCTTCACCTCCGTTGCAGTTGAAGCCTTCGGTGCCGATGCTTACCTCTGGACGTTGTCAGAAGATGCCGACGACTATTTTTACCTAGAGAACAATACCGTCAACCCGGCCGTAATTAAAGTGCGTGACGGCCAACAACTAACCGAAAGTACGAATATTGAGTTGACACTGACAGGAATACAGGGCACATGCCAGGCCATTCTTGCAGTGAGCATACCTCTTGAGGCCCGGACAAATGACGATATCACGAATGCTGCTGCCCTGACAGTCGGAGAAAACGGGCCATTCTCAAACAAATGCGCCACCATACAGGATGGAGAACCCGTGCCACCGTACGACAGCTGCACCGGACAGCTCTCATGGTGTGATGAATACGGGACAGGAGAAGATATAGTGGAGAGAAGCGTGTGGTTCACCTTCACCCCTGAAGCAAATCAGAAAATTCAGATCTTCTCTTCCGGGATGGATAACCAGATAGCCATTTACAAGGCTACCTCTCCTGCCAATATTCTCGCGGGTTTTTACAAGCTCCTGGGCGCCAATGATGACTATACCGATTCGGACTTCAACCCTCGTATAAAATCAGTTGATGTCGAGGCCGGCAGAACATACTGGATACAGGCAGACGGCAGCGGAGGAGGCCTCGAAGGCAGCTTCTACATCACCCTGAGCGTGCTCAGCAGTGCTGAAGAGCTCTCTGCGGAAAGCCGGGAAATCAAAGTCTATCCTCAGCCTGCAGACGATGTCGTTACCATTGAGTCCGCTGATTTTGCCGGTTGTGATGAAATACGTGTTGAACTTATTGACAACAGCGGCAGGATAATATGCCAGGAGCTCTTTACCGAATCTTCCGGCAGACTGCAACTGGTTCTGGGCGATTTGCCTCCGGGCGTCTATTTCGCCCGCATCTACTGCGGCAATAAGATCACCGTCACAAAAGTGGTTGTCTAGAAACTCTCCTGCGGTTACTACAGTTAATCTTATACAACCTGGCGGTGAGGGAGTCAACGGCAGAGCTTATGCTGAGGGTGATGAGATTATCTATGATAAATAGCAGCCTTCATCTTCTGAAGAGAAGCCTTGTGCCCTGCGGACAGTCGCGGCAGATATCCACCGTCTGGCGGCTTTGAATAACGTCAGCCCTGAACGCTTTGTACCTCCCGCTGCGCCATATCTCAGCAAAGCTCTGACTGCCGAGATTTCCCATTGCATGCACAGCATACTTATCGAAGCAGCACGGGACCACATCACCGTCAGTTGTTATCACGGCCGAGGTCCACATCCTCAGGCATCCCCTCTGTGGTGACCCGGCAGGATGCCATGTTCCGTCATCACTTCTTCTATAGCGTGATCTGCCTTGATCTGATACCCACTCTCCCGCCCTGGATGGGTCAAGTACCTGCATGCTCTTTATTATGAACCCTGCCCCAACTGATCCGGCAAAGGCAGCAGCGGCGTGCTCCTCATGCTCATTTCCACGGTGCTGCAGGAACTGCAGCACGATCTTCAGCCCGGAGCGCCTCTCCCTGACGGTGGCGGCCAGCCTCCTGATGCCCTCCGTCACAAGTTCATGATCACCGTCACGCCTGTAGATGCCATAGGTCCCCGGAGTCACTCCGTCATATGAAATGATTATCTTCTTCAAAGACGAGCCGGCCAGGCTGATGCATCTCTCCCTGTCAAGATAATGGCCGTTTGTGGCAATCGCCGGATTCATCCCCGCAAAGAGCTCCGCTATCCGGAAGAAGTCGGGGTGCATCATGGGCTCACCCTGAAAACTGAGCCAGGCAGAGAGAGTAAATCCTCTGAGCTCCTCCGCAATCTTCTCAGCGAGACTGTAACTCAGGAAACTGTTTCTCCTTTCCAGCAGTCCTGCCCCGGTTACACACTCGGGACAGGAGAGGTTGCAGACGCTGCTCAGCTCAATGCTAATCGCCGGGGGCAGGGGAGCATCAGCAGGAATACGGGCAAATCTGCCGGCTGCGTACGAAAAAACAGAGTAACTTGCATTCAGAAACCTGGAGGCCATGGCAGAGGCAAATGAACAATTTTTTTCTCTCAATGTATAGGGTATAGGGAATGTTTCCGGTCTTATTTTTGAAAAGAAGATCAGAAATCAGGAACCAACAAACAACACAAAAATGAAAACAAAAATCTTTTACTCAGTAATAGCTTCTGCCCTCCTGCTGATAATGACGGCAGGAGATATCAATGCATCTGACTCCGTCGACAGGAACAAGAAGGAGAAGGTACAGCAGCAACTGATAACAATAAGAGGCAGGGTGGTCGATATCGAGACACGTGTCCCTCTTGTTTTTGCAGGAATAGCAGTGCAGGGAAGCAACGTATCTACCGTGACAAACCTTGACGGTGAGTTTACTCTCAAGGTCGGCAACGATCAGACCGGGAACATCGAGGTCTCCTATGTGGGCTACAAGAACAGGGTGGTGACCATCGAAGAGATGAAGACAAACGGGCAGCGAAATGTGATCGAGCTCGAGACCGCGCTGATACCTATTCAAGAGGTGATCGTAAAACCCATCTTTCCTGAAGAGATCATGCTGCAGGTCATAGACCGCTTCGATGAGAACTATCCCAAACTGCCCAATGACATGACCGGGTTTTACCGTGAAACCATCAGGAAAAACCGAAGCTATATCTCCATCGGCGAAGCCGCTGTTGAGATATTCAAAGCCCCCTACCAGAATGACCTTCGCTTTGACGCCGTCAGGCTATACAAGGGAAGAAAGAGCAATGACGTGGAGAAGATGGATACCGTACTCTTCAAGCTTCAGGGCGGTCCTACAACCACTCTCTACCTCGACGTGGTCAAGAACCCCGAAACCTTCCTCACCAGGGAGGCACTCAACCAGTATAACCTGGAGCTGTCAAACATAGTGGTCATCGATGACAGGACAAACTATGTCATCAACTTCATTCAGAAGCCTTTCATAACCACACCCCTTTACCAGGGACGCCTCTTCATCGACATAGAGACCTACGCCGTGGCACAGGCAGAATTCGCCTTCAACCTTGAGAACAAGGAGCTCGCAGCTTCAATGTTCATCAGGAAGAAACCGATGGGAATGCAGGTGACACCCGAGATAACATCATACTACGTACGCTACCGCGAGATGGATGGCAAATGGTACTTCAGCCACTCCAGGGCAGAGGTCAAGTTCAAGGTCAACTGGAAGAAGAAACTGTTCAATACCAACTATACCACTATGTCTGAGCTGGCAATAACAGACCGTACAGAAGAGGATGTTGTAAAGTTTGCTGCAAGAGAGAGAATACGCCCGACCGACTTCTTCACCGAGGAGGTTGCCGCCTTTGCCGATCCCGAGTTCTGGGGCGACTATAACGTAATTGAGCCTGACCAGAGCATTGAGGCAGCCATCAGGCGACTGAGCAGAAAACTGAAATTCAGCGACAGAAACAAATAGACCGCGACCATGTGCGCATGAAAAATGACAGTGAGATTATAAGGAGGATCCGGAACGGAGATAAACAGGAGTTTGAAAAACTGTTCCGCTCCTCCTATGTTTCGCTGGTGCGCTACGCGAAGACCATCCTCAGAGACCATGATACGGCTGAAGAGATAGTGCAGGAACTGTTTTTCAGGCTGTGGCAGGACCGGGAGAAACTGAATATTAAAAGCTCTTTGAACGGATATCTCTTCCGCTCTGTTCACAACAGGTCACTTCATCATATTGAACATCAGCAGGTGGTCAGCCACCATGCAGGAGAGGTAGCTGCCAGAGCAATGCTCTCCTCAGAACCGGTGACCGAAGCGATATACTACAGCGAGTTACAGGCAAAGGTAGCAGGAGTACTTGACCGGCTGCCGGAAAGATGCAGGATGATATTCAGGATGAGCAGATTCGATGGATTGAAATACAATGAGATAGCCGAGAAGCTTGTGGTTAACGTAAAGACGGTTGAAGCAGATATGGGCAAGGCACTGAGGGAATTCAGAAAAGCATTGGCAGAGCAATGAAACCTGCATGAGTTCATGCTTACAAAAGAATTTGACTACTATACTTCATGCAAGTTCCATTCGACCGATGAAATGAATTTAATAAACGAATGAAAAAGATAAATAAAACAGAAAAAATGTCAGAACAGGATTGGGCTGACGCAGCCGCGTGGCTCTCTGGTGAGAGCACGGCAGGCGAAGAGGCTGCCCGTATCCTTATTAATGAGGATAATGATATAATGAAAAAGTGGGATGACCTTAAAAACATTGATAACGAAATAATTGACGTTGACAAAGCATGGGAGAAGCTGAACCGGAGGATAGAAACAGAAACACCGGTCATAACCCTGAACAGGAGGTCATTCATGCACTCCTTTGCAAGGATAGCCGCCACGGTCATCATCATCACGGGATTGGGATGGCTGTTTTTCAAGGTGGCAGGTCCGGAAAAGATAACTGTCTCATCGGGACACGATGAGAAGAATATCGAGGTGCTGCTCGCTGACGGAAGCAGGGTCTATCTCAACCGTGACAGCAGACTGACATATCCTGAAAATTTCGGGAGCGACAACCGTACGGTCTCACTTGAAGGGGAAGCGTTTTTTGACATCGCCCCCGACACATCACGCCCCTTCATCATTGATGCCGGCAATGCCAGCGTCAAAGTGGTGGGTACCTCATTCAGCGTCATGACTGACAACGGCAACAACGAAGTTGAGGTCTATGTAGAATCCGGCACTGTGATGCTCTCCAGTAAAGACGGAGAACAAAATGTGACACTGGAGCCGCAGTTCATAGGACGGATATCTGACAGGGGTTCATCACATACGGTCAACAGAGATGCCAACTATCTCTCATGGCACACCGACATGCTTATCTTTGACGGGGAGAGGCTGGAGACGGTCTTCGCAGATCTCAAACGCACTTTCAACATAGATATCGTGGCCGCAGACCCTGCCATCAACGACTACCGGCTGACCTCCCCCTTTGTGGCTCAACCCCACGATACAATTATTAAGGTAATTTGCACTACCTTCAACCTTCATTCTGTCAGGGAGGAGGGTGTTTACAGGCTTTATCCCGGGCAGATACGGTAACAACCGATGTGGCCGACAGGTTCAGCGAGAAACAGGGGGATCGCGTTTGCCGCCCTGCTTTTGCTGCCGTTACAGCTGTTTTCTCAGAATAACATCCTTGATAGAGAGATCCGGCTGCCCGGCAACAGTATCAGGGTCTCAAAGGCACTCAGCGAGGTAAGCAGACTTACCGGCTACCTTTTTACCTATGACTCCCGGATAATCAACTCAGACAGGACCTTTTCACTTCCCTCCAATGATATGCCGCTCAGGGAGCTGCTTGATTCGGTGTCGGACGACCCTGACGTCAGAGTCTCAGTGATAGGGAAACACATCATATTATACCGCGAGGCTGACATCAGGCCTGACTGCGGTAAGGAAAATGACCCCACCCCGGCGGTGATCCAGATAAGCGGCAGGATCACCGATGCGGAGACAGCGGAGCCACTGCCCTATGCTACCATAGGTATCAGCCATCGCGGGAGAGGTACGGTGACAAACTTCAACGGTGACTTCATCCTGAGGCTGAATAGCCAGTTCGTTGAAGACACATTATCAGTATCATACGTTGGTTATGTCAACAGGCTGATACCGGTCAGGAGCCTTACGGGCAATATCCTGACCATCAGCATGGAGAGAGACTATATCCCCATCCCGGAGATAATCATCAGGGCTCAGGACCCTCGCCTGATCATCAGGAAAATCCTCTCTTCCGTAGCCGCCAACTACGGAACCACCCCTACCCTCCTTACCGGATTCTACCGCGAAGGGGTCTACCGAAAGAAGGAGCCACAGGTCTATTCCGAGGCGGTGGTGCAGATTTACAAGAGCCCGTATGCAAGATCACTGCAGAACGACCAGATTAAGGTTCTGCGCAGCCGTAAGATCGAGAACCTGGAGGTTAAGGATACCCTGGCCGTCAGGCTTAAGGCAGGACTGAGTGCAACGCTTACACTCGACGTCATGAGAAACCTGTTCGATTTTCTTGACCCCGCATCATTCGATTCCTATGAATATCATCTGACAGATATAGTAACAATAGACGACCAGTCGGCATTTGTGGTATCATTCCGCCAGAGGGAGGATATTACCGAACCACTGATGCAGGGCGACATCTATATCAACGTCGAGAGCTATGCCGTCATGCTTGCCGATTTTGAGATCAACCCTCTCTATATTGACCGGACAGGCACATCATATATAAGCAGGCTGCCCCGTTCCTATTCCATGAAGCCGGAATATGTCAGGTACAGGACCCGCTACCGCTATGTTGAAGGACGATACTTCCTGTCACACGTAAGGGGAGACCTGGGCTTCATGGCCAGGGGCAGGAAGAAGCTTTTTAGCAGCCGATTCAACATATTTTTTGAGCTGGCAGTTACAGACCACCGTACAACCGGTGTCGCACGCTTCGATCATGATGAGCTGGCCCCGGCATATTCGGTATTCTCAAATACCATTACCGGATATGACGCCGGATTCTGGAAAGGCTTCGATTTCCTTAAGCCTGAAGAAGATCTTGTTGAAGCACTGCAAAGGCTGCAGATACGACTTGGTGAATTCGCCGGTCAGGATTCCCCTCAGTAGCTCTCAAGCACATCATAAAGGGCAGTGAGATCAGGCGTAAGAATGATCTCCGTCCTCCTGTTCTTCTGCCGCGAGTCAGCGGTCTTCCTCGTATCTACGGGCATATACTCGCTCCTGCCTGATGCAACCAGGCGTTTGGGATTGATATTGGTGTCGTTAGTTAGCACCCTGACCACTGTCGTTGCCCTCTTGACGCTCAGGTCCCAGTTGTCAAGTATCTGCTGACCAGGTGCCGCCCTGTAAGGCACATCATCGGTATGGCCCTCGATGGTGATGGTGATGTCGGGGTTCTTTTCGAGGAGCGCTCCAAGCTTGTGCAGCACCGTGCGCCCATTGGCGTCTATCTCGTAGCTGCCTGTCCTGAACAGCAGCTTGTCATCCATTGAGACATACACCTGCCCGTTCTTCATGGTGACGGTGAGTCCGTTGTTCTCAAAGCCGAACAGTGCGTCAGACACCTTCTCCTTGAGCTCCTTCACCGCCTGCTGCTGCGCATCCAGCATCTTCTCAAGCTCCGTCAGCCTGGCATTGCGCCTATCAAGCTCATAGGTGAGCTCCTCAAGTGCAGCCTTCTTGGTGTCCAGGTTTATCTCCAGATCACGCATCAGATTCTCCTTCAGCTGAAGATCAGCCTGTGCCTGCCGCAGCTCCGCCAGCAGCCGCTGTGTCTCCTGCGCCTTCCCGGCCGCCAGCTCCTGCTGCGCCCTCTGCAGCTCGTCATACCTCGCCGAGAGACTGCCCAACTCCTCCCTCCTTAGCGTCAGCTCTGAACGCACTTCTCCCAGCTCCTCCGTCAGCCTCTCAGCATCGTCGGTGAGCTGCATTGACCGCGCCGTCAGCTCCCTGTTCGACATGGAAAGCCATATGTTCTCTGCCTTGAGCGAGTCACGCTCCGACAATACCATGAGACTCTTGTCGTTCAACGTGTTGTACCTCTTGCCGGTAACACATGAAACTGAAAGCAAGAGTATCATCACGACCGGAAAAATAAGATTTAGCCTGTTCATGACCTGTCTGTTTTTACTCACACACCGTCTGCGAATTAAACAATAAATGAGAAAACATGTTATTGAAAACATAATGATTAATTAACAATGCAGATTTTTTATAAGCTTCCCCGGGTAATTCTCATTTTTCACAAAAATCAAAATATGAGTATCTTTGCCCGGTCTTTTGTTACCTTTAACTGATGTCAGAAAAAGATCGGCTGCTTGATGGAATCAACACTCCTGAGGACCTCAGAAAGCTCGACAGGCTTGATCTGGTGCGACTCAGTGACGAGCTCAGGCAACATATCATTGACGAGGTAAGCAACAACCCCGGCCATTTCGGCGCAAGCCTCGGGGTGGTAGAGCTTACCGTTGCCCTTCATTATGTCTATAACACCCCCTATGACAAAATAGTCTGGGATGTCGGACATCAAGCCTACGGACACAAGATCCTTACGGGACGCAAAGCACAGTTTCATACAAACCGCAAGTACAAGGGCATCAGCGGCTTCCCGCGCATGGCCGAGAGTGAATATGACGCCTTCGGGGTAGGACACTCCTCGACCTCCATCTCTGCTGCCCTTGGCATGGCTGTGGCAGCACAGACCAAAGGTGAAAAACGCAAGGTGGTGGCAGTGATTGGCGACGGCGCCCTGCAGGCAGGACTGGCATTCGAAGGACTGAATAACGCCGGGAACGAGAAGGCTGACCTTCTGGTTATCCTCAATGACAATAATATTTCGATAGATGCCAGCGTCGGGGCCCTCAGGGAGTACCTCCTCGACATAACCACCAGCAGTACCTACAACAGGTTTAAGGATAAGGTCTGGCGTCTCCTTGGCCGTTACCGGCGGGTAGGCACCAGGGCACGGATACTTGCCTCACAGATTGAGGGAGGCATCAAGGGTACCGTGCTGGAGCAGAGCAACCTCTTTGAGGCACTCAAGTTCAGGTACTTCGGACCTATTGACGGTCATGACGTGCTTCACCTGACCCGGATTCTCGAAGACCTCAGGACCATCCCCGGACCCAAGCTCCTTCATTGCGTCACCGTCAAGGGAAAGGGATTTCCCAGGGCAGAAGAGCTGCAGACCGTATTTCATGCCCCCGGCAAGTTCGACAAATGCACCGGCGAACTGATAAGACCGGCCGACTGTGACAAACACCCTCTCTACCAGGATGTGTTCGGACATACCATTCTGGAACTGGCACGGCAGAATGATAAGATAGTGGGCGTCACCCCGGCTATGCCTACCGGGTGTTCACTTAACATTATGATGAAGGAGATGCCCGGCAGGGCCTTTGACGTGGGCATCTGCGAACAGCATGCGGTGACCTTCTCTGCCGGCATGGCAGCCAACGGCATGATCCCCTATTGCAATATCTACTCATCATTTATGCAGCGTGCCTATGACCAGGTGGTGCACGACGTGGCCTTACAGGGACTGAAGGTGATCTTCTGCCTCGACCGCGGAGGCCTGGTGGGCAGTGACGGAGCAACACATCACGGCTTCTTCGATATTGCCTTCATGCGCAACATACCCGGCATGATCACTGCCGCTCCCATGGACGAGCTGGAGCTGCGTAACATGATGTTTACCGCACAGCTTGACAGCGTAAAGGGACCATTCAGCATACGCTATCCCCGGGGTACCGGAGTGATATGCGAATGGCAGCAACCTTTCTCAGAAATCCCGGTGGGCCGGGCCCGACTCATCAGTGAGGGCAGTGACATAGCAGTGCTTAGCATAGGCCATCCGGGTAACTTTGTGGTTGAGGCAGCGTCTGCGCTGCGCGAGAGGGGCATCTCGGTGATGCACTATGACATGCGCTTCGCCAATCCGATTGATGAGGAGGTGCTGCATGAGGTGATGCAGCGTTTCCGCAGTATCATCACCGTGGAAGACGGCGTGGTCAAGGGAGGCTTTGGCAGCGCCGTGCTCGAGTTCGCAGCCGATAACGGCTATGCGGTTGAGATACGGCGTATGGGCATCCCCGACTACTTCGTGGAACACGGCTCCCAGCAGGAGCTGTGGCACGAATGCGGGTATGATGCTGACGGGATAATGAAGGCCATAGTTAAGGCAGTAGGCAGACTTTGAAGTCGGCAGTAGGCAGTCAGCAGTCAGCGGTAGGGCTAATCTTCATTAAGCAGAAGCAAATAATTGCCCGTAGGGCATAAGGTATTGTAGACCAGAGACACAAAACAGCATTTTCGCCGTAGGCGATAGGGTATTGTAGATTGTAGCACAGAGATGAAAAAAACAGTAATCTTCGCCGCCGTCACCATCATGATGGCATCCTGTTCCCCGAAACCGAAGGAACAGTGGACACAGTTATTCAACGGCGAGAACCTCGACGGCTGGATAATCAAGATCAAAGGGTCCCCCGTGGGTGAAAACTACAAAAACACCTTCAGGGTTGAAGAGGGTATCATGAAGGTATCCTACTCGGAATATGACACCTTCCGGATGGAGTTCGGGCATATCTATTACCGGGAACCCCTCTCGTCATACAGGCTGCGCGTCGAATACCGTTTCACCGGTGAACAGGTTCCCGGCGTCCTGCCTGGGGATACCGCAACAGCGGCATCATGTTCCATTGCCAGGATCCGGCAATAATCGGCCTGAACCAGGATTGGCCCGTATCGGTAGAGGTGCAGTTTCTCGGAAGCACCGCTGAGCTGGAAACCACAACGCTGAACGTATGCACACCCCACACACATATAGTGATTGGCGATTCGCTGATAACGCAGCACTGCACCTCCTCATCCTCGAAATTCTTCTATGACGACGCCTGGGTGACGGCAGAGCTTGTTGTATACGCCGACAGTATCATACATCATATTGTTAACGGTGACACTGTGCTGACATACTCAAAACCGCAGATCGGGGGTGATCTGCCTGAGGGGTTCACACTTCCGCAGGGCACACCTCTTAAGGAGGGTTACATTGCCCTGCAGTCGGAGTCGCACCCCGTGGAGTTCAGGAAGGTGGAGATACTCAAAATCAGGGATTAGGGGGGCGAGCGTTAATAAATGACCCGGGGAGTCATTTTAGCGAGCAGCCAGATTGCAGGGGAGGCGTCAGGCAGTAGTGGGGTGAGCGTTAATAAATGATTCGGTGAGTCATTTTAGCAACCAGCCAGCCTGCAGGGGAGTCCAGTCTTCATTCAGCAATCCACAGTAGTGGGGGTTTCAAAAAATTATCCTAATTTCGCATCCTGCTGATGACTGCCGGCTGCCGACTGTTGACTGCAGACTGCCGACTGTTGACTGCAGACTGCAGACTGCAGACTGCAGTCTGCCGACTGCCGACTGCCGACTGATAATGCCCGGTGGGCTGACTTAGCGAAGGGGACGGAATGCAGGGGAGGCAATTCCGCCATCCGGATGAGTTGAGTAAATAGATTTTGGATTGAAACAAAATATGCTTAATATTAATAAATTATGATAATTAAGCCCGGATGGCGGAATTGGTAGACGCGCTGGTCTCAAACACCAGTGGCAGTGATGCTGTGTGGGTTCGATTCCCACTCCGGGTACAGAGCCTTGCCGGCCCTGACGATCACGCATCGCGTGATGTCAGGGTGCTGACCATAAGCGTCAGCATTCGATACCGGCTCAGGGTACACTAAAGCTCCCTGAAGTCCGTCAGGGAGCTTTTTCATCGTATCTGTTTCTATCTGTAAAGCCCGTACTCCATATCGGATCTCTTATGGGGGTGTAGCAATGCAGATAACAGGAAATACAATGAGAAAAGTCAAATTATGATGATTATGCACGGATGGCAGTGCAGACTCCCTGCTTGACTGGTTTACTCCACTGCCTTGACGATACCACTCAGGAACTCCTGCCAGTCAATGGTACCTCTTGGAGAATATCCGGTTCGAACGATCACCAGCTCCTGCTCCGGCAGTATAAATATGCGTTGTCCTTCATAGCCGTCACAATAGTAAAGATCATCAGGCAGACCCGGGAACTCACCTTTTTTGTTCAGCCAGAAGAGAGCTCCGTATTCGCCTCCTGAGCCCGGTGCGGGGGTTGTGGTATAGCGCACCCAGTCCTCGGGAAAGATCTGTTCCCCCAGCCAATTGCCATCGTGCAGGTAGAGGAGACCAAAGCGTGCATAATCACGCATCGTGGCATACAGGTATGATGATCCGACAAAGGTGCCCGAGGCATCCACTTCCCATACCACGCTGCGCATTCCTGTCTTGTCGAATATCGCCCTGCGCGGCCAGGCAAGATACTCTTCGTGACTGCTGAAGGCTGTACGCAGGTAATCCTGAATGATATTACTGGATCCTGAAGAGTATGACCAGACGGAATCAGGCATGAAAAGAAGCTTCTTTGAAGCAGCGTAGTCACCCATATCTCCATTCTTCAGAAGCATGGCAGTGGTGTTCGTCAGCCGTGCCTTGTAATAGGCCTCACTGAACTCAAGACCGCTGGTCATCTGCATCAGATCGTCCGGAGTGATATGCTTTCTTTCATCCTGTGCCCATATATCAATATTCACCGGACTGTTGATGTCAATAAGCCCCTCCCTGACCATCGATCCAACCATTGCATTGGTGAAGCTTTTAGCCATTGACCAGCTCAGGAAGAGGTTTTCAGGACCGAGATCATCCCGGTATCGCTCTGCAACAATCTGATCCCTGTAAACAACCGTAACGGCAAATGTGCCTTTGTACTTAACAGTGTCTTCAAACACACGATCGAGCATACTGTTGAGGATGTCCATGCTGATACCTGCCGGAACAGTATCACTTAGCTTATCACCGGCCGGCCAGGGGATAGTATCCGGATCACCCTGCGGTAACGGCACGTCAGGATAATCAAGCGCCAGAACATCATCCATTGAGAAATCCCTGACAAGGGTGCAACCCAGCCCTTCATTATATACCGCTTTTGATTTCCAGATACCCAGTAGTTTGCTGGTTACGGTCATCTGCTCGCGATCAATGGCGTTTTTGCTGTATTTGACAGGAAAAAAATTGAGTTCTTCATTTTCAAGACTTACCTGTGTGCGTCCCGCGACAAAGACACCTGAAGCCAGATATTTTGCAGCATAACCGGTTATGCCCGGCGAGAGATAACTGATGTACGAGAATACCGTGATGACCAGTACTGCAATGAAAACCAACAGTGAAAGGAGTATACGCTTTTTCATAGAGGCATGAGTTTATGACGCAAATTAACTATTAATCTGATTAAGCTTTGATGAGATATAAAGATAACAGAAAAAGATCCCCGTGAAAACGGGCAGGTACACAAGACGCGATGATTGATCCAATTTGGGTATGCTAAAGGATTTCTCAATCTTCATCAATAATTTTTGATCTTTGTCTGCCTATATTTGCAACTGCCAACCATGATCCGTATGAATAAAAGCGGTCGTATGTTATCAATTGACATAATGCGGGGCCTGACCCTGCTGCTCATGCTCTTCGTCAATGACCTGAACATGAGGGTGGCTCCTGCGTGGCTTGGTCATATGCCGGCCGACCATGACGGAATGGGACTCGCCGATTGGGTTTTTCCCGGATTTCTTTTCATCGTCGGCATGGCAATACCCTTCGCCATCTCAGGAAGGATAAAAAAAGGCGAGCCGGTGTCCAAAGTATTGCTCCACATTGCAATCCGGACCCTGTCACTGCTTGTTATCGGCGTACTGATGCTCAACACGGGCAGAGTTAATCCTGAAACCACGGGAATGCACAAAGACCTGTGGTCATTGCTGATGTATTTCTCTGTATTCCTGGTCTGGAACGACTACCCCTCTGGGGGGGGAAAGCTTCTGTTCATGGTCCTGAGAGGTGCAGGTGTGGCTATCCTCCTCTTCCTGGCAATAATATTCAGATCGGGCCCTGCAGATGACCCCGGATGGATGATAACCGGATGGTGGGGAATACTTGGACTTATCGGGTGGGGTTATCTCGCCGCATCACTCATCTACCTTGTAACCCGTAATTCAATAACCGGAACGGCGATTGCCGTCATGGTCTTCCTGACCGTTAATATCCTTGATGCTTCAGGCTTGTTAAGCTTCCTTGATCCCGCCAGGCCGGCACTGGGAATTATTATACAGGGAAATGTTCCCCTTATAGTTCTGACAGGAATGCTGGCAGGCGTTATAATAAGGAAAATGAAAGAATCCGGCAATGAACGCATTCTTACTATACTTATAACACTGGGGTTTCTCTCACTGGCCATCGGATTCATCCTGAGAAACTGGTTCCTGATATCAAAGATCCAGGCTACTCCCAGCTGGGGGATGATCTGCAGCGGGATCAGCTTTATGGTTTTTGCAGTGATATACTGGCTGGCAGACGTGAAGGGCATGACAGGATGGGCGGCAATTGTCAGGCCGGCAGGCCGGTATTCGCTGACCACCTACCTCGCTCCTGACATCCTCTACCATGCAATCTGGATGTCAGCCTTCCCGGTACTGATCTACAAGCAGTCGTCAGAGCCGCTGGTGGTGATCATCGGCTCCATTGCCTGGGCTCTTCTCATGGCCGGACTGACAGCACTGCTGGCGAAAATCAATATTAAGCTTAAGCTTTGATTATCTGGCCATTAGTCAATGTAAAGAATAATAGCCTGATTGGTAATAATCCCGCAACTCCCTACGTTAATAACCGCCACTGAGCCAATGACCGGCTAATGTTAGGCGACTATGACTTTACAACGGTAAATGTGGCTTCCCTGTTTCCGTATCTGACCCGCACTACATAAAGGCCCGGGGCGGACGGGGCAGGAAGTGATACAACATTTCTCCCCCTCCGGAGCCTGCCACAATCGGCCTCAATGACAAGTATTCCCGAAGCCGTGAGAATATCAACATGTACATCCGCCTCCCCGTCAAGCTCAATGCTCAGGTTGAGCATCCCCGTGAAAGGATTCGGGAAAGCAAACATCTTCACCCCTGAACCTTCCTCGACATGCAGAGGATGATCAACGGCACTCTCACCCGCTGATTTCAGTGATATGTAAACCGGCTGCAGTGGTTCCATTGTGATCTCTGAGAACAGATGCAGGTTCCCGGTAAGATACACTGAAGACCCGTCACTGCTCAGATTGATGTCTGCGGTTCTGAATTTTGCCGGAAAAGGTTCGGGGCTGTAATGATTCGGTCTTGCATAGTCTGAATCAACAAATACAAGAGTAGTATCCGTAAGCACTGCCCTGATATCTGCCGTGATGGTATCTGCCTCAATCCATTTCCCGGTGATGAGATCATCATCTGAAGAGAGAGTCAGGGTTAAGGGGGATATGTCAATTATGTACACCCCGCTCCAGTCATAGGTAACGGCATAACCTTCAAACCGGCCGCTGAGATAATCTCTCATCACATTATGTTCCACCACCCTGAATTTTTCAGGGATAGTGACGCTGTACCGCTTCCCCGATATCCTCGCGGAGATACTGAAACTGTTTTCAGGCTCCCGTGTCCCCAGCTCAACAGCAGCCCTGGCATTACCTGACCTGCCTGAATTAATAAGCCATTCCCTTGCTGTGGCGGTATCACGCTCAACGCCATACCCGTTCCGCAGACACAATCCAATCATATAAGTGGCCGCAATGTTTCCTTCTTCGGCAGCTTTGAGGAACCAGTTCATCGCCACACCGTAATCCTGGCTGCACCCTAGTCCTTTATAGTGCATATAGCCAATCCCGTACTGACAAAATGGGTCTCCGGCGTCAGCTCCCTTTTTAAGCATATGAAATGATTCCTCATCGTTCTTTTCAACTCCGAGGGCATATTTCCACATCAGGCTCAGGTTATAATATGACCTTAGGTAGCCTGCCTCAGCTGCCTTACTGAACCAGGTCATTGCGGCCCTGTAATCAATCTCCGATCCCTTTCCTGTTGCGTACATAATGCCCAGGGCATTCATTGCTTTCGGATCACCCTCTTCAGCAAGGACGGACATTATTCTCATGGCCTTATCAGGCCTGTATGGTTTGCCGGATCCTTTTGCATACTGAAGCGCAGCCAGATAAATCCTGCCGGCAAGATTATCTTCTTGCTGTGCATAAGCGGCTGAAGCAACACACAGCAGGACTATCATGACAACTGCCCTCCTGATCATTTCATCAATTGTTCTTTTGAAATCTTTTACTGCCTGCTTCATATTTGTGTCAGTAAATGAAATCAGACCTGTAATAATTATTCGCAGGTGGCTTACGCTCTCCATTGTGATAAAGCCTGTAGAGGCATGCTGGTGCATTCACTGAAAGGTCCTCAAGGTACCTCTCCCTGAGCTCCGCGTTTTCAGCATAGTAATCACGTGCTACCAGCACTGTGTGCAGCCAGGCTCTGACCCGGGAATACAGCCTCGCAGAATCAGCCCTGCTGACATATTGCAGAGAAACCATCTCATTCCAGACCTTTTCTCCCAGGAGCCGCGCCTCAGGCATGTTTTTGTAAACGAAAAGGTCCTCATACTGACTTTCTGACATTATTCTCTTGAGTACTTCCCGTTCATAGCTGCTGACCACCTCCAGGGTTGCCTTCTTTGCTATCCTTGACGCCTTTCTGGCATATATCCTTACCGAATCCATCTGCCTGTCAGACAATTTGAGATCAGTCCGGTAATAACCCGCAAGGTAGAGGTAAGATCTGGAAAGCGCCGGATCGGAACGACGATTCTTATTGATCATCCTGGATTGAGCGGGGAGATAGCTCAGACCTGCTGTCAGCAATGCCATGATCAGGCAGGCAACAATCCTGTTCATACTAATCAGTGTTAATTTGACCCGAAAAATTATCTCAATGCAATTTAGTGTTTTTTAGATCAAGTCTCTCCGGCAACCCTGCAATATCATATTCACCGTTAATGATATTATACCTGGTGGTGAGCCTCCGCGCTCCTCTCCAGTGGTCACTCAGTTTAGCCCCGCCAGGAATGATCTTCTCCATGCTGACCGTTTTGTCGTGGTCGGGGAGCAATTTCATCCTCCGGGTGCCAATAATCTTTTGGCGAATTCCTCCTTCAACTCGTTAATAATCAACGGCTTTCCGTGACCGGGAAGGAAGGTCTCACAACCGGTGTCAATAATCTTTCTCCAGCTCTTAAGAAGTAGATCTACATCATCGGCAAAGGGAGGAAAGGGTTTGCCCGGGGTGGTGCCGATGATCGAATCGCCGGCAAGGGCAACAACGCCGTCAATTACCACAGTTGCGCCTCCCGGCGAATGACCGGGCGTGTGAATTATGTAACCGTTGATGCCGAACCGGTTCAGGTCAAACGTCTCACCGAAAACGTGATCAGCCTGGCAAGGGTCATACCTGAACATCGGGGTGACCTTCTTCCCCAGGCTTACCAGTCCACGGGTGACAGCACGAGTCCCTTCAGGTATAGGCGTGTCACCTGCCGCCAGATACTCGCTCTCGGCCTCCTGGACAACCACCTCCGCTCCGTACTCCGCCTGAAGCCATGCAGCATTACCGGCATGATCAAAGTGCGTATGCGTCAGTACAACAGCCTCCGGCACTATAGCCTTACGCTCCAGGGCATGCTCTATCCTCGCCCTGTCAAATGAAATCCCCGTATCAATGATAATCGTCCGGCCATTTCGCGTCACAGCAAAAATATTGCACCGGGCAGGAGTCAGCCTGACAATCGACGTGCCCTTGCCCGTGTCTGCTATCTCTATCATGCCACTAAGATATAACAGTTACATCCTTGGAAAGCCACAAAAAACCGGAAACGTTAATAACTTTACCTTGCAAACCGGGGCGTAGGGCTTGACTGCCATTAGCTTCCGACTTGTCGGATGATTTTAAGTAATTTCGAATAAAAACAGTGACTTATCCATGAAAGAAATCCCAATTTACCAGGTTGATGCATTCACACACGGTCCGTTCACCGGCAACCCGGCAGCGGTGTGCGTTCTCACTGAACCGGTCACCGCAGATACAATGCAGAAAATAGCCATGGAAAACAATCTCTCCGAAACGGCCTTCATAACCCGCGAAAATGGCGAATGGCTGATCAGATGGTTCACCCCGGAAACGGAGGTCGACCTCTGCGGCCATGCCACCCTCGCCTCGGCATCCGTGGTGCTAAACATACTGGCACCGCAAAGCAATGAGGTCATCTTCCGCTCAAGGGTCATGGGTCATCTTACCGTAAGAAGAAGAGGAGATATGCTTGAGCTCGACTTCCCGTCAGACACCCTCCACGAATGCGAACTGCCCCCAATAATCGCGGAGAGCCTGGGTACGGAGCCAACGGAGTGCCATATGGGCAGGAGTGATTACCTTCTACTGTACGGCACCGAAGAGGATATCCTTGCCCTGAAACCCGATTTCAGGATGCTTGCCGGCATTGAGTCCAGGGGGGTGATTGCCACAGCCCCCGGAAAGGATGTTGACTTTGTTTCCAGGTTCTTCTGCCCGGGTGCAGGCATCGACGAAGACCCTGTCACCGGCTCCGCCCATACTACACTGACGCCCTTCTGGTCAGAGCGGCTCAAAAAGAATCACCTGACAGCCAGCCAGCTCTCATCGCGGGGCGGTTACCTGGAGTGCAGCCTGAGGGGCAACCGCACCCTGATTTCAGGAAGGGCACTGCTCTACCTTAAAGGAGAGATTTATGCATGAGGTGTGACAAAAAAGGTTAAGTTTGCCGACGAATTTTTCAATTATGACAAAAAAAGATGCCGTTCATCCCTACGGGGAGAAGCAGACCCGGTTTGACAGGCGCTATCTGCGTATGGCAGCCATATGGTCAGAGAATTCATACTGCAAAAGGAGAAAGGTGGGTGCTCTCATCGTGAAAGACAAGATGATTATCTCCGACGGATACAACGGTACCCCGGCAGGATTTGAAAATGTTTGCGAGGATGAGAATAATGTAACCAAACCATACGTTCTACATGCTGAAGCCAACGCCATAACGAAGGTTGCCAGATCAAACAACTCAAGTGAGAACGCCACACTGTATATCACTGACTCTCCCTGCATGGAGTGCGCAAAGCTTATCATACAGTCAGGCATCACACGTGTTGTCTACAGCAACCAGTACCGTAACCTCGACGGCATTGAGTTGCTGAAGCGGGCAGGCATTGAGCTTGTCTATCTCGACACTGTAAAAGATGAAAATGAATTATAACAGAGCGTATCTCCCCTTGATAATCTCGGCAGCAATTGCCATCGGATTGCTAATCGGATTTTACATGCCGCACCCCCAGTCCGGACTCTATACGAATTTCGCTCCCTCGAACGATAAGCTGAACAGGGTTCTTGACATAATTGAATCTGATTATGTTGATACGGTGAACCGAAACGCTCTCGTTGAAGAGGCCATTCCCGTCATGCTCCGCAAGCTCGACCCCCATTCGGTATATATTCCCGCAACCGACCTCGCAAGAGCCAACGAGCCGCTGCAGGGTAACTTCGACGGTATTGGCGTATCCTTTAACATGCTCACTGACACTGTCCTGATAATCAGTACCATATCTGGAGGACCGTCAGAAAAAGCCGGGATACTTGCCGGTGACAAGATAATCTTGGTCAACGACTCTCTCATAGCAGGCAAAAGCATTCCTGATGAAGAGATCGTCAAGATGCTCAAGGGCCCACGGGGCACAAAGGTCGAACTGAAAATCGAACGAAAGGGAACCGACACATTGCTGCCCTTCACCATCACACGTGACAAGATCCCCATCTACAGCGTGGATGTGGCCTATATGATGTCCGACGACGTGGGATACATCAAGATCTCAAACTTCGCCCTGACAACCCACGAAGAGTTCAAAAAAGGACTCAGTGAGTTGAAACAACAGGGCATGAAAAAGCTCATCCTCGACCTTCGGGGCAACTCCGGGGGGGTGATGGATGCCGCCACCATGATCGCTGATGAGTTTCTTCCGGAAGGCAAGCTCATCGTCTTCACGATGGGTAAATCAACGGCTCGCCAGGAGATAAAGGCGACCTCCCGCGGCGATTTTGAAGAGGGGGAACTGGTGGTACTGATCGATGAGTGGAGCGCCTCAGCCAGCGAGATACTGGCCGGCGCCGTGCAGGACAACGACCGCGGGACCATCATCGGAAGACGGTCTTTCGGCAAGGGACTGGTTCAGGAACCGGTGATGTTTCGCGACGGCTCGGGTATGAGGCTCACCATTGCCCGCTACTATACCCCTACCGGAAGATCGATACAGAAACCCTATGATGAGGGCGTTGATAAATATTATGAAGATCTTGGCAACAGGCTCATGCGCGGTGAATTTGAGGAGGCCGACTCAATCAGGATGGATGATTCCCTCCGTTTTACCACTCCCGGAGGCCGTATCGTATACGGCGGCGGGGGCATTATGCCGGATATCTTCATCCCCATTGACACAACAGGTATCTCTGACTACTTTCTTGCCATCAGAAACTCAGGGCTCATATACAGATTTGCACTGAAGTTCACTGAAGAGAAGCGTGATGCCATGCAGAAGTTCGGGGACCTGCCTTCACTCGACAGGTGGCTCACTGACCAGGACCTGACTTCACAGTTCATCAGGTTTGCGGCACAGAACGGCATTTCTCCCAACAGGCAACAGATAGCCGTATCGAAGGATATTATCCATGTTCAGCTGAAGGCATACATTGCACGCAATATGCTTGACAACCAGGGTTTCTATCCCATCTGGCAGGCAATAGACAGAACTCTCCTCGAAGCCCTTGAATATCTTCAGGGCATCTGATCACTACTGTTACCAACTGATCCGGCGGGACAAGCAGTTATTTACTGATCACTCCGGCATCCGGCTGTTCCATCAGACAAAACGGTCAGCGGCTGATCACTACTTCTGCCAGCTGATCCGGCGGGCGAAATCGGTTATTAACTGAGCTGCCCTCTCCGTCTCTTCAATGAACCCAAGGTGCCCGGAGTTTTCCAGTATCACAACCTGGGCGTTTGCCGGCAGTTTTATGTCACGCAATGCCATTTCAGGAGTGAAGTAGAGGTCTCCCCTGCCAAGTATCCATAGCAACGGCACCCTGCCGCTCTCAACGACTGACTGTCTTGACGGCCGTGATATCATCCCGTTTAGCAACGCTATGATGCCCTCGCCGGGATTCCCTGACGCTATCTCCTTTATTCTTGCGAGAGCTTCAGGCATCGCACTGAGATTTTCTTCCGAGAACATCATACTCACATTACCGGGATACATGATGTTCTTCTTGCCGGCACGCACAACAGCTATCTCCCTCATTCTCTTTTCTATGGCTTCAGCCGTATCGGCATGGGGATGGGAATGAAAAAGCACATAGCCTGAGAGAAGCCCGGGCCAGAGCTCGGCAAACGCCAGTGCCGCATAGCCCCCCAGGGAGTGTCCTGCCATCAGCACCCGGTCCGCCCCCGCATCAGCAATCACCGCCCGTACTGCCCCGGCCAAAAACTCCATAGTATGTTCCCCGCCGGCAACGCCTGACCTTCCATGTCCGGGAAGGTCCGCGGCTATCACCCGGAACTCCCGGGAAAGCAGATCCGTAAGAGGCTGCCATACCTCTCCGCTCTCCAGGTACCCGTGCAGAAAAACAACCGGCCTTCCCTCCCCGGTGTCAGAGTACGATACCGGGATGCCGTTAAATATTATACTCCTAATCATTGGTCATTTGATATAGAATAAAAACTTTATAAATTTACAAGGAAGAAAAGAGATTCCACCGATCCTTCACATAATCCCGAAATCAAAAGTACCACACTGATGAATAAAACTCTCTTCTCAGCCGTCTCGAAGAAATTTGTGATGGCACTGGCCGGTCTTTTCCTGCTGCTGTTCCTTCCCGTTCATCTGGGCATCAACCTGATGCTGCTCAAAAGTGACCCGGAGCCTTTCAACAGTGCAGCCCACTTTATGGCGACATTTCCGCTTATAAAGGTTGTCGAGATTCTGCTCTTCCTGACGATACTTATACATGTAACCTACGGGATCATCCTTCAGATACTGAACTGGCTGTCAAGACCCGTCGGATACAAAGTCAGAAACAAATCGGAGACCGGTGCATTTTCCAGGTTCATGATCTGGACCGGTGGATCGGTTCTGATCTTCCTGGTGATCCACTTCTTCAACTTCTACTTCATCAAACTGGGACTGGTGGATGGTAATCCTGAGGACTTCTACTCGGTCGCCTGGCAGCTCTTCTCAATTCCCGGTTATGTCATTCTATACTGGATCTGCTTTCTGCTGCTGGGATTTCATCTTTACCACGCCCTGCAGTCGGCTTTTCAGACTCTGGGCCTCTCCAACGAGTTCTGGAAGCCGGTCATCAGGGCCATCTCCCTCATCTACGCAATTGCCGTGCCGGTCGGATTCGCCATTATCCCGCTTGTGATCTGGCTTTTTAAATAACCTGAAGAAACAAGACAACATGATAACTCTGAACTCGAAGATTCCTGGAGGTCCGCTTGAAGAAAAGTGGACGAAATACAAGAAAGAGGCCAAACTGGTCAACCCGGCCAACAAGAAAAAACTTGACATCATTGTTGTTGGCACCGGCATCTCCGGAGCTCCTGCTGCCTCCTCACTCGGGGAGCTGGGATACAATGTCAAGGTCTTCTGCTACCAGGATACACCCCGCAGGGCACACTCGGTGGCAGCCCAGGGAGGTATCAACGCAGCCAAGAACTATAAGAATGACGGCGACAGTGTCTATCGTCTCTTCTATGATGTCATCAAGGGAGGTGATTTCAGGGCACGTGAAGCAAATGTCTATCGCATTGCCGAGGTGAGCAACCAGATCATTGACCACTTCACTGCTATAGGTGTACCCTTTGCCAGGGAGTACGGCGGCACACTCACCACACGCTCGTTCGGCGGTGTCCAGGTCTCCCGCACCTTCTATTCCAGTGGTCAGACCGGGCAACAGGTGCTGCTCGGAGCCTACTCGTCACTGAACCGGCAGATAAAGGCAGGGACCGTCACCATGTTTCCCAGGCGTGAGATGCTTGATCTTGTCGTCATTGACGGCAAGGCCCGCGGCATTATTGTCAGGAACCTTATCACAGGAGAGATTGAAAGACACTCAGCCCATGCCGTTGTGCTGGCCACAGGCGGTTACGGCACCATCTATTACCTCTCTACCCTGGCAGTCAACTCAAATGCCTCGGCAGCATGGAAGGCCTACAAGAGAGGTGCGGCATTTGCCAACCCCAGCTTTGTGCAGATACATCCCTCCAGCGTCCCTCAGATGAATGAGTTTCAGAGTAAGCTGACCCTCATGTCCGAGTCGCTTCGTAACGACGGCAGGGTGTGGGTGCCAAAGGCCAAGGGCGACAAGCGGCCTGCAAATGAGATCCCTGAAGAGGAACGTGATTACTACCTTGAACGCAGATATCCTGCCTTCGGAAACCTCGTGCCGCGCGATGTGGCATCGAGGGCTGCCAAGGAGAGATGCGATGCCGGGTACGGTGTCGGCCCGACAGGACTGGCGGTAAACCTCGACTTCCGTGATGCCATCAAAAAGCAGGGCAAGAAGGCGATAGAAGAGAAATACGGCAACCTCTTCGAGATGTACAGGGACATCACGGGAATAGACTCATATGAAGAGCCCATGCGAATATACCCGGCAGGCCACTATACCATGGGAGGCCTCTGGGTTGACTATGAGCTTATGACAACAATCACGGGCCTCTTTGCCATCGGCGAGGCCAACTTCTCCGATCACGGCGCCAACCGCCTGGGAGCCAGCTCGCTGATGCAGGGTGCGGGAGACGGTTATTTCATTCTGCCATACACCATCAGTAACTACCTGGCCCCGGAGATAAAGGTTCCAAGATTCAAAACTGACACTCCCGAATTCCAGGAAGCCGAGGAGAGGGCTGTGGAGAGAATCAACAGACTCCTGTCAATAAAGGGAAAACAGACGGCTACCGATTTTCATAAGAGGCTTGGAAAGATTATGTGGGATCATTGCGGTATGACCAGGACCGAGGAAGGACTGACCGAGGCGCTTAAGCTTATCAGGGAGCTGAGGGAAGAGTTCTGGAAGGATCTGCTTGTTCCCGGCTCTGCTGATGAGCTGAACCAGGAGCTGGAGAAGGCAGGCAGGGTGGCTGACTTCCTGGAGCTGGGAGAACTGATGGTCACCGACGCCCTGAACAGGAGAGAGTCATGCGGAGCCCACTTCAGGGAGGAGAGCCAGACGGCAGACCATGAGGCACTTCGAAACGATGATGAATTTGCCTACGTGGCCGTATGGGAGTATAATAATGATCAGCCTCCGGTGCTGCACAGGGAAGAGCTGAAGTTTGAATTCGTGGAACTGAAACAGAGAAGTTACAAGTAAAAAAAATAGCACGGAAAGATATGAAGCTCAAACTCAAAATATGGAAACAGAAAAACGCTAAATCAGGCGGCGCTTTTGAAACATACGATCTCGACGGAGTGGCTCCTGAGATGTCCTTTGTGGAGATGCTTGCATTACTCAACCAGACACTGGCACAACAGGGCAGGGAGCCGGTTGCCTTCGACCACGACTGCCATGAAGGTATCTGCGGTAGCTGCGGCATGTACATAAACGGATATCCTCATGGCCCGGTCAAAGGACTGACCACCTGCCTGCTGTCAATGAGGCATTTCAAGGACGGGGAAACCATCGTCATCGAGCCGTGGAGAGCCAAACCCTTTCCGGTGGTGAAAGACCTGATAGTCGACCGCAGCGCTCTTGACAAGATCCAGGTGGCCGGAGGTTTTATCTCGGTGACCACCGGCGCCGCTGCTGACGCCAATGCCGTCCTGGTCAGCAAGAAGAAAAGTGACCTGGCCTTTGACTCTGCTGTCTGCATCGGTTGCGGCGCCTGCGTGGCAGCCTGCAAGAACGCATCGGCAATGCTGTTCGTCTCAGCCAAGATATCGCAGTATGCTCTGCTCCCCCAGGGAAGGCCCGAGGCCAAAGAACGTGTCAGAGCCATGATAGCCGAGATGGACAGCCAGGGATTTGGGAGCTGTTCAAATACCGGCGCCTGCGAGGCACAGTGCCCCAAACAGATAAAACTGTTCAATATCGCCAGGCTGAACAGGGAGTATTACAAATCTTACTGACCAGACAGGTAACGACGCCTCTCAGACCCGTCGCAACACTGATCAGGCAGGTAACGACGCCTCTCAGACCCGTCGCAACGGCATCCGGTTGCAGATTTTTTTAATGAGGGCAGAATCCTACCTGCATGTCTCCTCAATCTCCGCTACCGTCTTCGGTGCTGTCTTGCCCAGCATCCTCGAGCCGTCGGAGGTTATGAGAACATCGTCTTCAATTCTTATCCCGCCAAAGTCGAGGTACTTCTCCACGCTTTCGTAGTTGATGAAGCCGGTATGCAGGCCATCAGCCTTCCACTTGGCAAAGAGCTCGGGGATAAAATAGATGCCCGGCTCTACCGTGAATACATGGCCCGGTTTGTAGGGCAGGGCAAAGCGAAGCGACTTCAGACCAAACTGAGTGCTGCGTTTTACCTCGTCGTTGTAACCCACGTAGTTCTCCCCGAGACCCTCCATATCATGAACATCGAGACCCATCATATGCCCGAGTCCGTGAGGCATGAAGAGAGCATGAGCACCGGCGGCGACAGCCTCGTCAACATCACCCTTCATCAACCCGAGATCCTTAAGCCCTGCAGCAATAATAGCGCAAGCACCAAGATGCAGGTCACGGTTTGAGATACCCGGACCGGCTCTCTTTATTGACTCGGTATTGGCTTTGAGGACAATCTCATATATCTCTCTCTGGCGCTGGCTGAAATGGCCTCCGACAGGCGTGGTGCGGGTGAGGTCGGCAGCATAGTGCATATCTGACTCGGCACCGCAGTCGGTGACCATCATCCGCCCCTCCTTCAGTATATTCACATGGACGTGGTTATGAAGCGTCTGACCGTTGATGCTCAGAATGGTCGGAAATGATGGTCCGCTCCCTCTGGCCCATGTTATACCTTCAATTGTTCCGAAAATCTCCTTCTCCGTCATCCCGGGCTTGCACATGCGCATGGCCGTCGTCTGCATCTCACATGCAACATCTGACGCCTTTTCTATCTCTGCAATCTCAACATCTTCCTTGATCGATCGCAGGGAAACAACAGCCCTTATCAGGCCCTCCGATGCCTTCGTGCGCATCTGGCACGGATTTTCCCGAAGCAGTGCCCCAAGTGTCATCTTCGTTTCAGCCCTGTACGGGGGAAGGAAGTGTATAACCCTGCCCTTGTTCAGCGCATCATGAATATAATCCTCAAGCTTCGCAAAAGGCCTGGTGACAGAGACACCGGCACGGCGGGCCAGGTCCGCCATAAGAGGCTGGGGACCCATCCACACGATGTCATCAACATCGAAATCATTGCCGAATATTATCTCTTCTCCGGATGAGTAATCTATCACCCCCGCAATGCCGGGAAGGTCAATTCCAAAAAAATAGAGGAAATCACTGTCCTGCCGCCAGTGATATGTATTGTCAGGATAATTCATGGGAGCCTCGACATTACCCACAAAGAGGGCGATGCCGTCGCTGAGGAGAGATTTCAGCATTTTACGGCGATTGATGTAAACTTCTTTGGCGAACATATCTGTTGTTTTTGGTTCCAGATTGCTAAGGTAACAAGAGCTGCCGAGTTTTTTCAGGATAATAGTTAATTTTAATTGCGAAGGGCATTGTTATCTGTATGAAAGTATATATATTCGCAGTACGTTAATCTTGATTATATCAGTTCCTTATGCCTTATCGCCGCCTTCCTAATACTGACACGGCCCGGCTGCGCGCCATGAAGAAAGCCATTGAAATGAGCAAGAATATCCCTCCGTTCAGGCTCGCATTCTCCATGAAGACACTCGTAAAGCTGCAAGCCTTCCTACCTCTCTTTGAGAATGCCATAAGCCATCAGCGGCAGACCCTTTCCAACCAGTCCGAAAAGAGCCGGAGCAACCAGGAGACCGCACGGAAAGCGAGGATCTATATCACCCACTTCCTGAAAGTAATGAACATGGCTGTGGCAAGGGGTGAGATCCCGCCCGAAACAAGATCGTTCTACGGTATTGCCCCGGACGACGGATCCATACCCTCTCTGACAACCGAGAACGAGCTCGTGGCATGGGGCAAACGAATTATTGACGGGGAGGAATACCGGATCCGGAAGGGAAGCTCACCGGTCACCAACCCCTCTATTGCTGTTGTCAAGGTGCGGTATGAGAAATTCCTGGAGACACGCAACCATTATAAGACCATCAACCGCCGGGCCTCCGACTGTGTCAGCCGCACCGCTGACATGCGCAGTGAGGCTGACGAACTGATAACCCTTCTGTGGAATGAGATCGAGGGTAAGTTCTCCTCACTTCCCGAGGATGAAAAAAGGGCCAGTGCCGAAAAATACGGAGTGGCGTATGTCTTCCGTAAGAATGAGACTGCCGCTCGCGATCTTTCCCCCACCCTGTTTGAAGTGAAACAGGAAAACCAATAGTCCTGCATTGCAACTCGGCAACACTATATTAAGGGATCAGCCTCTCTTCCTGGCTCCCATGGAGGATATTACAGACCCCTCCTTCAGGTATGTCTGCAAGATGTTCGGGGCCGATTTTATGTATACCGAATTCATCTCTTCTGACGGACTGATCAGGGATGGCAGGAAGAGCGTGAAGAAGCTCGACCTGTTCGACTATGAGCGGCCAATAGGGATCCAGCTCTACGGCCACATCATTGACTCAATGGTCGAGGCCGCACTCAGGGCCAGTGAGGCCGATCCGGACCTTATTGACCTGAATTTCGGCTGTCCGGTGAGGAAAATCGCTGCCCGCGGTGCCGGCGCCGGGATGCTTCAGAATTTTTCCTTGATGATCGAAATGACCTCTGCTATTGTCAGAGCCGTTAAGATACCCGTTACAGTCAAGACCAGACTGGGTTGGGACGAAAACAATAAGATCATCGTGGATTTGGCGGAACAATTGCAGGATACGGGAATAGCCGGGCTGACAATACACGGCCGCACCCGGTCGCAGATGTATCGTGGGGAAGCGGACTGGACACTCATTGGCGAGGTGAAAAACAACCCCCGCATGAAGATACCCGTTATCGGCAATGGCGACATCAACACTCCTGAAAAAGCGAAGCTGATGTTCGACCGCTACGGCGTTGACGCAATCATGATAGGCAGAGCCACCTTCGGCAGGCCCTGGATCTTCAGGGAGATACGCCACTACCTCGACACAGGTGAGCTGATACCCGAACCGACTGTCAGCGAGAAAGCAGACCTGGCACTGCTGCACCTGGAGAAGTCACTCGAGCACAAGGAGGGCAAAAGTGCCATACTTGAGATGCGAAGGCATCTGTCCAACTATTTCAGGGGACTGCCCGGTTTCAGGGATACAAGGCTCCGGCTCCTCACCTCCCTCGACGTTGACGAGATAAGAGGGATTATCGGGGAGATAAGGGAGAAGTGGGGGTCATTCAGAGGTGAGAGCCTGACCGGCATCTACGGTGTGTGAGACAACCACCCTGGCGTAGAGCCTCCGGATATCCTTCCACCGGTACACCACAGCCATGATAGCAATAAACAGCACTGACATGGCTGCCAGCCCCGCAAAATCCTGCCACGGGTATATCTCAAGCTGCTCATACATGGCCGGCGTCTGAAGAGCAGCGTCCTTATTGGTAACGAAGATTGAGAGAAAAGCATTGTTGGCTGCATGGGCACCGATGGCTAACTCGATACCGTCATCAAGCATTGTCAGAATGGCGAAGACGAGCCCAAAAAATATGTATTGCGGTATCATCGTCATGAAACCGTACTCCTGTACCTCGGGGTTAATGGCATGCATCAGTCCGAAAAGTATCGATGTAACCACTATGGGAAGCCATCTGTTGCGCGACAGCACCGTAAAACCCTGCATCAGGTAGCCTCTGAAAAGAATCTCTTCAAAGGCCGCCTGGAATGGGATCAGCAGGATTGCAATTGCCGCCAGGATTATCAGGCTGTTGGAAGTGTTGTTAAGGTTAAAGTTTCCCGGGTCGGTTCTGACAGACCAAATCAGCCACAAGGCTGAGATGAGTATCCATACCAGTGCCGAGAAGAGCATCCTGCCCCAGCGTACTCTCCTGCCACCGTTGATCACCGTGCCAAAACTGCGGTTATGTAACGGCTTTATAAGTAAGACTATCGTAAAGAAGGCAAGAATAAATGGAAACAGGAGAAGGAGCAAGCCAATGTTTGGATCAATCCCCATCATCTCAAAATCGGGCATTCCTCCCTTCTGGGGGACTTCAGAACCGTCAAGGGCATAGGCTACCATCACTATCCCCAGTGGGATTGCCCCGATGATATTGGAGACAAGAAATGGGATCACCCCTCCCAGGAAATACCTCCAGAAGGCATTTTTTCCCCTGAAGGGTGCGGTTACGAACGGGGTGTCGCCCTGCACGGGCGATTCAGGGATTTCGTTGCTTTCCATGGAAATTGCCATCTAAAATTCTGAGCCTGGCCTCGCCGGATAATCTATTGAATAATGCAGTCCGAGACTCTCTTTCCTGTTCTTTGCCATCTTTATTACCAGGTATCCGGTAGCGATCAGGTTGCGAAGTTCTATCAGCTGTCTCGAGATCGTGGACCGGCGGTAGAGGTCTTCCGTCTCCTGATAGATGATCTCGAGCCTTGTCTTAGCCCGTGCCAGCCTGAGGTCTGACCTCACAATACCTACATAGTTGCTCATGATCATCTGCATCTCCTTGTAATTCTGGGTCACCAGGATCATCTCCTCGAGGTTTGTGGTGCCGTGGTAGTTCCACAGGGGTATCTTCTCCTCAAAACTCAGTCCTGCTATCCGGCCCGCAGCATCCCCGGCAGCCCTGTGTGCATATACGGCAGCCTCGATGAGCGAGTTCGATGCCAGTCTGTTGGCCCCGTGAAGCCCTGTGGAAGAGACCTCTCCTATCGCGTAAAGACGGTCTATAGAGCTTCTGCCGTTCATGTCAACCTTCACCCCGCCGCATGAGTAGTGCGCCGCAGGAACCACGGGTATCATCTGTCGTGTGATATCAATGCCTTCCTCCATGCACTTTTCATAAATGTGAGGGAAATGTGACCTTAGCTCTCCGGCATCAAGATGTGTGCAGTCAAGCCATACATAGTCATCCCCCCTGAGCTTCATCTCGTTGTCAATGGCCCTCGCCACAACATCACGCGGGGCCAGCGAGCCCCTGGCATGATACCTGGGCATGAATTTCTCCCCGTCACTGTTGCGCAGCTCCGCCCCAAAACCCCTCAGAGCCTCCGTGATCAGGAAGGATGGCCTGACATTGGGATTATAAAGTGACGTGGGATGAAACTGGATGAACTCCATGTTCTCAAGGATCCCGTTCGCCCGGTGCACCATGGCCATACCGTCGCCCGTGGCAATAACGGGGTTGGTGGTGGTCAGATAGATATTACCGCAGCCGCCGGTGGCCAGAACGGTCACCTTCGAAAGGAATGTCTTCACCTTGCTGCTCTCCAGGTCGGCCACGTAGGCCCCGTAGCACTTAATGTCCTTCCACTCCCTGGTAACATACTCCCCGAGGTTATGCTGGGTGAGCAGATCGATAGCGAAATGATTCTCGAAAACGGTTATGCTCCTGTGTTCCCGGACCCGTCGTATGAGAACCTCCTCTATTGCCGCCCCTGTGGAATCCTTCTGATGAAGTATCCTGTGCTCGGTGTGACCGCCTTCCATCGCCATGTCGAGCCTGCCGTCAGGCTTCCTGTCAAAATCGACCCCCCACTCTATCAGGTCCCTGATCCTTGCCGGGGCTTCACTCACAACCATCCTCACCACCTCCTCATTGCAGTATCCTGCACCTGCCACCAGGGTGTCCCGGACATGCTTCTCGATATTGTCAGGCTCATACATCACCGCCGCAACGCCCCCCTGGGCATACTGTGTGCTGCAGTCATCCATCCCTGCCTTGGTGATCACGCATACCGTACCGTGATCCGCTGCCTTGAGGGCAAAGGAGAGACCGGCAATGCCGGATCCCATTACCAGAAAATCACACCGAACTTTCATACAGCCATTTTCTAAGACGATTAGCAAAGATACAAATTGATTTTACACCATTTCGGTCAATTGTAAAACAGCGGATTTTAATATACTTTTGCCCGGTTAACAGGCAGAACCAAAATCATATTATGGCCCAGGAAGACCTATTTAAGAAACTCGTCGCACACTGCAAGGAGTACGGTTACATTTTTCCCTCAAGTGAAATCTATGACGGTCTGGCAGCCGTGTATGACTATGGCCAGTATGGCGTTGAACTGAAAAACAACATCAAAAAATACTGGTGGGATAGCATGGTCCTGCTCCATGAAAATATCGTAGGTCTTGATTCGGCGATATTCATGCACCCGACTGCATGGAAAGCCTCAGGTCACGTCGATGCCTTCAATGACCCCCTTATAGATAACAAGGACAGCAAGAAGAGATACCGTGCCGATGTACTTATCGAAGAGCATCTTGAAAAACTATCGGAAAAGATTGAGAAGGAGGTAGAGAAGGCCAGAAGCAGATTCGGTGAAAAATTCGACGAGGAGCTTTACAGGTCAACAAACCCCCGCATACAGGAAATAAGCGGCAAACATGAAGAGATCCATAAAAGGTTTGTTGATGCCCTGGCAGGACCCGATCTCGCCGAACTGAGGCAGATAATCGTTGACAGTGAGATAGTATGCCCCGTCTCAGGCACAAAAAACTGGACTGAAGTAAGGCATTTTAACCTGATGTTCTCAACGGAGATAGGCTCCACCTCCGACGGAGCAATGAAGATTTATCTCCGCCCTGAGACAGCCCAGGGTATCTTCGTTAACTTCCTGAATGTCCAGAAAACAGGGCGCATGAAGCTGCCCTTCGGAATAGCGCAGATAGGCAAGGCCTTCAGAAACGAGATCGTCGCACGGCAGTTCATCTTCCGCATGCGCGAGTTCGAACAGATGGAGATGCAGTTCTTCGTAAAGCCGGGTACAGAGCTGCAGTGGTTCAGCCACTGGAAGGAGGCACGGATGAAATGGCACCGTGCCCTGGGCTTCGGAGACGAAAACTACCGTTTCCATGACCATGACAAGCTAGCCCACTATGCCAATGCGGCAGCTGACATAGAATACAAATTCCCGTTCGGATTCAGGGAGGTGGAAGGCATCCACTCCAGAACCGACTTCGATCTGAAACAACACCAGCAGTACAGCGGAAGGAAGATGCAGTACTTTGATCCTGAGATCAATGAATCATATATACCTTATGTGATTGAAACCTCCATAGGTGTCGACCGCATGTTCCTCCAGGTGGTGTCTGCATCATATTACGAAGAGGACCTCACCGGGGAGGACGGAGTACCCGACAGCAGGGTCGTTCTCAGGCTGCCTTCAGTGCTTGCGCCGGTGAAGCTCGCCGTGCTTCCCCTTGTCAGAAAGGATGGTTTGCCCGACATCTCACGCAGGATTGTTGATGACCTGAAGTTCGACTTCAACTGCCAGTATGATGAGAAGGATTCGATAGGCAAGCGCTACCGCAGACAGGATGCGATTGGCACACCCTACTGCATTACCATCGACTACCAGACCGTGGATGACAAGACGGTCACCATAAGATACCGCGATACCATGCTTCAGGAGCGGGTAGCCATTGCTGATCTGAAAAATATCATTGCCGACAAGGTCAGCCTGCAGGAGCAACTTAAGAAACTGTAAAATGAGGTCAAGGCCGGGAAAGGTTCTGGTTATAACCTACTACTGGCCTCCCAGCGGAGGCGCAGGGGTGCAGCGGTGGCTCAAGTTTGCCAAATACCTGCCTCCATCAGGATGGTTACCCGCCGTGCTTACAGTCGACCCTGACTATGCCGCCTACCCCTACAGGGATGAGTCGCTGTACGGCGAAATACCCCTCGATGTTGAAGTATACAGGACAAAGGCAGTCAATTACTTTACTCTCTACAGCAAGGATCAGTCGAAAATCCCTCATTCAGGATTTGCCTCAGGCGCTGACAATGACAGGAAGAGCAGGCTCAGCCGCTTCATACGGGGTAATTTCTTTATCCCCGACCCCCGCAGGGGATGGAACAGATATGCATTCCGGAAGGCCTGCGAGCTGATCCAGAGCCAGAACATCACCCACGTGATCACAACAAGCCCTCCTCATTCAACACAGCTTATCGGCCTCAGGCTGAAGCGCCGCTTTCCGAAGATCAAATGGGTGGCTGATATGCGGGACCCCTGGACGGATATATATTATTATGACCTGTTCAAACCCTCCCTGCCGGCAAGAATACTGGACAGCCGCATGGAGAAGAATGTGCTCTCAAAAGCCGACACAATCATTACTGTTGGCAACACACTGGCATCCCTCCTCGCAGGAAAGGGGGAAAATATCGCGAACAAGACACACGTGCTCCCAAACGGGTTTGATGAAGAGGATTTCGAGGGTATCGTACCTACGCTGCCTGACACCTTTACCATAACCTATGTCGGAACACTTTCACCGTCATACCCGGTTATCGGGTTTCTGGATGCCATACAGGAGCTGCGTGCCGGCGGCCAGCCGGTGAAACTCAGGTTTGTCGGCACAGTATCCGAACCGGTCCGGGCACTTTTTCCGGCAGGTGAAACGGGCACGGAATTCATTCCATACTGCGACCATCCAGTGGCTATACAGCATATGATGGAATCAAGCATGCTCCTGCTTATAATCCCTGACCATGCGTCAAACAGATCAATCCTTACCGGAAAGATTTTTGAGTACCTGGCTACCGAAAAACCAATACTGCTGCTGGGGCCAAAGGACGGCGATGCGGCTCAGCTGCTGGTGAAATGCGGCTACCAGGGCATATTTGCCTACAATGACACTCAGGACATTAAGAATTTTATCCTGAAAGTAGCTGATGGAAAACCGGTTAAACGAAGCGGCCATCACCTTGAATACTCACGACGGGCACTCTCTTCAAAGCTTGGTGAGATGCTGGGCAATATCCTATGATCCTCCCCTGAACCTCCTGACGAACAGGTCAATCAGGCTGTTCACGTCATCAGAGAGCCGCCAGTAATAGAGGCCGGCGGTATAAACAACCGTTACCAGCAGGCTCCTCAGCAATATGTCAGCCACGAGCGACATCTGCGGTAAAACAAACCCTGCAAGGGCAGCGGCAACCGCCAAAAAAGTCATCTTCAGATGACTTGAGCTGAAGGGCCAGATACCAAATTTCCTGCCTGCAACAACAACACCGAGCATATTGTAGATGATGTTGGAGATCATTGTAGCCAGGGCGGCACCGTTGATGCCGTACAATGGGATGAAAATCATGCTGGTGCCAACGAAAAGAGCCACCAGGATGAACATCAGCCAGGTCTGATACCGGTAAAGCGTTGAGGTGCTCAGAATGATGCCGTTGATGCCTGCAATGATGCTTATGAGGTACCCGAGCCCGACCATTATAATCACCCCTCCGCTGTTGCCGTAAGCCTCCGGAAGGAGACGGGAGATGTTGTCGAGGTTGACAACCAGCCCCGTGAAGATCAGAAGTCCGATGGCATACTGATTGATGCTGCTCCTTTTGTAGAGATCGTAAATGGTATCCAGGTCATCATTCTTCCACGACTCTGCCAGAAAGGGGATGGAGATCTTGGCCACCGACCTGCCGGGGAGGGCTATCATCACCGCAAAATAGGTAGCAATAGCATAGATCCCCACCTCATTTTCTCCCAGGTACGTGTTGATGAACACCTTGTCGAGAGTGGTAAGGATGATGGAGCTGAAACCCGTGAGAATGCCGAACAGTGAGAGAAAGAAAATCTCCTTCCTTAGGCCGTGGTTAATATATGCAGGCTTGACCTTCAGTGATACCTCTCCCCTCACCAGCAGGCTGATGAAAATAATGATGAGCGGCACCCCCTGGGAGATAACATATCCGAAGAGATAGCCTGAAAAATCGATGACCCCGAACCAGAAGAGACAGATAAGTCCAAAGTTCAGCACCCTGAACAGGAACTCCTTCAGGAAGGTCCCCAGTACGGCGTCATATAAAACCTTGTTGTAATTGTCGAGCAGATTGAAGAGAAGCGTGATCAGCAACAAAGCCGGCAGATAAAAAGAGTATTCGGCTATCAGTGGCGAGCGCTCCATGTTTACCCTCTCGAAATAGGGAGAATAAAACTTCAGAAATACCAGTGCGAGGATAAACCCGGCAAGGGTTATGATCATTGCCAGCCCGAGGAACCCGTTGTGCTTTTCACGGTTATCCCTGAACCAGGGGAAGAGCCTGTTGATGACATTGGTGAATCCGAGACTGGAAAACTGTGCCAGCATGGTGGCCAACGACATCAGCAGCTGCACAACCCCAATCTCTCCGGTGCTAAAGACTTTCGGCGAGAGCAGAATAATATTCACAAACCCGAGGAGGGCTCCAAGATATGACCATGCTGTGCCGCGGAGCGTCTGATTCCGAACAATTCCCATCTTACTCTCTTGCTCCGGCAAATGTATAATAATATACTCATTTGATTTAAACCGCAGTTGGTGTATTTTTGTCAGGTATTATTTAACCACGGGTTTTTCCAAAAATGATCTCTCCATGAACTCAAGCGTACTGAAATCATCCCTGCCCCATATCATTGCCGTGCTTCTGTTCACGGTAGTCTCCTTTGCATATTTCTATCCTGTGCTTGAAGGCAGGAAGCTTGATGCGCATGATACCAAAGTCTATCTTGGCTCCTCAAAGGAGATCAGCGACTACCGTGAAGAACACGGGGGTGAACCGTTATGGACCAACTCGATGTTCGGAGGGATGCCTGCCTATATGATATCTGCCAAATATCCGGGAAACCTTTTCAAGCACCTCGATAACTTCCTGAAGATATACAATACACCTGTCGCAGCACTCTTTCTGTCGATGCTCGGGTTCTATATCATGCTTCTCTTCTTCAGGGTCAACCCCTGGCTGGCCATGGCCGGCGCCATTGCCTACGGCTTCAGCTCATACCTCTTCGTAAGCCTCTCGGCAGGACACAACACCAAAGCCTATGCTATGGCATATATGGCTCCCGTAGTGGGCAGCGTGGTCTGGTCGTTCAGGAAAAATGCCCTGGCTGGCGGAATACTGTTTGCCCTGTTCCTCTCCCTGGAGATCATGTCCAACCATTTCCAGATAACATACTACACCGGACTGATAGTGCTTGTCTTCGGCATATTTGAGCTTGCAGATGCCTTCAGGAACAAGACTCTGCCGGCGTTCATGAAGACTTTTGGAATGCTTGTTGTCGCGGCTCTGATAGCCTTCGCCGTCAACTTCGCCCCACTATACTCTACATTGGAATACAGTAAGGAATCAACAAGGGGCCAGAGCGAGCTTACCGCAGCTGAAGGCAGTGATCAGAAAGGACTTGACAAAGAGTATATTACACAGTGGAGCTACGGGATAGCAGAGTCGCTTACCTTCCTTGTGCCTAACTTCAGGGGTGGCGCCACGGCACCCTTCCCGGGTGACTCCGAGACGGTAAAGGCACTGCGGAAAAATAACCTGGGACAGGCCCGGGGACAACTCTTCAGCTACTGGGGGAAACAGCCCTCCACCAGCGGACCGGTCTATTTCGGTGCCGTGGTTCTCTTTCTGTTTGTGCTGGGACTCCTTATTGTCAAAGGCATGGAAAAATGGTGGATACTAACCGGCGTGCTGCTCTCCCTGGTACTGTCATGGGGCAAGAACCTCATGCCGGTGACATCTCTGTTCATAGACTGGTTCCCGGGATACGACAGATTCCGTGCAGTATCAATGACACTGGTCATGGCGGGCGTTTTGGTGCCGCTCCTTGCCGTACTGGCCCTGAAGGCAGTAACCGAAGGATCCGCCACCCGTGAAAAAGCCCTGAAATCCCTGCTGACAGCTGCCCTGATTACAGGAGGCATCGCCCTTCTACTTTTCCTTTTACCCGGATTGGCAGGATCGTTCCTCAGGCCTGATGAGATCTCACTGCCCGACTCCCTGTCGTGGCTGAAAGATGCCATGATCGCCGACAGGAAGATGATGCTGCGCACCGACGCCCTGAGAGCGTCACTGCTGATAGCTGCCGGTGCTGCTCTGCTCTGGTTTTTCCTTAAGGAAAAAATAAAGCTGCAGCACACCCTCATAGGCCTCTCGGTACTCTTCCTCATTGACCAGGTACCGGTCGATGCAAGATACCTGGGAGCTTCCAACTTTGAGACGAAGAGATCCGCTGCCAATACCTTTGAGCCCACAGTGGCAGACAAGGAGATCCTCAGCGATCAGGGTGAGCACCGCGTTCTGAACCTGACTGTCTCCGTCTTCAATGATGCCTCTACCTCATACCATCATATGTCTGTAGGAGGATACAGCGGGGTAAAGATGAAGAGATACCAGGAGCTGATAGAGGCAAGCCTCATGGATGAGATAAACTCACTTGTCACCAGCCTCAGAACAGCCTCATCATTGGAGGATGCAGAGGGGGTAATGCAAAACCTAAACGCATTGAATATGCTGAATACCAAATATATAATACTTGATCCGGGCTCCCCTCCGCTGAAAAACAGATATGCCCTGGGCAATGCATGGCTGGTTGACAGGGTTACAATTGTTGAAAATGCCGACGCTGAGCTCAGCGCCGTCAAGACTCTCAACCCGGGATCAGAGGCCGTAGTTGACAGAAGATTTGCCGATATGATACCGCTGCCGGTCGGTCCTGGCTCACCTTCTGACACTATTTATCTTGAATCATACCTGCCAAACCATCTCACCTACAGAGCCGAGCTCTCTTCGGACAGGCTTGCTGTTTTCTCGGAGATCTACTATAAACAGGGATGGCAGGCATATATCGACGATGCCCCTGCAGATCATTTCCGTGCAGATTATGTTCTCAGGGGGATCTGTCTGCCCGCGGGAAGCCATACGGTAACATTCCGGTTCGAACCCCGGTCGTACAAAACAGGCAACAGGGTGTCACTGGCAGGCTCAGTGGTGCTGTTGGCCCTGATATTGTTTGCCGGCGTTGCACGTTTCAATCAAAGCCGCAGGAATGGCTGAGGTGAGAACATGCCCCGTATGCGGAGGCTCTGATTTTTCAGATCTCTTCACTACACACGATCACCTGGTCACCGGCGAGAGCTTCCGCGTAGCACAATGCTGCGGTTGCGGACTTGTCGTCACTGCCGATCCTCCGGAGGAGCATGATATAGGCAGGTATTATGTGTCAGATGATTATATATCTCACTCCGACAAAAAGCAGAACCTGACCGAACTGTCCTACCATCTGGCCAGGAAGTTCATGCTCGGCAGAAAATTCAGGCTGGTGAGAAGGGCGACAGGAAAAAGCACAGGGACTATTGTAGATATCGGCAGCGGCACCGGCTATTTCGCCTCATTCATGCAGCAGAAGGGCTGGAATGTCACCGGCGTCGAAATAAATGACCGGGCCCGTGAGTTTTCGGCAGCAAAATTCGGTATCAGGACTCTCACGCCTGCCGGGATCAGTGATCTGAATGATGCTTCCGCAGACTGCGTTACCCTATGGCATGTCCTGGAGCATCTCTACGACCCGGAAAAATGGATGGGAGAGATTCGCAGAATACTTGCCGATGATGGACGTTGCATCATCGCCCTGCCAAATATAGAATCTTCCGATGCACAATGGTTCGGGGAGAACTGGGCTGCACTGGATGTGCCAAGACACCTCTGGCATTTCTCGCCCGACTCGCTCCTGCATCTGGCAGAAAAGCACGGATTTGCATGCGAGGAAATTCGTCCGCTGCCTCTGGACCTCTTTTATATCTCTGCGCTCAGCTACAGGAACCGGGGTCGCCATGTGGCTCTTCTGAGGGGCGTAGTTACGGGACTGTTTCTTGCTGTGGTAAACCTCTTCCGAAGTAACAGGGCAAGCTCCCTTATCTATGTGATATCAAAGCAGAAAACCTGATACCTGTCAGGCAGGTGACAGCCCCCTGATCCCGTGATCTCAGAACAACTGCCCTGTCACCTGCCAATCCAGTTGCGAACCCATGATCTCGTAATGTCAGGACGATATCCCCGGTATCTGTCAAGCCAGCCATAGCCCCCTGATCCCGTAATGTCAGAATGATTTCCCTAGTACCTGTCAAGCCACCGGTACTTCCTGGGTGTGTCCCCGAAACGGACTGCCATAATAAACTCATGCGAGCCGTATGTCGACATCTGTATCGACTGCAGGGTGAAGTCGAACGAATAACCGAAAAACAGCCTGTCCCTTCTGACACCGACATTGGCAATGATCGCGCTGCCTGTCCTGAAGGTGGCCCCCACCCATATCTTGTTATCATACGAATATGTTAGGCCTATATCTGCCTGCGGGCTGAGCTGCTCTGACATTTTCAGAAGCAGTGAAGGCTGGATGAGTGACTTGTTGTCAGGTTCAAAGTCATAGTTGCCAAAGAGGTAGTACGTCCTTTGTATCTTCAGGTCCCGGTAGGCCTGGCTCCCTGCCTTGATGAATCCCTCCATCATATCCTGGACGGAGAAGCCGATCGCAAACTTCCTGTCAAGGAGGTAAGCCCCGAAATTGAAATCAGGCACAAAGATGCCCTTCCTGAAGTCAGTGTTCAACCATGGCTCATCTGGATCATCAAACTGTATCTGTCTCTGGTCGATCTTATAATGGTAACCGGTAAATGCCAGACCAAATGAAAGTTGTGTGCCGCCGTGAAGCCAGATATGGTAGGCGTATGATGTGGAGAAGCCGGTGCGCCGGACCAGGCCGTTGATATCAGAAAACACTGTTGCGCCGACTCCCACTTTCCCTTCCGTATGTGGCTTGAATATCTTCTTATCGAATATGTTGTCCCGGATAAGGTACTTCTGCTTGAGAATACGTCCCTGTGCACTGAGGGAATAAGTTTGTGGTGCTCCCTGGTATCCCGCCCATTGCTGCCTTGTGGTCAGGTTGATGCTTGTATAACCGTCGCTCCCTGCTACGGCCGGATTTATGAGATACTTGTTGAACAGATACTGGCTGTAGACAGGCAGCTGCTGGGCTTCAAGCCCTGCCGCCATCATCACTGCTGCCAGTATCAGTATCCACTTTCTCATCTTACACGCTGCTCTCCTGTTAATCATTGATTACCTTATTATCGTCACGTGTCCGACTATAGGCTTCTCACCATTGTGAAGATCAATGGCATAATGATAAGAATCCATCGGCAGCTCCCTGCCGTTCGAAGCTCGGCCGTCCCATGGGTCGGGATACCCCTTTTCGGATTTCCATACCATCTCGCCCCACCTGTTGAGGATGACCACCTCAGCTTCAGAATAGAGTGCTATCTTGCTGATGACCCAGTATTCATTAATTCCGTCTCCGTCAGGCGAGAAGGCATTCGGAATGCCCACGCACATGTCGTTCAACGGAGCCAGTGTCACCGAATCTGCAGCTGTGCAGCCGTTGTAATCGCTGACATCAACTATATAGAGTCCTGCTGTCAGTCCTGTGATCTCCTGTGTTGTCTGTCCGCTGTTCCACAGGAAGCTGTAGGCTCCTTCTCCGCCCGTCACCCCGGCAAAGACAGTTCCGTCGGTGCTTTCCGGACAGTAGGGTGAGACCATACTGAACGAGATGATTATCGGGTCTGGTTCGGTGAGTGTGAGAGTTGTGTTGGTTGAACAGCCGTTACCGTCGGTAACTATAACCTCATACTCTCTTGCTTCGAGATTATCTCGGCTGGATCCTGCACCTCCGTCAGACCACAGATATGACGCTGTGCCTGCCGCGTTTACGACAGCCAGGTCAACACGACCCGTGGCTTCACCGTTGCAGTTGATGTTGTAGTTGCCGCCCTCGGAAGTCTGTTTGGTGATAGTCAGGCTCAGCTGACCGGGAGAGACAAGGGTCGTCTCCACGATGGTGTTGCACAGATTATTGTCCGTAACGGAAACGGTATAGGGGCCCTCCCTGAGACCGTAGATAGAATCGGTGTCAATGGCGGTAAAGCCGTCAGGACCGCTCCATGAGTAATGAAAAGGTGCAGTGCCAGTCACCGGGACAACCTTCATCCAGCCGTCGGCTCTTCCCAGGCAGCTGACATTAAACCCGTTATAGTCAGACATAATTCTGTCAACAGTCAGTGGCTCAGGCAACGACAAGTGCGCTTCTGCATCAATGATGCAGCCGTAGTCATCGGTGACACTGACATAGTAGTCGCCAGGGGTGAGTCCCGATATATCCTCTTCCGTGGATGTGTAACCCGACGGTCCTGTCCACAGGTAACTGTACGGGCCCTTACCTCCCTCGATGGTCAGGTCAACGGCTCCGTCATTGTAAACCGGAGCTGTCAGACAGGTGATATTCGATATCATCGTCGAGACATCCAATGGCAATGGCTGGGTGAGTTCCACTCCCCTGTCCGTTGTGCAGCCGTTGGCATCGGTGACATACACCCTGTAAAACCCGGCCTTGACACTCAGGTCCTCGAGGTTGCTTGACCATTCGGGATTATTGATGTCTTTCCAGTCATAAGCATAGGTGCCCGGTCCACTTCCTCCTGTGACGGTAATGTCAATCTGCCCATCCTCACCGTTACAGCTTATGTTATACAATCCATCGCCGGTAAGCGATTTCAAAACTGATATGCCCACTGAATCAGGTTCATCAAGTATATACTGGTAATACCTGTGGCATCCGTTTCCATCCGTGACAGTGAGGCCATAGGTGCCATCATACAGGCTGGCGATTGATGCCGTAGTGGCGGTAAACCCTTCAGGACCTGTCCAGGAATAGGTGTAGCCACCTGTCCCGCCGTCGAACTGAAGGTCGATATAGCCGTCATTCCTGCCGTAACATGATATCTGATAGTTGCCGTCAGGACTTAATGAGATATCTTCTGCCAGCAGGTCGATGCCGTCAGGCTCGGTCAGCACACCTGTGAAATTGAATGTACATCCCTTGCTGGTTGTCACCGTCAGATGGTATGTCCCTGCCGGCACGCCTACGAGATTGTTTTCAGTTGAACTGCCTGTTATGACACCTCCGTCTGAAGCGGTCCACTGATAAGTGTAAGGAGCCACGTTAGTGACAAATACCGTGTCCGTACCGTCCAGGTAATAGCTTCGTATACTGCTCACCCAGATGGATCCGTCATTATACGCTTCACAGGAGATATTGTAACCCGAGTAATCAGATTTGCCAAATTTTACTTCAGTGACAGGAGCGTCAAACAGAGTCCTTATCTCCGGCAGTTTGCATCCGTTGGCATCCTCGACAATCAGGAGATATTCGCCGGGAGCGACACTGTCAATGTGTACCGGATCAGGCGGGAAATTCTGCGGCGGAAGGGGCCCCTGATAGACAGTATCTGTCAGATCGCGCATTATGTAGTAATTATAAGGTGGCGCTTCCCCTTCGGTCAGAGCCAGGGTTATCTGTGCATCATTGGCACCGGGGCAGGAAATATACTTATTGAAATAGAATGCCACTTCGGTATAGGGCTCAAGAAGGCTGAGTGTCCCAACGCTGGAGCAGCCGAGGCTGTCAGTAACGGTGGCAGTATAATTCCCCTGGGATCGCTCATCGACGATGAACATGTTATAACCCTCATCCTCCCAGTAGTCGGGTCCGGTCCATTCAACCCAGAGCGGATCAACACCTTTTGCCGGTATCACCTCCAGGGTGCCGTTCTGGCCTCCGTGACATGTTATTGAGTCTCTTATCTCAAGCGACTGCAGTGGCCGGGCATGCACCTTAACCTCAGACATAACCGTGTTGCCGTAGGGGCATGCCAATCCGGATACTTTCGGGGTAATATGGAAGTAGACCGATTGTATTGTGTCGCTCTCATTGGTATACTGAAACTGTAGGGCCGTACCAAGAGGCTGGCTGTTGGCCGGTGCCCTGTTGCCTGCGACCACGCTGACGGGTGCAGTTGCAGATATCGTATAGTTGAATTCTATCACTCCTGAAGTCATGACTGTGGGCGAGGTCAGAATAATTTCTGTTGTTCCCTGGTCGCAGATGCGGGGAGTGTTTATCAGGGGTGTGGCCCTGGGAGTGGGGTTGACCCATACTTCGACGGTGTCATTGACTCCAACACATTTCTGGTTGTCGTTGACATCAAGTGTCACCGGGGTGATCACATAGAGAACGAGCCTTGCCGTGTCTCCGCTGTTTGTCAATGGCTCAGTGATGATATCCGTCACAGTCAGACCAATTCTGTCGTTGTAACCAGAGATCTCAGGATAACCGGACATTGCATCAACATTGAACTCTATTCCCCGGTACGGTATTGTCACCGTTGCCAGCTGAATGTTGACGTCATCGCCGTTACACAACTCGTCATTAGCCAGGGTATGAGAAACCCTCGCGGTAGGTTCGATGTGTATCACAATAATTGTGTCAATCCCGTCATGACAGGTGGGGTCTCCCGGCTTGCCCTGGATATACGGTCTGAAGGTGTATGTTACGGTCTGGTGGCTGTCGGTACTGTTGATGAGTGCATCGGAAATATCAGCTATCTGCCTTGGACCGTCTGTAAGATTACCGCTGACCCCTGGAGCATAGTTCACCTCAAGGTCATACATCACCTCTCCTCTTGATATCACCAGTGAGTCAATAGTGAAGTCAACAGTAGCCCCGTTGCAGAAGAGGGTATCGGGTACTTCCACCGATATCTGCGGCACCGGCTGTACCCAGATGATCTGGTATTGTGTCGTTACGTTTCCGCAGTCATCCGTAAGTGTCCATGTTCTTGTAATATAGCCAACCTCAGTTAATGTTCCCATTGCCAAATCGGAATCTGCATATACCGCATCCAATGAGGTGTCGCAATTGTCATCCTCATCTATAACATCTCCGGTGTTTGAGACATCTCTGTCATAGTTGCCGTCTACATCTCTACAAATGGTGATGTCAACAGGAACAGTAAATGTTGGCGCCGTGGTGTCCTCCACCCTGATGATCTG